>NZ_BACI01000061.1 GCF_000225505.1 Gordonia alkanivorans NBRC 16433 | reverse complement strand
GTGGGCTGCGGGTCCGAAATCGGGTGTGCGTGGGGTCAGTTGGCGGAGCCGACCGTCGCCGCCGGTCGACCGCTGTCGACGGCGAGCCAGGGCAGCTTGGTACCCAGAGCCGCGTCGACGCTGAAACGGCCTGCGCCTACGACCGCGAGGAGGAGCGCGCCGGCGCCGAGGGTCAGGACGAACTCGTAGCCGCCGTCGGACGCCCAGAGACCGTTGTCGATGTGGGTGATGAACACCGCGCCCAGCATGTCGATGACGAAGAGGATCGCGACGACCGGGGTGAATGCGCCGACGATCAGTGCGATGCCGCCCAGGATCTCGAGCCAGGTGACCAGGAACGCCGAGACCGCAGGCAGTGGAACGTCCATCATCTCGAACCCGGCCTTGGGTCCGGCCCAGCCGTTCTGCTGGAACTTCTGCAGGCCGTGGGCCAGGAACACGACGCCGATCGCGATGCGTGCGAGGAGGATTCCCACGCTACGGACGATGGGATTGGACATGGAAACCGCCTTGGATTCGAGAGGGATGACTTGACGTGTCAATTGAACAACCTAAGTGGATTGAGTTGAAGAGTCAAGTGAAGCTTCAAGTGAAGCTTCAAGTGAATCGATCCGATAGACTGCCCGGGTGTCCGGAGAGCAAGAGCCCGAGTGGCTCGACGACGAGGAGATGGACGCCTGGATCCAGGTGGCCACGGCGCTGGCCCGGCTCCCCCATGCCCTCGACGCACAGCTGCTCCGCGACGCGCAGCTCACCCACTTCGAATACGAGGTCCTCGCTGCGCTTTCCGAGGCGCCCGATCACACATTACGGATGAGCGAGCTCGCCGAGATGTCCTACGGCTCCCTCTCACGGCTCTCCCATGTGGTGAGCCGGCTGGAGAAGCGCGAATGGGTCCGCCGCTACCAGTGTCCGGAGGACGGACGCTTCACCAACGCCGTGCTGACAGCGGCGGGATGGGAGAAAGTGGTGGCCACGGCACCCGGCTATGTCGCCAATGTGCGGCGGCTGGTCGTCGACCGTCTGACCCGCACCCAACTACGGCAGGTGTCGGCGATCGGACGGCGGATCAACGACACCGAGTCCGGTTCGCGCTGAGGGTCATTCGCGACTCGGATTCAACTGCTGCGTCCCCAGGACGTTGAGCAGTTCGATCTTCTCCGCGGCATCGGTTCGCGGAGCGGCGGTGAGGACGAGAAGTACCTGGGCCTCGTCCTCGGTGAACAGAGCCTGGCAGTCGACCTCGATGTGTCCCAGCTCGGGATGGATGAGGGTCTTGTGGTCCTCGAATCGCCGACTGACCAGGTGTGTCTCCCACAGCGCGGCGAATTCCTCACTCCGGCGGCACAGTTCGCGCACCATCTCCCCCGCGCGCGATCGCGCTCCCATCACGCCGTAGGCCGCTCGCAATGACGCGACCTGCGCGCGGCTCTGGCGGTCGTGATCGTCCTCCGGGTAGCGGCGCCGCTCGACATCGGGTTGGGTGAACCACCGGTAGATGGCGCTGCGCTCGAAACCGGTCAGGTGGCTGACATCGCCGAACAGGGCTCGGGCCGAATCGTTCTGAACCAGCGTCTCGCCCAGCGCGGAGAGGATCAGCGCCGGGGTGCCGGTGAGGCGGTCGAGAACTCGGAGCAGACCGGGGGCGATGTAGTCGGAACCGACGACGCGATCGGGAGCACTGTGCCCGGCGACGCGATACATGTAGTCGCGTTCGTCCGGCGTCAACCGCAGGGCACGAGCCAGCGCCGCGAGCATCTGGGTACTCGGTTGTGGCCCACGACGCTGTTCCAAACGGGTGTAATAGTCGGTCGACATCGTCGCGAGCTGCGCGATCTCTTCGCGCCGCAGGCCCGCGGTCCGACGCCGCGCACCGGTCACCAGCCCCACATCCGAAGGCTGGAGGTTGTTCCGCCGACTGACGAGGAAGCCGGCGAGCGCGTCACGATCCATCGGTGCAGTATCGCGCGCACGCCGACGCCTCAGCCAGGGATCGCCGATCCCCCGATGAGCGCACTCTGGATGTCCGGCCGGCTCCGACGAACACTCGAATGCATGAACATCACCGGAAACACCATCTTCATCCCCGGCGCCACCAGCGGCATCGGACTCGCTCTGGCACTCCGCCTCCAACAGAAGGGCAACACCGTCATCGTCGGCGGTCGGCGCACCGAACTCCTCGAACAGATCCGTACCGAACATCCCGACATCCACACCGTGGCCATCGACACCGCCGACCCCGGCAGCATCGACGCCGCGGCCGCTTCGGTCATCGCCGAACATCCTGACCTCAACGTCCTGGTCACGATGGCCGGCATCATGCGGGTCGAGGACTGGACCTCCCCCGCCGGATTCCTCGCGACCGCGGAGGCCACCGTGACGACGAACCTACTCGGGCCGATCCGGCTGATCGGCGCCTTCATCGAGCATCTGCAGACACGTCCGCACGCCACGATCATGACGGTATCGTCGGGTCTGGCGTTCACCCCGCTGCGCGTCACGCCGACGTACAACGCCACCAAGGCGGCCATCCACATGCTCAGCGAGTCTCTCCGACTGCAGTTCGACGGAACCACGGTCGAGATCGTCGAGCTCGTACCGCCCGCGGTCCGCACGGATTTGATGCCGGGACAGCGCGACAGCGAGTTCGCCATGCCCCTCGACGATTTCGTGACCGAGGTCATCGAACTCATCGACACGCAGCCGGACGCCACCGAGATTCAGGTCGACCGGGTGAAGTTCCTACGTCATGCCGAGTCCCGAGGGGACTACGCCGAGGTCGTCGCAACGCTCAATCGGCTTGACCCGCACTGAACTCGTCCCGCGCGATCCGTACTGCCACCGGCACGGGCAGTGTCGGCCGATCACTCCGCACGAGGCGCGTGCAATCTTTCCAGGAACGGAACCACCGCCGGATCGACGTCCCCGCGGCCGGTCGTGCCGAGTCTACGGACGAGCTGTCGCACAGCGGGTCCCGCGTCGAGCACGGGTTGCACGAGACCCAGACGCGCACAACGATCGAGGATCGGAAGCAGGAGTTCTTCCGCCTCAGAAGCAGATCCACTCGCGGCGACGCATTCGGTCAGCAACAGTCGGGCCTTGAGTGCCGCTCTGGGTCGGGCCTTCGTGTCGATCGACGCGGTGAGGGCGTGTGCGCGGCGGCACGCGGCGCGGTGGGCGTCGTCGGCGCCGACGGCCAGCAGTGCCCGGATGGCAGCCTCCTCGGTCTTCTCGGCGGTGACCTGGACGATCCCGTCGGGAAAGTCGTGTGGCATCTCGGCCGGAAACGAGTCCGCGGACAGCGCCGACGCGCCGATTCCGGAACGGAGGCGCTCGGCGGTGATGTGCGCCGCCATCCGCGGCAGGTGCAGCGCCTGTGCGAGCCGATCCCCGGTGTCCAGGCGTTCGGCAGCCTGATCATCCTGTCCGAGAGCGTGTTTCGCGCGTGCGCCGACGACATGGGTGGCAAGCATGATCTCCACGATGCCACCCTCGGCGCCCAGGTTGTAGGTGTCGTCGAGGAGCTGCACTGCCTCCTCGACCTGACCGCGCTCGTAGAGCAACTCCCCGAGTAGTGCGCCGCTGAGGCGAGACCCGTAGGACCGGTCCTCGTCGGAGGCGCGGGCAAGGCTCATCGCGTGCCGGAACGCCGCCTCGGCAGAGTCGAAATCGAGCTGTTCCCGCGTCGCCACGCCGTCGAGGATGTATCCGTAGATGACGCTGAACGGCCCTTTCGTCCGCCGATGGTGCGGACGCGCCCAACGCTGCCAGTCTCGTGCCTCGTCGTAGGCGAACCGCTGGACCTCGCGGAACGATCCAATGGCGGCGACACCGGACAGAACCCACGGGCGGAGGTTGTCGGCGCGCACCACGCACGCCTCGACGGCTTCGTCGATGCCGTCGAGTTGGTCGTCGAGAACGGTCATCGCAGCACGGATGAGTGCCGTCTCCGCGCGTATGTCGGCGACGTCTTCGTCTGTGTCGGGCCCGGGCGGTAGGGCTGCGTCGATGTAGGCCAGTGCTGCGTTGGCCGGCGCCCGGTGGTGCAGGAGCGCGTGAGCCCAGGCGATCATCAGTTGCAGGTCGGGCCGCTGCCTACGGGCCGTGAGCGGGAGCTTCGCGGCGAGGCCGAGCACGGTGATCATCTTGGACTGCTCGAGCATGTCGTAGCCCTCGCGTTCGACCAGTTCGATCGCCTCGGATTCGTCGCCGGCAGCGAGATGGTGGTCGACGGCTGCACTGAACATGCGCCGTTCGGCGAACCACCTGGCAGCCCGCCGATGGAGCTCGTCGCAGCGGTCCGGCTCCTGCTTCTCGAGCCGGCGACGCAGGAACTCGGCAAACAGGTGGTGATAGCGGAACCACTGTCCTTCGGGGTCGAGCCTGGTGAGGAACAAATCGCGTTCCTCGATGTCCTCGAGCACGCTCTGCGCGCGTCGTCGACCGGTCAACGCGGTCGCGAGAGATGCGCAGATGCGCTCACCGACCGACGTCGCCAGCAGGAAGTCGAGCAGATCCGGGTCGAGACTGTCGAGGACGTTCTCGGCGAGGTAGTCCCCCAGCTCGCGGTGATTCGCCGAGAACTGACGAATGGCGGCGCGGGGATCATCGTGCTCGCGAAGCGCCAGCGACGCCAGTTGCAGGGCCGCCACCCACCCGTCGGTGGTCTCCTCCAGCTCGGCGACATCGGTGTCGTCGATCGACAACCCGGTGCCCCCGATGAGTAGTTCCCGCGACTCGTCGATGTCGAAACGCAATGCCGTAGAGTCTATTTCGATCAGTTCGTGCTTCACCCGGAGGCGACTGAGCGGCAGATGCAGACGAGTCCGGCTGGTGACGACGAGCTGCAGGTGATGGCAGCCGTTGTCGATCAGGAACCGCGCGATCGCCCGGCTCGCCGGGTTGGTGATCCGGTGCCAGTCGTCGAGCACGACCCGGATGTGCTCGTCGGTTGTGTGGGCTCGATTGATCAGCGTGGTCAGCACGTATCGCTCGGCGCCCTCGCCGTACTCCTCCAAGGTGCGGGTGAGCTCGGTCCCGAGGCCGGGAAGTGTCACGCTGATGGCGTCGACGAGGTGGGACAGGAACCACGCGGGGGTGTTGTCGTCCTCGTCGATCGCCAACCACGCGGTCTTGCCGCCGGAGGCCTCGGCCGCCTGGACGTACTGGATGGCCAGAACGGTCTTCCCGTACCCGGCGGGTCCGTGGATCAGGATCAGGCGGGTTCGGTTGTCGGTGGCGAGTCGCTCGAGCAGTCGGATGCGCGGAACCGTGGCGTGGGCCATGACCGGTGGCCGGTATCTGGTGGCGACGACGGGAGGGCACCCGGCATCCGATCCGTTGCCGGGCGTGCCCAGATGGAGATACCCCGAGGTGTCGATGGACGAGTCGGCGTCGGTGCGCGTAGGACCGTCGATGCCGGCGAGGAGCGGAACGGGCACGTCGGCAACGGGGAGGCCGAGTTCGAGGCCGGCGCGCCGCAGTGCCTCGCCGAACTCGAGTGCGGTTGCATAGCGGTCCGCCGGTGTGCGGGACACCGACCGCGCGATGACGGTCCACACGGGCTCCGCCACACCCTGTACGCGCAGGTCCGGGAGCGGATCGGTGGTGATCCGCAAGAGCTGGGCGACCAGGTCCTCGTTCTTGCGGCGTCCGTACGCCGGTCGACCGGCAAGCGCCGCGTACAGAGTGGCGCCGAGTCCGTACACGTCCGAGGCCACCGACGGCGAGTCGCCCCGCAGCACCTCCGCTGCGGTGTAGGCGGGGGTTCCGAGGACCAGCCCGCGGCTGGTGTCGTCCCGATCGGCGAGGCGGGCGATGCCGAAGTCCGTCAGCTGTGGTTGCCCGTACTCGGTGAGCAGGATGTTCGAGGGTTTGAGGTCCCGGTGCAGGACGTCGGCTCGGTGCGAGGTCTCCAGGGCCCCGGCCATCTTGATACCCAGGTCGATGACGTCGGCTACATCGCAGCGTCCCTGTCGCCGGAGTCGGGTGTCGAGCGATCCGCGGACGTGAAAAGGCATGACGATGAACGGGAATCCCGATCGCGTAACGCCCGCCTCGAGGATGTGGACGATGTTGGGGTGACCCGACAGGCGTCCCATCGCCTGCTGTTCGCGGAGGAACCGCACTCGATCGGTCTCGTCGCCACCGGTCCGCAGCACCTTGACCGCCACCTCACGGTCGAGCGCGGGCTGTCGGCACCGATAGACGACTCCGAAGCCGCCACGACCCGCGATCCGGGCGTCGGTGAAACCGGCCGCGCTCAGATCTTCCGCGATCTCCCGGGCAGGGGGATCGGGGGACTTCGTGACTGTCCGGCGGGCCATCGAGCGTTCTAGAGGTCAGATCGTGGCATCGTCGATCGCGGTCGGTCGGCTGGACTTTCGGAGTCCGGTTCCGGCCACTGTTGCATCGCAGGCTCGCTCATGGCGTCCCCTCGGGTCGTGCCACGAGTCTAGGCGCCACGGCGCGGCGGCGGGCGCGACATGGATCAGCCTAGACGGCGGATCGTTTCCGTCGCGGACTCGACGACGGCTTCGCGGAATCCGGTCCCGGCCCAGAGGTTGATGCCGTCGGGATCGGTGGCGGCTGCGCGTCGGATGCCGCCGGTGAGCTTGTTGACCGCCGGGTACTCGGCGACCGCGGCCTCGGAGAACTCGTCGGTGAAGCGGTTTCGCAGCGCTCGCGCGGAACGTCCGCTGAACGCTCGGGTCACCACAGTCTCGGTACGCGCCGGATCGGCCAGGGCGTCGGCGTGTGCCGGCTTGGTGCCGGCCTCCCGGGTACGCAGTAGCAGCGTGCCCACCTGGACGGCGGCCGCCCCGGATGACCGCAGCCGGTCGGCTCGATCGCGGGTCGCGACTCCCCCGGCCGCCACCAGCGGAACTGCGACGCGGGCACGAACCTCCTCGACGAGGTCGTCGAGGGGCTGGGTGGGTGGTTCGGTCCGGCGGTCGAAGACAGATCGATGGCCGCCGGCGTCGGGTCCCTGCGCGCAGAGCCAGTCGGCTCCGGCGTCGGCGGCGAGAACCGCGTCGTCTGCGGTGGTGACCGTGACCCCGACGCTGCATCCGTGTCGTCGTAGTTCGGCGACCGCGTCCGCCGGTGGGCAGCCGAAGGCGAAGGAGACGAACGGGATTCGCTCGTCGCACATCAGCGCGATCTTGGCGTCGAAGTGGTCGTCGTCATCCCCGAGCTCCTCGATGGTGGGCAACTCCACGTCGAGCGAGGCGGCGTAGTCGAGCAGACGGTCGCGGTAACGGGCCACGGCGTCCCGGTCCACCGGCTCGGTTTCGGGGACGAAGATGTTGACCCCGAAGGTGTCGACGCCGCCGGCGCGTACGGCGGCGATGTCCGCCGCGACGCGCTCGGGCGAAAGATAACCGGCGGCCAATTGGCCGAGCCCGCCGGCGGTGCTGACGGCGACCACGAGCTCAGGCGTGGTCGGCCCGCCGGCCATCGGCGCCCCGACGACCGGCACCGCGAGGTCACGAAGGTCAGCCACGGGCCGATGCTCCTGTCGTCATGCCTGTTCGCGCGTTCCGCGGGCAGCGGTGACCCGGGACAGACGGGACTCGGCCACCGAATCCATGTCCTCGAGTTCCAGCCCCTTGGTCTCCTCGACCTTCTTGAAGACGTAGATGAAGGACGCGGCGGCGCAGAAGGCGAAGAACCCGTAGATGATTCCGAGTCCGACGGCCTCGGTCATCGGCGGGAACAGCATCGAGATGGTGAAGTTGGCGAGCCAGTTCACCGCGGTACAGACGCCGAGCGCGACACCACGGATGCGGTTCGGGAACATCTCCCCCAGCATCACCCACATCACCGGACCCCAGGTCGCGGCGAACGCGACGACGAACAGGTTCGCGCCGACCAGTGCGATCACACCCCACGGGTCCGGCAGCGAGATGTTCTCACCCTCACCGATCTGCTGGGTGAACGCGACGCACGCCATCAGCAGGCCGATGAACATGCCCACGGACCCGGCCAGCAGCAGCTTCCGACGACCGATTCGGTCGACGAACAGGATCGCCACGAAGGTCATGGCGACGTTGATGACCGCCGTGATCACCGACGTCTTGAACGAGTCGCTCTCGGAGAATCCCACCGACTGCCACAGCGTCGTCGAGTAGTAGAAGATCGCGTTGATGCCGACGAACTGCTGGAAGACCGCGAGCCAGATGCCGACCCACACCAGCGGATGAAGCCCGAACGACGGCCCGGTGATGTCCTTGATCGACGTCTTGGACTCGCGCTTGACGGTGAGCTTGATCTCCTTGACCCGGTCGAGCGGGTTGTTCTCTCCGGTCACCGTCTGGAGGATGCGTGCGGCTTCCTCATCGCGGTTGCGGCCCACCAGGTATCGCGGCGATTCGGGGATCAGCAACGCGAGCACGCCGTAGACGACGGCGGGCACCACGCCAACGAGGAACATCCATCGCCAGGCTTCCAGACCCCACCAGAGGTCGTTCGATGCGCTGCCGGCGGTGTCGGCCAGGATGGCGTCCGACAGCAGAGCGGCGAAGATGCCCATGGTGATGGCGAGCTGCTGCATCGAGGCGAGCGCGCCGCGATAGCGGGCGGGTGCGATCTCGGAGATGTATGCCGGAGCGATCACCGACGCGATGCCGATGCCGATTCCGCCGAGGACGCGCCAGAGCAGCAGGTCCGGGATCGTCTGCGTGTAGGCGGTCCCGATCGCCGAGATGATGAACAGTGCGGAGCCGAGCAACATCACCCGCTTGCGGCCCCAGACGTCGGCCAGTCGTCCGGCGAACCATGCGCCGAGTGCACAGCCCAGCAGGGCGATCGCGACGGCAAAACCCGTCATCAGTTTGCCCAGACCGAAATTCGATTCGATCGAGTCGACGGCGCCGTTGACCACGGAACTGTCGAAACCGAAGAGGAAACCACCGACGGCCGCGGCGACGGTGACGCCGATGACCTTCGCGGTGTGTTGTTCGGCGATCTCGCGTTGTTGCGCGTCGGCCATCACATGACCCCGATCGCCGGTGTGGTGCAGCACGAATCCTGGGGCATGTCCGTGACCTCGCTGTCCGGTTGCATGGTCGTCGTCTCCGACGTTTTCGCGCCCAATCTACTCGCGGGGTGAGGTCAGGCGGCGCACATCCGAACACGCGTCGGTATCGATCTGGTCTGAATCGACTGGTCAGGCGTCGGGCTGCGTTGCGGTCGTGGTCGAGATCGCCAAATTCCCGGCCACGATCTCGGCGAGCGGTTTCGGCCGTCCATAGTGATACCCCTGCGCGAAATCGCACCCGACGGCCGCGATCGTGGCTGCCTGGGTAGGGGTCTCGACACCCTCGGCGATCACGCGGACACCCACCGCGTGTGCGACGTCGACGATGCCCGCGAGGATCGTACGGGCGTTCGGGTTCTCCCCGAGGGCGTCGACAAAGGCCTTGGCCGTCTTCAGGATGCCCACCGGCAGTCGGTAGAGCTCACTGAGCGAGGAAGCGCCGGTGCCGAAGTCGTCGAGCGAGATGCTGACGCCGAGGGTCCGGATGTCGCGAAGCAGGTTCAACAGGTCGCTCTCCAGCGGCGCGAGTGCGCTCTCGGTGATCTCGAGGCAGAGGGAGCGAGGATTCATGCCGGTCTGCTCACACGTCTCACGGAGACGGCGTAGAAACTTCCCGTTGGTGAGTTCGCGTCGGGATACGTTGACGCACAACATGACCTGCTGCAACTGAGGTGTTCCGGCCACCTCGGCGCAGGCCGTGGCCAGGACGTGGGCGCCGACCTTGTCGATGAGCGTGGATTGCTCTGCCAGAGGGATGAACTCGGTCGGAGGGATCGAACCGAGTTCGGGGTGGTTCCACCGCAGGAGGGCTTCGAGTGCGACGAGTGTTCCGCTATCGGTGGACACGATCGGCTGATAGTGGATCTCCAGCTGGGAAGGGTCGGCGGTCAGTGCGCGACGGAGCTCCTCCTCGATGCGTTGGCGGCGCTGCAGCTCCTCTCGGTGATGTGTCCGAAATTGGACATAGGGTTCTCGAGATACCCTGCGCGCCTGATACAGAGCGATATCCGCGTCGCGAAGGAGGTCTGTCGGGGTGTAGCGGTCGCCGGCCGCCACGGTGGCGACGCCGATGCTCACCCGCACCGTCAGGGGTTCGCTGCGGTCGGTCACACTCAACGGCGGCCGGATCGCGGCGCGTATCGACTCGATCCGGCGCTCGATCTCCGCGGGCGTGTTCGCTCCGGTGTGGGTGGTGACCAGGACGAACTCGTCTCCCCCGATCCGGCCGACCGCGCCCTCCCGGGGCGTCGCACCCGCGAGCCGTTGGGCGACGGTGTGCAACACCTCGTCGCCGACGGCGTGACCGAGCGAGTCGTTGACCAGTTTGAAGTTGTCGAGATCGATGTAATAGATCGCCACGCAACCCGTTTCGTGTTCGGCGAGTGCATTCAGGTGTGACTCGATCTCGTTGAGGATCCCCGCCCGGTTGTACAGCCGGGTCAGCGGATCGTGGACCGCGTCCCACGCGAGCCGGGTGCGTTCGCGGTAGCGCTCGGTGATGTCGGCGAAGGACACCAGCACGACCGCTTCCGCGGTGTCGTCGTCGATCGGTCGGCAGCTGCACGACAACCACCGTTCGCCGCCCGGTGTGCTGATCGTCGCCGTGGCGTCGGTGATCGCGGTCCGCGTCCTCAGGCAGCGGACGATCGGTGACTCTCCGCCGACGAAGTCGAGCGGCAGATCGTGAACGAACGAACCGGGAACGCCGTGCGGGCCGAGCATGGTCGCGGCGGCGGGATTCGCGAGTTCGATCCCGCCGTCCGCCCGCACCACGATGACCGCCTGGTGGAGGGCGGCGAGGATGGTGCCCAGGCGTTCGATCAGCGGTCTGCGGGTGGGTTCGGCGACGATCAGGAAGCCGTCGTCCATCGATGTCACCGAGATGTGGGCGAGGAATGTCCGGTCGTTGTCGGCGCGGCGGTGAAGCTGGTCGACGGTGCCGCCCAGGGCCACGGCGGCCTCGACGTCGAGATCGCCGCCGGTGACCGAACCCAGCTCGCGCCCCACGGCGTCGCCGGCGGTGATGCCGTACATCTGCTCGGCCGCCGGATTCCACGACCGCACCGTCATGTTCCGGTCGACGGCGATCACGGCGTTGCTGACATGGTCGAGCAGTGCCGCCTGCCGTCGAAGCGCCGCCTCGATGGCCTTCTGCGCGGTGATGTCCCGCAAGATCACCTGGTATGCGGGTTCGTCGTGCCAGACGGTGCGTACGGAGGTGACCTCCATCGGTCGCGACACCCCGTGGGCGTCGACCATCACGACTTCTTCCGGGTACGTCGCCGCACCGGCTTCGTCGCCCATGCTGACGATCCGCTCGATCATCTGGGGGAGTTCATCGGGGTGGACGAAGTCGGTGATCGGGCGGCCGAGCATCTCGTCCCGGTCGGTGACCCTGGCGAAGTCGAGCGCGGCCGAGTTCACGTACACGATGACGCCGTGCTGGTGCACGGCGATCGCGTCCGGGCTCAGTTCGAGGAGGAGACGATAGCGTTCGGCCACCGCAGCGTCGCTGGATCGGGTCATGGGCTCGGCATGAGGTGCGACGAGATCGCTGTGGCCACCGTCCGTAGGCGTCGATTCCGGCACTGCGTCAGTCCCTCCCCCGCCCTGTTCCGACCCCCGGTGTACATGATCCCCCAAAAAGGGGGCGCGGGGTGGGCTAAAACGCCGCCGAGTCGTGCGAAAGTCGAATTGGCGACCCCGCCCGTCGCGAAATGAGTCGAATGCCGCTTTCCGGGGGATTCTTGAGGTGGCGTTCGGTCGGATCACCTGGCAGAACTGCCGACAATTCCAAATCCATGAAGAGGATTCACCAATGACGAATCAGCGATCGACTATTTCGGGTGTGGGGGCCGTGACCGGATACGGCTGGGGGCGAGAGGCGCTGTGGAGTGGCCTCATCTCCGGCAAATCGGCGGCCGCATTGCACGAGGGTTTCGGATTCGGTTCCGGAGACGACGGCGGTCCGGGGTGGATCGTGCGCGTGCCGGAGGGCGGCGACCAGGCCGACGGGAGCACCCGCTTCGCGCGTGCGATGCGAAGTGCGGCGCGGGAGGCCATCGAGGATGCGACCGAACGCGGTTGGCGCCCGGGTTCGCGTGTCGGTTTGGTTCATGCGTGTGTGCTCGGTGATCTCGAGATGTATCCGATGGTGACTTCCGGCGTCGGGCAGTACACCGGTCGGCAGTATCTGTCGGTGACACCGTCCACGCCGGTGTCGTTGCTGATGCAGGAGTACGGCTTTCACGGTCCGGCGTTGAACGTGTCGGCGATGTGCACCTCGGGTTCGGCGGCGATCGTTACCGCGAAGTCGTGGCTCGACGCCGATCTCGTCGACGACGTCCTCGTCGTCGCAACGGATCTGTCGGCCAAGCCGGAGGTGGTCGGGATGTTCGTTCAACTCGGCGTCGCCATCACCGACACCGACGCACTCGACGCCTGCCGTCCGTTCCAGGAAGGCAGCCGGGGCTTCACCTTCGGCGAAGCGGCCATCGCGTTCACGATGACCAACGCCGAGACCGACGGTTACGCAGATGTGTTGGGCGGGGCCATGTCCCACGACGCCTATCACGTCACGTCGATCGATCCCCAGCTCACCAATGTGGTGGGCTGCGTGGAACAGGCCCTCTCGACCGCCGGTGTCGCCGGTGACGAGATCCGGTACCTCAACGCACACGGTCCCGGTACCCGGCAGTGTGACCGCGCCGAGGCGACAATCGCCGAGACGATGCTGCCCAACAGCGAGGTGTTCTCCGTCAAACCCCTTGCCGGGCACTGCCAGGGTGCGGCGGGTGCGGTCGAGTTGGCCGCGTCGATTCTCGGATACGACCGCGGCCAGGTCCCGGCGACACCGCAGGTGGCCGAGGGTGTCCCGCAACTCCTCGACGGCCTCACGCCGCTTGCAGCGGGACCCACACTGAAGACCTCGCTGGGCATGGGCGGCCACAATTCGGCGGTGGTGATCGCGCCCCAGAGCTGATCGAGCGCGACGATGTTCCGCGGATCTACCGAGTTTCCTGCGGAAAACCGCAGCGAAGCCGCACAATTCAGGCATGACCAACTCGCCGGACAAACCGGCGGCCGATCAGCCGACGGTGAGCACAGTGCAGACGACGGGGGCGCGGCGCGTCCTCACCGCATTCCTGAACTCCCCCTTCGCAGGGATGTCGCCATGGATCCTGATGGCGCTGCTCACCGGTCCGGGTCGCTTCGAGGAAGCCGCGGCATCGGCATTCGTCCTGTCACTGCTCCTCGTGGTGGGCGGGCACCGGCGCGGCTCGAAGATCAAGCTCCTCGAGGTCTTCGACGTCGCCTACTTCGGGACGATGGCCGCCCTGGCTCTCTTTGCCTCGGAAAGCATCATCGACTGGTTGGAGAAGTGGGGCGGCGAGATGACCAACATCGCGTTGGTCGCCTTCGCCCTGGGCTCGATCCTGATCCGCCAACCGTTCACCCTCCAGTACGCGCGGGAGTCCACCGACGAAGAGGTCTGGGACAGCCCGCTGTTTCTCCGGATCAACTACGTCATCACCTGGGCCTGGGTCGTCGGCTTCGGCGTGGCCGCGATTTCCGGCGCTGTCGGTGACCTCGTTCTCGATGATCCGAACAATTTCTGGACCGGCTGGATCATCCAGATCGGCGGCACCGTCTTCGCCATCGCCTTCACCGAGTTCTATCCCGACTTCGCCACCTATCGTGCCGCTGCCCGTGAGGGATGGGACACCGATGAGAAACCGCAGAGCGTGCTCCATCTGTTCGACTGGATCCCGATCTTCGTCCTGGCGATCGGGATCGCAGGGCTGCTCACCGATGAGTTCAGCACGGCCGTCGGGATCGTCGTCATCGTCGTCGGCGCGGTCGGCATCAGGGTCTTCCACCAGCTGACAGCTGCGTTCGACGCCCGCCTGGCACCCACCGTGCCCGAAGCATCGAAGGGGACATAGACCCGGTACTCGAGCTCCGACGCCGAACGTCGTCGGTAGTGTCGGGAGCATGAATTTAGACGGGGTAGGAATCTGGAGTTCGCCACTACGGTACGGAGACGCCGGGGAGGCCGCGGAAGCTGCGGCCGAGCTCGACGAGCTGGGCTTCACCGCCCTGTGGATCCCCGACGTCGGTGGCCCGGTTCTCGATTCGGTGCGCAACCTGCTCGGTGCCACCAAGAAGACCGTGGTCGCGACGGGCATCCTCAACATGTGGATGCACGAGCCGCACGACGTCGCGGCTGCGCACGCGAGTTTCGCCGACGAGTTCGGTTCACGCTTCCTGCTCGGGCTGGGCATAAGCCACGCGCCGCTGATCGACGCGCAGGAGGCCGGTCGCTACCGGAAGCCGCTCGCGACCACTCGCGCCTTCCTCGACGGACTCGATTCGGCGCCGCAGCCGGTCCCGGCCGACAGCCGGGTTCTCGCGGCCCTCGGGCCGAAGATGCTCGGTCTGGCCGCTGACCGGACTCTCGGTGCGCATCCCTACCTGGTGACGCCGGACCACACCGCGACCGCCCGTGAGACCCTCGGCACCGAGCCGCTCCTCGCGCCCGAGCAGACCGCCATCTTCGCCGCGGACCGTGACGAGGCACAGTCGATCGGCACCAAGTGGCTCACGGGCTACCTCGCCATGCCGAACTACGCCAACAACCTTCGTCGCCTCGGCTTCACCGACGAGGACCTCACCACGGTCAGCGACCGGCTGTTCGACGCGCTGATCGTCTGGGGTGACGAGTCGGCGATCCTGTCCCGCATCGACGAGCACCGATCTGCCGGCGCCGATCACGTGTGTGTCCAGGTCCTGCAGAAGGATCACCGCGGTTTCCCGCGCGAGCAGTGGCGTCGCCTCGCGGCGGCCCTCGGACAGAACTGATCACGTTGCGCGATCGTGCGTGACTAGTCGGCCACCCGAATCTTCCGTATGACGTTGAACCCGGATTCCGGGTTCAACGTCATACGGATCTGAGCGACCTCACGGGATGTCGCGTCGTCGGAACCCGACGAAACCGATCGCAAGAAATCCGAGAGCGACGAGGCCGATCCACACCAGCCCCCACCCGTCGGGGTCGGTGACGACGACGTCGGGTACATGGTGGAACGGACTGAAACCGAGCGCCCAGTCGGGCAGTTTGAAACTGGGGCCAAGCACCGTCATCACGAACGAGACGAGCACGCCCAACCAGATCGCCGGACGGGCCGCCGGGCGGGCACCGAGTATGGCGACCGCGAAAGCGATGACCGTCCACGCTGCCGGGATGGTTGCGACCGCCTGCAGGAGGGCGTCACCGAAGGTGATCCCGATATCCGCGGTCGACGCGAAGACACCCACCACGACACCAGCGATCATCAGGAACGCCGCCGTCGCCAGCAGTGCGACACCGACATTCGTGGCGAGGTACCGGAGCCGGTGGACAGCCGTCGCCAGCACGGGCTCGGCTCGGTCATCCAATTCCTCGGTACGCACGCGGTTGACGATCTGCACGCCGGCGACCGAGACGATGATGCCGACGATGCTCAGGATGGTGGTGACGAACGCGGAGATCAGGTCGGCCGGGGATGCGGCACCGGAGGCGAAGATCGACGCCATCGCCGGGTTGCTCGTCAGCAGGTCCTTCACCGACCGGGTGAAATACCCGAAGACGACACCGAGACCGAGGAATGCCACCGCCCACGACACGATCGGTGCGCGGTTGAGACGAATCGCCAGGCTCAGAGGTGTACCGGCGCTCCCCCGCGGCGGCCCTGGACGGGACGGGATCAGACCCTGACCGAAATCGCGAGACGACTGCAATGCGAAACCGACGACCGCGACGACGACCGCGAACGCGACGCCGATGAGCAACGGCCACCAGTGGTTGCCCGATGCCGGCCGGGTCTCCTCGATCCAGCCGAGCGGATTGATCCACGACGTCCACACCGGTGCGCTGATCGAGAAGAGGAAACCTCGCAGGACGAACAGGATCCCGAGCAACGACACCGAGATCGTCGTCGCCGCACGGGCGTCGGCCCCTATCTGCGAACTGACCGCGGCGACGGCAGCGAACATCCATCCGGAGACCGTGAACCCGGCGGCGAGCAACGCCGAGGACGCCCAGTCTCCTCCGCACAATCCGGTCAGCACGCACGAGACGATGCCGATCGCGGCCGAACAGATCACCGCCATGACCACGGCCGTCAGGAGTCGCGACGACCGGCCCGAGACGCCGGAGGCCAGCAGTTCCGCCTGCCCCGAATCCTCTTGGCCGCGGCTGGCTTTGACGACGATGAAGATCGCGCCCAGTGCGGCGATGAACCCGCCGAGCGCGAGACTGCGCCACGCGTTGAACCCGTCGGTGGTCGACAGGTCGTAGGCGGGCCCGAAGATCAGTCCCAGAGCCGGATTCGCCCCGATCGTGGCCGCGAACGCCTTACGTTCCAGCGCGTCGGAGAACAACCAGGGATAGATGAGCACCGACGACACCGACAACGCGGTGGGTAGCAGAATCCACGGCGCGAAAGACCGGCCCTCGTGACGGAGTGAGGCATGGAGCAGTGGTCGGGTTCCGACCGTCGAGGAAGACGCCATCGCGCTGGTCACTCCCCTGCCGCCGGGTTGTCGGAGACGCGGACCCCGTCACTGTCGCTGTCGTAGAGCCGCAGGAACAGACTCTCGAGAGAAGGTGGTTCGACGGTGAGTGACCGCAGCCCGCTCGCCGTCAACACCTCCATCGCCGCGCCGATCCGATCGGAATCGACTGTCGCGCTGAGACGGTGACCGTCGACGTCCACATCGTGGAAGTCGGTGAGCCGATCGGCGGCCGGGACGGTGTCGAGTTCGGCGCGCACCGCGGTCCGGGTGTGACCGCGCAGCTCGGTCAGCGTGCCGGTCTCGACGATGACGCCGTCGCGGATGATGCTCACACGGTCGGCGAGGGATTCGACCTCGGCGAGGATGTGACTCGACAGCAGGACGGTCGTGCCACGCGCCTTGGCCTCCCCGACGACCTCCTGGAAGACGTTCTCCATCAACGGGTCCAGGCCCGATGTCGGCTCGTCGAGGATGAGCAGTTCGACGTCCGACGCGAGGGCGGCGACGATCGCCACCTTCTGGCGGTTGCCTTTCGAGTACTGGCGGCCACGCTTGGCGGTGTCGAGCTCGAAACGTTCGACGAGGTCGGCGCGTCGGTCCTCATCGAGCCCACCACGCATCGAACCGAGGAGATCGATCATCTCGCCGCCGGTCATCGACGGCCACAGCGAGACGTCGCCGGGCACATACGCCAGTCGGCGATGCAGTTCGACGACGTCGCGCCACGGATCCCCGCCGAGCAGTCGCACCTCACCCGCGTTGGCACGCAGCAAGCCCAGGAGGACGCGGATCGTCGTCGACTTGCCGGCACCGTTGGGGCCGAGGAACCCGTGGACCTCACCGCGGCGGACCTCGAGATCGAGTCCGCGAAGGGCCTCGAAACTGCCGAAGGACTTGTGCAGCTTACGGACGTCGACGGCGAGATCAGCAGGTGGCCGCCCGGTGGCGTCGGATACTCCGGTGGGCATGGCAAACCTCCAGATTCGGCGATCGCCATAAGCGTTGCACAGCAGCCGGTGAGGTAGGCCCGAAACGTGAGCGACTGCCGCTAAACCGCACGTTCGGCGGTATCGCACCGTCTACTTCTTGCTCAATGACGACTCCTTGTGGGCTGCCTTGGCGCCCGTCTTCGACGACTTCACGATCCAATAGGGTTCGTCCTCACTGGCTTTGAATTTCTGCCCCTCGAACGTGAACTCCTTGGTTCGCTTCTCCTCCGCGGTCCCCTCGGTCTGACCCTGCGAGGTGTTCCAGCGGACGGTGTCGTTCTTGTTGATCGCCATGTCCCGGAATGCCCACGGTCGATGTTCCGCCAAACCTCGCCACACAGCCGTCCCGTTCAGCTGCGCGTAGACTCCGCGACCATGGCGATCGTCAACCGAGGCTTCGTGGGCCGCCGCGACCGCGATGCCCGCCGCCTTCCACCGGGCCAGTACACGACCCTCGATTTCCCGGTGTTGTCGGCCGAGCCCACTCCATCGGTGCCCCTGGACAAATGGTCGCTCGCCGTGCAGTCCGCCGAACACCGTGCGACGACGTTCACCTGGGAACAGTTCCAGGCGCTGTCCCACGAGGAGATCACGACCGACATCCATTGCGTCACAAGGTGGTCGAAGTTCGCGACGCGCTGGCGCGGGGTTTCCTTCGACACCCTGGTCGGTGCGCTGCCCTTCGAACCGGCACCGTACGTCATGGCGCATTGCCACGGCGGGTACACCACCAACGTCCCGCTCGCCGACCTGACCGGCGGACAGGGCTGGATCGCCGACACCTACGACGGCGAGCCCCTGGCACCCGAACACGGCGGGCCCGCCCGGCTTCTGGTCCCCCACCTGTATTTCTGGAAGAGCGCGAAATGGGTTCGGCGCCTTCGGTTCATGCCCGACGACACGCCGGGTTTCTGGGAGGAACGCGGGTATCACATGTACGGCGACCCCTGGCGTGAGCAGCGGTACTCGTGACCGATTGGCTGCTCACCACGGTCACCTCCGTCGTCGACATCACCCCGTCCGCACGCACCCTGCGGCTGGCTCTCCCCGAACCCGTCCTCGTGCTACCCGGCCAGCATGTCGACATCCGACTCACCGCAGAGGACGGCTACTCCACCGCCCGCACCTACTCGGTGTCGGACGCCCGGGAGACCCGATCGATCGAGGTCACCGTCGAACGTCTCGACGACGGCGAGGTGTCCCCCTACCTGGTCGACGTCGTGGAGGTCGGCGACCCGCTGGAGATCAGCGGCCCACACGGCTGGTACTTCACCTGGGCCTCCGGCGACGACCGCCCGGTGCAGCTGATCGGCGGCGGATCCGGGGTCGCGCCACTCATGTCGATGATCCGGAGCCGCGAGGTCGACGCACCGCTCACGCCCTTCTCCCTGGTCTACTCGGTGCGCAGCCCCGAACGCGTCTACTACCGCGACGAGATCCGGCAGCTCCTGGAGCACCGCCGCATGGATCTCCATCTGGTCCATACACGCGTCGCACCCGCAGGTTCGCAGAGACCAGCAGGGCGCCTCGACTCGGAAGAGCTGGCCGCGCTCACCATGAACCCGTCGAAGTCGCCGACCGTCTACATCTGCGGACCGAACAGGTTCGTCGAGGGCTGTGCGACGTGGATGGTCGACGCCGGCCACGACCCAGCCCGGATCCGTACCGAACGATTCGGCGACTGACGCTCGTAGCCTGCGGGTTCGGTTCAATGCGTGCTGTTCTGGGCCGACCGGAAGTAGCGTGGCGACATGACTTCCGCGTATGACTTCACCGCGACCGGGATCGACGGCAACCCCGTCGACCTCTCGACGTTCCGGGGCGACCCATTGCTGATCGTGAACACCGCGTCGAAGTGCGGCTTCACGCCGCAATACCAAGGGCTCGAGACGCTGCATCGCGACTACCAGGATCAGGGATTGCGGGTCCTCGGCTTCCCGTGCGACCAGTTCGCCCATCAGGAGCCCGGCAACGAAGAAGAGATCAAGAACTTCTGCTCGCTGACCTACGACGTCACGTTCCCGATGTTTGCGAAGGTCGACGTGAACGGACCCGACGCCCACCCTCTCTTCGAGTGGCTGCGCACGCAGAAGTCGGGGGTGTTCGGCGGGCGGATCAAGTGGAACTTCACCAAGTTCCTGGTCAATCGCGACGGTGTCGTCGTCGAACGATTCGCACCGGCCACCAAACCCGAGAAACTGGTCGGGTCCATCGAGAAACAACTGTGATCCGCCGACGGTAGGGACGAGACACCGTGAGCCGGACAGCGTCGTTCGTGCGTGTTGTCATCGCCTACGTGGTGGCACTGGGGGTCGCCGCCGCGTGGCTGTGGTCGGGACCCGACACCGGTCATCTGTGGCTCGACACCCTCGTCGCCGACCTCTGGGCGACTCTTGTGATCTTCGGCTTCAGCCGCTGGTACTCGAACTCGAGCATGTACGACGCCTACTGGAGCGTCATTCCGCCCGTGCTGCTCGTGTACTGGTGGGCTGCAGGCGATGTCGGCGTCGATGCCGTGCACTGCTGGGTCATCGCCGTCGTCGTCGGGATCTGGGCGATCAGGCTGACCGCCAACTGGGCGACCGGGTGGCCGGGTCTGGACCACGAGGACTGGCGGTACGGACTGCTCAAGCAGCGCGCCGGTGGTGCCGCGATCGTCGTCGACCTGTTCGCCATCCACGTCATTCCCACCATCCAGGTGTTCCTGGGCATGGTCCCGGTGTATGTCGCGGTGACCCATTCGGATTCGACGATCGTCTGGCTGACCGCACTGGCCGCGGCCGTGGGGTTCGCCGCCATCGGCCTCGAATCGGCCGCCGACGCCCAGTTGCGTCGTTTCACGGCACAACGCACACCGGGAGCGGTCCTGGACACCGGTGTGTGGTCGTGGTCCCGACACCCGAACTACTTCGGCGAGTTCTCCTTCTGGGTTGCGATGGCCTTGTTCGGCATCGCCGCATCACCCTCTGACTGGTGGTGGTTGCTCCTGGGTGTCGTGGTGATGCTGGCGATGTTCCTCGGCGCCAGCATTCCGATGATGGAGCAGCGCAGCCTGTCTCGACGTCCCGGTTACGCCGATGTCGTCGACCGGGTATCGCTGTTCGTACCCCGCCCGCCGCGCGGTGCCCGACCACCGCAATCGACCGAGCACGTCCCCGGATGACCCGACCCCGCGTCGTCATCGCCGGCCTCGGTGACACAGGAATCCTCACCGCGATCCATCTGTCCGGGCACGCCGACGTCGTCGGGATCTCGTCGAAGCCCGGGCTGGTCAGCGGTCAAGAACTCGGACTCCGCCTCAGCCGACCCGACACCTGGGCCCGCGACTACCGGATCCCATTCGATCGGTTCCGCAAGCTGGACCGCGTCCGCACGGTCCACGGATCACTGACCGCGGCCGATCTCGACGGACGAACGGTCACGGTCACCGACGCCGACGGAACCGAGCACGTCGAACCGTTCGACGCCCTGGTCATCGCAACCGGGGTCCGCAACGGCTTCTGGCGGCGCCCGGTCCTACAGTCTCCTGCCGACGTCGACCGGGACCTCGCCGCAGCGCATCACCGCCTGGCGGAGGCGGATTCGATCGCGGTGATCGGCGGCGGTGCCGCCGCGGTGAGCGCGGCGGCGAACCTGGCCGCGACGTGGCCGGGCAAGCGGATCGAGCTCTACCACCCCGGCGACCGCGCGCTACCCCGTCACCACCGGCGAACCTGGCAGAACGTGTCGACGCGGCTGCGCGGGCTCGGCGTAGGAGTGCATGGCGGACACCGCGCGCAGGTACCAGATGGCTTCGCCTGCGACGAGATCACCAGCGGACCCGTGCGCTGGACCACCGGGCAGGAGCCGGTGCGGGCGGACGCGGTGCTCTGGGCGATCGGTCGGGTGATACCGAACTCGGAGTGGCTGCCACCGGACCTCCTCGATCCGGGCGGGTTCGTGCGCGTGACACCGGAACTGCGGGTGCCCGGACACGGGTTCGTCTATGCCGTCGGGGACATCGCCGCGACCGACGCACTCCGGAGCTCGGCTCGCAACCGAGCCGACCGGATTCTCGCCCACAACATCCGCGGGGACCTGTCGGGTCGCCCCGACCGTGCGCGGAGCTATGTGCCACCCCGGCGACGGTGGGGATCGGTTCTCGGCGCGCAGCACGACGGCCTCCAGGTGTTCGCGCCGAACGGCCGGGCATTCCGATTTCCCGCATGGTCGGTGGACGCGGTGCTGCAGCCGTGGGTCGTGCGGCGTGGAATCTACGGCGGGATTCGCGACACCGGTCCGCCGACGTCTGCCGATCCTCGGCGGCGTCGCACCTGAAAGGTCATCTTTCGCGCCTACACTCGGCCTCATGAGTAACGAGCAGTTCTCGGCCCATTCGTCAGATCCGGCCGGTCCGCCGCCCGGGTCGCACACCTCGCCGGTCCCGCCCGCGTCGACACCGGCAGGCTCGACACTGCCGGGTACGACGGCAGGCTCGACACCGCCGGCTACGCCGGGGACGACCGACACGTCACTGAAACCGACGGCTGCCGAACGTGCGAACACGATCGTCAAGAAGGTCGTGATCGGCCTGATCATCGCCGCCCTGCTGGTGATCACGTACTTCATCCTCGAGGCGTTCCTGCCGCGGTGGTGGGCCGGACAGATCGGTCGCCGGGTCGACGGGTCGATGGCCAGCGGTGTCTGGACCGGCCTCGTCCTCGGTGTCGTCTGCACCTTCGTGCCGCTGCTGCTGTTCACGTTCGCGTTCCTGAGTCGCAGCCGCATGCGAAATGTCCCCGCCATCGCGTTCGCCGTGGTCGGCGTCATCGTGGCGATCCCCAACCTGCTGACGCTGACCGTCGTCATCGGCGGCGGCAACGGTGCACACGCGGGTGAACGCATCTTCGACGTCGACGCACCCGGTTTCCGCGCCGCCACCGCGTGGGGCGTGATCATCGGCGTCATCCTCGCGATCGCCGTCGGCTGGTTCATCTGGCGCTACCGGCGGCGTGGCCGGGAGCTCGCGGCGACCCGCCCCAAGAAAGACAAGAAGAAGAAGTGATGGTCGGGCTGACCCGCCGCTGACAAGATCAACCCGCCACCTCTTCGAGGCGGCGGGTTGATCGTTCGAGGGCGATTGTGGTCAGTCGGCCAGCCCGGCATCCTTGCTGCCATAGGTCTCGCGCAGTTTCGGCTTCACGACCTTGCCACCCGCGTTGCGCGGAAGCTCGTCGATGATGACGAGATCCTTGGGGTGCTTGAACCGTGCCAGGTTCTCGTTGAGGTGGGCCTCCAGGTCGGCCAGGGTCAGATCGGTGACGCCGTCGGCCAGGACCACGACGGCGACCGGCACCTCGCCCCACTTCTCGTGTGCGCGACCGATGATGGCGGCCTCCATGATCGCCGGGTGGCCGTAGAGGACGTTCTCGACCTCGGCGCAGTAGATGTTCTCGCCGCCGGAGATGATCATGTCCTTCGCGCGGTCGACGACGTAGAGAAACCCGTCCTCGTCCTCGCGCACGAGATCGCCGGAATGGAACCAGCCGCCGCGGAACGCTTCCGCGGTGGCTTCGGGCTTGTTCCAGTAGCCCTTCATCAGGTTGGGCCCGCGGTAGACGATCTCCCCCACCTCGCCGGGCTTCACGTCGTTCATCAGCGGGTCGACGATTCGCGCGGTCACCGCGGGCACCACCTTGCCGATCGAACCCTGTTTGCGCAGTGCGTCCTTCCCCTCCAGGATCGTCGTCACCGGGGACATCTCGGTCTGTCCGAACGCGGTCATGTTGAGCGCGTCGGGGAAGGCCTCGCCCATCGCGTTGAGGACGGTGTCCGACGCCGGGGCGGCACCCCAGCTGATGTTGCGCAGGCGGAGCTTTCGCGGTCGCGCCTTCTGGGCTGCGCACACCGCTTGCCACTGGGCGGGCACCATGAACACCGAGGTGGTGCCTTCTCTTTCGAGGGTGTCGAGCATGGCGTCGGGGTCGAAGGCGCCGAGCGGGTGGATGACGGCGCGGATGCCGCGGTAGAAGACCGGGGCGAACGCGGCCAGGCCGGCGATGTGGAACATCGGCGGGACCACCGACGCCACGTCGTCGGCATCGGCCGACGCGGTGGTGGCCATCGTGGTCACCGCCTGCGCATGGAAGTTCTGGTGGGTCAGCATGGCGCCCTTGGGCTTTCCGGTGGTGCCCGAGGTGTACATGATCGCCGCGACGGTGTCTTCGGGGACATCGACCGCCGGCAGGTCCGCGTCGCCCTCGGCGAGGAGGCCTTCGTACTCCAGATGCTGCGGGTTCTCGCTGCCGTCGGCGACGATCAGGGTGTCGATCCCGCCGGTGGACGCACTCACGGCATCGGCCAGCGGCGCGAGGAGCTTCTCGGTCACGATGACTTTGGCGCCGCTGTCGGCGACGAGGTAGGCGACCTCGGCCGGGCTCATCCGGATGTTCACCGGAACCGGGATGGCGCCGATCAGCGTCGCACCCAGGACGGCCTCGACGTATTCGGTCCGGTTGAGCAGCACCATCAGGATGCGATCGCCGAACTGCACACCGAGTCGGCTGAGCGCCGTACCGAACGCCCGTGACCGGTCATCGAGTTGCTTCCACGTCGTGGACTTGTCCAGGTAGGTGATCGCCACGTTGTCCGGCGTCATCAGCGCATGTCGGTGAACCTGGTTGTTCCAGTGGTTGCGGCGTGACCGGTAGGGCTCGGTGGTCAGGTCGGCGGCGGCTTCGGTGGTTGCAGTCATTCACTGGCTCCCGTGTCGATCGTGCGATGGTCGACATTGTTGTCTGCGTCACACCCTACGCAGACTCACCGGGTAGCTCGCGAGATTTCGCCGGGTCAGTCGGACAGACCGGCGTCCTTGCTGCCGAAGCGCTGGCGCAGCACGGGTTTCGTGACCTTGCCCCCGGCGTTGCGCGGCAGTTCGCCGACGATGACGAGGTCTTTGGGTGCTTGAACCGCGCCAGGTGCTCGTTCAGATGAGGCTCCAGCTGGGCCAGGGTCAGATTGCCGACGCCCTCGGCGAGGACGACGACGGCGACGGGCACCTCGCCCCATTTCTGGTCCGCCCGGCCGATGACCGCGGCTTCGGCGACACTCGGGTGGCCGTAGAGGACGTTCTCGACCTCGGCGCAGTAGATGTTCTCGCCGCCGGAGATCACCATGTCCTTGGCGCGGTCGACCACGAAGAGGAATCCGTCCTCGTCTTGGCGGACCAGGTCGCCGGAGTGGAACCAGCCGCCGCGGAACGCCTCGGCGGTCTCCTCAGGCTTGTTCCAGTACCCCTTCATCAGGGTCGGGCCGCGATAGACGATCTCCCCCACCTCGCCGGGCGCGACGTCGTTCATCAGCGGGTCGACGATGCGCGCGGTCACCGCGGGCACCACCTTGCCGATCGATCCGATCTTCCGCAGGGCGTCCTTGCCCTCCAGGATGCAGGTCACCGGCGACATCTCGGTTTGCCCGAACGACGTCATGTTGAGAACTCCGGGGAACGTTTCGTTGATGGCGTCGAGGACGGTGTCCGACGCCGGGGCCCCGCCCCAGCTGAGGTGACGCAACCGGAGTTCCCGGGGGCGCGCCCGTTGCGCGGCGCAGACCGCCTGCCACTGCGCGGGCACCATGAACACCGAGGTCGATCCCTCCCGCTCGAGGGTGTCGAGCATGGCGTCGGGGTCGAAGGAACCGAGCGGATGGATGACCGCGCGGATGCCGCGGTAGAAGACCATCGCGAAGGTGGCGAGGCCGGCGATGTGGAACATCGGCGGGACGATCGACGCCACGTCACCGGTCCGTGGATTCGTGGTGGAGATCGACGTGACGGCCTGCGACTGGAAGTTCTGATGGGTGAGCATCGCGCCCTTGGGCCGGCCGGTGGTGCCCGAGGTGTACATGATGATCGCGACGGCGTCCTCGGGGACGTCTACCAGCGGAAGGTCCGACGGGTCCTCGGCGACGAGGTCCTCGAACGAGAGATGTTCGGGTGTGTCGCTCTCGCCGACGACGATCACCGTGTTCGTGCCGCCGTCCAGGGCGCGTGCGGCATCGACGACGCCGGTCAGCGCCGTCTCTGTGACGACGACGGCCGCGCCGCTGTCGGTCATGAGGTAGGCGAGCTCGGCGGGACTCATGCGGATGTTGACGGGCACCGCGATCGCCCCGATCAGGGTCGCTCCCAGAATCGCCTCGGCGTATTCGGTGCGGTTGAGCAGCGCCATCATGACCCGGTCGCCGAATCCCACACCGCGTCGACTCAACGCCGCGGCGAAGGCACGGGACCGGTCCTCGATCTGCTTCCACGTGCGGGTCTCGTCGAGGTAGGTGATCGCGGGCTCGGCGGGGGTCATCAGCGCGTGCCGGCAGACCTGGTTGTTCCAGTGATTGCGGCGTGAGCGATAGGGCTCGGAGGTCAGGTCGGTGATGGCCTCGGCGATTGCGGTCATTACGGCCTCCCTACGGTGGCGGACACCCGTTGTCCGACTTGTCGTTCCGAGTCATCACCCTAGGCCGTGAGCCTGCGGAAAGCGCTGTGCGGCCGATGATTTGCACCTATGGCAGGGTTAGTCGACTCCTATGACCCCGGCCTCGTCCGTTGCGCCGGCGTCCGCTGCGGCGTGAATCGCATCAGCACACGTGGTCCACACGGCGGCGTAACCAGTCGCGGACACGCGGGTCACGCGACAGCACTGCGGCACGCTCGAAGTGGTGCCGTGCGGCCGCCGCAGACCCGGTGCGGGAGAGGAGATCCGCTCGTGTGGCGTGAAACGGCTGGAAGTCGTCGAGATCGTGCTCTGCTTCGAGTCGGTCGAGCAGAGCCAGACCTTCGGCTGGTGACCCCGCGCGCCCCACGATCGCGGCGTGAGCCACCTGTGCACCCACGGTCGGGGTGACGATGACGAGGGCGGCCGACAATGTCCGCAGAGCGTCCCAGTCGACGACGCCGGTGCGTGCGCGGTCGTTGTGAACCGACTGCATCGCGGCCTCGAGCTGGAACCGTCCCATCGGAGCGCCGAGGGCGGCGGCACGCCGGAGCATCGCTTCGCCGTCGCGGATCAGGTCTCCGTTCCACAGTTCTGGGTCCTGTTCCTCCAGCGGGACGAACGATCCGGTGCGGGCAGGGACGCGTGCCGACGAGAGGGCGATGAGAGCGGCCAGGCCCCACGCCTCGGGCTCATCATCGAGGAGGTCGGCGAGCGTCACCGCCAGATACAGCGCCTCCCCGGCCATCGAGTCGACGGCGTCGGTACCGGAGCCGGCCGGATCGTCCCAGGCGATTGCGAAGCACCCGTAGATCGCCTCGAGAACGGCGGACAGACGTGCCGGCATGGCCGCGCGGCCGGGAACGACGAACGGGATGCGGGCGTCCCGGATACGTCGCTTCGCGCGTACGAGACGTTGCGCCATCGTCGCGGGGGCCACCGCGAACGCCGCGGCGACATCGGCTGCCTCGAATCCGAGCACCGCCTGCAACATCAGCGGTGTCCGGATGGCCGGGTCGATCGCCGGGTGTGCACACGTGAACAGCAGCTCGAGTCGTTTGTCGCCGATCGCATCGGGGTCGAGGTCGTCGATGGGTGTCACTACTGCCTCCCCGACGTTGTCGGCCCGATCGTCGAAGTCGACCGACTTCCGGTATGCGGCGGATTTCCAGACATCACGCTGGTGGTTGCGGGCAACGGATAGCAGCCACGCGGTCGGTTTCTCCGGCGTGCCGTGCTCGGGCCACGTGCTCAGCGCGCGTTCGAAGGCGGTCGACAACGCGTCCTCGGCGAGTGCGAGGTCGCCGGATGCGGCGGCGAGAAGCGCTACCAGCCGCGAATACGACTCGCGTGCGGCATGATCGGCGGCGGCGTGCGCCCCGTCCCTGGTCATCGGTACGGCATCATCCGTTGGGGGTCCAGGCCCCGTTCACGGTGTAAGTGGCACCGGGACGGATCTCGATGACACCCCAGTCGATCGGAGGCGCCTGACTTGCCCAGTCGATGGCGGCATCCAGGTCATCGACATCGATGACGATCGTTCCGCCGAGTTGCTCCTTGGTGTCTGCGAAGGGCCCGTCCTGGACGACGAGCTCGCCGCCGACCTTCCGGATCGTCGTGGTGGCGGACGAATGCCGTAGCACTTCGGCAGTCACGAGGACTCCGGCGTCCTGCAGCGCACGGGTGTACGCCGAGAATGCGGCCTGCCCGGCCTGGATGGCTTCCTCGCCGAGCGTCGAGGCGTCGTGCTCGGGGTAGTGCAACAAGATTGAGTAGTGCATGGTCGACCTCCTGATCACCAGGACCGGCTCTCGGTCCGTGTGAGGAGATGACGAGCGTGCGACCCGTCGATCGACAGCCTACGACCGTTCGATCAGATTCCGCGCCGATCCGCCCGGACCGCGGCATCCGGCCACATCGGCGGACACGGAGTCCCCGGTGTGGTCGCGAGTTCGAAATGCCACCACTCGTTGACGAAGGTCCGGCACAGCCCCCACCGGTGACCGTTGCGTTCGAGCCAGGCCGCACCGTCCCACGGGCCGACGTCGACCGCCTCGCCGCGAACGTGCGGTGACTCTTCGGCGGGCAGGACCCAGCGTCTGGCGGCCTCGGGACTGCCATAGGTGGCGATCGCGTTCCGCCAGAGCTGCCGTTGCTCGGCATCCGACCGCTTCCCCGAGGTGATCCAGATCGGAACACCCTGCGTCCGAGCCTCGTTCGAGGCGAGCGTGTACGACACGGCGAGGCCGGGAGCCAGGCCTTGTGTCCCTGGGGCAAGGACCGTGGGCGCTGCCGCCGCCGAACCGACTCCGAGCACGGCAGACGCGGCGGCGCCTGCGGCGAGTGCGGCGCCCATCAGTCGAGACGCGAGGTTGCTCATCAGACCAGTAAACCGTACGACTGACCCGGGCTGCGGGTACCGGTCTGCGGCGTTACCGTCGATGTGTCGGAGCCGTCGAAGCCAAGGGGGCCGACATGAGGAAACGACTGATCATCTGCTGCGATGGCACCTGGAAATCGGCCAAGGATCCGCGGATCTCCAACGTGGAGAAGATCGCTCGCGCCGTGAAGACCGACGCCGCCGACGGCGCGGTCCAACTCGTCCACTACGTCAACGGTGTCGGTACGGGTTCCTCGTGGTCCGACCGCGTCTTCGGGGGCGCCTTCGGTCGTGGTCTGGACGCGAATCTTCTCGATGCGTACCGCTTTCTCGTCCTCAACTACGAGCCCGATGACGAGATCTTCGTGTTCGGATTCAGTCGGGGCGCTTACACCGCGAGGAGTCTGGCCGGGATGATCGGCAAGGTCGGTCTGATCACGCCACGCCAGCTGGCCGAGGACCCCACGAGCAACCTGTTCGAGAAAGCCCTGCAGCTGTACCGGGACAAGGAAAGACACGCTCCGCTCGGTCGCGAGGTCCCGGTCGCCTTCATCGGAGTGTTCGACACCGTCGGCGCCCTCGGCGTACCCGGCATCACCCGGCACAAACACAAGTTCCACGACGTGAACCTCGGGAAGCGGGTCGAGGTCGCCCGGCAGGCGCTGGCAATCGACGAGTGCCGGCTGACCTTCGATCCGTGTGTCTGGGAAAAGGCCGACAACACGCAGACGGACGTGAAACAGGTCTGGTTCGAGGGTGTCCACTCCGACATCGGCGGTGGGCTGGAAGTTGTCGAACCGTCCGAACTCACCCTTGCCTGGATGGTGTGGGAGGCGAGCCTGCGTGGCCTCGAGTTCTCCTACGACCGCTTCACCGCCATCCGGCAGCCCGTCGATCCGACGCTCCCCCGTTATGCCGCGAACAAGTCGATGAACGCCGCATATCAGATCGTCAACCTGGCCAAACTCGCGATCGGGCCATTCCGACTGCACGGCACCACCATTCGCCACCGACTCCAGCGACGCCGGCTCGAGATCGAGAAGGACCCGGCGACCCCGCTGCTGATTGCCGAACCCGCGCTGACCCGGTGGGAGTCCGATCAAGACGGTCGGCGACGGAAGGCGCCGAACATCGGATGGTGGGTTGCCACGTTCCAGGGCGACCCCGACGCGCTGCGAGCACGGGTCGTCGAGATCCCGCCGCTGACCAAGCCGCTCGTCGGGGTGTGACCGCGCGGATGCCGATCAGGCGTCCTTGATCGCGGCGATCTGGATCAGGTTTCCGCAGGTGTCGTCGAAGACGGCCACCACCGCAGTGCCGATGTCGGTCGGTTCCTGGGTGAAGACGACGCCTTGTTCCCTGAGTCGCCGGTACTCGGCCTCGACGTCGTCGACGGTGAACTGCGCCAACGGGATCCCGTCTTCGACGAGCGCATCCCGGTAGGGCTTCACCGCCGGATGCCCGGCCGGCTCCAGTAGGAGTTCGGCGCTCTCGGGCGCTTCGGGCGACTTCACGGTGAGCCACCACGTGTTCTCCCCCATCGGGATGTCGTGATGTTTGGTGAAGCCCAGTACGTCGGTGTAGAAACTCAGCGCCTTGCGCTGGTCGTCGACGAAGATCGAGGTCAACGTGATTCTCATGTCATGCCTTTCGTGTCACCGGCCACCGTCTGGCGATGTCCGCCAGTGGTGCCGGATCAAAGTAGTGGAACTTGGCGCGTCCGCGCTTCGCTGTGTGAACCAGCCCGGCGGCCTCGAGAACGCCCAGATGCTGCGAGATGGCCTGGCGGGTCAGGCTCAAGCCCCGCTTCGTGGTGAGTCGTCCGCAGATCTCGAACAGCGTCTGACCGTCACGGTCGGCGAGTTCGTCGAGGATCGCACGCCGCGTCGGATCGTCGAGAGCATGGAATACGTCTGCCACACCTGACGATAGGCAAGCGCACGCTTGCATGTCAACGATGCTGCGATCGGTTCTGTCGCCGACCAGCTCGCCGCGGTTGCGTAGAATCGACTTGTATCACTGGGTTTGACAACTGGGTGTATCAGATCGGCCCGGGGATCAGATCCGGTTCGGCCGCCGCCCTCACCTCGGGAGCGTCGGTGGTCAAGCACGAGGAAGGTACTCATGACCAAGCCCGTCAACCTGGCTCCCATGATGGTCCCCGCGACCACGAGCGGTGCGATCCGGTCCCCCAAGACCGCTGAGCTGGTGGCACGCACCCTGCGTCGGATGATCGTCGACGGTCGGCTCAAGGACGGCGATTTCCTCCCGCACGAAGCCGATCTCATGGCGCACTTCCAGGTGAGCCGCCCGACGCTGCGTGAAGCGGTCCGCGTCCTCGAGTCCGAGCGGCTGGTCGAGGTGCGTCGCGGTTCGCGTACTGGTGCCCGGATCCGTGTCCCCGGCCCCGAGATCGTCGCGCGTCCGGCAGGACTGTTGCTGGAGCTGTCCGGGACCACGGTCGCCGAAGTCATGCGGGCCCGCGAGGTCATCGAACCCGCAGCCGCGGAGATGCTCGCGGAGACCGGTGACACCAATGCGTTCGACGAACTCCAGGCGATCATCGACAACGAACTCGACGAGGCCTTCGAGAACGGCACCATGGCCCAGGCATCGGTCTGGTTCCACCGCCGCATTGTCGAGCTGTCCGGCAACTCGGCAATGGAAATGATCGCGGGCATGCTCAGCGAGATCGCCGAGCGCCACATCGCCAACACCATCGACGACGACCCGATGCCGCGCGCGCAGTACACCAAGCTCATCCGCTCCTACCAGAAGCTCGTCGACCTCGTCCGCGCCGGCGACGGCGCCGAGGCCGCAGCCCACTGGCAGCGTCACATGAAGAACTCCAACCAGGCGCTCCTCGCCGGACACGAGACCACCCGTGTCCGGGACGTGATGGACTGAAGCCCGCCATTGTCGACGACCAGGGCGACGAGGTGCCGCGACGGTCGGCCCGGCGAGATCATCTTGCGTCCGCGTCGCTCCCGCTCATCATGTTCGAGGGTTACCGGCGTCGTCCGGGGGCCACCCCCGCCGCAATCCTTGGTCACACACCGTGACATCAAGGTGGCCGCGATCCTCGTCGACGGTCGACGCTGACCGAGAACGTGTCGTGCGCCTGGTCGCTGGACAAGCTCATCAATCAGACGGTCCGACTGTCGGATCTGTTTCGCAAGCACATGTTCGGGTGCTTCATCGAAGACCAGCACGGCATCGACACCGCTACGCGGTGGGAGTCGACAACATCACCTGGGAATGCGACTACGACCGGAACGCCGCGGAACAGTTGTTACGACGCCGGATCGAAGCGATGAAAGCCGCGCGCGAGTTATCTCGAGGGGTAGCGGCGCGCACCCGGATTGATGTCGCGTGCGAACTCAACCCGGCTGCACGACCTCGATCGAAGTCGTTGAGCCGCATCGAAGTCGCCCGCGACTTCATTTCGACGGATGTAGGCCCACTCGCTCCCTGCGGTGCGACGAACGAAGTCCGGCAACCCCACTCGCTCCCTGAGGTGCGACGAACGAAGTCCGGCAACCCCACTCGCTCCCTGAGGTGCGACGAACGAAGTCCGGCAACCCCACTCGCTCCCTGAGGTGCGACGAACGAAGTCCGGCAACCCCACTCGCTCCCTGAGGTGCGACGAGCGATAGCGAGGAGCCACGAAGGGCCGGCGACCGTACCTCACCAGGTTTTCGGTGGCTCGTCGCTCACGCTCCTCGCACCTCAGACATCAGGAGTGGTATCCCCAAGTGCATCGGACTATTCCGACGTGGCCGCCTTGTACGCCCCATGAAACGTCATCGGCACGTGATGCCGGAGCGTGGCGATGGCGACCGGGCCCGCGCTCGGGCGTTCGGCGTTCAACACGATCAACCGGGATCGCTTGTCCGACGGCCGGTGTTCGAGGCTGAGCAACCAGCCGCGACCCTCGCCCGGGTTCTCGGGATCCTCGGCGAACAGGGGCTCGCACACGGTGTTGCCCGGCGTGGTGTAGCGATCCTGCGCTCCGGTCGTCGTGTCGACGGTCGTGATCGAATCAGGGTCGCCCCCGCGTACGGCGGCCTCCGCCAAGTACGTGTAGCGGTGAGCGGTGGTCACGAACCGCGAATCCACCTGCGGGAACTCGCATCCGAGTTCGTTGAGCGGATCACGCACAACGGCTTCGGTGTTGCGGTTGATCCGCAGCCTGGTGAGGGTTCCGCCGAATGCGGGTCCGGCCTTGTCGCGGAAGTTGCACAGGTAGTTGTTCCACTGCGTCCATCCGCCGGTCGCGTCGTGGGCGACGATGTCGACGACGGTCTCGGGTCCGGCTTCGTAGGCGTTCGCCACATGGAAGTGGAACAGCGAATCCGTCTCGATGCGTGTGGCCTTCCCACCGTCACGCGGTACGAGGACGATGGTCGTGCCCAACTCCGGTTTGTACGAGAGCGCCTCACCGAACGGGCGCATCCCCAATGCGACCGGGATGGGCCGGCTGACGACCAGCGGTCCGAGCACGAAGACCAGGTGACGTTCGGTGAGCGCGAAGTCGTGCACGAAACCGAGCTTGGGGATCGGCACCGTGCCGACGTTGTGCAGGCGTTTGGACTTGTCGAGCCGGTAGCAGCGGATCATCGGCCGCGGGAAGAAGTCGAGTCCGAAGTTGAAGACGTCACCGGTGTTCGGGTCGATCTTGGGGTGTGCGGAGAACGCACCGATGCGTTTGAGGGCGCCGTCGAAGGATTCGCTGCCGTACGTCTCGAGCGTCTCGGCGTCGAGGCGGTGCGGTCGTCCGCCTTCCCACAGCGTGTAGAGCACGTCGTCGTGGACGAGAACGCTGGTGTTGGAGAGATTCTCGGGAAACTTCAGCGCGTTGGCCAGCGGCCCGCCGACGCGTTGGGTGTTGAACCCTTTCGGCGGCAGTTGGGTCTCGTTGGCGCGCTTGAAGCTACGTGTACGGACATAACGATTGCGGTAGTGGACGCAGTCGGGCGAGATGTCGAAACGGGACACCATGCCGTCGCCGTCGAAGATGTGGGTCATCGGATGTCCACCGATCTCGAAGCGACCGGGTCCGATGCGGAAGAGGACGCCACGCAGGGAGGACGGGATCTGACCCTCGATGTCGTCGATCTCGTAGTCGAACTCTTCGTGCTGAGAATCCCACGGGGATTCTCCACCGGTCTCACGTGAAGGCGCCCGGGTCGGGACTGATACAGACATGGCTCAAGAGTCTCACGCTTGAGACAAATTCCGCAAGGGTGTTTCACATGGGGTGATCTAGGATGGCGGGATGTCGAGCGGCGAGGATCTCACAGGTGCGGCCCGGGCCGTGGCCCGTCGTGTCGGTGTCGGTGCGCTGACCCTGGCCGCCGTGGCGAAGGAGGCCGGCATCAGCCGGGCCACCATCTATCGCCGGTACGCCTCGCGCGACCAGTTGCTCTCGGCCATCGTCTCTTCGGAGCTCGACGCGCTCGAGCGGGTCATGTTGAGCCGTCTGCGGTTTGCCGACGATCCGCGGGACACGATCTACATGCTCGTCCGCGAGGTGCTCGACTACAACGCCAACAACGAGCTGGTCCAGGCCGCTCTACGGTACGACGCGGCGTCGTTGACCCCCTGGCTGATCCGGCGCGAGGGCCACCCGACACTGATCGACATCGTCACCGACCGCGCGCTGGCGTTCATCACCGAATCACCGGTTGCCCGATACCTGTCCCCCAGTCCCGAGGCCGCCGTCGAGTTCATGGTCAGCGCCGTGTGCGCCGAGCTCCTGTCCCCCGCCCGGTTTCTCACCCACGCCGACATCGCCAACCGGATCACCGATGCGATCTACCGGCCGCAGTCCGACACCGCCTGAGCCGAGGCCCTCTGGCGCGACGGTCGACGAGTCGGCGACGCGCTTCCGTGGGCGTCTACGCGCGTGCCGTCCCAAGGTAGGCCTCCTCGATCCGCTCGATGTCGGTCGCGAGCGCCGAGGCCGAATCCTCCAGGCCGACTTCGCCATGGACAAGGACCACGGCACGGTCGGCGATGCCGAGAGCCAGCCGCACGTGCTGTTCGACGAGGATCACCGCGGTCTTCTCGGTATCGGCGACGTCGCGCAGAACGGGCAGGATCGATTCGACGACGATGGGTGCGAGGCCCATGCTCAGTTCGTCGATCAGCAGCACCTTCGGGTTCTGCAGCAGTGCACGGGCGATGGCCAGCATCTGCTGCTCTCCGCCGGACAGGTCCCCGGCCGCCACCGTCAGTCGTTTGGTCAGCGACGGGAAGTGGCCGAGCACGTTGTCGACGGCCTCAGCACGCGCCCGTCCCCGCAGACGTGTTGCCAGGTGCAGGTTCTGTCGGGTGGTCAGGCGGCGGAACAGCGCCCGGTCGTCGGGCACGAGGACAAGTCCGGCACGGACCGCCGCGCGCGCGTCGCCCGGACGCACCGACTGTCCGGCGACCGTGACCTCACCACCGAGACGCGGCATCAATCCTGCCAGGGTCGTCAGCAGAGTTGTCTTCCCGGCACCGTTCGGTCCCAGCAGGGCGACGATCTCACCCGCGTTCACGGACAGCTCGAGGCCGTGAACACACGGGTTCCCTCGGCTGTATCCGGCGTCGAGGCCGTGGCATTCCAGCACCGTCACGACATCTCCTTCATTGGTTCGGGTTCAGCTGCCATCGCCGACGACGGGGTGCCCAGATAGGCCCCGACGACGGCCGGTGACGTGCGTATCTCATCGGGGGTGCCGTCGGCGATAACGGCGCCGAGGTCGAGCACGATCACCCGATCGCAGAGGCTCAGCACGAGGTCCATGTCGTGATCGACAAGGACCATCGAGACCCCATGTGCGCGAGCCGCTCTCAACCGGTCACCCAGCCATCGGCTCTCGGTGCTGTCGAGTCCGGCCGCCGGCTCGTCGAGGAGCGCGACCCTCGGTTGACCGGCGAGCACCCGTGCGACCGCGACCAACTGGCGCTGTCCCTGTGAGAGGTCGGCGGCCGGGACCTCGCAAAGGTGATCGATCTCGAGCATCTGCAACACCTTTCGCACGTTGTCCGACGTGTCGCCGGGTGCGCGCTGTGCCGCGATGGCCAGGTTCTCGGCCACCGACAGTTCGCCGTAGAGCTCGATGTCCTGGAAGGTGCGGCCGAGTCCCGCGCGGCTGCGACGGTGTGGCGCCAGACCGTCGATGGACGCGCCGTCGAGCGACACCGTGCCGTCGGCAGGTGCGAAGCCGCTGATGGCGTCGATCAACGTGGTCTTGCCGGCACCGTTCGGTCCGATCAGTCCCACGATCTCGCCGGCCCGGACGTCGAAGCCGACGTCGCGGACTGCGGTGACGGCGCCGTAGCGAACGGTGACGTCGCGGACGGAGAGGATGACCGAGCCGGTTGGCGGCGCGGGTGTATCGGCAACCGGCGTTGCAGGTGGTTCCACCGGTTGCTCGGCGGCGGGCCGTGCGGTGCGTCGACCCGGGTACGGCAACTTGTGGAGATAGCCGACCAGGCCGTCGGGGTTGGTGACGACGGTGAGCACCAACAGGATTCCGCTGACGAGCATGTAGTAGTCGCCGAAGGATGCGTACTTGTCGACGGCGAAGTACATCACGCCGCCGGGTGCGATGACGCCGGCCAGGATCGCCCCGGAGATCGAGGTGACGCCCGCGACATAGGTCACCGCGAACAGGCCGATGCCGGCGAACACGGCGTATGCCCCGGCGGTGGCCAGGGTCTGCTGATACGCGAGCAGCGCGCCCCCGAGTCCGGCCAGGAAGGAGGCGATCGCGAAGGCGAACAGTTTGGTAACGCCGACGTTGATACCGGCTGCGGCCGCGGACCGTTCGTTGGCGCGGACCGCGAGCATCGACGCGCCCAGTCCACTTCGTCGCAGCGCCGCGACGCCGTAGGCGACGACCGTCAGGACGACGAGGCACAGGATGCCGAACGCGAGACGCGGATAGCCCTCGCCCGCACCGATGCCGAGGTCGATGCCGAAGATCGACGGCGAATCGACCGGTGCGCCTTGCAGACCGCCGTTCAGGGACGGGTTGCGGAACCAGAATGCCTCGCAGAAGACCGCCAGGGCGAGGGTCGCGACCATGAGCGGCAGGCCACGCACTCGGAGGGCCGGCAGCCCCACGATCACGCCGATGACCATCGCAGCGCAGGCGGCGAGGAGAGGTGCGAGCGGGAACGGGAGGTTCAGATTCTCGGTCAGCCTGCTCAGCGCGTACGCTCCGACGCCCGCCAGGGTCAGTTGGGCCAGCGACACCTGCCCGGCGTACCCGGTGACCACGACCTGGGAGAGCGCGATGATCCCGTAGATCATCGTGGCGATCACCGCCAGGCGGAGAGAGCCGGACGTGGCGAGCAGGGCGATGACGGCGACGACGACGCCGATGATCCCGGGGACCAGCAGATGTTCGGGACGAGGTGAGCGGCCGAGGTCCTGGCGGATGACCGCGCCGCGTCCGGGCAGCGGTTGACCGCGGAGGAGGAGGAACCCGACGATGAGGATCAGCGGAACCGCCTCGGCCACACCGGCGTCGGGCATCCAGTCCCACGTCGCCTGGAGTTTGGTGGCCTCCGACTGGAGCATGCCGATGACGAGTCCCGCGCCGACCGTCACCGAGATCGCGGTGAAGTTGCCGACCAGCGCCGCGGCCAGTGCCGGCACGATGAACATCGTGTAGGCGACCGGATTGAGGGGCACGATCGGGGCGATGAGCACGCCGCCCAGGCCTGCGGTCGCCGATGACAATGCCCAGTTGGCGATGGCGATACGGTCCGGGGAGAGACCGGTGACGAGTGCACCCTTCTCGGATTCGGCGGCCGCCTCTGTAGCGACGCCGAAGCGGGTGTAGCGCAACACGAGTCCGGCGCAGATGGCGAGCCCGACGATGACGACGGCGAGCAGCAGCCGGTCGGTGGGCACCGCACTGGAGCCGATCTTGAAGGTGTCGACCTTGAAGATCGGGCCGACGCTGGGGGTGTTCTCCCCCACGCGCAGGGCGATGAGCGCCTGGATGACCAGCATCAGCCCGATCGCCGCGACCGCCTTGGCCAGAGCCGGTGCGGCGCGCATCGGCCGGAAGACGAGCAGGTAGAGGATGATGCCGAGGATCGCGGCGATCACCACGGAGATCAGCACGGCGACAGCGACTCCCACATCCGAACCCAGCGAGATGGTCGTCGGGAAGCCGGGTATGGGGTTGAGGAGTTCACCCTGACGCAGGAAAGCGTAGGTGTAGGCGGCGTACAGGGCCACCGCGCCGGTGGCGAAGTTGACCACGCCGGAGCTCTTGAAGGTCATCACCAGGGCAAGACCGAGTGCGGCGAAGACGGCCCCGTTGCCGAGGCCGAGAACCAGGAACGCTAGATGGTCAGTCATGGAACTCCTCGATCGGGGCCACGCCGGAGTGTGGCCCCGATCTGGTCGGAATCAGTTGTTGGTGACGACGGTGTTCTCGAGCTTGGCGTCCGAGGTCACGTCGCTGACCAGGATCGCCTTGCTGCACAGGGACGTCAGCGGCGGGAAGGCTTGGCCGTTGCAGGTGAACGTGATGCCCGGGGCGGCAGGGAGCGGAACGTCCTTGGCCTCGGACAGCGCGTTCTTGAACGTCTGGGCGTCGACGGCTCCCTCGAGGCCGTTGAGTTCACCGAGTGCGGCGACGACCTGGTAGCCGATGTAGGCCAGGCCGGCGGGATCGGTGTCGGGGGCGTACTGCGCCATGACGCTGCGATACTGGGTGACGCTCGGGTCGTCGGAGCTGAGGTTGACGGTGGTGAACGCCTTGGATCCGGCGACGGCCTCGTTGCCGACGGCGTCGAGGACAGGCTTGTCGAGGCAGCTGGCAATCAGGTACTTCTTGGCGTCTGGTGCGACGGTCTGCAGAGTCTTGAGCACCGAGATGCACTGGCGGGTGTCGCCGAGGATGCTGACGGCGTCGGGGTTGTCGGCGAGACCGGCGGTGATCTGCGGGGTCACGTCGGCGGCGCCGGTCGGGATCGTGACGACGTTGAGTGCCACGCCGGCGCGCTGGAACATCGGATCACCAAGAGCTTTGACGGACGCGGCGGCGTCGCCGGAGTCGCCGATGATGAGGGTGACCTTCTTGAGGCCGTCCTTGGCAGCGGTGGCGGCCTGGCCGGCGAGCACCGCGACGATGCCGCCGGAGAGCATGAACGAGCCGGGTGTGGCCATCTCGGCCTGCGAGACCGGAGCCTGAGCGACGTAGGGGATCCCGGCGCCGGCGACGATCGGCAGCATCACGGCACCCTGAGCACCAAGCGGCGACACGACGACCGAAACCTTCTCCTCAACCATCTGGTTGGCGCACTTGGTCGCCGAGGCGGGCTCCTCCTGCTGCTTGCACACCACGAGGTCGATCTTGTGCCCGCCGATTCCGCCACCGTTGTTGTTGAGGTACTCGACGGCCGCTTCGCCACCTTCGCGCACCATCGGCGTCGTCACCGCACCGCCTTCGGGCGTGATGAAGCCGATCTTGATCGGGTCGCCGGTTGCCGCGTTGCTGGGCAGCGAGCTGGTCTCCCCGGCGCTCGAACTCTCGGAACTGTCGTCGGCGCAGGCCGTGAGGGCGCCGAGAGTCAGGACGCTCGCGCAGCCGAGGACGGCGGTCGTACGTGCGACGCGTTTGAGTGCAACTGGTGATTTCAACTGCGATCCCTTCGATAGGAGTTGACGCCCGCCTGATGATGTTGCGCGAGCAGGAGGTGAACTGTGGTCGGCGTCGTGGTGACTGTAAACCCGGATGATGTCGGGTATGAGTGCTTTCGGGAAAGTGCGGTGGGCTTCAGTTCTAGTGCAGCACAGTGTTTTACAGATGCGCGCGTACGACAAACACGACAACTGACGCCACCCCTGTCGACCGGGTGGCCAGTGCCGGCACACGTCATTCCGTCCGAGTGGCGTCACCTGATTCCCGCGAGGCTGCCACCCCGCCCCCGCTAGCCGAGCGACACGATCACCGCCGCCCTAGCCCTGCCGGTCGAGTGGCAGCAACCGGGATCACCACCGCCGCTCCACCCTGCCGGCCGAGTGGCAGCAATCGCGATCACCACCGCCGCCCCACCCCGCTGGCCGAGTAGCGTCGACCGAGCGCAGCGAGGACGCCGCGTATCGAGGTCACCGTGTCCCACATCACACTGGACTTCAAGGCAAAAGTTAGACCACCATCCAGAAATCGGTGGCCGAATGTAAGAATTGGTCCCTAGGGCGCCACCCGGCCGCTCGACGACCCGACGGAGGCACACCGATGACCGAGGTTGCGCACGTCGGACGTCGTGAACGGAACAAGCAGCAGACGCGCGATCGGCTGCTTTCCGCCGCTCGTGAACTTCTCGCGACGCGAGGCACCGATGCGACCGTCGAGGAGATCGCGGAACGCGCCGAGGTCTCCCGGGCAACCTTCTTCAACTACTTCCCCAGCAAGGACGACCTCGTCAGTGCGCTGTACGCCGAACTCATGGGCGTCTTCGGGCGGGTCGTCGACTCGATGCTGCGACGGCCGGTCAGCACCCACGACCGGGTGGTCGGAGTCTTCATCGACTTCGCCCAGTCGTCGATGGCCGATCCCGACTACATGCGTGTTGTGACCGGGGAGATCGAGCGACTGGCGACGGCGTCGGAGGGACTGAGCGAGCGCAGCCACCTGTTCACCGCGCAGGTGCGGCGCCTGTTGGAGCCCGGCCTGGAACAAGGCGATCTGCGCACCGATCATCCGGTGGAGTTCCTGGCCCAGATGGTGGCGGCGATCTACCTGTCGACGATGCGCTACTGGCGGATCGACCCCGACCTCGACATCACCGAAACCTTTGAACGCGCAGGGCGATACGCGGCCGAATCGATCGTTCCGCGCTGAGGGTCACCCGTCGCCCGGTCGCGGCACCTCGGTTTCCCAGCGCACACGACGCTCGTCGTCGGTCTGCTCCCACCAAGGAGTGCCACGCTCCCCCAAGGCGACTTTCGCAGCCTGGACGCCCGCACGGGATTCCGGTGCACCCTTCGTGCGTTTCACATCCCGTCGCCACGCCATCAGGATCGACTGGAGTTCGGACCGTCGTTCGTCCGGGATGAGCGGATCCGTCGCACGCCACTTGCGGCCGTTGATCACCACGTAGTGGCCGTCGGGCGTGTGCTGGGGGTTGGTCATGGTTCCACGGTGCCACGAACATGAGTTTCTGCGGCGTAGGCATTGTCTCCGGCCGGCAACAGCTATGCCCTGTAGCTGTGGCTACAGCCTATAGCTCAGCGCGCAGGACCGATCGTCGGCAGTCGACGATCGATGAGGCACTCGGCCACGCTCGCAACATCATCGACGAGCAGGGTGTGGGAGCAGTCTCCATCTCCGAGATCGCCCGACGCATGCAGATGCGCCCCCCGTCGCTCTACAAGTACTTCCCGTCGCTGAATGCCCTGTACGACAGGCTGTTCGAGATGGGAAATGTCGAGCTGAGTCGGTACGTCGATGACGCACGACTCAGCCGTGAGCCCGGGTTGGATCAACTGCTCGAACAGTCACGGGCGATCATCCGCTGGTCGATGACCGAACCGGGCCTGGCGGCGCTGTTGTTCTGGCGACCGGTTCCCGGTTTCGAGCCGAGCGAGGCGGCGTTCGCTCCGGCGCGGGCGATCGTCGATCAGGCTCGTGAGGATCTGGCGACTGCTGTCGCACGCGGTGAATTGAGCCCCGGTGTCGATTCCGAGGATGCCCTGCGCCTCCTCACGTCGGTCGTCTCGGGCATCGGTTCGCAACAGATGTCGAATGAGCCGGGAGCGACCTACGAAACCGGTTCGTACACAGGACTACTCGATGACGCCCTGCAGATGCGGGTGCGTCACTATTCGCCCTGAGCGAGCCTCGGGGCACTCAGGAAGGACCATCATGCGTCAGGATCTCACCAGCGACTCGGTGTCGCGCCACATCGACGCGAGCCCCGAAGAGTTGTACGACATCGTCTCCGACGTCACGCGCACACCCGAGTTGTCCTCGGAGATAGCGGATGTGAGGTGACTCGACGGGGCGACCAGTCCCGCCGTCGGAGCGCGATTCCGGGCCCGCAACAGCGCCGGCCGCGGACCGGACTGGTTCAACAAACCCGTTATCACGGTCGCAGATCGTGGGCGTGTGTTCGCCTTCGAACGGACGGAGTGGATCGGCGGGATCCTGCGGTGGGGCTACCAGTTCGAGCCCGACGCCACCGGCACGACCGTCACTGAATCGTACGAAGTGACCAAGCCGCTCAATGCCTTCGGGTGGTTCCTGATCGGCACACTCTACGGACTCAAAGACCGCAAGACCGATCTGCGACAGGGTATGACGGAGACCCTCGAGCGGCTGGCGGTGATGGTCCGGCAACCGGCCTGAGGCCTGTTCAGGCCGGGTCGGCGAACGTCCCCGCATGCACCGTGGCGTCGTCATCGAGTGGTCGTCGGAGAGACCACCGTTCGGTGAGGGTGCTGGCAGCCATCCTCCACTCGTCGTCCTCGACGACGTACTCGTCGTCGTACTCCCCCGTCATGACCGTCTCGGTGCGGTCGATCAGATTCACCTGTCGGAACTTCAGGGTCCAGCGCCCGGTCGCCGTGGTCTCCGACGTCAGGGTTATGTCGGGATGGAAGCCGTGGTGCATGTCGAAGATGACGTACTGTCCGTCGACCTTGTGGAGAGCGACCTGCTCGAAAATCTTCGCCATCGGCTCCGCATCGTCGAAGGTGCCCAGCGGGCCGTAGTCGACGCGTGCTCCCTGGGTAATGAAACACCTGCGAAAGCCGTTGACGTCCTTGGCATCGCACGCGCGCCAGTAGCGGTGCTTGAGTTGCTTGATGGATTCGATGCGGACAAGGTTGTCGAGGCGGTCAGTGCGGTCGGGCTTCATGTTGTCACCATAGGGTCCCGTCTGTTCCGGTGGGCGATTCCGACGCAGCGGACTGAGGACAATGGGTTCATGTATGGCGCTTGGCCGGAGCATCAATCCTCGCCGTCAGAGATCTCTGACTGAAGTTCGCGTAGATTTGTGCCATGCGCGTCCCGTGCGGCATTGGTGATGTCTGTGTTCGGAATGACGAAGAAGCGAACCCAACCTTCGCGATACACCCGGTGGATTGTTGATGACTCCAGGTGTAGGTCGGTTCCTGAGATGGTCAAATCGAACAAGTCGCTACCGATTTCTACCTTGGAAGGCGTGAGCGAAACACTCCAACTGTAGCCAAGGTCGGCACGAACTGATGTGTCGTCAATGACCTGAACATCTCCAAGATAGAAGTAATTGTCGAGAGCCTTCCAGTTTGGTGTGTCAGGCAACTCAAGATAGATGACGGTCGACTCTGAGTACGTCTCAAAGAAATAGATCAGTGCGGTCCTGGAAAGCTCACATAATTCTCTGTTCACCCGTTCGATCCTGTTCTCAGAATGGCCTTGCTGATACCCGGAGCCACTCGCTGGGGATCCTCATGTCGGGGCGGAAGACAATCTGATTTCCACCTCCGAGCAGCACGCCGCCAGCGTACACGTCTTGCGGTGCGACAAATCCCTCGAAGTACCGGACACCGGCGGGTACTTCGATCGTCGTCACGGCCGTGGCTTTATTGCCCCACAAGGGATTCAGGGCACTGTCGATCCGCGCTTGAATCGGTCCGAGTGGTTCAACTCGTGTCCAGAACTTCCCGAATGGCCCTTCTCCCGCGGTTCCAACTCGATACAAGGTCATCGGTTCGGTCGTCACTTTCTCGGTGTAGATCGCCCCACGGAAGGAGTCACGCGTCTGTTCGGGTAGTGGGCCAGGATTGAGGGGTCCGTACGTGTCGACGATCTCGTCACCGGAACAGGGCATCAGCCCAAACGGATCGCAGGTTATAGCGGGGTTGGTTGGGTAAGTGTGCGGATTCGGTGCCGGCGCCAGACCGAGCGGGTCGGGACTCAGGTAGCGCCCGGTGTCCGGGTGGTAGTAGCGATGCCGGTTGTAGTGCAGCCCAGTCTCGAGATCGAGGTACTGGCCTGGGTAAGACCAAGGGGTCGATACGCCCGTCCATGCGGTTTCGCCGTAGAGGGTCCGGACTGATCGGCCGGCGATCTCCCCGCTGCCCGGGTCAACCAGCGCGGTCGGCGAGGCGATCTGGTCGGTGACGATCGCGAAGAACTCACGATCAATCTCGGACTGTGTCCATCGGCGCGCCGAGGGTGGCACAGCAGCAGTGTCATTGCCGAGGTTGAGACTGAACTCACGGTCCTGGTCTGCTCCTTCGGAGGGGTCGACGTCGGTGAGGCCAATCGGCTCAGAAGTAGTTGTCTGCGCCAGCGGTGCGTACGCGGCCGGCGAGTAGGCCCAGGTTGTGGCCTGCAACCACTGATCGTCGTCGGGCATGGGGTCGGTCTGCTCGACGAGGTGCTCCCCGTGCCAATGGAAGCGCGTGGTTTCACCAGTCGACTGATCGGTCTTCGACAGTCGCCGTCCCACGTGGTCGTAGGTGTAGGTCCACACCGTCCCGTCCGACGTGGTCACCGACCGCAGATGATCGTGGGCATCCCAGGCGTAGTGCCACACATCTGGTTTGCGTGACAGTCGGCGACGACTCATCGAGATGACGCGACCCGCAGCGTCGTAGCGGTAGGACGTGCGACCGTCGTCCACGAGGAGAGTGCCGGAGTAACGGCGGCGGCCCTTCGTGCCCTTCGAGGCTCGGCTGGCGCCTCGCACCTCAGGGAGCAGCGGGTCGGTAGCGCCACGCACCTCCGGGCTACTGCTGCTCACCCCTGTGGATACGTAGTCGGTGATGTTGCCCGTGGCGGCGTACGAGAACTGTTCGGTCCCGGCAGGACTGGCGGCCTCGACGACCCGCCCGAGCACGTCGACCCGATAGTCAGTCCGACCGGCAGCCAGTGTCGACGTCGACGCGGTGAGAATCCCGTCGGAACGGTAGCTGTACTCCGCGGCCGCGACCGTTCGGTCGGGCCGCCTCTCCCCCACGCCCGCTGCACCAAGTCCGAGGTTCAGCGCCGCCGGGCGCTCAGCAACAGCGATGACGGAACGTCCGGTGAGACGTCCCACCGGATCCCACGTCGAATCGATCGCTGCGCCTTCGAAGCGCCGCCGCTGTTCCCGTCCGGTCGGGCTGGTGGTGATGTCGCAGGAGCGTCCCGCAGTGGACAGGAAGCCGAGGACACCCCGCGGGTCGTAGCCGTACCGCGTGCTTACGCCGGTCGGCGACGTCAGCGACGCCAGTCGTCCGGCGCCGGTCCAGGCGGACTCGATGATCCAGTCGCTCCGACCGTCGTGAACACCGGTGAGCTGAGGTAAACCCGCGGCCGTGTAACTCGTGTGCCAGCGTCCGAAGACACCGGTTGCTGCGTCCAGTCGCCCCGCCGCATCGAAGCTGTATTCCGTTGTCTCCCCGTCGAGGTCAGCATTGACCGGATCAGCAGTCAGGTCGCCGATCAGTCGTCCGGCAGCGTCGTAGGTGAAGAACACCGTCTGCCCGGCAGCGTTCGTGCGTGACGCCTGCCGACCCTCGTCGTCGTAGGTGTAGCTCGTTGTTGCGTTGTTGAAGTCGGTCTCCGACGCCAGCGTGCCGTCGGCGTTGTAGGTGTAGGTCCACACCAGGTCGTCGGGGTTGGTGACCGCCACCAGCCGACGTGTGGCGTCGTAGCTGAACTCGGTGCGCGACCCGTCGGCGTCGATACGTGCGACCGGCAGGTCGTAATGCCCGTACTCCCAACGGGTCACCGCACCGACAGGATCGGTGTACGCGATGCAGTTGCCTTCGCCGTCGTACTCCCACCGCGACTGGCCGCCATCCGGTGCCGTGACACTCGTCCGGTTGCCCATCGCGTCGTAGGTCACCACGGTCTGTGCGCCCTCGGCATCGACGACCTCGGTCGGACGCCCCAATCCGTCGTAGCTGATTCGTGTGGTGTTACCGAGCGTGTCTGAGATCGTGACCGGGAGGCCGGCAGCGTTGTTGCGGTATCGCATGACGACGCCGTCAGGATCAGTGTGCGACTTCAGCGCCCCGTGCTCGTCGTACGTGTAGCTGGTCTCCGCACCGGCATTGTCGACGACGCTGGTCGGCGAACCGTCCTCGTCGTAGCCGATTCGCGTCGTGATGCCGCCCGGTTCGACGACCCGTTCCGGACGACCGGGCCCCGCGTAGACGACGTCGGTGACCTTCCCGTCCGGTGCCGTGACCTGCTCGACGTCGCCGAAGGCGTTGTAGTGCAGCATCGTACGCGCACCGCCTGGGCTGGTGATCGACAGCGGCTGACGGTTGGCGTTGTAGTCGGTGGCGGTGATCCGCCCGGCGGGGTCGGACTCCTGACGCACCCGACCGTCAGGGTCAACGCCATAGACGGTCGTCGCGCCGACAGCATCGCGATACGTGGTGTACGACCCGTCCCCGTCGGGACGCAAGTGATACTCGAACCGCCCCGACCAGACCCCGTTCATCCCGGACTGGATGGTCACCCGACCGAGATCGTCGTAGGCGTTCCAGTACTCCATGCCCAGCGAGTCGCGCCACCAGGTCATGCGCGCAGCGTCGTCGTAACCGAAATACGTTGTGGCGCCCTCCGCATTCGTCGACGCCGCGAGGTTGCCCTGGTGGTAGTCGAAGGTGCAGAGTTGCTGATCGACGGGTAGGCCGTCCAGTCCCGCGGTGAGCCGGTAGCCGAGGAGCCGCGCGCCGTCGCACTGTACGTCGATCCGGTAGCCGGCCGAGTGTTCCACCGCCGTGGGCCGTCCGCGTTCGTCGAAGATGAACTCGATCCGGTTCTGGTGACGGTCCGTCATCGCCGACACCGCAATGCTCCCGGCACGCACATCGATCCCGCCGAGTTCGGGGATCGGGACGAAGAACCAGCTCAGGCGGTCGCGGATGTGGGTGACCTGATAGCCGCCGGTCGGGGTGGTCCGTAGCTCCCAGTCGGTCGCGTTGACACTGCGCGACACCGAATCGCCTTCGGGCTTGGGGAAGTTCGTCATCGTGCCGTCGGCGTCGACGATGGTGACGAGGTCGTCGCCGACGATCGCCCGCGCGTCGAAGGTCGACGGTGTGGTCGGGCCCATCCAGCGGCCCCATCGATACCTCGAGCGATGACGATGCGTTAGGTGCACCGGGAGTACGCCCGGCAACTCGACGTCGGTCAGCGGCAGGAAGTACTCCCCCGATGCAACGTTGACCGGTTCGCCGTTGCTGCGGCATTGGGTCGGCGCCTCGTTGCCCTCGCTGGTGTCCGCCCGGTCCGGCGCGTGGTCGTCGGTTCTGCCGGGGTTCGCCGGGTCGTGGGGTTCCCGGGTGTCGTGGTCGATATCGGGCGTGTCCGAATGAGGACCGTTCGGTTGGCCGGGATGGCGCGGTGACGAGTCGGGATCCGGCGTCGTAGGACGTGGGTTCGCGGTGGGTGATCGGTCCGGTGCGGCCGGTCGGTCCGGGAACAGCGCCGCCGGGATCGGCCGGTCGTCCGGGGTGATCCGTGTGGTCGCGGGAGTCCCCGGGTCGCGGTCGGGCGTGTGCCGGACAGCGGCTTCGGGCGCGTGGTGGAGGTTCGACGGTGCCGGTCGGGCACCGTCACGCGGAGGGACCGCCTCGGGTGTGGCCCGGGCGGGTGGGGTGCGGTCGGGAGTGGAATCGGGTGTACGCGGCGGTGCCGCAGGCGCATCAGGCCTGTTCGGTGTGGCCGGGTTGACTGGTGCGTTGGCCGGTTTCGACTGTCCGGCGTCGGGGGTGCTGTGTGGCGTCGGTCCCGAGTGAGGTCCGGTGACCGGCGCGACCGGGGTGGTCGGCGAATCGTTCGACGGGCTACGGGACGGGGTGTCGACTCCCGGGTGGGGACCAGTCGCCGGAGCGTCGGCGTGCGGCGCCACGGGCGTGGGTCTGGCCGACCCCGGTGCGTCGGAGTCGGTGCGCGGAGCCGCCGTCCCTGGGCGATCGTCGGCCGCCTTCGGCGGGTGCTGACCGGTGGGCTCGTCGGTGCGGGCCGGGCCGTGTCCGGGGCCGTCTCCATCGGACTTGGACGGAGTCGGTTCCGGTGTGCCGGTGACCGGGGCACCGTCGCGGTCGGTGGCACCGGTGTCGTCGGTCCGGACCGGGTTCGGCTGCGCGGCGTCGCCGTCCGGGTTGTTCGACGGCGGGTCGTGGCGGTCGACGCTGGGCGCATCGTTCTGGTCGATCGGGGCGTGTGGCGTCGTGGACGGCGAGCTGGTGTCAGCTGCGCCGAGCCCCGTCGGCGTGGTCGTCTCACCGCGGTCGGGTCCGGGCGGGTCGTCGTCTCCCAGGGGCCGAGAGTTCGGGGTGCCGTCGACCGGATCGGAGGACGTCGGGTCCGGTCCGTCTCCGCGGGGCGTCGTTTGCTCGGGTGTCGAGGTGGGTGCGGGTCCGTCGGTGTGGGTTCCGACCGGTGGAGAGCCGTCGAAGGCGCCGCCGACGGGTTGATCCGGTGATGTCGGTGGAGCGTCGGGACGTGCCGGTGGTGCGTCCGGTGTCGGGGTGGGCGACGAATCGACGGCCCCACCGGCCGGAGTCCCCTGATCTGGAACCGAGGACGGTGAAGGCACGTCGGGCTGGGCACTCGTCGTCGAGCCATCGACCTGCGGTACCGGCGGGCCGTCGTGCGTGATCGGCAGATCAGGTCCGTCACTGCCAAGAAGGTCGGATGACGGTGTGGCACTGTGACTTGCGGGCGTTATGTCGGGCGTGGACGGTTGCGGGGCGATCGGCGACGGTCCGGTCTCGCGCGACACCGGATCGATGCGCGGCGTCGGCGAGGACGGTGTCGGCGAATCCGGCGTCGGGAGATGCCGCGTGGTCTTGAGGCCCGCGGTGAGTGCCGCGGTCCCCTTCGGGCCGGGCGCGACCGTCATCAGGATGTTGCCGGTCAGGTTACCGAGGGCCTGCGACGGGTCACCCGACCATCCGGAGCCGATGAACCCGCGGACGAACTCATCGGGGTGTGCCACCTGATGCACGAGGCCGGCAACCATGCCCGCGGTGTTGCGCGCGTATTGGTGGGGGTTGGTGACGTTGTAGATGTTGGTCGGGTTCAGCATGTTGAGGGCTTTGACGACCTCGGTCACCGATCCGATCATGCCCGCTTCGAAATGGTTGAAGGCGGTGAAACCGGCTGTGCCGATGTCCTTCGCACTCATCTGCGCCTGCTCGAACGCGGAGGGCATCGGCGGTGCGAGGTTCGCTGCGCCGCTGAGTTCCGCCTTCGTGCCAGGCGCCGCTGAATTGCGGTGGTCCCGGCCGATTTTCAGTATTCGACGCGCCTCTTCCCGGTATCCCGGCCAGGGATCTGGTCCCGGGTGAACGGGCGGGGTGTCGCGGCGGTTGTTCTGGTAGTCGTCGAGTTCGGAGTTGTACTGTCTCCGCTTCTCGTCCCACTCGGCCTGCTTGCGCTTGCCTTCCTCCCACACACGGACCGCCTCGGCCGCCTTCTGCTGGGCGAACTCGACGACGCCGGCCCAGCTCGTCAGCGCGGCAGCGGCTTTCGACGCCGCCTCGGCCGCCGCGAACCATTTCGGCACCTGGCTTCCGATGGCGTCGCCGAAGCCCTGCGCACCATCCCCGGTCCAGTCGCCGGCCGAGATTCCGCGTAGCCCCTCCCCGGCGCTGGTGAAGTTGCCGGCGAAATCGGTGAATTTCCCGGCGAGTTCCCGGATACCCGCCGGGTCACCGAGGACCAATTCCTTGGGATTGTTGGTGCGCTCGAGCTCCAGCTCGTCGGGCATCGCACCCAGGGAGTTGGCGACGTCGTCGCCGAAGTCCTCGACAGTGGCCGCGATCTTGTCGAGGCCGACGGTGCGCAAGCCGCTGCCGAGGAGGTCGGTGGCGCCGTCGACCACTTCCCCGAGGAACTCTTTGCCGTCCTCGAGGAAGTCGAACATGCCCATTCAGGCTGCCTCGGTCATTGATTGCCGTTCGGTACGGCAGGATCGGGATCGGCTGGGGCGTCGGCGGTGAAGCCGTTCTCCTGGAATCCGCCGATCGTGTCGGTGACCGACGACACCGGGTTGACGGCGTGCTTCCCGATCGTCCCCATGTCGTCGAGGAACGTAGCTCCGGTGGCGCTGAAGAACTCCTTGTGGCGCTGCATCTCCTCGGGGGTCAGGGCCCACTGCGGATTCGTCACGGCGTTGCGGTTGTGGTCCCAGAGGTCACTCCAGGACATGTCCTTGCTCTGCTCGGCGGTCAGGTTGGGGTCGCCGATGAGGTCCATGGTCCAGTCCTTGAGCTGGTTGGCCGCCCACTCTTCCTCACGCTCATAGTGGCTGGCTCCCAGCCCCAGGCCCCGCGACACTTCAGCGGCACCGGTCACCAGGGCCCGCACGCCCCATTCCCAGCGATCGCAGTACTCTTCGAGCCCCGACTTCGGGTCGGCGTGACCGATGGTCTTGCCGTCGAGGTCGAGGTCCCCGTACCCGCGACCCAGACCGGCGGAGTATCCGGAGCCGACGCCGGTCTGGCCGAGACCGTCGATCACCCCGTTGATTCCCGTGCTCGCCTTCTCCAGATCCGCCGGAGTGACGCCCAGGTTGTCGGTCATCGGACGATCTCACCTTCGTCGTCGTAGAAGCAGTGAGGTGTCAGTTCCTTGGTGGGCGGGAACGTCATCATCTCCGACGTCGCAGGGTCGACGACGAGGCCTGTCGGCTCGGGAGCTTTGTCGAGCACCTCGTCGATCAGTTGTTGGCCTGCGAGGTCGACGTAGGTGATCTCGGCCGGATCGCGGTCGGTGAGGTCGGCGAAGTCGCGCAGACGCTGTGGCGTCGTGAACGCGAGCATCCACGCAATGCCGCTCTGGGTCAGGGTGAAGAAGCGGCCGTGGACGTCGAGCGGCACCGCCAGGCGCGCCTCACGCAATGCGTCGTACAGCTTCGGCGGGTCGCCGAACCCGGACAGGTACGCGCGTACCTCCCCCGCATACGTGACAGTCATCGAATCCCCCGACAGTCATCCCCGTGCCGGATGATGCTAATTCACCCGGACCCGATCCTCACGGCGGCTGTCCACAGGGCGGACCCACACACGCGCCCCACGAGGCCACCAGACTCGGCAATTCCGTGCCGACGGCTGTCCGGCGGTCGGGTTCGCGGCCGTTGAAGGATCCGAGTTCGATCACGTACCCGAACCGGTGCGTTCGGCGAAGTCCTGGTCGCCATTCTGTCCGACTTGTCGCACTCATGGGCTTAGGAAACCGGGGCTATCAGGACTTTCTCGTGACCTCGCCCACTTTCAGGGCCGCTTCTCAGGATCTGCTTAAGTCTCTGTGGGTAACCTCGCCGTGTCCTCGCTGAGACCGAACTGTTACCTAACCTGAGACGGAAAAGCTGTGCCTCGACACCGACTGAATGCCCATGACTCGCTCCACGCGTTGCTCGACTCGACCCCCCGTAGCCGCCGACCCGGACGGCATCGTTCAACCGCACCGTCCACTGTAGGCAAGGCGGCCCGAGTCGGCGCGCTCACCGCATTCGTCGGTGCCGTCGGACTGACCGCCGGTACGGCCGCCCAGGCAGCTGCACAGCCCGCTCCCGCACTGCCGAAGGTCGCGCTGCCGGAGAGCGTGAAGATGCCCGCCGGTCTGGTCCTGCCGCCCGAGCTGGACAAGATCGCTCGCGACGTGCTCCCGCCGTCGGCGTTCACCCCCGGTGTTCCCGGCCACCCGGGCATCCGCAAGGCCGTCAAGCCGGTCAGCGGCACCGTGACCTCAGGCTACGGCCCGCGCTGGGGCACCAATCACAACGGCGTCGACATCGCCAACAAGATCGGTACCCCCATCTACGCCGTCACCGACGGAGTCGTCCTCGAGTCCGGCCCGGCCTCGGGCTTCGGGCAGTGGGTCCGCGTGAAGCAGGACGACGGCACCACCGGTGTCTTCGGCCACGTCGATCAGAGCTTCGTCCGTCCCGGACAGCACGTGACCGCCGGCCAGAAGATCGCCACCGTCGGCAACCGCGGCCAGTCCACCGGCCCCCACCTGCACTACGAGGTCTGGGATGCCAACGGCAAGAAGATCAACCCGCAGGTGTGGCTGAACCAGCGCGGCGTCCACCCGTGACGCTCGCTCTCTCCTGAGCCCTATTGTCGGAGCCGGCGTGTACTGCGTATCGCGTACACGCCGGCTCCGACTGCTAAGACGACCATCCCTGCGAGCACGGAGGTGAGCGGCAACGTGAACGCCACCACCACGCACCCGATGACACCCACCACGGGGATGACTCGCGCGGGACGGTTCTCCTCGCGGGTCAGCGTGAACGCCGACGCGTTGGCGACGGAGTAATAGAGAAGTACGCCGAACGACGAGAACCCGATGGCCGCGCGGATATCCGCGGTCGCGGCGACCACCGCCACCACCGCCCCGACCACCAGCTCGGCGCGATGCGGGACCTGCGTCCGCGGGTGCACCGCGGCGAGCGTCCGCGGCAGATGACCGTTCCGGGACATCGCGAGCACGGTCCTCGAGACGCCGAGAATCAGCGCGAGCAGGGAACCGATCGCCGCAACCGCCGCGCCGACGCGGACCACCGGGACCAGCCAGTCGACACCCGCGGCTTCCGCGACCGTCGTCAACGGGGCAGCGGCGTCGCCGAGGTCGTCGGATCCGAGAATGCTGAGGGCCGCGGTCGCGACCAGCGCGTAGACCACGAGAGTCAGACCTAGGGAGATGCCGATCGCACGAGGAATGGTGCGGGCGGGGTCGCGGACCTCCTCGCCCAGCGTCGCGATCCTCGCGTAGCCCGCGAAGGCGAAGAACAGCAGGCCCGCCGCCTGCAGCACGCCGAGCACGCCGGCGTCAGAACTCAGCGACAGACGGTCGGGACTGGCGACGTCCGACGTGAACGCGGACACCACCACCGCGGCCAGCACCGCCAGCACGAACGCGACGATGATGCGCGTCAGCCACGCCGCCTTCTGCACTCCCGCGTAGTTCACCGCGGTCAACGCGACCACGGCGGCAACCGCGACCGCGTGGGCATGATCCGGCCAGACGTACACCCCGACCGTCAGCGCCATCGCCGCACACGACGCGGTCTTCCCGATGACGAACGCCCAGCCGGCGAGGTAGCCCCAGAACTCACCGAGGCGCTCCCGGCCGTACACGTAGGTGCCACCCGACACCGGATAGATAGCCGCCAACCGGGCGGAAGATGTTGCGTTGCAATACGCAACGACGCCCGCGATCGCGAGACCGACCAGCAACCACGACCCGGCAGCGGCGGCCGCCGGCGCAAGCGCCACGAAAATCCCCGCACCGAGCATCGCCCCGAGCCCGACCAGCACCGCGTCGTGAAGACCGAGTGCGCGACGCAGCGAGGCCGTGGAGTCCGTCATCGAATTCCTTTGTTCAGTGGTTGCACGACGCTGTGGAACCTGAAGCGTCGCTAGGGCGAGAGGCCGCGTGGCCGCTATTGAGTGTCGGGCCTCGGGCTCGGCAACCGCCACCCGAAGGTCGCGGTCGGTGGCGCGTCTTTCGCGTACAGCCGTGCGGGGCGTCCGCCGCCGACCCGCGTCGCAGGTTTACCCTCGGCGTCGAGCTGCGGTGCGAGCAATGGTTGCGCGCGCCGGTTGAACGAGTCCCGCATCAGCCGCCGTCCGAGGATCGCTTCATGCAGTTCCCGCAGCTCCGACAGCGTGTACGGAGGTCGCAGGAGATTGTCCGGGTCGGGCTGGTCTTCGTAGCGTTCGCGGAGTTTGTCGGTGGCCGCTGCAATGATCTCGGCGTGGTCGTAAAGGACCTGCTCTCCTGACGCCAACTTCCCCGTTGACGTCACGGGTGCGAGTTCACCCGTGACGTCGGACAACTCGGCGGCCGGCAGGGCCACAGCATGCGCGACCGAGATCGTCCATCCCCGAGGATCCCGGTCAGGATCACTGAAGACCGCCAGCAGGTGCGGTCGGACGTGATCGGGCGACAGCCCCAGTTTCAGTTCGAGCACCTCGCGCACCGTCTCCTCGACGGTGCGCCGCTCCCGAACGAACCGCCCCGGCAACGCGGATCTACCCTGCTCGTCGCGCTGGATCACCACATTCAGCGTGCCGTCGGAAACGGTGAGAACCGCGATGTCGACGGCCACGTTCGGTCGCGGGTAGTCGGTGAGCGTCGTCGAACCAGTGGCCACGAACAAAAAGACTATGCGAATGTCTGCGCAAAGATCTATTCTCAGAAACGCGCAAAGTCACCGTCTCGCGCGAACGTCGAGGCGGAGGAAGGAATGACAATGAAACTCTCCGCTGCTCTGGACGTCGAGATGGTGGCCCATGAGACCGCCGATGAAGTGACCGTTCTGCTGGAACTGCAGGCTCCCGCGGGACCCGAGACCACACGCACCCCTACTGCTGTGCAGGTGGTGCTCGACCGGAGCGGGTCGATGTCCGGCAGCCCGCTCGAGGGTGCGAAGAAGGCACTGGCCGGCGTTGTCGCGCAGCTGGATCCGTCGGATGCGTTCGGCGTGGTCACCTTCGACGACGACGCGCAGGTGGTCGTGCCGGCCGCTCCCCTGTCGGACAAGCAGCGCGCGGTGGACGCGATCGGGTCGATCGTCGCCGGTGGCTGCACGGACCTGTCGTCGGGCTACCTGCTCGGCCTGCGGGAACTGCGTCGCAGCGCCCAGGCGGCCGGAATCAAGGGCGGCACGGTACTGATCATCAGCGACGGCCACGTGAACCGCGGCATCGTCGAGGTCGACAAGTTCGAGAGTGTTACCTCGAAGGCTGCAGGCGACGGCATCGTCACGTCCACGCTCGGCTACGGGCGCGGCTACGACGAGACGCTGCTGTCGGCGATGGCACGCGCCGGCAACGGCAACCACGTCTTCGCCAACAACCCGGACGCCGCGGGTGCAACGATCGCCGGCGAGGTCGAGGGTTTGCTGGCGAAGTCGGCGCAGGTGGTGACGCTGACCGTGCGTTTCGTCCCGCAGGTGCAAGAGTTGTCGCTGTACAACGACCTGCCGGCACACCAGATCGCCGACGGCGAGGTGATGATCGAGCTCGGCGACTTCTACGCACTCGAAGAGCGGAAGCTGTTGCTGCGGATGAAGGTCGACGGGATGGCCGCGCTGGGTCTGGCTCAGATCGCGACGCTCGAGCTGCGATATGTGGAGACTGCGACACTCACCGAACACACGGTGTCGCTGCCGATTTCGGTGAATGTTGTTCCGGGTGACGAGGCCTCGGGCCGCGTGCCGGATACGAAGGTCGAGTCGGAGCGGCTGTACCAGGAGGGCCAGGCGGCGAAGCTAAGGGCGTCGGAGGCGTTCGAGGCCGGTGACCTGGATGCCGGCAACCAGCTCCTGGGCGAATCGGCGTCGCAGCTTCGACGGGCATCGGCGTTCGCGACTCCTGAAGAGCACGCGCTGATCGAGCAGGAGCTGCAGAGCATCGAGGCGCTGGGTGCGCAGGCGAGGGTCGAGGGTGCGGGGTACGCGTCAAAGATGTCGCGGGACTCGTACCACCTCGCGAACCGCAAGCGGGGGCGCCGGCGGGCGTAGCGGGTTGTTGGGTTGTGGCCACCGGGCTTGGGCTCGGTGGCCACAACCGTTTGGCAGCTCCATCGATGGCGCGCCCCCAGTCGGTGCAGGTTGCGGGCACATACTTAAATGGATTGGAGTTCGCCGACTGGGTTGGGTTCCGTAGGACTGTCTGGTTCAGACTCCACAACGGGCGGGATCAGATGGCGGAATCGCCGCGCCACGCTACTCTGTTCGGCGAGGGTGGGGCGCCGTCGGGGCGCGCGAGCGTGAGGGGGACCTGTGACGACACCGTTCTCGGACGACTCGTTATTGCCTAAGCCTGCGCCGGCGATGCCGGCGAGTCCGGACGGACTGCAATACGTGCTGCGCTCGGAGCGCACACAGTGGGACCGGCGGGCGTCGGTCGCGACGGAGACAGCCGCAACGCTTGATTCAGCCATATTCGACTTGAACGAAGTTGCCGACAGAAACGTGTTCGGAAACTGTATAGAAGGAACAGGTTTTCACAACGCGCTGGTGGCGGTAGTTAACCAACTGATCTCGAACATCGATGACTGCTCAAGACAAGCAGTTGCTCTCGCCCAGCAATGTCGACACGCGGGTCAGGCGATTGCGGCCGCAGACGGGAATGGAGCAGCGGTTCTTGATACTTAGGGACCGCACTTGGCGGATTCTCCTGAGCGCGTCCGTGATCTGCTACGCGAGCATCGGCTGTAGCATCAGCGGATCACCGGCTGCAGTCTCGCCGTCGTCGCAGCAAACTTCCACACCGGGTCAAGTACGCCAAGCAGACGACGCAGGGAACCGCCTCCCATTTGTCACACCATTCCCCAACCGGTGGAACTCGAATAACGATGGAACACAATACGAACCGTGCACCGCAGTAACCACGGACACACTACGGCGATCCGGATTAGTACCCGAATCAGTAGTAGACGTAGCGAAGTCGGACTTTCAAACAGCTAGGGGCTGCCGCTGGAGGTTCGAGGGCAAACAGAGGTCGGCATTGTCACAGTCGGTTGGCAACCTGTCTGATTCCGAAAAGGACGTCCTCGACTACAAAGTGAAGAACCTTAGAACCATGGACTGGTACCCGAACCTGACAATCGATGGGCGAACAGTCATAGTTGGGTCGTTGAACGACCTCGAGTGCACGGCCTCCGTTCAGTCAGGTAACGCAGTCGTGGGAACCACGGTTGTTCGGCTGGGCGGCGAGAACGAGCCGATGGACACGATGTGTCAAAGTGCGGTGGATTTTCTCCGATCAACCCTCCCTCAGATTCCGCGGTAAGCCCGAGTCGCTCGAGCGAGGCGTACACGTCAGTGCCTGGGTGCCAGCTGCATAGAGAGTCTGCCTTATCAGTCCCCGCGCCCACCGTGACGATCCGCGTAGCGCCCGTCGGCCTGTCTCGCCTCGCCGCCGGTGACTCGGCCTGTCGAGCCGGAGCCTACATCGATGACTTCCAACTTACTGTTGACTGCTTACTCACCCTGATTTGCCAGAATGGCAACATGACCGAACAAAGCCTCTGGATGCAGCAAGTCGCCAAGGATCCCGGACACTCCCAGTGGTACGTCGAGCGTTTCCGCACCATGGAGCGTGAAGGTAAGGACGTGGTTGGTGAAGCTCGCTTCATCGACGCGATGGCTGCCCGCGGTTCCCGCATCCTCGATGCTGGATGCGGAGCCGGACGCATCGCCGGATACCTGGCGGCAGTGGGTCATGACGTCGTCGGCGCCGACGTCGATCCGGTCCTCGTCGCCGCGGCGGAGAAGGATCACCCGGGACCGCGCTGGCTGGTCAACGACCTCGCCGAGCTCGACCTACCGGCCTGCGGCATCGACGAACCGTTCGACATCATCGTGTCCGCAGGCAACGTGATGACCTTCCTGGCGCCGAGTACCCGCGTCACCGTGCTGAGGCGATTACGTGCGCACTTGAGCGACGACGGTCGCGCCGTAATCGGATTCGGTGCGGGGCGAGATTATCCGTTCGACGACTTCTTCTACGATGCCAAGTCCGCTGGCTTCGAGGCTGACGTGCTGCTGGCGGCCTGGGATGTCCGCCCGTTCACCGCGGATTCGGAGTTCTTGGTGGCGGTGCTGCGTCCGGCGTAAAAACCAAATGTTTCCGGTCCGCCGCTCTCACAAACGTTGTGCCGAGCGCGAGTATCGCAGCATTGAGCATCATCCGCACACCCAAGACTGCCCTGTGGACAACGTCCTCGATATCCTCACAAGCCCGGGTAACATGCCGGGCGGTCGAAGGGGGAAAACGTGGAACTGGCAGCCGATCTAACGACGTTGCGCGCCGTGTCGCAGGACGTAGCCGCTCTGCATGGCGACATCAGCGAGGAGTGGTCGACGATCACCAAGCGCGCCGAGGATCTGTTCGGTGTCAGCTGGTCTGGGACGGCCGCAAACTCGTATGAAGAGCCGTGGGCGCACTGCTGCGAAGGCGTCGACCATGTCTTGAACGGCCTCGCGACCATGGGACAACTACTTCTCTCGGCTGCTCAGACGTATGGGGAAAGCGACACCTCGGGTGCGAAAGTTATTGAGAGCTCGTCTACTTACATGCCGTTGAGGTTGCCGTGACCTCTGACGACGCCTACCGCATCGAGTTGGCAGCTGTGGAGAGGTTCGTCGAAGACCTCGCGCGGTTCGCGACGGCGGTCGACGAGCGAATTCACACCCTGGACAAGCGAGTCGACGACCTTCACCTCGTGTGGACTGGCGAAGGCGCAGTGGCCCACCGTGATGCGCACACCCAGTGGCGCGAGGGCGTGAAGGATATTCGCGAGGCGATCGTCGAGATTAAAAAGGCGGCAAATCGCTCACACTCGGCATTCAGCGGCTTACAGGAGCATCAGCGAAAGATGTGGCCTTGACGCCACCGATAGCGGTTCGCCCAGCATCGTTCTCGACAGCAGCAAATGCGTTCTTAGAAGTCCATGCCGAGATCGGCCGAACCGTCAACGACCTCTACTTCTCACTGCAGTCGTGCGGCCAGATGGCCGGTCAAGATGGGGCCGGCCGAAGCTTCGCCGCCTACTATGACAAGACGGTCAACGGCGAGCAGAGTCTCTTGGCAGGTATTGCGCTCATGGGGAACGCGTGCGCCAAGATGGCCGAGCTGCTAGACGCCTCCGCGCTCAACCATGCAAACGTGAACAGCGCGATCGGGCTGTGCACGCCGGCTTCTCCCACCGGGAGCCTCAAGAAGCTCGACAAGATTCCAACGCTGTCGGTGGGTTCGTCCTTCGGCGGGCCAGGAGAACCGAGCAACTGGGAGAAGCTGAAGGAGTTCATCGAAGGGGAAATCTTCCCCGATGGAGATCCCGGCAAGCTCGAGAAGGCGGGAGAGGCGTGGACACGCGCGGCGACTTCACTACGCAAGCAGCAGAACGCCGTTCAATCTGCGATAAAGCCGATCGCCGGCGAACGGTCGGCCGAGGTTGTCCCAGCGCAAGATCAAGCATCCCTGATCGACCAGCACCTCGGCGGGATTGCGGAGTCGTGCGATGCCACCGCCAAACTATGCAACCAGTTCGCGCAAGAAGTGCGTGAGACCCGAGACAAGATCGCCGACCTCGTCCGGGAATTGACGTGTGAGCTACTGGTGGCGGCTGCGGTCGGCGTCGCGTTAATGCTGGTGACTTCAGGGCTCAGTAGCCTTTTGGCAACCGCGGCAGGAGTGGCTAAGGCAACGCAAACGGGGGCACGTATTGCTGGCGTGATCCGCGCAATGATGACCGCAGTCGGTCCCGTCTTACGACCGGTTGCGTACGTGCTGGATCCGGTCGGCGCTGCCGCTGGTGATCTGGGCGCACTGATGGGATCGCGTGCCGCGATGTTCGGCATGAACATGTCGAAAGGGTCCGTGCGGGCGGCCGAGCTCGCGGCGGCATTGGAGAGGATCCCCGACTGGGCTCACGACGAGCTCAAACGCGCCGTCGATCCGGACTTCCTCCGCAAGTCGCTGGAAGCAGGCGGCGTACCGAAGAACGTCATCGACGACGCGATAGCTAACAACCCTTACCGCAACCTCACTCCAGAGCAGATCCTGGACCGATACTGGGTTGACGGCAAGGGCTGGGCGTACCCGCCCAACAACGGGTTCAAGGGCGATTTCCACGTGTCCGACAACATCCCCGAAGGCACTCGTCTGGACAGGATAGGTTCGAGCGATGGCGGTTTCATGGGACGTGACGGGGACTCGTATGGAGCACGTGCGCTTTCTCCCGGCAAGACGGGCGCCTACCACGAGTGGGTTGGTACTGGAAAACCGTTGCCAGACGCGTGGGAGGTGCGACATGGCGAAGTTGGGCAAGCGTTTGGGCATCCTGGCGGCGGCGAACAGTGGGTGGTCATAGACAAGCGAACCAATAAGGAAGTATCGATAACCGACCTCGAGGAGGCTGGTGTGATCAGGGACCCGAAGAAGAAGTGATACGAGGGCTCAAGATGGATAAGTGGAGTGGTCTGCCGGACCTGTTGTCGTCGTTTGAGTATTGGTCCGCGGTACAGACAGCGCTCGCGGACGAAGGGCACTTAGAAAGTGCCGCACCACTGTACGGACATCCCTATCTGGATAACGGACGGCTGATCATCCCCCGAGGTCCCGGCATGGCGGAGGACTCAGACGGCTACACCGACTATTCGATCGTTGAAGAGCCCACACTCTTCTCGGTACGCCTCTCGGGCCGAAGCCGTGGCACGCAGATTCCTGAAACGGCGAACGCGTGGTTCGGGACGTTCGACGACGTAGCGAAGTACTTCACCGCCCGACGAGTCGCTGCGCCTACCCGAAGCCGGGTCCAGCCGGACCGAGTGGAGTCGATCAATACCCGCTGGCTGGATCGAGGCCTCGCTCCTGGATGGGACCAGGTCGACGAACCTGACCCCGGCGGCTTCTCGCCGGCAACAAGGTACTTCCGAAGCGACCAGCCGGAGAGGTTCTACTTCACCGTCAACACAGACTCTGCCACATCGTTCGTACTGAACCTCAGCTGGCGCGAACTCAATTCGACGTTCAGCGAAGGACTTTCAGGGATCGAGAGGATACCGATGCCGAAGTTCTCGGATGACTAACTTCGAGGGTACGCCCAGGTCGTCCCAAACGCCTCGTTTGGCGAATGCTCGGACATCGCGAATCACTTCGTCGGCGGGATACCAGCTTTAGTACGCGAAGTCGTCACTGCCCCTTCGAGGTTCGCGAGAGCATCAACCACCCGTGGCTGAACCGCGGGCGGCGTCAGTATCGAACCAGGTCAGGCAACTCCCCCGAGAGGGTTCTCGCCACGACCAAACGGCCGCCACCCTGCACTCTCGACGGTCATCGCAGCGCTAGGTCGTCACGCAGTCTGCCGCTCGCAAACCGAGATGTGACGCAAGCTCAAGGTGCCGCCTACGACGAGCTGCAGGTGCGGGCGTGCACGCACGAAGCGCCGAAGGTCAGTTGTCAATCTCCACGCCATGTCGCACCGCAAACTCGGCTAAGCCGTCGTCGTATCCCTGTCCGACCGCACGGAGTCGCCAGATGCCGTTACGCCGGTAGATCTCGGCAACGATCATCGATCGCTCGGTCGTCGCTGCATCGAGTACCGCTGTGGCGAAGTTGAATTCGGGAGCGTCGATGGTTACCGATAGTGCTCCGACGTCACCAAAGGTGGCCGTCTCAATCGATGCGCCGACCATGATGCGGTCGACGTCTTCACCTACCGCCGAGAGGTTGACCGCTATCCCCTGCTCCCGATCTCCGTCAATACGCAGATGCACTGCGCTGTCCGGGCTGGCGGGCTGGTTGTAGAAGACGAATTCGTCGTCGGACAGCACTTTGTGGTCTCGGTCCAATTCGAAGGCGACGACATCCACTTCGAACGGCGCAGATCGATCCGCCGCCCAGGCGACGTTGACGGTGAATTCGGTGATGTCGAAGGGGACGTCCACCACCGCGCCAGGCGCCAGGTTCCTCGGTACTGGTGCTTGAGTTTCAACGCCGGTCGCAACAATGGATTCTGCTGCATCCGTGAGCGTTTCGCCCGTCATTGTGTCGAGGTGATGCGATTCAAGGATTGGAAGTTGCCTGTCATGTGCTTTTCGTACACGAGGATCCGAATACCCACCATCCAGCACCAGGAGGTGTGTGACGCCGGCGGTGAAGTTGATGGCCGGAGTCGCGCCCAAGCTCGTCAGACGAGATCGGATCGCAGCCGCTTCACCGTGATCGCCACCGAGCACGAGGACTCGACGCCCGCTCCACGGTAGAGCCGCCGGCTGTTGGGATGAACGCATGGACGGGGGCTTCGGCAGTACCTCGATGACGGGGACGGACTTCGGGGTTCCCGGCACGACTCGTTCGACGAGCCGCAGGGCGGTGACCTCGTCGACGAGAGGGATGCCCTTGTCCCGCGCGAACCTCAGCTTGACGCTGTCCGGGGCTCCTCTATTCGCGATCACCAAGCCCGTTTTCCCGCTCACGCTGTTCATCACGTCGAGGCCTGCATCGGTGAGCCGACGAGCAAGCTCGAGACGTGGCAGCGTCGTAGAACCGGTGATGACCACCTTGGTGCCTTGAACCAGTCCGACACTGGTATCGAATCGGCCGGGGTCTGCCCATGGGCAGGGCACGCGGGTGACTTTGTCCGGATATGCACGCGAGGTGGCCCCGCACGCCACAATCGGGAGTTGCAAGCCGAGGTTGTCCGCGAGATCGAGGCTGCGACGGAAGACTTCGAGGAGCACCCGAACGTCGTCAACCGCGTTGTGGGCGTTCAGCTGCGGTATCTGCCAATGACGGGCGAGCGTCGCGAGCTGGGCGTTGGGCACGTCGAGTTGCAAGCGTCGTGTGAGGGTAACCGTGCACAGACGATGAGTGATCGGGAGGGTCACGCCAGCTCGCGTGGCTTCTCCCACGAGAAATCCGTGGTCGAAGTTCGCGTTGTGCGCCACCAGAGTTCGGCCGGACAGCAACTCGTGTAGTTGCGCAACAGCCGAATCGTATGGGGGCGCACCGCGAAGCCTTTCGGGCGTGAGCCCGTGGATGTGCACGGGGCCTGGATCGCAGCCCGGGTTGAAAAACGACGAGTACTCGGCTTCGGTTTGACCGTTGCGGTCGAGGGCGATGGCTGCGACGCTCAGCACGCGGTCGCGGCTCGCGTTCAAGCCGGACGTTTCAACGTCGACCAGAGCCCAGCCTCGATGTGACGGCAACAATTCAACCTCGTCTTCAGGGCGCTTGCGGAGTACGGACGTTGGATTCCTGGCACTGTGACTTCATCGCGGGACGCTATGGGCGCGTCCGGGCTGGGCGCCAGTGCGTGTACTGCGACTCGTGACGCTACGGCACTCTCCCGACAATCTCTCGCACCTTGTTTCGGCCGCCGAGCCGTGTC
>NZ_BACI01000062.1 GCF_000225505.1 Gordonia alkanivorans NBRC 16433 | reverse complement strand
TTCGGCGGACTCCTTCGAGGTGGTCCCCGCGCGGGCGCCGGCATCGACCTGGGCTTGTACGGCCCACCGACGTACCGTCTCCCCGCCGACGCCGACCTGCTTGGCGATCGCCTCTGCCGCGGCAGTCAACGACGTGTACTCCCCGCCGTGCGCCTCCAGCAACCGTAAGGCCCTCGAACGGACCTCCGGATCGATTTTCTTAGGCATATGCTCATCCTTCCTGACTCAGAAGGAAGCGGCATCAAAGCTGGGGTGATTCAATGGTCCTCCGAACCTCCGACCCCCAGCCCCATCCCTACCATTTTATGGCAGTGGACCCACTTAGCTTAGGAATAGGGAACTCCTCAAACGAGACAACCGGGCACCCGTGAAACAGCGTGTGCACGGATGCCCGGTTGTTGACGTCCGGTCAGACCTTGTCGGTTGCGCGATCGTTGTCGTCTCGATCGGCTGACTCGGAGTCGCCGAACGGTTCGGATTGGGTCCCGTCAGGTGTCGAGTCGAGGTCGATCGTCCGACGCAGCGGCCGGTTGGGCAGGAGCGACACGGCAATCAGCGCCACCACCGCTGCCGCAGCTGCGATCAGGAAGATCCGCCCTGTTGCGTCACCGTAAGCGACTCGGATGATCGATTCCACCGGGTCCGGCAGTGAGTCGATGTCGAGGTTGCCGCCGGCGGAGCCACCTGTGATCCCGAGCCGAGCAAGGCCGCCCGATGAGAGATCCGTCACGCGAGTGGCCAGGACCGACCCGAGGACCGAGACGCCGATTGCGCCGCCGAAGGTCCGGAAGAACGCGACGTTGCTCGACGCCGCGCCGATGTTCTGGACGCTGACCGTGTTTTGAACCACCAGCACGAGGTTCTGCATCAACATGCCCGTGCCGAGCCCGACGATCAGGATGAAGATACTCACCCACCACAGACTGGTCGCGTGGTCGATCGTCCCCAGCAGTGCGAAGCCGGCGATGAGGAGGGACGAACCGGTCACCATGAACACCTTCCACTTCCCGAATCGGGTGATCAGTTGCCCCGATCCCACCGACGCGATCAGCATTCCGATGACAAGCGGAATCGAGAGAACTCCGGCGATCGTCGGCGAGAAACCGCGCGCGGTCTGGAAGTACTGTCCCAGGAACGTCGTCGAACCGAACACCCCCAGTCCCACTGCGATGGACGCGATGATGGCGAGTCGGTGGTGCGTTCGGTCACGATCTTGAGCGGGATGATCGGCGCTGTGACTCGCGATTCCACCAGCACGGTGCCTGCCAGCAGGAGCAGTCCGCCACCGACGTACATCGCGGACTCCTGAGAGACCCAGTCGTAGTATCCGGCTTTGCCCGCGAACGAGACCCAGATCAACAGCACGGAGACGCCTGCGGTGAGCAGAGTGGCTCCCAGCCAGTCGATGGAGATGTTCTCGGCGCGCTCGGTCTTGATGCGGATGGTCTTCTGGAGGAGGAAGAACGCGATCACTGCCAGTGGTACGCAGACGAAAAAACACCAGCGCCAGCCCAGTGGGCTGTCGACGATGACGCCGCCCAGAATTGGTCCGCCGGACAAAGCCACCGCCATCGTGGCGCCCATGTACCCGGAGTACCGGCCACGCTCACGGGGAGACACGATGCTGCCGATGATCGCCACGACCAGCGCGGTGAGCCCGCCCATGCCGATGCCCTGGACAACGCGCGCCGCGAGGAGAATCGGCACATTGTGAGCCACGCCGGCGATGATCGAGCCGACCACGAAGATGATGATGATCGAGCTTTGGACAAGCATCTTCTTGCTGAAGATGTCGGCCAGCTTGCCCCAGATCGGCGTGGACGCCGCGTTGGCGAGCAAGGCGGTGGTGATGACCCAGGCGTAAGCCGTCTGCGACCCCTTCAGATCGGCGATGATCGTCGGCAGGGCGGTCGCGACGATCGTTGTGCTCAGCAGAGCGGTGAACAACGCTGCGAGCAACCCGGCCATCGCCTCGAGGATTTCCCGGTGCGAATCGCGTATGGATCTGGCTTCGCCACCGCCTCGGTTGAACTTGACATCTAGACCCCTTTTACTGTGATTTTAGATTGTACCGGCCGATCGGCCCGGTGCGCGTATCTGGTCAATGAAGCTCTGAGTTTGCGAAAGGCGCTGCTGGCCGCATGCGCGTCTGCTTGGTCCCAGTCGTCGAGTGCGTTCTGTAACGACTCGGCACGCGCAGCCCTCGTTCGATCGAGGAGCTCGCGACCTGCACTCGTCGTCAGCAACTGCGTGGCCCGCCCGTCACCGGGATCTGGACGGCGGGCGACGTATCCCTCGGCGACCAACTCGGTCACGTGCCGACTCAGCGCCGACTGGCTGATGCACAGATCCGATGCCAACTCGTTCTGGCGACACTGTCCTCGTGCCTCCAGTGCCATGAGCACACCGAGACCACCTGGCAGGATCGGACTCTCGTCCGCCACCGCCCCGCGGAACGCACGCCCCATCAGATACAGCTCGTCAATCAGCTCGATCGCTGTTCGCGCTGAGACCGCCATGACCACCTTCTCCACTCAATAGATGATTGCGTTACACAACTTACATAAGTTGCATGCTGAAATCAACTAGTGTGGCCCGCACCACTTCCGGCCAAAACGAGCATTGCCTGTACTCGATTGGTCACGGCTGGATCCAGATCCCAGCACATGCCACCAGCCCCTGTCGGGGCCAATATCGTGTGCGTGCTTATTCGTACATGCGCACCATCTTCGACCTTGACACCAGCGCATCGAGGTACATCACTGACACAACGGGCTCCGTACCGGATACCTCGGCGGCACCCCCGTCAGCGGCTGCGCCGACCAGGCATCACACGGCCCCAAACGTGACATCGAATGTTGACAAATAGTGGGTCGTCGAAATAATCTGGAAAGGGAAGTATCGCTGTGGTCCGATCCGGCGCCACCCGAAGGAGCGACGATGACAAGTGCATTGACACCAACCTCTCCGGACACCCGCAAGCCCGCCCCGGCACGGTACGTGCCCGAGCACGACAAGACCGGTACCGATCACGATTACGTCCAGGTTCTCGACGACTTGTCCGCGGCGTCTGTCCACCGCAACTTCGATCCCTACATCGACATCGACTGGGACGCGCCGGACATGGCGATCATCGACAATGACCCGCGGTGGATCCTTTCACCTGAGGTCGACCCAATCGGCCGACATCCGTGGTATCAGCAGCTTCCGCAGGAGAAGCAGATCGAGATCGGCATGTGGCGGCAGGCCAACGTTGCCAAGGTCGGACTGCAGTTCGAATCAATTCTCATCCGCGGGCTCATGCAATACAGCTTTAAGCTCCCCAACGGGGCACGTGAATTCCGGTATACGACGCATGAATGCAAGGAAGAGTGCAACCACACTCTGATGTTCCAGGAGTTCGTCAATCGCACTGGGATGGATGTGCCGGGAGCGAAGGTGGGCTTCCGCCTCATCTCGCCATTTGTCCCGCTGCTGTCGACGGTATTTCCTACTCTCTTCTTCTTGGGGGTGCTCGGCGGCGAAGAACCGATCGATCACATCCAGAAGGATTTTCTGCGCACGCGCGCCAACCTTCATCCAACGATGGCGGCGGTGATGCAGCTCCATGTCGCCGAAGAGGCACGCCACATATCCTTCGCGCATCACCTGATCCGCGAACAGGTCCCACAGCGCGGCCGGTTCCAGCGGTTCATGATGTCGTTGATGTTGCCCATCATAATGCGCGTCCTGTGCAACGCCATCATCGTTCCGCCGCGCAGCTTCGCCAAGCGATTCGACATCCCCGGCGAGGTCATGAAGGACAGCTTCTGGCGGTCCCCCGAATCGAAGCGGTTCCTGAGAAACACCTTCGGTGACGTCCGCATGCTCGGCGAGCAGAGTGGCTTGATGAATCCGGTGGCGCGCATGTTGTGGCGTGCACTCGGAATCAGCGGTCGCCCTTCGCGTTTCCGCAGCGAACCCATCTACACCTCGGCCTGAGCGGCACGGAGCGCGGGTATTCACCGAGACCATGTCCCACGTCATCACCCAGGCGTGTTGTGGGGACGCGTCATGCGTATACGCGTGCCCCGTCAACTGCATCCATCCAACGCCCGAAGAACCGGATTTCGGCATCGCCGAAATGCTATACATCGATCCCGCGACCTGCGTCGATTGTGGTGCTTGCGTGAGCGCATGCCCCGTCGGTGCGATTTTTCCAAGCCACCGTCTGCCAGTCGGGCAGGAAAGATTTGCCAAGGTTAACGCCGCTCAGTATCAACACCCCGCCGACTGGACCGCTCGCTTTCCGGTGGACCCGTCGCGTCGGTTGCCGCTCGCACCCATCGGCCATCCCCATCAGCTCGCCGTCGACGAGCGTGTGTCGATCGGCATCGTCGGATCCGGGCCGTCGGCGATGTACGCCGCCGACGAACTGCTACGTCAGCCGCAGATTTCGGTCACCATGTACGAGCGCCTCGACCGGCCGTTCGGGTTGGTGCGATTCGGTGTCGCCCCCGATCACCTGAACACCCGGAAGGTGATGCGACTGTTCGACGACATCGCCCGCAACCCGCGCCTGGAGATCCTGCTGCACACCGAGGTGGGGCGTGACATCACCCTCGCCGAGCTGCGCTCGCGTCACCAGGGAGTGATCTGGGCGGGCGGCGCACCCACCGACAAGCCACTCACGCTGCCCGGCATCGACCACGTCGGCGTCTCGAGCGCCACATCGTTCGTCGGTTGGTACAACGGCCATCCTGATTTTACCGACCTCGACGTCGATCTCTCCACCGAACGTGCTGTGGTCGTTGGCAACGGCAACGTCGCCCTCGATGTCGCGCGGATCCTCGTGGCGGATCCCGAATCGCTCGCCGAGACCTCGATCTCTCAGGCCGCGTTGGCCGAACTGCGGCGGTCAAACGTACGCGAGATCGTCGTGATGGGTCGGCGCGGCCCCCTACATGCGGCGTTCACCCTGCCCGAGATGATCGGCTTGGTGGATTCCGGCGTTGCCGTCACCGTCGATCCGGCTGATCTCGACAAGGCATCACCTGCGGCGCACGACCTCGACATGACGCTGCGGGCCAAGCTCGATCTCCTCGCCGAATGCGCTGCCCGTCCCGCGCCGAAGGGCCGTCGAATCCGGTTGGCGTTCTTCAGTTCGCCGCTGGAAGTCATTGCCGGGCAGGATGGCCGGGCTTGTGGATTGAGGATCGGCCGCAACCGTCCGGTGATCGACGATGCGGGCGTCGCGGCCGGGATCGAAACCACGGGCGAGACGTCGGTGCTCGATGCCGGACTCATCCTGACCTCGGTCGGTTATCGCGGGATCGCGGTGCCGGGCCTGCCCTTCGACGATGCACGCGGGGTCATCCCGAATGCCGAAGGCCGTGTGCTGTCAGGAGCGGATCCGGTGACGGGAATGTACGTGACCGGCTGGATCAAACGCGGACCGTCGGGATTCATCGGCACCAACAAGACCGACTCCGCCGAGACCGTCTCGTCATTGCTCGCCGACCTCGAATCCGGCCGACGTCTGCACTAGTGGTCCGCATTCTCTGGACGGCGCTTTCTTGAGGATTTGGCCTTGAGAATTTGGTGCGGTGGCAGATCATCCCGGACCGACTCAGGTCCGTACCCGACAACGCTGGACCCGACAACGCTGGCCCGTTCTTGATCTCGGTGCCGCCCCGTACCACGAACACGAGAAGTAAACCTGGGCACTGACCCGGACCCGTTCCGGAGGAAAGAACACCGCCGCGACCTCGCCGATCAGCCGACGTGGTGCATCCAACCCGGTGAAACCAGTGGCTAGACACGGTGCATGCTGGACACTGTGTCAGCATCAGCAACCAAAGGAGCCCACGTGACCTTAACGACCACCGACCGCGTCGACGTCCTCATCATCGGTGCCGGCATATCGGGCATCGGAGCTGCGCGGTATCTGCGGACCGAACACCCAGCGAAGACGTTTACCGTCGTCGAAGCCCGGAGCGCTCCCGGCGGGACGTGGGACCTCTTCCGATATCCGGGGGTTCGGTCGGATTCCGATTTGCAGACCTTCGGCTACGAGTTCAAGCCGTGGACCGACAAGCAGGCCATCGCGGACGCCCCTCGGATCCTTGACTATCTGCACGAGACGATTGACGAGAACGGTCTGTCCGATCACATCCGGTACGAGCACCGGGTGGTATCGGCGTCCTGGGCCTCCGACGACGCGCGATGGCTGGTGTCCATCGACCGTGCCGACAGCGGCGAACGGATCCATATCAGTGCGCGCTGGATCTTCTGCGGCTCCGGATACTACGACTACGACGAGGGCTTCACTCCGGACTTCGCCGGGCGCGAACGCTTTCAGGGACAGATCGTCCATCCACAGCACTGGCCGGAGGATCTGGACTACACAGACAAACGTGTCGTCGTGATCGGTAGCGGCGCAACGGCGGTGACGCTGTTGCCGGCGATGGCCGAGCGCGCCGCTCATGTGACGATGCTGCAGCGAACGCCCACCTACATCGTCCCGCTACCACGCGAGGACGTCATCGCGAACTTCCTCCGGAAGGTGTTGGGCGACAAGCGTGGATATGCACTCACGCGCGAGAAGAACGTCGCCCAGCAGCGGCTGGCCTTCGATCTATCCGTACGCTTCCCTAGCCTGGCCCGCCGGGCGATCCGTAAGATCAATCAGTTCCAGCTTCCCAAGGGGTATCCCGTGGATACTCATTTCAATCCGCCCTACAACCCGTGGGATCAGCGGCTGTGCGTGGTGCCCGACTCCGACCTGTTCCGCACCATTCGATCCGGCAAGGCGTCGATCGTCACCGACCGCATTGACAGGTTCACCGAGACCGGTGTTCTGCTCGCGAGCGGAGAAGAACTAGAAGCAGATATCATAGTCACCGCGACTGGCCTCAACATGAAGCTCATCGGCGGTGTCGAACTCAGCGTCGACGGTCGCGTCGTATCGTTGACCGACTCAGTTGTGTATCGGGGCATGATGCTGTCCGGCGTACCTAATTTCGCACTCGCCGTCGGCTACACGAATGCGTCCTGGACGCTAAAGATCGGCCTGCTCTGTAAATACTTCTGTAAGTTGCTGGCTTACATGGACTCTCACGGATACGACAGTGTGTGGGCGGTCGCCGATCCGTCGATGCAGACCCGTCCGCTGCTCGACTTCGCTGCCGGTTACGTTCAGCGATCGCTGGACACGTTCCCAAAGCAAGGACTGAAGGCCCCGTGGGTCATGTCCATGAGCTACTACACCGACCGTCGACTGCTCCGCGGCGACGTCGCCGACGACGTCCTGCGGTTCGCCCGAGCCGGGGACCGCCCGGCCACACCGAGCCCGAGCGGCACCGCCATTCGCGCCTGAGGACGACACCGCAAGGCAACCCCCGCCCGAGCCTAAAGGAAGTGCGTAACCTGCGCCCATGGACTTCGACGACGTCTTCACGACGGGTCGCCGTCGGGTTCGACGCGGATCGGTGCACTGGCGATGATCGTCGGCTTCGTCATTGCACTGCACTCATCCTCAGGCGCTCAATCGCTGCTCCGCAACCACCACTTGTTTGGGTGGGGCCGGGGTGTGGTGAGGCGGTAACTGCAAGATCGCACCGGTGGTGCTGCTTATCGGTGATCGCCGGCGCGACCGAGCGCGGATAGCGGTATGCGGCTCCCTGAGATCGTCCTCAAGCGATCTCCTCTCCACAGGCGATGTCCGCGCGCATTGCCTGCAACGCAGCGTGCAGATCTGGCATCGGGATCGCCCGATCGGGGGTCCGGGCGTAGGTGGACGGGCGTAGGTAAAGCCGAGGGGCCTGCCTGAGCGCCCCCCGCGCGGTACTCACTTCGGGGCTGAATGGGGCTGCTCGACCATTGACAACACGTCCATGCAGACCGATACTCGGATATACTTGTGACCGCCAACACATACTCTGGTTCGCGGCACGACCGGAGGTCAGCATGAACGGGAACGAACGCGCTATTTCGTCCGTCGACGACGCGGGGGTGGCCGACACCAAGGCGGGGACGCCCATACGTGCGCGGCGGATAAAGTTCTCCTATCCGCAGGGCGCTATGAACCGGCACTATGTCTCCGACGACCTGATAATGAGTCACGTCGTATCCATGCTGTCGTCCGTCTTCCCCGAAGGCGAGGACTTTTTCATCCGGTCAGTCAAGTACTACAAGGATGAGATCACCGATCCGACGTTGCGGGCTCAAGTCGACGGGTTCATCGGCCAAGAGGCGACACACGGACGCGAGCACCGAGAGATCAACGAGCGTCTCCAGGAGATGGGTTACCCCACAAGGCTCAATGACCGCCTCACCAAGCGGGCGTTGGCGATGATCTATCGCCATGCGCCACATAAATATTCGTTGGCCATGACCGCAGGCCTCGAGCATTACACGGCGACCCTGGCCTCTCTGCTTCTCACGAATCCTGAGGCGCGCAGTCTGCTCACCTCGGACGAAATGCGAGGGCTTTTGCTGTGGCACGCCTACGAGGAGGTCGAGCACAAAGCGGTGGCGTTCGACGTCTACCGAGCCATCGGTGGCAGTGAAGCTCTGCGTATTGGCACGATGCGTGGCATCCACATCACGTTCCTGGGGCTCGTGACCGTGTCCACGCTGGCGTCGATGCTCACCGATCGCGCCACGTACAACCCCGCTCGTGTTCTACGCAGCGTGGCGGCTATGCGCACCAACCCGTGGATAAACCGAGATGTGTTGCGTGAGTTGGGAACCTACACACGGCGCGGGTTCCATCCCAGCGACAACCCCACAGTGCACTTGCTCGAGACCTGGGGATCGGAGCTGTTCGGTGACCAAGGTATTTTGGCGGACCACCTTGTTGGTGCAAGCAAGCGGCGCTGAGCTGAGGCCTCCTTTCGGGTCAACACGGCAAGGAAACCATCTTCTCGGCGAAATCGTCGGGTGCTCGTTGATCGAGATAACCTCACTGGCTGGCTATTTCCTGATGGCACGGGAGGGTTGAAGTCGGGCATGGACGGGATCAGGGTTTCGTCTCTTATGGGGCCTTCCCGGGGCCGGAGCACTTAGCATCGAATGACTCAACCATCGCCGCCTACGCGGCAAGATCGAACGTCCACCCATCGAATCCGAGACCGCCTACTGGTCGAACCCGACGATCACCGACCATCGTGAAATCCGGTCCCAGCAGAAGCCGGATACCGCCTAATCGAGCTTTTCAAGCCGGGCGATTCACTCCTCTGGATTCAACGAGGCCGCACTGAAAAGGGAGGTCTGAATCGCGCTGGTGGTGGGCTAGCCCACCGGGGTGGGCGGGGGGTTTTAGATTACTGACACCCGAGCGGTCACGTCGGGTGTGGATCGGCCGCAATTCCGGCTGGGCTCAGATTATGATTGCGACGAA
>NZ_BACI01000063.1 GCF_000225505.1 Gordonia alkanivorans NBRC 16433 | reverse complement strand
GGTTGTGGACGTCATGAAATCTCCTGTGCCGGCGCACAGGGCCGGCGTTCATTGCACGAAAAAGTGGGCTGAAACGTGCCGGCATCCCTGGGATTCAGGGATCAATCGGGGCCGAGACGTCGCTAGATGCGACAGAAAGCGCTGTTGACGCGCTTGAGATCAATGTGGCGACGCGCTGCGAGCCACACCCCTGGGAAAATCACGAGGTCCATAGTGCCACGATCTCCATCGCCTCGTCTACTTGGGGTTATTTTCCATCATGATGATGGAAACGCCTCTGCGCCGGCGCGACCGGAGGTCACCTCGAGTCGGTCGAGGACACGCGTCGTTGTTGTTCCCGGCCTGAGCCGCGACGTTGTCCGCCCCGGCCGAGCCGGCGATTTCGGTGCTGACGTCGAGGTCGTCATGATGGAACGGTGAAGGTCGACATCGAAGCAGCCACCCCCGAGCTCACCGCGCAGCTCATCGACGGGGCGTGCCGAGACGTCGACCCCGACGTGCCGTTCGGCCTGTACCTGCACGTCCCGTTCTGCGCGACCCGCTGTGGCTACTGCGACTTCAACACCTACACCGCGGGGGAGCTCGGCTCGACGTCGTCGCCGGAGTCCTGGCAGGAGGCGGTCGCCGCGGAACTGGAGTCGGCGGCCCGGCTGCTGGCGCCGACCCGGAAGGTGTCGACGATCTTCGTCGGCGGCGGTACGCCGTCTCTCCTCGGCGCCGACGGACTCACCCGGCTGCTCGACGCGGTGCGCGCCAACTTCGACCTCGCCCCCGACGCCGAGGTCACCACCGAGTCGAACCCGGAGTCGACGTCGCCGGCGTTCTTCGAGCAGCTGCGCGGGGCCGGGTTCACCCGCATCTCGCTCGGCATGCAGTCCGCCGCCCAGCACGTGCTCAAGGTCCTCGACCGGGTGCACACGCCAGGACGCGCGGTCGCCGCGGCGCGGGAGGCCCGGGCGGCCGGCTTCGACCACGTCAACCTCGACCTCATCTACGGCACCCCCGGCGAGACGGACGCCGACCTGCACACCACCCTCGACGCCGTGCTGTCCGCGGGCGTCGACCATGTGTCTGCCTACGCGCTCATCGTCGAGGACGGCACCGCGCTGGCGCGTCGAATCCGGCGCGGCGAGATGCCCGCACCCGACGACGACGTGCTCGCCGACCGCTACAAGATCCTCGATGATCGGTTGGGTGCCAACGGTTTCGGCTGGTACGAGGTGTCGAACTGGGCGCTCGACGACGCTGGTGCGTGCCGCCACAATCTCGCCTACTGGAACAGCTCGGACTGGTGGGGGATCGGCCCGGGCGCGCACTCGCACGTCAACGGGGTGCGCTGGTGGAACGTGAAGCATCCGGCGCGCTATGCGCAGACGCTCAAAGAAGGCGTGTTGCCCGCGGCGTCGTCGGAACAGCTCACCGCCGAGGACCGCCACATGGAGGCGGTCATGCTCACCACCCGACTCCGGACCGGACTGCCGAACGACCTCCTCGACGACGCCGAACGTGCGAACGCCGAAAAGCTGTGCGCCGACGGCCTGCTCGGCTCGACGGGCGGTGCCTACGTCCTCACCGACGCCGGCCGGCTTCTCGCCGACGGTGTGATCCGCCGCGTGCTCTGGGGCTGAGCCGCGGTTTACCAGGGCCGCTCGGGGCGCGACGGGCTCGTCCAGCCGGTCGATCGGGCGCCTCGACGATGAGCCCCACCACCGCCAGGGGTTTCGGGCGCGCCACGCGGCGGACGGACCGGTTCGGGCGGGACGTCGACGATGCGGGGACGGGCCGGGATCTCGGCGGTGTCGTCGAGCTGCTCCTCGAGGGGGCGCGCGCCCTCGGAGAGGTCGAGGGCGTCGAGATCGAGGGTGCGGGCGTGGATGATGTTGCGGTTCCGCAGCGCCGAGCGCACCGCGCGGTGGAGTCCGTCCTCCAGGTAGAGGTCGCCCTCCCAGCGGACGACGTGCGCGAAGAGGTCGCCGTAGAACGTCGAGTCCTCGCTGAGCAGCTTGTCCAGGGCCAGCACCTTGGTGAGCGTGATCAGCTGGTCGAGTCGCAGCTGTCGCGGTGGGATCTTGGCCCAGCCCCGCGTCGACAGCTTGTGGTCGGGATAGGGCCTGCCCTCCCGCACCCCCTTGAAGATCATGTGACTCCGCGCCGGTTTCGTAGTATGGACGTACCCAGTATGGGACGTACCCAACTCTATGGCCCAACCCCATGGACCGGGACTCGGATCAGGAGGTGTACCGCGTGTCCACAACGGATGACCGTCGATTCGAGATCCTCCGCGCGATCGTGACCGACTACGTCGAATCGCAAGAGCCCATCGGATCGAAGGCACTCGTCGAACGGCATCAGCTCGGGGTGTCGAGTGCGACCGTCCGCAACGACATGGCGGTACTCGAGGCCGAGGGGTACATCACCCAGCCGCACACCAGCTCGGGTCGAGTCCCCACGGACAAGGGCTACCGGATGTTCGTGGACCGCATCAGCGAGATCAAGCCGCTCTCGTCGGCGGAACGTCGCGCCATCCTGTCGGTGCTCGACTCCGGCGTCGACCTCGACGACGTGCTGCGACGCTCGGTGAAGCTGCTGGCCCAGCTGACCCGCCAGGTGGCCGTCATCCAGTACCCGGTGCTGTCGGCGGCCCGCGTCCGGCATCTCGAGGTCGTCTCGCTCTCCCGGTCGCGGTTGCTGCTCGTCGTGATCGTCGACAACGGCCGTGTCGAACAGCGGATGGTCGCGCTGAACGAGGACCACGACGAAGAGGACATCAGTCGTCTGCGTGACATGTTCTCCGCGGCGCTGCACGGCAAACGGCTCGCCGAGGCGTCGGCGGCGGTGGCCGAGCTCGCCAACTCGGCACCCGACGACATCCGGGGTGCGGTCCTCAGCATCGCCACCGTTCTCGTCGAGACCCTCGTCGAACGCGGCGACGACCGGCTGGTGCTCGGCGGCACCTCCAACCTGGCGCGGTCGGCGAGCGACTTCACGCCGGTCGTCGGCGGCATGGACACCGTCCTCGAAGCGCTCGAGGAGCAGGTCGTCGTGCTCAAGATCCTCGCCACGACACAGGACATGGGCCAGGTCACAGTGCAGATCGGAGAGGAGACGCAGACCGAGAACCTGCGTGGGACCTCGGTGGTGTCCACAGGGTACGGTGCATCGGGAACCGTGTTCGGCGGCGTCGGTGTGCTCGGCCCCACACGGATGGACTATCCGGGAACCATCGCGTCGGTCGCAGCCGTTGCCAAATACATCGGTGAGGTGCTCGCCGAACGATGACCGCCGCCCCGGCGACGGACGTCAGGTGAGGGCCCCAACCGGTCGACGGCAGAATCGAGTGGTTCCACTGCGTACCGCGCGGACGTGCGTCCACACCGATGGCGCGCACCGCGTGGGCACCAACTGAGACCGAAGGATCACTACAACCGTGGCACGTGACTATTACGCAATCCTGGGTGTGGCGAAGGGTGCCAGTGACCAGGAGCTCAAGCGCGCCTACCGCAAGAAGGCACGCGAACTGCATCCCGACGTCAACCCGGGCATGGAGGACGAGTTCAAGGAGGTCAGCACCGCGTACGAGGTGCTGACCGATCCGGAGAAGCGCCGCATCGTCGACGCCGGTGGCGACCCCCTCGCGGGTGCGGGTGCCGGGGGGTTCGGCGGATTCGGCGGCGGAGGCGGCGGATTCGGCGACGTCTTCGAAGCCTTCTTCGGCAACGGCGGCGCCTTCGGCGGTGGCGGCGGTTTCGGGTCGGGACGCGGTCCCCGCTCGCGCGTCCAGCCGGGTGAGCCCGCGCTCGTCAACCTCAAGCTCGATCTCGCCGAGTGCGCCCAGGGCGTCAACAAGGAGATCACCGTCGACACCGCGATCCTGTGCGACGCGTGCACCGGGTCGGGAACCAACGGCGACAGCAAACCGGTCGCCTGCGACACCTGCCACGGTGCCGGCGAGATCCAGTCGGTGCAGCGCTCGTTCCTCGGTCAGGTCATGACCGTCCGCGAGTGCCCGACCTGCCACGGCGTCGGCGAGGTCATCCCCGATCCCTGCCACAAGTGCGGCGGCGACGGTCGCGTGCGTTCGCGTCGCACCATGACCGTCCGCATCCCGGCCGGCATCGAGAGCGGCATGCGCGTCCGGCTCAGCGGCCAGGGCGAGGTCGGCCCCGGCGGCGGTCCGGCCGGCGACCTCTACGTCGAGGTCACCGAGCGGCCGCACGAGGTCTTCTTGCGCGACAAGGACGACCTGCACTGCACCCTGAAGGTCCCGATGGTCGACGCCGCGCTCGGTGCCGAGTTCGACGTCGAGACCATTCTCGGCGATCCCGTCACCGTCAAGATCGACCCGGGCACGCAGCCCGGCCAGGTGGTCAAGCTGCGCGGCCAGGGTATGCCGCACGTCAGCTCGGGTGTCCGCGGAAACCTGCACGTCCATCTCGACGTGGTGGTGCCGACCAAGCTCGACAGTGCCCAGACCGACGCGCTCAAGAAGCTCAAGAAGGTGGCGCAGGACGAGATCGAGGTGGTCAACACGTCGGCCGCGGCCGCCCCGGGCGGACTCTTCTCACGACTGCGCAACGCATTCGCAGGCAAGTGAGCCCACCGCTTTTCTGGGCGGACTCCGTCCCTGCCCCGGGTGCCGACCTCATCCTCAGCGGGCCGGAGGGCCGGCATGCGGTGACGGTCGCGCGCCTCGGGGTGGGGGAGCGCATCCTCGTCGGCGACGGCGCGGGATCGGTGGCCGGATGCGAGATCCGGGAGATCACCGGCAAGGACACCCTCGTCGCGTCGGTGCGTGAGTTCTCCTTCCAGGCGCGTCCCGCCCCGCAGGTGACCCTTGTGCAGGCCTTGCCGAAGTCCGAACGGTCTGAGCTGGCCGTCGATCTCGCGACCGAGGCCGGCATCGACGTGATCGTGCCCTGGCAGGCGATGCGCTGTGTCGCACGGTGGACGGGCAAGGCGGACAAGGGCGTTGCCAAGTGGCGGGCCGCGGCGTCGGCTGCCGCCAAGCAGAGCCGCCGACCCTGGATTCCCGAGGTCACCGACCTCGCCACCACCATCGACGTCCGCGCGCGGTGCGCCGACGCGGTCGCCGCCGGCGGTGTGGTCGCCGTGCTGCACGAGGAGGCGGCGCGGCCCCTCGCCGAACTGCCGCTCGCCGATGCGAGCGAGATCGTGCTCGTCGTCGGTCCCGAAGGCGGACTCGACGACGCCGAGGTCGCCGACCTGACCGCGCTCGGTGCCCATTCGGTGGTGCTCGGCCCGGAGGTGCTGCGTACCTCGACGGCGGCCGCGGTCGCGCTGGGTGCGATCGGTGTGCTGACCGGACGGTGGTCGCGATGAGTACCGTCCGACGCTGCGCCGTACGACGCACCAAGATCGAATACGGCACCGAGCCTTCCCAATTCGGCCACGTATACCTCCCGCGTGACGGCCTCGACCCCGCGACGCCGGCCCGGGTGGTCGTGCTCGTCCACGGCGGCTCGTGGTCGGTGGAGTACGGTTCGACGATCCAGACCGCAGTCGCCCGCACGATGGCCGAACGCGGTGCGGTCGTGTGGAACATCGAGTACCGCCGCGTCGGGGAACCGGGCGGCGGCTGGCCGAACACCGGGCGCGACGTGGTCGAGGCGATCCGGGCCCTCGACGGCTCGGTGCGCGATGCGCTGCAAGAACAGGACGTCGACCTCCGCGCGATCGACTTCTCCTCGGTGGGCGTCGTCGGGCATTCGGCCGGAGGCCAGCTCGCAGTGTGGGCCGTCGGCAAGCTCGGCGCACGTACCGCCTCGACCACCATCACCACCGTCGTGGCCCAGGCAGCGGTCCTCGACACCGTCTCCGCGGCAGACAAGGAATCCCTGCGCGCCCTGATGGGCCGCCCGTACAGCGAGTCACCGCGCCGCTACGAAGAGGCATCGCCCATGCTCGCGCCGGTCTTCGACGCGCACGTCGTCGCGATCACCGGTGACGACGACGACCTCGTGCCCGACGTGGTGAGCCGCCGGTACGTCGACGACGCGATCGCCCGCGGGCAGTCGGCCGAACTGATCGTCGTACCGGGCGAGGGTCACCAGGCGTTCGTCGAGCCGCGCACCGGTTGCGCGCGGCAGACGATTCGGGTCCTGGGGATCTGACCGACCGGTATGTCCGATCGATGGGCATACTGAGACGCTGACGGTCGACTTACGTACACGAAGTGGTGGGGGCTCGTGCTTGTAAATCCAGATGTCTTACGTGGACTCTCCGACAAAACGTCGGGTGCAGCGGATGCGGTCGAAGCAAACACGCTCGCCGGGATGGTCCTGGGCGCGTTCTCCGAGATGCACGGTTCAGCATCTGAGTGGAGTGCCCGCGCAGTTGATGAGTTCGTGGCACCACT
>NZ_BACI01000064.1 GCF_000225505.1 Gordonia alkanivorans NBRC 16433 | reverse complement strand
CTCTGCCGACAAGTTGACACCCGAGGTTCATTCCATTGATCTCGCCGAACGCCTGCAGCAGCGCGGTCGGTTGCACGATTTCGTGGTGTTGCCGCAGATCGGTCACATGATCAACATGGAGGCACCGAACGATTTCAACGAAGCAGCGGCGCGATTGGACGCAGCCACGGTAGAAAGTTGACTCCTGAACCGTATCTATGACCGAATGCACATGAGCTGATGATCGCTTGGGGGAGGGACTTCCGGTATTGTTACTCCTAGAATGTCAGTCGTCCGCCGAGTTTCCTCCGCGCCATCTCAGGTGCAGCGCCGGGTGATGGATGCCCGTAGCACTCGTTGGGATGAACACCGAGTCGCGGTACGCGCACAGCTGGTCGACGCGGCCATCCGGATCATCGAACGCTATGGCGCAAGCGTCAGCATGGACGACATCGCTGCGGAGGCCGGCGTATCTAAGCCGAAGCTGTACCGCTACTTCGGCGACAAAGCGGGCTTGAACGGGGCGGTGGCGGCAAAACTCGGTGCGTTGATGTGGGAGTCGGCGCAAGTCACAATCTTTGCTGAGCAAGATCATGCGTCTGTTGACGATATGATTCGCTCGTCGGTCCAGTCCTACGTCGCGCTGGTTGGGAAACACCCCGTGGTCGTCAGGTTCCTTATGGCGAATCACTTGTTTCAGTACTCCGGATCGGGAGATGGCGGAGTTGCTGACCAACTGAGGTCGGTGATGGAGGCCGTCGCCGACCGGTTCACTGAAAGTCTGCAGCGTGTTCACGCAGATGCCTCGATCATTCCCTTGGCCGTGGCGTCCATTCTGGGTTCTGGACTATCGGCGACTCAGTGGTGGATCGACAACGGTCGTGAGCAAGGGGTAGACGACAAGTTCTTCGCCGCACACCTATCGGAGACAACGTGGGGAATAATCAACGGCGCGGCCGCAACCGTAGGCGTTGCCTTCTCACCTGATCTGCCATTTAGCCATCCCGGTTTCGCGTCCCGCCTCGAGATGAACTGACCCGCGTTTGCAGCTAGTTGCTGGCCCAGTGTGCCGCTGGCTCTGGATGTAATTCCGCCGCCGGCACCCCCGGTACGCAGCCATCGGACTACTCACGCCACAAGCTTTTCCCTCTTCGCCGAGGCGCCCCTGCACGTCAGCGAACTCGACGAGTAATCCTTTCATGGCACTGCATTAGAGTGAATGTCGGCGGTCACTGTCAGGCTTGCACGACTCGCCTGCCGAGGAACCCGACATATGCGACCACCCCAATCAAACCGTAAACGCGGGACCGGCTGTTGGAGAGGGCGAGGCCGATCAGGGTCTCACTTGCACCATTCGCGTAAGTCCATTCACGCGTGTTCTCGGGAAATGCAAGCTTGGTGATCGATTCAAAAGCCTGCGGAACAACAAAGTGCGCCAACCCTGTTCCCGCCATTCCCAAACCGATCAATTTCGGCAACACCGACGTCGTCGCCTTTCCGGTCTTGTAGGCGGTTTTCGCTGTCACCACCGCCGGACTCCTAGACGCAACGGCCGCAGCCACATGCGTTGCCTTCGACTTCTGCTTTTCAGCAATTTTCAATTGCCGCACCTTT
>NZ_BACI01000065.1 GCF_000225505.1 Gordonia alkanivorans NBRC 16433 | reverse complement strand
CTGAACGGAAGAGCACGACGAAGTGCTCTTCTCCGAGACTTCCGGACACCACCTCGTAGTCCTCGGTGGTGACACCGACGAACTGAATCCTGCTTCCGTACCAATCCGACCAGAAGTACGGCACCGTGACGTACGGCTGGGATAACCCGGGCGTCACTGCATTTCGCGCAGCTCGAGCTCCTTGCTCTGCCGCCGCCATAAAATGCTCGATGCGCATCCGCCGCTCGAACAGCGGGTTGTGCCACAATGCCACGTCCCCGGCCGCATACACGTTCGGAACGCTGGTTCTCAGGTGCTCGTCACAGACGACACCGTTGTCCAACTCCAGGCCGCTGTCGACCAACCAGCCGGTCGCCGGCCGTGATCCGACACCGACGACCACCAGATCTGCAGGGATTCGACGTCCGTCACTGAGGACGACCGCTTCGACATGGCCTGCACCCTCGAACCCCACAACGCCAGTGCCGCACAGCAACTCGGTGCCGAACTTCGCATGGAGGGAGGACAGCGAAGCACCCATGTCGGCGCCGACGGCGCGGACCAGCGGCACCTCGGCTGCCTCCACGATGGAGACGGTCAATCCGCGCTTGCGCGCTGCCGACGCCACTTCGGCGCCGATGAATCCGCCGCCGATGGCGACGACGTCACCGCCACGATCCAGTGCCGACCGAACGGCACGGGAGTCTTCGAGCGTGCGCACGACGTGTACGCCGTCAAGGTTCTCGGCACCGGGAATCATGATCGGTGACGATCCCGTCGCGATCACCATCGACGAGTAGTTGTACTCGCCGTGGTTGGTCACCACGACCTGTCGGATCGTCTCCAGGCGGATGGCCGTCTCACCAAGAGCGAGAGTGATGTCGAGGTCACGCAACGACTCGTCCGACGACAGGTAAATCGGTTCCGTGTCACCCTCCGGTTCGAGGAATTCCTTGGAGAGCGATGGGCGATCGTACGGCAGATGAATCTCGTCACCGACGAGGGTGATTGCGCCCGCGAACCCTTCGGAGCGCGCCGCTTCGGCGGCACGAACACCGGCCAATGACGCACCGACGATGACGAGATGTTCCAAGTCGTTCACGGCGGTCAGGACGCCTGCTTGCTCAGTGCCGCCGTCGGACAACCCGCGATGGCGGAGTCGATCTCGGCTTCGAGTCCCTCGGGAATCACCTCGCCGTTGATCAACTGCAGCTTGCCGTCGTCGCCGACCTCGAATGTGTCGGGAGACAGTGCCTCACAGATTCCGATTCCGGTGCACTTCTGCCAGTCCACTAGGATCTTCACTTGTCGCTCCTTCCTCTGGGAGGGCTGCGCTCCCATCGATGCATGTCGGTGTCAATGACGACGCCGGAGTTCGGAGAGCGTCTCCGATGGCTACCCACCCTGAACTCGCGTACAGAAACTCTATCGTTGTGCAGCACGCTTTTCCTTGCTCGGCGACCGACTTTTACGACGCCGAAACACAGGATTTACGAAGCTGCGTCGTGCGCTTCAATGTCGAGCCGGCCGCGCACCCAACGGACGACCAGATCGGCAGTGGGGGCCAGGACGCTGTCGTCGTACGTGGCATTCGCCGAATGGTTGGAGGGACTCGTCGCAGGGTCGCCCGTGGACGCGCCGACGAGCAGGAACACACCCGGAACCTGTCGCAGGATCCACGAGAAGTCCTCGGCGATCGCCAGCGGTTCGTCGAGCTCGCCCACAGCATCGCCGACGATCGCCCGCAGTTTCTCGAGTTCACCCCCCGACGTGACCGTGGGGACGGTGTCCTTGCGGACGTTGACCTTCACCGTCACGCCGTGACTGGTCGCCACACCTTCCGCACCGGTACGGGCCAGCTCTTCGACTTCATCGATGGTCGACTCCGAGAACCCACGGATCACCCCGCGTAGCTCCGCCCTCTCGGGAATGATGTTGCGGGCGACGCCCGCCGACACGGTCCCGTATGTCAGCACGGCGCGTTCACGCGGGTCCACCCGCATCGACATCATTGCGGCGGAGTTGGTCACGAACGCCGCGGCCGCAGACAGCGGGTCGCGGGCCAAGTGAGGAGCCGAACCGTGCCCTCCACGGCCATGGAAGTCGACATCGATGAGTGTCGACCCCGCCAGCACTGCGCCGCCGCGCGACACGACCTCACCGCACTTCAAGTGGTGTGCAAGAACGTGGAATCCCAGCGCGGCGACCGGACGGGTACCGAGAACGTCGAGCAATCCTTCATTCAGAGCCAGTTCGGCGCCGCCGTGCCCTTCTTCACCGGGTTGGAAGAAGAAGATCACGTCGCCGGCCAGTTCTTCGCGACGTTTCTGCACTTCGAGGGCGGCGTGCAGGACGATGGCCATGTGGCAGTCGTGCCCACAGGCATGCATGGCGCCGTTCGTCGCCGCCCAGGGAAGACCTGTCTCCTCTTCCACCGGCAAGGCGTCCATGTCGGAACGCACCAGTACGACGGGCCGCGCTGCACCGTTGACCGAGCCTGGGCCGCGCACGATCGCGATGACCGAGGTCAGCCCGCTTCCCAGTCGGCACTCGATCCCGGCGGCTTCGAGACGTTCCCGGAGGTAGCGCTGGGTCCACGGCAGATCGAGCCCGACTTCTGGATGCTCGTGCAGTTCGTGTCGGGTTGCGATGATCGAAGTCATCGAGAGATCACCTCCAGTAGGTGTTGGTCGAGAGTCACTGACATGCCGTCCGGACTCTCGAGAACGACGGCTGAAAGACGGCCACCACGGATGGCGACAGGCGAGAGAGCGACGTCAGCTTCGCCCACGGAGGCCGGGTCCTCCGCACCGGACGCCACTGTTTGAATGTCGACGAGTCGGTAGCCGCCTGCGGGCGATGCACCCGGGAACGCCTGTCCGGCAGGGCGCACCAGTCCGAACGGCCGGTCGCCCGAGCCGATCACTTCCTCGACCCCGTATAGGTCGACTGCGACGCCGTCCCGGCGAAGGTGCTGATGCGAGAGTGCGGCCGACCGCTCCGTGACCTGCACCACCCACGCGGTGAGCGGAATGCTGTGTTCGAGCCCGTAGGCCACGAGCCGGCCGAAAGGATTGGCTGCTGCGGACGATGCGTCGACAACGGTGACGAGTTCCAGGTAACTTCCGTCCAGCGGAATAATGCGGTTTTCGGTCCCCGCGCCTTCGTGTCGTCCTCCACCTATCGTCTCGAGTCCATAGAGCGTGCGGAAACTCTCCACTCCTGCATCAAGTTCTGGAACGGAAATCACGATATGGTCGATGCACGCAGGCAGCATGTTCTGCAAACTCCGGGTCAATGGTGAGGGGTGGTTTGTCGGATGGCCAACGGAAAGACGGACGCTGATCTCGACTCCGCGTCGTCCGCTCCGATTCTGAAGATCGGGCACATCGCCCAGATGCTCGGGGTGTCGGCAGCCCGGCTGCGTCTGTGGGAGGACGAGGGACTGATCACTCCCACCCGAACCGAGTCGGGTCAAAGGCGTTACTCGATGCGGGATCTCAGGCACTTGGAGCGGGTTCGACGCCTACTCGACAGTGGAGAGGTGACGTTCGCCGGCGTCCGTGCTTCGCTCGGCAGCACCGGTACCGAGGATTCGGAGGACGAACCCGTCGAGAAGGACGGAACCAGCCAACCGGATGTCGGGGCACGAGCGAAACTCCTACGGCAGCGATCGGGGTTGAGCTTGAGGGACGTGGCGGGACGGATCGACATGAGCCCGTCTGCACTGAGCGCCTTCGAGCGAGGTAACACGAGCCCGAACATCGGCCGGCTCACCCAGATCGCCCATGCGATCGGTGTGACCACCAACGAATTGTTGGGTGTGGCGCCGGAGAACGAACAGATCGTCGTGAGGCGCAACCGACGCAAGAAGATCGTCGATTCGTCCGGTGTCGTCATCGAGAACCTCTATCTCTCCACGACCGCTCTTCAATCACAGATGGTGACCGTGAAGCCTGACTGCGGCAGTGGGCACCCGATGACCCACGACGGGGAGGAGTTTCTCACCGTCGTCGAGGGCTCACTCGAAGTCGTCCTGGATGCCACGGAGATCTACGTACTCAACGCTGGGGACTCGATGAATTTCGAGAGCACGCGGCCACATTCGTATCGCAACCCGGGAACCACCGACGCTCGGGTCGTATGGGTGAACACGCCACCGACGTTCTGAAACGCCGGAGGCGTGTCCAGTTGTCTCAGTCCAGAATTGCCACAGCACGGATCGGCGATCCGGTGCCTCCGAGGATGTTCAACGGAAGTCCGAAGAACTCGAACCGCTTGTTGACCACCTGGCCGAGATTGGCCAGGTGCTCGGTATTGACGATGCCGTACTTCTTACACACCATGTGACCGGGGAACGAGTTGTCCAGGCTGTTGTCGATGGCGTTGCAGTCGGTGCCGAGGTTCACCACACCCTTCTCGGCGAGGTATTCGGCACCGCTCCAATCGAATCCGGGGTTCTCGTCGATGTACTTGGGTTGCGGGAACCACCGGTCGCCGTAGTCGAACCACGCAAGGACGATGTCGCCCGGGCGGATCTGCTCGCCGGCCTCGGCGAGCTTGGCTTCGGCGATCTTCACGTCGTCGATGCTGGCATAGCCTTGTTGCTCCGGATCGGGTGACTGGAACTGCACGTGCGACAGGTCGATGCATACTGCGGACCCGTAGTAGTACGTCAGCGGGATCGCGTCGAGCGTCTTGCCGTCCGGGTCGTACTCGAACGTCGCGTCGGTGTGGGTGCCGGCGTGCTCGCTGATCAGCAGATCACGTGCATGGAACCCGTCGTGTGTTCCGAATTTCTCCTTGAACTCCTCATGTGTCTGGTGGACGACGATCTTGGTCTCCTGATGGCCGAACCACATAGGCATGCCCTCGTAGATGGGGCGGGTCAGGTCGACGATCGTCCGGCGTCCGTCCAGGAGGTGTGCGCCGAGCGTCGGCACCTGGAGTTCCGAATCAGCGATTGGGATTGCAGTCATGAGTTCTCCCCTTTCGGAGAGAACTCTCCGAACGTTTGATTGAAGAAGACGAGGCCCGACTCGTCCCTGGTGTGCGTGGTGGCCGACAACACATCTGCCACCACCAGCACGTGATCGAGAACCTCGACCTCGAGCACCGACTTACACTCCAGGTTGTAGATCGCGCCTTCGATCGCCGGCACACCCAGCAGCGGGCCGAGTCCGGAAACCGATGCGTCCGGAAGGAATTTAGGTTGGCCGGGAGCCGCCTGCCGAGCAGCCAGATCTGCTGACTCCGCGGACAGGACCGCCACGCCGAACTCACCGAGTTCCGCGATGGACTGTGCCGTGGCCGTGGACTGCTTGATCGAGAAGGCGATCCGGGCAGGATCAGCTGAGAACGACGACAACGAACTGAGCGTCACTCCCCAAGGACGATCGTCGACCACGGAGGTCACGATCACCACTCCACTCGCCAGCATCCTCATCGACTGTGCGAAGTCAGCCGCGGGGATGGGGGCGATACTCGAAGATGCTCGGGTCCGGAAGCGCGGTAACGACTCCATCACGGTCTCAACACTGGTCATCAGGAGATCCCGACGTAATCGCGAACGCGTCGCGCCGCGTCGCTGCGATCGGTCTTGGAGTAGACGAGGTGGCGCACGAATGCCGGCGGCGTGGCATTCACGTTTTCGAAGAGCCCGACACGACCTGCGTGGGCACCGGCAACCAGATCCCAGACGAAGTTGAAGAACGTGTTCTTCTCGCGAGCCGTGACACCCGTGCCGGGGAAGAAGGCTTCCATTCGCGGACCGAATTCAGGGTGATCCCAGACCTTCTCGGGCCACCGCGCGATGAGGGCCTGGCCGCAGAGATCACGGATCTGGTACGTGATCTTCGGGTAGTTCTCGATCGAGTAGAGGCGGCCGGCTGTCGTGAGTTCCGGATTCGGAACATGAAGGCCGTTCCATTCCACCGATTCCGAGATTGTCGCGAGCGAGTACGCCTTCAGAGTCTGTGCGTAGAGCGTGATGTCGGCGACTGCTGCCTGAACGCCCGGGATCTTGTTCGTTCCGAGAATCTCCGTGATGACCTGTGCCACACCGGTGAACATCTCGGCACGGAATGCGAGGCGGGTCATGATGGACCACAGCGAGTAGACGCAGCTCTCGTAGTACAGGTCCAGCAGACCCAGGTTGTACTTACTGAACACGTACTCCCGCGGAACGAACACGTTGTCGAAGATGATGGTCTGGTCGAGTTCTTCGCCCGCGTGATCGAGCGGGTGGTCGTTGCGCGGGGTGTTCATGCGTGCGGTGGGCTCACGCAGAACCAGTGAGAGTCCCGGCGAGTTCATTGGGATCGCGGCCCAGATGGCGGCTTCGGGACCGACACCCTCGCCCAGCGTCGTCGACAGGGTGAAGAAGTGCGCGAGGGACCCGATGCTACCCGCAACCTTGGCACCCGAGATCACGATGCCGTCCGACCGGTCTTCGACGATCCGCAACTGCGACGGGCGCTCGTTGCGCGGGACGTTGCGATCCGACTGCGGGTCGGCGATCAGATCCGTGCTCAGCAGGTTGTAGTCACCCGACAGTTTGACGAAGTTCCGGATGTTCTCGGCGAACTCGGGGTTCTCCGCCTCGATGCGGTCGATGGTGGACAGGAAGCCCAGGGCCATCATCGGGCCATAGTCGTTGGGGCGACCGTACATTCCCATCGTTCGCTGAGTGATGAATCGTGTTGCCTCACGCTTGGCGAAGAGGTGCTCCCGGGTCGTGGGGACCTGCCAGCCGATCGCGCGCCGGCCACCGTCCTCGGCGATGTACGTCAACGTGTCCTGGTGCTCCGGATCGAACTGTGCGTCCTGGATGCTCGCCAAGGTCTCGACAGCGCGAAGGTCGGGGTGCGTGGTGACATCGGTGATCTCTTCACCCTGCGAGGAGATGATCCGTCGGCCGTCCAGCAGGGAAGCCTTGTACTGGGCACCGGTCATCAGGTGTCCACCCGTGCTGTCCAGCTGGTTGGTCACCTTGTCGATACGCAGCCGCTGCGGGTCGAATGCGGCCGAGTCCGGAATCGAGATGGTCATTGTGAACCTTTCGTAAATCTTGTTGTCGTCAGCCGCGGATGACCGCGATGGCTTCTGCTTCGATGAGGAATCCGTCGTACATGAGGCCCGCGACGCGCACACCGGTGCCGGCCGGGCCTTCTTCGGGGAGGAATTGCATTCGGACGCGAGTCATCTTCTCCCAGTTGGCCTGCACTTCGTCACCGGCGCCGTCGAAGCAGTAGTAGGTGTTGACCTTCACCACGTCGTCCCAGGTAGCGCCGGCCTCGGCCAGCACATTCGTCAACGACTGGAACACATTTCGGGTCTGGGTCTCGATGTCACCCTCGCCGACGACGTTCCCGTGCTCGTCAGAGGAGAGCTGCCCGCCAGTAAAGACAAGGTTTCCCACCCGCCATCCCTGCGAGAACGGCGTCTTGATGTGGTGTGTCCACGTGCTGTTCATCAGTCGCTGACGGTCGGTGCCATCACCGACGGCGACCTCAAGACCCAGATCCGACATTGCTAGTTCCTCTCTTTTTCAGACTGTTTCAGGCCTGGCCGGCAGCACTCGGCTGCAGCGAGCCCGAATTGTTCTCGATGTTCGGTCGGCTACCGCCAGACCACCGGACCAAGCCCAGGTAGAGCACCAAGCTGACCACCGAACCCACGGCCCAGGTCAGGTCGACACCATCGAGCGCCTTTGCGATCGGCCCGACGTAGAACGTCACACTGAACGGCAGCTCCACGATGAATGTGACGACGTACGCGACGACGGCCGGAACGTTGAACTTGCCGTAGCCACTGGTGCTGTCGACGAACGCCTCGGGGTCGTAGTCGCCCTTCTTGATGACGTAGTAGTCGACGAGATTGATGACGCTCCAGGGGATCAGGAGCATCGACAGGAAGTGAATGAACCCGTAGTAGGAGTCGAGGAAGTTCGATGCGGCATACCCGGCCACCACAGTCGCGAGAATCGCCACGACGACGGCGACGGCATTCCTGGCCCGTGCCTGGGGGATCCAGTTCGGCTTGAAGGTCTGGAAGATTGTCAACACCGTGAGGGACGGTCCGTACAGATTGATCACGGCAGCGTCGATCGCACCCAGGAACAACATGATCAGGACGAAGACCTTGAACGGACCCGGCAGCATGCTGACGAGACTTTCGACCGTTCCTTCGCCCACAACGGTCACCAACAGCGCACCCAAGATCATCACCGGCACTGCACCGAGAACGGTTCCGAGGTAGGTGAACCAGAACGCGGGCCGACTCGGAGTCGTCGAAGGGAGGTACCGCGAGTAATCCGAAACGTAAGGGGCATAGGCGATCTGCCAGATGGCAGCGGTAGAGATCATGCCCATGAAGCCGATCCCGTTGAAGCCAAGGTCGGTCTGCGCGATACCCAGGTCAGAGCCGTTCGCGATGAGCGAGATGGCCAGAATCACCACCGCTGCGCCGAACAGGACCAACAGTACCTTGTTCGCGCGGTGGATCAGATCGTGCCCGACCACCACAACGACCAGCGTGATGGCGGCACAGAAGATCAGACCGCCCACCCCGTCGATGAAGGGGAATAGGAGCGCGATGGTATCTCGCGCGAGGATCAGGATAGAGGCAAGGAACCCGAAGTACACGAAGATGACCGCGCCCAACACGAGCAGCGCACCGTACATACCGAACTGCGCACGCGCCTGAATCATCTGCGGGACACCGAGTTTAGAGCCCTGGACCGAGTGCAGAGCCATGAGCACGGCGCCGAGCAGGTTACCGATCAGAATCGCGACCACGCACCATAGCGCGCTGAGTCCATAGACCGTGACGCCCAGGACACCAGTGACCAGCGTCAGTGGCATCACGTTGACCCCGAACCAGATCGGGAACAGATCGCGAACCTTGCCTCTTCGGCGCTCCTCGGGCACCGGTTGGATGGTGAGTTCCTCCACCAAGGATGGGTTCTCGGTTGTCATCGACATTCCTATCTCTGCGTCACTCCATGGCCCCTTTGCCTTGCGTACGGAAACCATACTGGTGTGCAGGAGGGTTATGCGCGTCGGAAACAGAGACTTGACCTGCGTTAACCTGAACGAAACTTTCTGCAACTTGACACCAACGTGCACTTCATCGTGGTTTTTCGACCTCGGAGTAGACAAACGACCGCGCGCACATTCGTATGGCTTTCTTGTGTTCGTTCGGTAGTTACGTGCGAGAATGCGCAATCAGTGCGAGAGCGCCGCCGCTGCGTGTCGGGCGATGGCTCGACTCCGACAGTGCGTGAGCATCTTCTCGGTTCGGCACCCGTGCCGAACCGGGCACCAGATGCCCCGACGCACCACTGAGCGCTTGGAGCGCAACGTGCTCGCCTTGCGCCGCCGCCGCAAGCGCGGTGCGGTCGTGCTGGCTGCCGAGCTCGGGATGCACGCCTCGACAGTGGGCCGGATCTCGGCACGCCATCAAATGCCGCACTTGAGCGCGATCGACCCGATCACCGGTGAGGTGGTGCGCTCCTCGCGCCGCGACCCCACCGCTATGAACACCGCACTCCCGGATCGATGGTCCACGTCGACGTCAAAAGGCTCGGCCGCATCCCCACCGGCGGCGGGTGGCGCCTGCACGGCCGTCACGCGGCGATCTCAGTTGCCAACCGGCACAAGACAACCAAGATCGGCTATGACTACGTGCACACCGCGATCGACGATCGCACTCAGCTGGCCTACAGCGAAGTACTGCCCGACGAGAAAGACCTCACGAGTGCAGGATTCTTGCACCGTGCGATGAGGTGTTCACCGGCCACGACGTGCGGGGCACGGCGGCTACTGACTGACAACGCCCCGGTCCACCGGCGCGGCACCAACTGGGGTTGGGTGTGCACGGCCTGGGGACTGCGGCGCAGGTTCATCAAACCCGGCTGCCCGTGGACCAACGGAAAAGCAGAACGCTTCAACCGGACCCT
>NZ_BACI01000066.1 GCF_000225505.1 Gordonia alkanivorans NBRC 16433 | reverse complement strand
CGAGACGCTTCGCTTCGTACAGCGGCGACGGACGTCCGGCGTAGTCACGCTGCAGACGGTCGAGTTCGTTCAGGAAGGCGTCGTCGTTGCGGATCTTGAAGAAGGTCGTGGTGACCTCGTCGATGACCGCCATCAGGGCTTCCGGCACATGCCGTCCGCCGTAGACGCCGAAGTGTCCACCCTCGTCGGGTTCGATCGACGTACGCGTCGTCAGGCCGGTGCTGGCCGGCGGGAGCACGGTCGCGGAAGAGTCGGGATGGGCCGAATCAGGATGGGCGGTCACTACATCTCACAGTCGATCGGGCCGACGACGACATGGACCGAACACGGCCCGAAGACGTATGTCAGCGAACTGGTTTCGGGCACGACGGGTGGGTACCCGCGGTGACCAGCTCACGCACGGCGGCGCGGGGGTCACCACTTGTCACGAGTCCCTCACCCACCAGGACGGCGTCGGCGCCCGCGCCGGCATAGGCCAGCAGGTCGGCAGTGCCGCGAACACCCGACTCCGCGATGCGGATGATCTCGGTCGGCAGGCCGGGGGCGATCCGCGAGAACGTGTCCCGCTCGACCTGGAGGGTCTTGAGGTTGCGGGCGTTCACGCCGACGACCGACGCGCCGGCCTCGAGGGCGCGGTCGGCCTCTTCCTCGGTGTGCACCTCCACGAGGGCGGTCATGCCGAGGCTCTCGGTGCGGTCGAGCAGCGAGGCGAGGACGTTCTGTTCGAGGGCCGCGACGATCAGCAGGATGACGTCGGCGCCGTGGGCGCGGGCCTCGTGGATCTGGTACGGACCGACGATGAAGTCCTTGCGCAGGACCGGGATGTCGACCGCTGCGCGAACGGCGTCGAGATCGGCGAGCGAGCCGTGGAAGCGTCGCTCCTCGGTCAGCACGCTGATGATGCGCGCGCCGCCGTCTTCGTAGGCCTTGGCAAGCTCGGCTGGGTCGCCGATCGAGGCCAGCTCACCCTTCGACGGGCTCGCGCGCTTGACCTCCGCGATCACACCGATACCGGGCTGGCGGAGTGCGACCATGGCGTCCCGGGGAGCGGGAGCCTTCGCCGAGGCGGCCTTGACGGCAGCGAAGTCGGTCATCGCCTCACGTGCGGCGACGTCGGCTTTGACTCCCTCGATGATCGACTCGAGAACGTTGGGCATGCTCACAGCGACTCCGCTCCCTTCCGCTCGTCGTGTGGTCTCAGGGTAGACCGACAGTCGCGGCGACCTGTCGCCGGGTTGGCCGATTCTCCACAAAACGGGACCGGTCCTGGACTGTTGCGCATATCTCAGCCTGTCGTGTGCGTCTCAGCGAGGCGTCGGACCGGGGCACTGCTCGCCCGGAGGGTCAGCGCTCGTCCGGATCGGTGGGGTCGATGCCCGTGTCGAGCGCGTCCCACATCATGCGCTCGTTGGCGTCCCGGTCGTCGCCGGGCCGCCGGTCCTTTCCGCCGGTTCCGGCGTCGGCGTCGGCGTCGGCGTCGGCCGGGGTGTCACCGGCTTTCGCGGAGTCGGCCGCGGCCGCCCTCTTCCGCCGCTCGTAGTCGGCGAAGATCTCGGTCTCGAGCTCCTCGCGCCGGGCCGCGGGGGTCTTGTACTTGGACGACATCGTCGCACCCTTGGCGACCCGGAGCAGCACAACCGCGGCGGCGACCGCACACACCGTGCCGAGCAGGACCAGCGCGGCGGGCAACCACTGGGTGTCGGTGTAGAGCACGATGTACCGGTCCGGAATGTCCCCGGCGTCGGCGGCGTACTCGGAGTCGGCGCCACCGGCGATCAGGGAGATCGCCGGGAAGGCGGCGAGCACGCCACCGGCGGCGACGAGCAGCGCGACGAGGCGCAGACCCCAGCCGCGCACCGACAGCACCGCGGCGATGCCGGCGAGGTAGACCAGGGCGAGCGGCGTGAGCCACGGGCTCCAGTCCGATCCCTTCACGTCGAAGGCGCGCTGCGGTGAGAGGCCGTCCTCGGCCGAGACGGTGGCCCACGTCAGCCGGCTCGCGCCCCAGAACGCGGCGGCGGTGGCCAGCATCAGGACCGCCGCGATCATCTGCGGCCGTCGCGAGGACTTCGGCTTGGGCTGGGACGACTCAGGCTGGGACGACTCGGCCGGTTGGTCCGCGGATGTCACGCGATGTCTCCTGACGGGGTCTCCCCGACCCTGTTCATCGTCGACGCGGCGGCGACGGCGTTGAGCACCGCGGTTGCCTTGTTGCGCGCCTCGTTGTACTCGTACTCGGGCTCACTGTCGGCGACCACGCCGCCACCGGCCTGCACGTAGGCCTGGCCACGGGCGAGGAGCGCGGTGCGGATGGCGATCGCGGTGTCGGCGTTGCCGGCGAAGTCGAGGTAGCCGACGATGCCGCCGTAGAGGCCGCGCCGTGTCTTCTCGTGTTCGTCGATGAGCTCCATCGCGCGCACCTTGGGTGCGCCGGTGAGCGTGCCGGCCGGGAAGCAGGCGGTCACCGCGTCGAGTGCGTGTTTGTCGTCGCGCAGCGTTCCCGACACCGTCGACACCAGGTGCATGACGTGGCTGTACCGCTCGATGTGCCGGTAGTCGCTGACCTTCACCGTGCCGGGGACGCATACACGGCCGAGATCGTTGCGGCCGAGATCGACGAGCATGAGGTGTTCGGCGTTCTCCTTCTCGTCCTCGAGAAGGCCCTTGCCGAGCAGTTGATCCTCTTCTTCGGTGGCGCCGCGCCAGCGCGTCCCGGCGATGGGGTGTGTGGTCGCGATGCGGTCGGCGACGGTGACCAGCGCCTCCGGGCTGCTGCCGACGATCGTGAACGGTTTGCGGGCGATCGCGTCGGGAGCGGCAGTGTCGCTGTTCGCCTCGGTCCCCGGCATCCGCAGCAGGTACATGTACGGGCTGGGATTCGATGCCCGGAGCACGCGGTAGACGTCGAGCGGGTCGGCCTCGGTGTCCATCTCGAACCGCATCGACGGCACGACCTGGAAGGCCTCGCCCGCCTCGATCTCGCCGACGAGGCTAGTGACGATCTCGCTGTACTCCTCGAGCGTGCGCTGTGCGGTGAAGTCCGGAGTGGGCCGGTCGAAGGTCGAGACGGTCGACGACGCGGGTGCGGCGAGCGCCTCGGTCATCCGGTCCAGACGCGCCAGGGCGTCGGCGTAGGCCTCCTCGACGCGCTCGTCGGAACCGTCCCAGTTGACCGCGTTGGCGATCAGCGTGATCGTGCCCTCGTGATGATCGACGGCGGCGAGGTCGGTGGCCAGCACCATCATCATGTCCGGCAGGCCGAGGTCGTCGACGGTGGTCTCCGGGAGACGTTCGAGGCGCCGGACCATGTCGTAGGCCATGAACCCGACGAAGCCGCCGGTCAGCGGCGGCATGCCCGGCAGCGGGTCGGTTTTGAGCACGCGCAGCGACTCGGCCAGCACTTCGAGGGCGTCGCCGCCCTCGGGAGCGCCCACCGGCACCGAACCCCACCAGTGCGCCTGGCCGTCGACGACGGTCAGCGCCGAGGGTGCCCCGGCCCCGATGAAGGACCAGCGCGACCAGGAGCGGCCGTTCTCTGCCGACTCCAGCAGGAAGGTCCCGGGACGATCGCCGGCCAGCTTGCGGTACGCCGACAGCGGTGTCTCCGAATCGGCGAGCACCTTGCGTGTCACCGGCACCACGCGATGGTCACGGGCGAGGTCGAGGAATTCCGCGAGGGACGTCGTGTGCGCCCCGGCCGCCGCGTTCACGCCGCTCATCCGAGGGGCTCGCCGCCGACGCCCCACTGAGTGCGCGGCACCTCGGTGATCGTGACCCAGACCGAATCCGGGTTCTTGCCGGTCGCCTTGGCGTACGCCTCGGTCACCGCCGCGATGGTCTCGCGCTTGACGCGGTCGGAGAGTCCGGGGGTCTGCGAGATCTGGATGAGGGGCATGCAGCGTCACCGCCTTTCGGGTGTGATCACGATGGAAATCTACTGTGCGGAATCGACCGGCCGGGCGTCTGCTCCGAAAGACAGCGACTCGGTGTCGAAACAGCTGTGGTTCCCGGTGTGGCAGGCCGCGCCGACCTGGTCGACGACGAGCAACACCGTGTCGCCGTCGCAGTCGAGGCGCGCGTCGTGCACGTACTGGGTGTGACCGCTCGTCTCGCCCTTGACCCAGTACTCCTGGCGTGACCGCGAGTAGTAGGTCGCCTTGCGCGTGGCGAGGGTCCGTTCGAGAGCGGCGTCGTCCATCCACGCGACCATCAGGACGTCGCCGGTGGAGCGTTCCTGCGCGACCGCACTGAACAGTCCGTCGGCGTTGCGTTTGAGACGCGAGGCGAGCTCCGGATCGAGGGCCATCAGCGTTCTCCTGCCTGTGTCATCGGACGGTGATCCCGGCGTCGGCCATGGCGGCCTTCACCTCGTGGATGGTGAGTTCGCCGAAGTGGAAGACCGAGGCGGCCAGCACTGCGTCCGCGCCGGCCTGGACGGCGGGCGCGAAGTCCTCGACCTTGCCTGCACCGCCGCTGGCGATGACCGGGACCCGTACGGCCGCGCGCACCGCCCTGAGCATGCGCAGGTCGAAGCCCTTCTTGGTGCCGTCGGCGTCCATCGAGTTGAGCAGGATCTCACCGACACCGAGGTCCTGACCGCGCCGAGCCCACTCGACCGCGTCGATGCCGGTTCCCTGGCGGCCGCCGTGGGTGGTGACCTCCCAGCCGGACGGCGTCGGCTCCGAACCCTCCGGCACGGTCCGCGCGTCGACCGACAGGACGATGCACTGCGAGCCGAAACGTCGGCTCATCTCGCCGAGGACCTCGGGGCGTGCGATCGCGGCGGTGTTGACGCTGACCTTGTCCGCGCCCGCGCGCAGCATCATGTCGACGTCCTCGACGGTTCGGATGCCGCCGCCGACGGTCAGCGGGATGAACACCTGGTCGGCGGTCCGCTTGACGACGTCGATCATCGTGGAGCGTCCCGAGCTCGACGCGGTGACGTCGAGGAAGGTCAGCTCGTCGGCGCCTTCCCGGTCATAGCGCTCGGCCAGCTCGACGGGATCCCCGGCGTCGCGGAGATTCTCGAAGTTGACGCCCTTCACGACCCGGCCGTCGTCGACGTCGAGGCACGGGATGACCCGCGTCGCCAGCGTCATCGTCGTGTCTCCTTCGTGTGCTCGTTCTTCATGGGATGCTCTCGTGCCTGTCTCATCGGTTGCCGGGGTGCTCATTCCGACCACTCCCCGACCGTTTGCTCGATCACTGCCATCAGACCCGCGTGCACGGTCGGCGTGCCCGCGACCAGTGACGGGGAGGCGACCGTCCAGCGCTCGCCCGCGATGTCGGAGGCGACCCCACCGGCCGCCCGGACCAGCGCGGCGCCCGCCGCGTTGTCCCACGGGTGCCGCCCGAAGGCGACGGCCCCGCCGAAGACGCCCGAGGCGGTGAACGCCATGTCGACGCCCGTGCTCCCCGTCATCCGGATACGGGCGACGCGGGAACTCAACGCGCGCAACAGATCTGCGCGTCGATCCCCCGCATAGCGACCGCGCCCGGCCGCGTTGAACGGCCCGAAGGCGACCGCGGCCTCCTCCAGCGGCGTGTCCGGCAGGGGCTCGGCGGCCTCGCCGTTGATCAGCAGCGGACCGTCGGCGTGAGCAGCGTACTTGCGGTCCAGCAGCGGCAGCCACGTCAGGCCGAGGGTCGCCTCGCCGTCGACGACGAGCCCGAGCAGGATGCCGGTGAGCGGCATGCCTGCCGAGTAGTTGAAGGTCCCGTCGACCGGATCGAGCACCCACACCGGGCCGTCGACCGGATCGGCGCCGCCGAATTCCTCACCGTGGACCGGAATCTGCGTCCGGTCCTCGAGCTCGGCGGAGATCCGCCGTTCCAGGTCGAGGTCGACCTGGGTGGCGAAGTCCGTCCCGCCCTTGTGCACGGCGCTCGGCGCACCCAGACCTTCGACGAAGGTCTCGACGGCTGCGTCGAGCACCGACCCCGCGGTGTCGAGCAACCGCGGGAGGTCGAGCGAGCTCTGGGTCGCGCTCATCAGACCCCGGCGACGGCCGTGAGTGCCTCGGGCAGGGTGAAGCGGCCGGCGTAGAGGGCCTTGCCGACGATCGCGCCCTCGACACCCTGGTCGACGAGGCCGGCGATCGCGACGAGGTCGTCGATGGCCGACACACCGCCGGAGGCGACGATCGGGGCATCGGTGGCCGCGGCGACCTCGGCGAGCAGCTCGAGGTTCGGGCCCTCGAGGGTGCCGTCCTTGGACACGTCGGTCACCACGTAGCGCGAGCATCCGTCGCGGTTGAGACGCTCGAGGACCTCCCACAGGTCGCCGCCGTCGGTGACCCAGCCGCGGCCGCGGAGCCGGTAGGAGTCGCCGTCGCGGATGACGTCGAGGCCGACGGCGATGCGGTCACCGTGTTCGGCGATCGCGCGGGCGCACCATTCCGGGTTCTCCAGGGCCGCGGTGCCCAGGTTGACGCGGGTGCAGCCGGTCGCCAGTGCGGCGGCGAGGGAGTCGTCGTCGCGGATGCCGCCCGACAGCTCGACCTTCACGTCGAGTTCGCCGACGACCCCGGCGAGGAGCTCACGGTTGTCGCCGCGACCGAAGGCCGCATCGAGGTCGACGAGATGGATCCACTCCGCACCGTCGTTCTGCCACGCCAGCGCCGCATCGCGCGGCGAGCCGTAGGAGGTCTCGGTGCCGGCCGCGCCCTGGACGAGGCGGACCGCCTGCCCGTCGGCAACGTCGACGGCGGGAAGGAGTTCGAGGGTGCTACCCATGGGTGGAGTGTTCCTGTCTGTTCTCGGGTCGGGCTGTTGTGTGTCGAGCGGGTCAGGCGGGCGGGTGTCCGTCGCGGGCGGCGATCAGCTCCGCCCGCGCGCGGTTGACCATGCGGTTTGCCACGGTACCGATGGCCGCGATCATCGCGACCACTGCGGCCAGTGCGGCGACCAGACCTGCGAGCGGTGACCAGTTCGCCAGCAGGAGGATGAGCGGTATGCACGCCGCCAGGACCAGCACACCGGCGCCGAGAGCGTAGAACGCGAGCTTGGCGATCGAGAAACCGCTGCCCGCAGACGGGGTGTCGGGCGTGCTCCCGTCCGCTTCGCCGGCCGGCGTGCCGTCGGTCATGAGAGGCCCTTCACCCAGTTCTCCAGGAGTTGGGCGCCGGCGTCCCCGGATTTCTCCGGGTGGAACTGCGTGGCCGAGAGCGGTCCGTTCTCGACCGCGGCCAGGAAGCGTCCACCGTGCTCGGCCCAGGTCAGCTTCGGAGCGTGCAGCGGCGAACCGACGTTGTCCATCTCCCAGGTCTGTGCGGCGTAGGAGTGCACGAAGTAGAACCGGGTGTCGGCGTCGAGGCCGTCGAACAGCACCGATCCCTCGGGGGCCTCCACGGTGTTCCAGCCCATGTGCGGCAGGACCGGCGCGGGCAGCTGGGTGACGCTGCCGGGCCACTCACCGCAGCCGTCGGCCTCGACCCCGAACTCCACGCCGCGTTCGAAGAGGATCTGCATGCCGACGCAGATGCCCAGAACCGGGCGTCCACCGGCGAGGCGGCGGCCGATGATCCGGTCGCCCTTCACCGCGCGCAGGCCTTCCATGCACGCGGCGAACGCACCCACACCCGGAACGACCAGGCCGGTCGCCTGCAGCGCGGTGTTGAAGTCGGAGGTCACCGTCACCTGGGCGCCGGTGCGTTCGAGTGCACGCTGCGCCGAGCGCAGGTTGCCCGAACCGTAGTCGAGGATCGTGACGTCGGTAGCGCTCACAGGGCTCCCTTCGTCGACGGAACGCCGCTGACCCGGGCGTCGTATTCGGTGGCCGTGCGCAGGGCACGCGCCACGGCCTTGAACTCGGCCTCGGTGATGTGGTGCTGGTCGCGGCCGTAGAGCACCCGCACGTGCAGGGCGATGCGGGCGTTGAGCGCGATCGACTCGAAGACGTGCCGGTTGATGATCGTGGAGTACGGCACACCCGGGTAGCCGCCGATCACCGCGGTGAGCAGGTGTTCCGGTTCACCGGTGTGCACGCAGTACGGACGCCCGGAGACGTCGACGACGGCCTGCGCGAGGGTCTCGTCCATCGGGATCCAGGCGTCGCCGAAGCGGCGGATGCCCCGCTTGTCCCCGAGTGCCTGACCGAGCGCCTGGCCGAGCACGATGGCGGTGTCCTCGATGGTGTGGTGACCCTCGACCTCGATGTCGCCCTCGGCCTTGACCGTGAGGTCGAAGCTGCCGTGCTGACCGAACGCCGTCAGCATGTGGTCGTAGAACGCGATGCCCGTGGAGATGTCGGTGATGCCGGTCCCGTCGAGGTTGAGTTCGACCGAGATCGAGGATTCCTTGGTGGTCCGTTCGACCTTCGCGATGCGAGGCGCGGGGATGCTCACTGAGAGTTCTCCAGATCTGTTGTGGCGAGCGTGCGGCTGACGTCGAGGAATGCGTCGTTCTCGTGCGGGAGTCCGATGGTCACCCGCAGGTGGCCGGTGATCCCGACGTCCCGGATGAGGACACCGGCGTCGAGGTAACGCTGCCACGACGCCGGAGCATCCCGGAAGCCGCCGAACAGGACGAAGTTCGAGTCCGAGTCGACGACGCGGTAACCGAAGCCGGTGAGCGCCGTCACCACGCGTTCGCGTTCGGCGATGATCGCCGCGACACCGGCGAGGGTGTCGTCGCTGTGCCGCAGTGCGGCGCGCGCGGCGGCCTGCGTCAGCACCGAGAGGTGGTACGGCAGGCGGACGAGCTGGATGGCGTCGACGACGGCCGGGGCGGCGGCCAGGTAGCCGAGGCGTCCGCCGGCGAAGGCGAAGGCCTTGGACATGGTGCGGCTGACGACGACCTTGGTCGGGAACTCGTCGATGAGCTCGGTCGCGCTCGGCGCGGCGGAGAACTCGGCATATGCCTCGTCGACGATCACGATGCCGGGCGCGGCCTCGATGATGCGTCGTAGATCGGCGAGCGGGAGCGAGCCACCGGTGGGGTTGTTCGGCGAGGTCACGAAGACCACGTCGGGTTCGCGGTTGGTCACCTCGGCGACGGCGTAGTCGATGTCGAGACCGAAGTCGGGCGACCGTGCCGCGACCAGCCAGGTGGTGTCGGTGCCGTCGGAGATGATCGGGTGCATCGAGTACGACGGCACGAAGCCGAGCGCGGAGCGCCCGGGACCACCGAACGCCTGCAGCAACTGCTGCAGGATCTCGTTGGAACCGTTTGCGGCCCACAGGTTTTCGACACCGAGCTGCACACCGGTCGCGCGGGTCAGGTATGCGGCGAGGTCGGTGCGCAACGCGACCGCGTCCCGATCCGGGTAGCGATGCAGTTCCGCGGCGGCCTCACGTGCCGACTCGGCGACGTCGTCGATCAGCGCCGGTGACGGCGGGTGCGGGTTCTCGTTGGTGTTGAGGATCACCGGCACCTTGAGTTGCGGTGCGCCATAAGCGGATTTGCCGCGCAGGTTCTCCCGCAGCGGCAGATCGTCGACGCTGATCTGCGATCCGGGGACCGAGCGCCCCGCCTCCGTCGTCACAGTCGCGTCCGATGCCGTCATGGGCGCACGCTTCCGGCGAAACGCTGCTTCACCGCGTCGCCGTGGCCGGGCAGGTCCTCGGCGTCGGCGAGGGTGACGACCTTGTCGGCGACCTCACGCAGGGCGGCCTCGTCGTAGTCGATGACGTGGACGCCCTTGAGGAAGGTCTGCACCGACAGGCCCGACGCGAAGCGCGCCGAACCCGAGGTCGGCAGAACGTGATTGGAGCCCGCACAGTAGTCGCCGAGGCTGACCGGCGCGTACGGACCGACGAAGATCGCGCCGGCGTTGTGGACACGGTCGGCGACCGCGGCGGCGTCGCGCGTCTGGATCTCGAGGTGTTCGGCGGCATAGGCGTCCACGACGGCGAGGCCGGCTTCGACGTCGTCGACCAGAACGATGCCCGACTGCTCCCCCGACAGCGCGGTGGTGACGCGCTCGCGGTGCTTGGTTGCGGCGACCTGCTGCTCGAGGGCGACATCGACGGCGTCGGCGAGTTCGGCGCTGGCGGTGACGAGCACCGAGGCGGCGAGGACGTCGTGCTCGGCCTGGCTGATGAGGTCGGAGGCGATGATGCCTGCGTCGGCCGAGTCGTCGGCGAGGATCGCGATCTCGGTGGGACCTGCCTCGGAGTCGATGCCGACCACGCTGCGGCACAGACGCTTGGCGGCGGTGACGTAGATGTTGCCCGGTCCGGTGATCAGGTCGACGGGGTCGAGGACTGCGCCCGGCTCGTCGGCGGCGTCGGTGTCGGTTCCGCCGTACGCGAGCAGCGCGACGCCCTGTGCGCCACCGACGGCCCACACCTCGTCGACGCCGAGGAGCGCACAGGCCGCGAGGATGGTCGGGTGCGGCCAGCCGCCGAAGTCCTTCTGCGGGGGCGACGCGACGACCAGCGAACCGACGCCGGCCTCCTGGGCCGGGACGACGTTCATGATCACCGACGACGGGTAGACCGCGTTGCCGCCGGGGACATAGAGGCCCACGCGGCGGACCGGAATCCACTTCTCGCTGACGACGCCGCCGTCGACGACCTGGGTGCGGGTGGTCTCCCGGCGCTGATCGGAGTGGACCTTGCGCGCACGGGTGATGGACTCGCGCAGCGCGTCGGCGACCTGTGCATCCAGACCGGCCAGCGCGTCGGCGATGACCTGAGCAGGCACACGCACCGAAGTCGGGCGGACACCGTCGAACTTCTCACCGAACTCCAGGGCCGCGGGCGTGCCGGTCTCGGCCACCGCATGCACCACCGGCGTCACCGTGTCGAGTACGGCATTGACGTCGGTACCCCCGCGGGGCAGCGCACGACGCAATTCGGCGAGCGTCGGAGTGCTACCGCGCAGGTCAGTTCGGGCGAGCATGATCTCTCCTGGTCGGTGCGGGAAATTACCCATCCAGGATACGGGTCGGTGGCCAGCGGGTTTCTGGTGCGGGTGATCACCGGCGTGTGGTGTGTCGGGCGCCACGCCGCTACGGCGCACGTCGGCGACCCGGGCGGTACCCGGGTCGCCAACGTTGTGGCCAGGCCTCGCGTCAGGGGTTCTTGTCCCCCGAGGGGAGTTGGAACCAGGTGTCGAGGTCGAAGTCCGCCTTGATGCTGCCCTGCTCGACGAGGAACGCCTTCGTGCCGGTGAGCAGTTCGATGGCCTGTGCCGGGAACGGTTCCTCGGAGTAACCGTCGGGGTTCGCCGCGGCACGGACCGCCGCCTCGGGAGCCTTCGAGTTGCCGAGTTCGAACCGCAGGTACTCCTCCCAGTGGGCCTTGGCGTACCTGACGGCGTCGGCGTGAAGCTTCTGCCACGTAGGTGCGAACCCGGGGTTCTTGGTGAGGAAGTCCTCGCTGCTGACGGTCACACTCGTGCCGGCGAGGTTCGGACGATCCCGGTAGACCGAATCGACCAGATGGAAGCCCTTGCCTTCGAACGTCTGCAACGCGACCGACGGGATGACGCCCGGCAGCGCCGCCGCGTCGATCTCCCCCGAGTTGAGTGGCGCCTCCTGATCTGCCGGGTACAGGTGGATCAGGTTCGCCGAGATCCCCTCCTCCGCCAGTTTGACTCAGTGTGATTCGGAAGCCCAGTCGCGCCGCCTGGCGTCACGATGCGCCGGAGCCCTCGCGAGCCGGACGGTCCGGCTCGGTGGTCATCTCGCCGCCCATTACCAGACGCCACCGACAATTCCCGCGATCGTGCGGGTTTCGATAGTCGTTGCGCGGCAATGGGATTGCGAGTACAGTCGAACATACATTCAAA
>NZ_BACI01000067.1 GCF_000225505.1 Gordonia alkanivorans NBRC 16433 | reverse complement strand
GACCGCCTCGCGAAGCCGCCCGGACTGCGAGGTGAGTGCCTGCGGCGCCCCGTCGACCTCGACGGTCAGCTGACGGCCCTGTGCCTCGAAGGCGTGGCGGAAATCCTCGACCAGCGTGGTGAGCATCTCCCCGACGTCGATGAAGTGCGGAGCCGGTTCGTCGGCGCGCGAGGCCTCCACCAGTTCGTCGAGTTCGGTGGCGAGTCGTTCGACCTGATCGAGCGCGGCCTCCGCCTCGGTGACCACTGCCGGGTCGTCGTGCAGCGTCAGCTCCTCGAGTCGCAGCTGGATGGCGGTCAGCCGGCTGCGCAGCTGATGCGATGCGTCGCCGGCGATCTCGCGTTCCCGCTCGAGTCGCAGTGCTTGCGCGGTGTTGGCGTCGGCGAGCGCCCGAGACACCCGGTCGAGTTCGGCGATGCCGTACATCTTCCATTCGGTGCGGAAGTCGGCGCGCCCGAGTGTCGCCGCCCGGTCGGCGAGATCGGTCAGGGGGTCGACGATCCGGCCGGCGGTCACCGCGGCCACCACCGATCCGCCGATCACCGAGGTGAGGACGACCAGCAGGACGATCCCCGTCGCGGTCAGCTGGTCGTCGCGGACCTTGTCGCGCGGGATGGACAGGGTCAGCGTGCCGGCAGCGCCCAGGCCGATGGATTCCGACAGCCGGGGACCCCCGATGTCAGCACCCACGACCATCCGCTGACTCGTGCCCTCCAGATCGGGATAGGTGATCGTCAGGCGGCCGTTCGGCGGCAGGAGCAATTCGAACGACTCCCGGTTGACGGAGTCGCGCGGGATACGACCGTCGGCGCCCTCCTCGCGGATGAGCTGATCGGCGATGATCTTGAGCCGGTTGTCCAGATCCTGGTGGGCGTTCTCGGCGACCCACCACCAGGCCACCACGCTCAAGGGAATGCCGAGCAGACAGCCGACCGCGATCAGGACGGCGATCATCGTGGTGAGCAGGCGTCGGCGCATGGAAGCCGGGTGGCGCATCGAAGGCGGTCGGATGGGCATCGGCTCAGGGGTCGAAACGGAAACCGACACCGCGCACCGTCACGATGTGCCGCGGGCGACTGTGACGGTCGTCGCCGATCTTCCGGCGCAGCCACGAGATGTGCATGTCGAGGGTCTTCGACGACCGCAGATCCGCCGACCCCCAGACCTCAGTGAGGATCTCCTCGCGCGTCACGACCTCACCGGCACGCTCCATCAGGAATCGCAGAAGGTCGAATTCGCGGTTCGCCAGGGTGAGGTCCTGTCCGTCGGCGAGAACGCGGCGTGCCCGGGCATCCAGCCGGATCTCACCGCCCTCGAGCACCTCGTCACCGTCGCCGGGCTGGCGGCGCCGCAGTAGGGCGCGTACGCGGGCGAGGAGTTCGGCAAGCCGGAAGGGTTTGCCCACGTAGTCGTCCGCGCCGGCGTCGAGGCCGACGACGAAGTCCACCTCGTCGGTGCGCGCGGTGAGCATGAGGACCGCGAGTGCGGGCCGCTGGGCGCGTACCCGCCGGCAGACCTCGAGTCCGTCGAGGACCGGTAGCCCGAGGTCGAGGATGAGGAGTTCGTAACGGCTGTCGAGCGCCTTCTCGAGCGCGTCGGCGCCGGTGCTCACGACCTCGCACCCGTATCCCTCACGGGTCAGCGCGCGCGCGAGCGGTTCGGCGATCGCGGCGTCGTCCTCGGCGAGCAGCACGTTGGTCAACGCTCCCGCGCCCCTCTGTTCTCGGGACGGTCGGCGGGTCCGTCCGGGTCGCCGTAGCCGTCGTCGGGGTGATCGTCGTCGGCGTACATCTCGAGCACCTCGTGGTAGAGCAGCGAGTGGACCTTCTCCACCTGTGGGATGTCGTCGAAGGACAGCGGTTCGTCGGAGGCCGACTCGATGACCAGCGTGCCGGTCCGCAGCATCCGGTCGATGACGCCGTGGCGGAATTCGACGGTGTTGATGCGCCGGATCGGGATGTCGATCCCGGAGCGCGTGAGGATTCCGTTGCGGAACATCACCCGGCGGTCGGTCAGCACGAAGTGCGTTGTCTTCCAGGACAGCAGCGGCCGGACGAAGTACCAGGCGAGGCCGAGCGCCCACGCCACGCCGACGACGATCAGCAGCACCGTCCGCGGGGTCGGGCCCAGCGACGATCCGGTGATCACGCCGGCCAGGACACCCGCGGCCGCGGTGATGATCGCGAACAGCAGGAACGGGCCGAGCAGACACTTCCAGTGTGGGTGCCGGTGGAGAACCACACGTTCACCGGGCGCCAGGTTCTCCCGCGGGTAAGCCATGCGGCTCAGCATAATCGGGACGGGCGTGCCCGGGGGCACGCTGAGTAGACTGCGAGGCACCAGTACCGATCGACTGCCGGGCACGTTGGGGCGGTCGGCGAGGAGAATGTGATGACCTACCAGGACCCGCGGGGCCCGCACCGCGATCCCGATCCCCGGACCGCCCGCTACGAGTCCGGCTACAACCCCGATTCGCGTGCCTACAGCCAGCAGGGCGCGCCCTACGAGGAACCGTATCGCGACCAGTACCCCGCCGAGCCGTACGGCGGCGGGTACGCCGAGCAGCCGCGGCCGGACCGGGCGCCGCGACGCGGACCCGACGTCAACCCGGTGACCTTCGCCGGCGGGGTGGTGATGACCGGTGTGGTCACCGGCCTGGCGGCCTGGCTGGTCGCGTGGATCATCTCGGCCTTCGTCGAGAAGGTGAACGAGTCCGGCAAGCTCGGGGTGTGGAATCCGGTGGCGGCCAGCGAGATCTGGTTCGGCGTCGTGGGATTCCTGTGCGCACTCGCCGCGGGCGCCCTCTGGTACGTGCTGCAGCTGATCACGCCGGCGCCCAACCAGTTCTACCGGTGGATCGTCGGCCTGCTGCTGGTCGCCGCGGTGCTGATCCCGATCCTCACCTATCAGCAGACCTCGGTCGGCATCGAGACCGCGATCCTGCACTTCGTCATCGGCCTGCCACCGCTGACGATCATCCCCGCGATGGGCATCAAGAGCCTGCAACGCTAGGTCCCGCCTGTCGCCGGCTGAGCCCCGTCGAAGTCAGACCGGCCGCAGGTGCGTGACGTCGCCGGCGGCCGCGATCACCTGCCGCCCGTCGGCGTCGACGACGATCCGCCCGGATGCGTCGACGCCGGTCGCGGTGCCGACGACCTCCTCGTCGCCGGGCAGCACCAGACGTACTCGGCGCCCGATGGTGTCGCTGTCCTCCCGATACCGCGCCGCGAGTCCGTCGACGTCGTGCGGCCAGAGGTCGAGGAGCTCCGACAACGCCCGCAGGTACGACGCCGCGAGCTCGGTGAGCGGTATGTCCTTGCCGGTCACCAGCTGCAACGACGTCGCGGTCGGGACCGGCAGTTGGTCCTGCGTCATCGTCGTGTTGAGGCCGGTGCCGATGACCGCCACTCCCCCGTCCCCGCCGCGGGTGTGGGGCGAACGCGTGTACTCCGACAGGATTCCGGCGGTCTTGCGCCCGTCGATCAGGACGTCGTTGGGCCACTTGAGGGTCGGCCGCACGTCCACCGCCTCGCCGATGCCCTGAACGGCGGCGAGCCCGGCCAGGAGCGACAGCCAGCCGAGGTGTTCGGTGTGCTCACCGACCTCGACCGCCGCCGACATCGCCAGCTGGGTCCCGCGCGGTGCGGTCCACGTCCGAGCGTGACGTCCGCGGCCCGCGGTCTGGTCGGTGGTCAGGCGCACCGTTCCGTCGATGGATTCGGTGGCCGCGCGTGTCACGAGATCGGCGTTGGTCGACCCCGTCGCGTCGACCACCTCGATCCGGTGCCAGCGCGTGTCGGCGAGTCGAGTCCGGAGCAGCTCGGCGTCGAGGGTCATGCCTGAAGAACCTACTGGGTGTTCGGCGTGGTGATGACCGCCGATGTGCGCCCCTCCGTGCCGCAGCCGGGTGAGACGAATCGCGCTGGACACGCGGGCCGATGGTCACGTGCAACCGTGCAGGCCGATCCCCACCGACCGATCGCTCGGGAACCTGAGGGATATCTCACGTTGATCCGGTTGACGTGGCTCACACCCGGGTAGTTAGCATCGACAGTCATGACCACAGCTTCACGCGACGATTCCGCCGCTCCCGACATCCACACGACAGCGGGGAAGCTCGCCGATCTGCGCAATCGCCTCGAAGAGGCGAAGCACCCCGTGGGCGAGGCCGCCGTCGAGAAGACCCATGCGAAGGGCAAGCTCACCGCCCGCGAGCGGATCACCCACCTGCTCGACGAGGGATCGTTCGTCGAACTCGACGCGCTCGCCAAGCACCGCAGCACCAACTTCGGTCTCGCCGAGCGTCGACCTGTCGGAGACGGTGTGGTCACCGGTTACGGCACGATCGACGGCCGCGAGGTCTGCATCTTCTCGCAGGACGCCACCGTCTTCGGCGGCAGCCTCGGTGAGGTCTACGGCGAGAAGATCGTCAAGGTCATGGATCTGGCCATCAAGACCGGCCGCCCGCTGATCGGCATCAACGACGGCGCCGGCGCCCGTATCCAGGAGGGCGTGGTCTCCCTCGGCCTGTACGGCGAGATCTTCCACCGCAACGTCCGCGCCTCGGGTGTCATCCCCCAGATCTCGCTGATCATGGGTGCCGCCGCCGGCGGCCATGTGTACTCGCCCGCACTGACCGACTTCGTGGTCATGGTCGACAAGACCAGCCAGATGTTCATCACCGGCCCGGACGTCATCAAGACCGTCACCGGTGAAGAGGTCACGCAGGAAGAACTCGGCGGCGCGACCACCCACATGGCAAAGTCGGGCACCGCGCACTACGTCGCCTCCGACGAGGAGGACGCGCTCGAGTACGTCAAGGAGCTCCTGAGCTACCTGCCGAGCAACAACCGCGCCGACGCACCTCGCCTGCCGGTCGCGCAGCCGGCCGCCGGGTCCATCGAGGACACCCTGAACGACGAGGACCTCGAGCTCGACACGCTCATCCCGGACTCGCCGAACCAGCCGTACGACATGCACGAGGTCATCCGTCGCATCCTCGACGACGACGAATTCCTCGAGATCCAGGCCGATTACGCGAAGAACATCATCGTCGGTTACGGCCGCGTCGACGGACGCAGCGTCGGCATCGTCGCCAACCAGCCGACCCAGTTCGCCGGCTGCCTCGACATCGACGCCTCGGAGAAGGCCGCCCGCTTCGTGCGCACCTGCGACGCCTTCAACATCCCGATCGTCACCCTGGTGGACGTGCCCGGCTTCCTGCCCGGTACCGACCAGGAGTACCGCGGCATCATCCGACGCGGCGCCAAGCTGCTCTACGCCTACGGCGAGGCAACGGTCGGCAAGATCACCGTCATCACCCGCAAGGCCTACGGCGGCGCATACGACGTCATGGGCTCCAAGCACATGGGCGCCGACGTGAACCTCGCGTGGCCGACCGCGCAGATCGCCGTCATGGGCGCCTCCGGCGCCGTCGGCTTCGTCTACCGCAACCAGCTCAAGGAAGCCGCCGCGAAGGGCGAGGACGTCGACGCACTGCGCCTCGAGCTGCAGCAGGAGTACGAGGACACCCTCGTCAACCCGTACGTCGCCGCGGCCCGCGGATACGTCGACGCGGTCATCCCGCCGAGCCACACCCGCGGCCAGATCGCGACCGCGCTCAAGCTGCTCGAGCGCAAGATGGTCAACCTGCCGCCGAAGAAGCACGGGAACATCCCCCTGTGAGTGAGAGCGCCGTGAACGAGAGCACCGAGAAGCCGTTCCTGACCGTCGTCAACGGCAATCCGACCGACGAGGACCTCGCCGTGCTGGTGAGCGTCCTGGCCGGCGCGGGTGCCGGCGGTGGCGAGCCGGAACCGGAGATCCGCAACGACTGGGGTCGCCCCGTCGATCGTCTGCGTCCGCAGTGGGGCGCACCGTCGAGCTTCACCAACCTGCGCTACTGACACGTGCCTGATTCCCTGATCGGGTCGAGTACACACGAGACCGGGCCGGCCACCGCCGGCCCGGTCTTCGTGCTCGGGTCGGCGTCCCCGGCCCGCCTCCGGGTGCTGCGCGCCGCGGGCGTCGAACCGGTGGTCCGTGTCTCGGACGTCGACGAGGACGCGGTGCTTGCCCAGTTGCCGCCCGGCACCCCCGCCGACGCCGTGGTCGCCGCCTTGGCGCAGGCGAAGGCCGAGGCCGTCGCCTCCCTACCGGAGATCGCCGGTGCGGCGGGGAACGGCGAGACGGTCGTGGTGATCGGCTGCGACTCGATGCTGCTCCTCGGCGACCGCCTCCTCGGCAAACCGCACACCCCCGAACGTGCGCTGGTCCAGTGGGCCGAGATGCGCGGACGCAGCGCCGACCTACTCACCGGCCATCACCTCATCCGGCTGAACCCCACCACCGGGTCCGCCACCGCGACCGGGACCTCCTCCACCACAATCCATTTCACCGACGCCCACGACGACGTGATCGCGCGCTACGTGGACAGCGGCGAACCGTTGCAGGTCGCGGGTGCGTTCACCCTCGACGGCCTCGGCGGCTGGCTCGTCGAGCGCATCGACGGCGACCCGTCGTCGGTGATCGGGATCGGCCTACCGCTGGTGCAACGCCTGCTGACCGAGGTCGGGCTGTCGGTCACCGACTTCTGGCTGCACTGAGCTGATCGACCTCGAAGAACCCCGGCCGGTACCGCCCGGCGTGCTCGCGAAATTCGTCCCCATGAGCACCCTCGGAGGGCACATTGCCCCCGTAAGCCCCTGAGGAGGACGAGATTTACGCCCCGCCGTGTGCAATCCCCCGAGGCCCGCTGCACGGCGGCCCAGGTTGACGTCGCGCGCGACCTCAACCTGTGGGAACGACGTCGGCCGAGGTCGAACAGCCGGGCCGATGTCGCATGCGATCTCATTCCGCCCGAGCCTCGAAGGGTCAGCTCACCTCGAAGAACTCCGGCCAGTACCGCTGGAGGCAGTCCACCGGCTGCCCCTGCCGATTGAACTGCGGGCCGGTGAGTCCGATGGTCAGCGCCCGCGCCCGTTCGACCGCCGATCCGTGGCCCATCGCGCCGCCGGTGTCACCGATGATCGGAAGAAGCGTCGCGACCTGCAGGATCTCCTTGGGTCCCAACCCGTCACGCTGGTAGGCGGTGGCAGCCCAGTTCGCGGCCAGGCAGTCGGCGAACAGCTCGCTGTTCTTGCCCTGCGGCAGGCGTCGTTCCGGGATGTCGAAGGCCTCGGCCATCCGGAAGACGACGTTGTGCCCGTACTCGTGGGCGACGACGATGGCCGCGGTGAAGTCGCCGACGATCGGCGACGGCACCCCGAAGACGTTCCCGTCCCAGATGGCGGCGAAGGTGTCGACCGGCAGCACGATGCTGCCCTCGGTCTCCTGCCCCTGCCCGTTGGGTTCCTCGTCCACACCGCAGAAGAAGGCGTTGGCCTCGTCGGACGGGATCCGGTTCGACGCCCCGTCCTCGTCGATGCACTCGGTGGCGAACGAGGTGCCCGACTCGATCAGCACGCGTCCCGGTGCGGGGTCACCCCAGCCGAGTTCGCCGAACCATCCGCCCCAGGTCGCATCGAGGTCGTCGAGCAGCGTGGTGAGGTACTTCGGTACCGCGGTGTCGACGTTGGACGAGTTCACCCCGCTGGTCATGAGTTCCGCCGACGGCGTCGCCAGCTCAGGGCAGTCGTCCGGACTGCAGCGAGTGGGGTCGGCGTTGCTCGGCGTCGACGACGGGATCCTCGACCGCGACGGCGAACTCGGGGTCGGCGACCCGGATGAGGAGGTCGATGCCGACGACGAGGGCGCCGGGCTCGACGAGTCGTCAGAGGAGATGAGCGAACACCCGCTCGTCGCGGCGAGCACCGCCACCGCCAGCGGGACGCCCCACCGCACCAGTCGCGAGACACTCCGGCACTCCACGCGAGCCCCACGTCGATCGATCATTGGGCGAACTTAGCAGGCAACCACCCCACTGACCTGCGGTTTGTCATCCAACCGAAGCACGCCGACACCGGGCGCGACAAACCGCAGCCGATCTGCCACCGGGCAGTCCCACACGGCCATGCCCTACCCTTTGTATCCGGGACCGGTCACGGTCCGCGCGATGAATGTCGAGACGCCCGAACGCACCAAGCTGGAGAACAGACCGTGAGTGTTGAAACCGACCCGAATCCGGCCTTCGCCGAGTACGCCCACCCCGAGCGGTTGGTGACCACTCAGTGGCTGTCGGCTCATCTCGGCTCCAAGGGCCTCAAGATCATCGAATCCGATGAGGACGTGTTGCTCTACGACATCGGCCACATCCCCACCGCGCAGAAGATCGACTGGCACCTGCACCTCAACGACCCGGTCACCCGCGACTACATCAACGGCGAGCAGTTCGCAGAATTGATGCGCAGCAAGGGAATCGAGCGCGACGACACCATCGTCATCTACGGCGACAAGTCCAACTGGTGGGCGGCTTACGCTCTCTGGGTGTTCACGCTGTTCGGTCACGAGGACGTGCGTCTGCTCGACGGCGGCCGCGACGCGTGGATGGCCGAGGACCGCGACACCTCCTTCGACGTCCCCGAGTACCCGCGGTCGGACTACCCCGTCGTCGAGCGTGACGACACCAAGATCCGCGCCTTCGCCCCGCAGGTTCTCGGGGTGCTCGGCACCGAGCCGCTCGTCGACGTCCGCTCGCCGCAGGAGTACACCGGCGAACGCACCCACATGCCCGACTACCCCGAAGAGGGCGCGCTGCGTGGCGGTCACATCCCCACCGCGGTGTCGATCCCGTGGGCCAAGGCGGCGGCTCCGGACGGCCGGTTCCGTTCCCGCGCCGAGCTCGACGAGATCTACGGCGACCTCGACAAGGACACCCCGACCATCGCCTACTGCCGCATCGGCGAGCGGTCCAGCCACACCTGGTTCGTCCTCACGCATCTGTTGGGGTACACCAAGGTTCGCAACTACGACGGATCGTGGACCGAGTGGGGCAACGCGGTTCGCGTACCCATCGCGGTCGGCGACACCCCGGGTGCCGCACCCGGCTCCAAGTGAGCCCTGATCGACGATGAGTTTGCCCCCAGCCCTGGCAGAGATCGTCGACGACTTTGCCGCGCTTGGTGATTCGGACAAGATCACCTTGCTCCTGGAGTTCGCCGACGAACTCCCCGACCTCCCTGAGCATCTACAGCAGGAGGCGATGGAACCGGTACCCGAGTGCCAGTCGCCGGTGTTCCTGTCCGTCGACGCCGACGATCCGGGATCGGTGCGCCTGTACTTCACCGCACCGCGCGAGGCACCGACCACACGCGGCTTCGCGGCGATCCTGCACCAAGGACTCGACACCGCCTCGGCACAGGAGATCCTCGACGTCCCGTCGGACTTCTACTACGACCTCGGTCTGGGCAGCGTGGTCAGCATGCTCCGCCTCCGGGGTATGGCGGGCATGCTCGGCCGGATCAAGGCGCAGGTTCGCAATCAGACTTCCGATTCCGGGTCCGACACACCCGGGGCATGAAGTTCATCCAGATCCGCGATGAGCCCATCGCCCCGGGAGGGCTCGTCGAGTGGACTCCCTATGTCCCCGGCGGATTGGGCGCGTGGAACCACGACTCCCGCCTGACCTCGCACAACCACGAGCAGCACCTGCGTGCTGCCTTCGAGTACCGCGTGCAGACGCAGCGGGAGGGCGGGCGGGAGGCGTGGCTGGGACTGTCGATCGAGTTCGACGAGCCGTTGTCGATCCCGGCGATCCGCTCGGTGCTGACCCAGTGGATAGACCGCCATGAGGTGCTGCGCAGCCACGTGGTCATCAAGGGCACCGGTCTGCAGCGGCTCACCACCGACCCGGGCACCGTGAAACTCAAGATGGGCCGGATCGGCTGGTTCCGTGAGTCGGGGCCGCTCGTCGAGCAGCTCGGCGGCTCCTTCGACCGCGCCACCGCGCCGCTGCACTGGCCCGCCTACCTGTTCGCGACGGTGGGACGGGCCGATTCGTTCACCCTGCTGTTCGCCGCGGACCATTCGCTCGTCGACGGTTATTCGCTGATCATGGCCCAGCAGGAGCTCGTCTCGCTGTACCGCGCCGCGAGGGAGCACCGGAGTGCCAACCTGCCCGAGGTCGGCAGCTACGTCGACTTCAGCGCCGAGGAACGCCGACTGTCCGACCAGACCGGCGGCGACCATCCGGCGGTCGCCCTGTGGTCGGAGTTCCTGCGCACGGGCGCCGGCGACATGCCCGCGCTGCTGCGGTCGCACGGCGGTGACGCCGAGGACGCCGATCGGCAGTACGTCGAAGAGACGACGATCCCGCAGGAATCGCTGTGGGGTGTCATCGCCGACGACGAGACGGCCAACCGCTTCACCGCGATCTGCTCGGAGGCCGGCGGCACCCTGACCGCGGGCATCCTCGCCGCGTTCGCGATGGTCCACCACGAGATGACCGGCGACGCGGACTTCCGTTGCGTGCTGCCCCGGCACACCCGCAACGACACCCAGTGGCTCACCGCCCTGGGGTGGTTCGTCGGCGTCGCGCCGTTCTGGGTGGACATGTCCGACTCCCCGACCTTCGACCAGGCGGTCAGCCGATCCACCGCCGTCCTGAAGCGGGGCCGTCAGGGCGCCGCGCTGCCGTTCCTGAGGGTGGCCGAGCTCATCGGCCATCGGGGGGAGCCGCGGTTCGTGATCTCGTTCATCGACACCCGGTACGCACCCGGCGCCGGAGCGGCCGATGCCGGCCGCGCGAAAGTGATCCGCAGTCACAGCTACTCACCGCACGAGGTCTACATCTGGATCAACCGGACGCCGTCCGGTTTGCGCTATTCGGCCAGGTTTCCGCGAGAATCCCCGCTCCGCGACTTCGGCGTCGACGAGTCGTCGACCGACATGCCCGCAACCGGAGCGCCGCTGCCTGGTGCGTCACCTTTCCCTCGTGATTCCCAGGCGACCGACATCGATCCGACAGTCGGTCCCGTCCACGCCTACCTGCGCAGTTTCGCCTTACTGGTGCGTCACCTCGGTGACGCGAGCACGTTCTCTCCGGCGTTGTGACCCACGGCTCCACCGAACGATTGCTCGGTGCGTTACTGTATTGGCCGGAAGGTCGCGATGCCGGACTCCCGGTGTCGTCCAACGCCCGAGCCGTCCGCATCCCGGTCGCCGAGCGTGTGCCCCCGTCTTGACCGTTGTCCGACAACCGTGTCGCGCGCTCACCCCGCGCTGCGAACACCTGAGTACGAGTAAGGCCCAGGAGAACAAGTGCCCAGTACCTCTTCCGCAATCAGCAAGGTCCTCATCGCCAATCGTGGCGAGATCGCTGTCCGCGTGATCCGCGCGGCCCGGGATGCGGGCCTCGCGAGCGTCGCCGTATACGCCGAGCCCGACGCGGACGCACTGTTCGTCAAGCTCGCCGACGAGGCCTTCGCGCTGGGCGGCCAGACCTCGGCCGAGTCATACCTGGTGTTCGACAAGATCCTCGACGCCGCCGCCAAGTCCGGCGCCGACGCGATCCACCCCGGCTACGGCTTCCTGTCGGAGAACGCCGACTTCGCCCAGGCCGTCATCGACGCCGGGCTGATCTGGATCGGACCGTCGCCCCAGTCGATCCGCGACCTCGGCGACAAGGTGACCGCCCGCCACATCGCCCTCAAGGCCGACGCCCCGATGGCCCCCGGCACCAAGGACCCGGTCAAGGACGCCGACGAGGTCGTCGCCTTCGCCAAGGAGCACGGTGTGCCGGTCGCCATCAAGGCCGCCTTCGGCGGCGGTGGCCGCGGCATGAAGGTCGCCTACACCATCGAGGAGATCCCCGAGCTGTTCGAGTCGGCGACCCGCGAGGCCGTCGCCGCGTTCGGTCGTGGTGAGTGCTTCGTGGAGCGCTACCTGGACAAGGCCCGCCACGTCGAGGCCCAGGTCATCGCCGACCAGCACGGCAACGTCATCGTCGCCGGCACCCGCGACTGCTCGCTGCAGCGTCGTTTCCAGAAGCTCGTCGAGGAGGCCCCGGCGCCGTTCCTGACCGCCGAGCAGCGCACCAAGATCCACGAGTCCGCCAAGGCCATCTGCCGCGAGGCCGGCTACTACGGCGCGGGCACCGTCGAGTTCCTGGTGGGCAACGACGGCCTGGTCTCGTTCCTCGAGGTCAACACCCGCCTGCAGGTGGAGCACCCGGTCACCGAGGAGACCGCCGGCATCGACCTCGTGCGTCAGCAGTTCCGCATCGCCAACGGCGAGAAGCTCGAGTTCACCGAGGACCCGGCCCCGCGCGGCCACGCCTTCGAGTTCCGCATCAACGGTGAGGACGCCGGCCGCAACTTCCTGCCGGCCCCCGGCCCCGTCACCGTCTACAAGGAGCCGACCGGCCCCGGCGTGCGCGTCGACTCCGGCGTCGTCGAGGGCGACGTCATCGGCGGCCAGTTCGACTCGATGCTGGCCAAGCTGATCGTCACCGGCGAGACCCGCGAGCAGGCGCTCGAGCGTTCGCGTCGCGCACTGGCCGAGTTCCAGGTCGAGGGCCTGGCCACGGTCATCCCGTTCCACCGCCACATCGTCTCCAATCCGGCGTTCATCGGCGACGGCGAGAAGTTCGATGTCTACACCAAGTGGATCGAAACCGATTGGGAGAACCCGATCGAGCCGTACACCGGTGGACAGCCGATCGAGGAAGACGATGCCGCACCGCGCCAGAAGGTCGTGGTCGAGGTCGGCGGACGCCGCGTGGAGGTCTCGCTGCCGGGCGATCTCGCCCTCGGTGGCGGCGGCTCGTCCAACGGTGTCGTCCGCAAGAAGCCGAAGGCCCGCTCGCGCAAGAAGGGCGGTGGCGCTGCCGCCTCCGGTGACGCCGTGGCCGCACCGATGCAGGGCACCGTCGTCAAGGTCGCCGTGGAAGAGGGCCAGGAGGTCGCAGCCGGCGATCTGATCGTGGTCCTCGAGGCCATGAAGATGGAGAACCCGGTCACCGCCCACAAGGACGGCGTGGTCACCGGCCTGTCCGTCGAGGCCGGCGCCGCGGTCACCCAGGGCACCGTGCTGCTCGAGCTGAAGTAACCCCCCGCCGCCTTCAGGAGCGAGGAACCACCCCCGCCGCCTGAGGTGCGAGGAGCGATAGCGACGAGCCACGAAGGCCCGGTGAGATGACCTCCCCGCCTTCGTGGCTCGCTCCTTGATCGAAGGAACGTCGTGCAACCAGTCGAGATCAACGCCGGGACTTGGTATCTGCGTTCGCTTCGTGCGGACGACCGGATCACCGACGTCCCGACGTTGTCTCTTCTCGGGGTCGACGACCCCGGCGAGTACGTGGCGAAAGCCAACGACGACTGGGAATCCGAGACCCGATTCGTATGGGCCATCTGCATCCCCACCACCGGTGAACTCATCGCGCTGATCGGCGTGACGCCGGACGGCTCCTCCGGTCAACTGTGGGGTCAGGCTCGCGAGGGTTACGACGAGGCGCTCGACGCGGCGACCGGGCCGGTGACTTGGTTTGCCGAGGGTGCGCTGGATCTCACCGTGGAGCAAGACATCTCCCGCACCATCGGCTGAGGCCCTCCCACCGCCACGAGCGCGGGGAACGGCGACTGCTCGCCGTTCCCCGCGCTCGTGAATTGCGCTGTGACGCTTACGCGGTCGCGTTTGCGAATGCGTCCAGGTTGCCGGTCGCCTCGATGTACTCGGTCACCCAGCGTTCGATAACCGCCGAGGTCTTCTCGACCTTCTTGAATTGCCCGACGACCTGGCCGACGGGGTTGAAGGCGACGTCGATGCTCTCGTCGGGATGCTTGTGCGTCGCGGCGACAGCCATACCGGAGACCATGTACTGCAACGGCATTCCCAGCGGATCGGGGTTCTCGGGGTTTTCCCATGCCTCGGTCCAGTCGTTGCGCAGCATGCGGCACGGCTTACCGGTGAACGAGCGGCTGCGAACGGTGTCGCGGCTCGATGCGTCGATGTAGGTCTGCTGCTGGACGGGGGTGTTCTCCGCCTCCTCGACCATCAGCCACTGCGAACCACTCCACGCACCCTGCGCGCCGAGCGCGAGTGCGGCCGCGATCTGCTCGCCGCTGCCGATACCGCCGGCGGCCAGAACAGGCACGGGGGCAACCTCTTTGACGACCTGGGGCCACAGCACGATCGAGCCGACCTCACCGCAGTGGCCGCCACCCTCGCCGCCCTGGGCAATGATGATGTCGACACCGGCGTCGGCATGCTTGCGCGCCTGCTTCGGCGATCCGCACAGCGCCGCGACCTTGCGTCCCGCGGCCTGGATCTTCTCGATCATGTCCTTCGGCGGCGTGCCGAGCGCGTTGGCGATCAGCGTGACCTTCGGATGCTGCAGCGCGATCTCGACCTGCGGCGTCGCGGTCGCCTCGGTCCAGCCGAGCAGCTGCAGCGAGTTGTCGTCGCCGTCGGCGAGCGGCACGCCGTGGTCGAGGAGCAGTTTGCGGCCGAACTCGAGGGTCTCGTTCGGCACCATCGACTGGAGCATCTTGGTGAGCTCCTCGGCCGACATGTTCGCGTCCATGCCCTCGTATTTGTTGGGGATCACGATGTCGACGCCGTACGGGTGATCGCCGATGTGCTCGTCGATCCAGTTCAGCTCGATCTCGAGCTGCTCCGGCGTGAAGCCCACCGCGCCGAGCACTCCGTAGCCGCCCGCCTTGCTGACCGCGACCACGACGTCACGACAGTGGGTGAACGCGAAGATCGGGAACTCGATACCGAGCTCATCGCAGATCGGGGTGTGCATACAGACTCCTCGCCAGGTCAGAATTAGAACGTGTTCTAATCTGGATACCAGGCCGCGCGTCGTCGGACAAGCGTTCCGCGGAACACTCGTCCCAGGCCGTCGGACCACTGACCGGCGAACCTCGACTCGACTCCCAGACTTCGATCGAGGTCTGGGAGTCGAGTTGAGGTTCGCCGGACGCGCCGTCGCCGACTCTCAGAGCTGGTGAAGATGCATCTGGGCCGTGACAAGAAGTCCCCCGCCTACAAGCGGGTCATCCTGTCGCACCACAAGAACCTGAACAAGGGAGACTTCATCATCGACGACCGGACCATGCGGGGCGTCGATGCCTTCGAGGGCGAACACATCCACTTCAAGCAGGCCGGCTTCGAGAACTGGGAGAAGGTCGTCGCGTACATGCGCATGAAGGTCTGAGCACGGCCGGCGAGGCCGCCGCCGAGCCCTGTTGACCTACTTCGCTTCCCGACGCGCGTACGGCGTCCGCGCGGTCTCGGTGTCGCCGTAGATGATCGCCCGCTCCCGGCGTGAGTCGGTCAGCAGCGTTGCACCCCAGGTCATCACGGTACCCAGCCGGTTGCGGATTCCGGCCAGGAAGGCGATGTGGATGACGCCCCAGGCGACCCAGCCCGGGAACCCCGACATCTGGAACCGACCGGACTGCACGATGGCCCGACGCCGCGCGATGTAGGCGGCGGTGCCGAGGTCGCGGTACTTGAACGGCGACCGTTCCTGCTGTCCTCCTGCACTTTCGGCGATCACGCGGCCGACGTGGTGTCCACCCTGCATGGCGACCTCGGCGACGCCGGCAAGGTCCTTGTACGCCATCATGTCGCCGGCGACGAACACCTCGGGATGTCCGGGGACCGACAGATCCGCCTCCACCGAGATTCGGCCCGCCCGATCCTGTTCGACGCCGAGCGCGGTCGCCAGGGTGGCGGCGAACGGGACCGCCTCGACGCCGGTGGTCCACAGCGTCGTTCGCGCCGGATACCGATCTTTGTGTTTGTCGGCCTTGCGGGTGGTCTCCACGTAGTCGTCGCCGACATCGGTCACGTGCACGCCGAGGTGCGTCTCCACGCCGAGGTCGTCGAGGGTTCGCTGGGCACTGGCCGACAGTCGGACGTTGAACGACGGCAACACCCGATCCCCACCGTGCAGCAGCAGGACCCGGGCGTGTGCCGGATCGATGGCGTCGTATTCGCGTTCCAGAGCACGAGTCGCGAGTTCACGAATCTGGCCCGCGAGCTCCACTCCCGTCGGTCCACCACCCGCGACCGCGAAGGTCAGCCAGGAGCGCTGCTCCTCGGGGTCGGTGACCGTCTCCGCCATCTCGAAGGCGGCCATGATCTTGCGGCGGATCGTCAGCGCGTCGTCGAGGGTCTTCATTCCCGGTGCATATTTCGCGAACTGGTCGTTGCCCCGGTACGCGGTCCGCATCCCGGTCCCCACCACGAGATAGTCGTAGGGCAGTCGGAATGACGACCGATCGAGACGGTCGACGACGACCTCGCGCGTCTCGACGTCGATGTCGGCGGCCTCCCCGAGGACGACGTCGAGATTGCGCTGGCGCCGGGTCAGGTGCCTGATCGGACTCGAGATCGCACCTTCGGACAGCAACCCGGTGGCGCATTGGTAGAGCAGCGGCTGGAAGACGTGGCTGGTGCTGCGATCGACCAGCGTCACGTCGACCGCGGCGTTCCGCAACCGCCGAACGCAATGCATGCCCGCGAATCCTGCTCCGATGACGACGACTCTGGGTCTCGAGGGGGCCATTCCGCCGATTGTTCCAGACGAATACGGAGCCATGGGATTGGTTTGGGCTTCACACCGCCGGGTATCCGCGCCATGTGGAAGCCAGGGTCTCTCTCTCGGTCAACGGTGTGGCACACGAGGTCGTGGTCGACACCCGCACCACCCTCCTCGACGGTCTGCGCGATCGCCTGGGCATCTTTTCGCCCAAGAAGGGTTGCGACCACGGCCAGTGCGGCTCGTGCACGGTCCTCGTCGACGGCCGGCGCGTCATCAGTTGCCTGTCGTTCGCCGTCAGCTACGAGGGCTCCGAGATCGTCACTGCGGAAGGACTCGCCGAACCCGGCGACCTCCATCCCCTCCAGCAGGCGTTCATCGACCAGGACGCCTTCCAATGCGGATACTGCACACCGGGCCAGGTGTGCTCGGCGGTCGGCATGCTCGACGAGGCGAAGAACGGGCACCCCAGTCACGCCACCGATGACCTCGACCCCGACGCGGCGGACGAGGCTCTCGGCGACGACGAGATCCGGGAACGGATGAGCGGCAATCTGTGTCGCTGCGCGGCCTACCCCAACATCGTCGCGGCGATCCGGCAGGCGGCGGAACGATGATCCCCTTCGCCTACGAACGCGCCGACGACGTGGCCGGAGCCGTCGACTTCCTCCGCGACCATCCCGGCGCGAAACTGCTCGCCGGCGGCACCAACCTCGTCGACCACATGAAACTCGGTGTCGCCAACCCGCCTGCGCTCGTGGACATCTCACGACTCCCCCTGGACCAGATCAGTGAGAACGCCGACGGTTCCCTGCGTCTCGGCGCGACCGCCCGCAACGCCGACACAGCTGCCCATCCCCTGGTCCGACGCCGCTACCCGATCCTCGCCCGCGCGCTGCTGGCGGGCGCATCACCGCAGTTGCGCAACCTGGCGACCAACGCCGGAAACCTGCTGCAGCGGACGCGATGCGTCTACTTCCAGGACGTCACGACGCCGTGCAACAAGCGCTCACCCGGTAGCGGCTGCTCGGCGATCGGCGGCTACACGCGCTATCACGCCATCCTCGGCACTCCCGACGCCGACGACCCGAACACCTGCGTGGCCACCCACCCGTCGGACATGGCCGTCGCGCTCACCGCCCTGGATGCGCGGATCGTCGTGCAGGGTCCGGACGGCGAACGCGAACTCGATGTCCGCGCGCTGTACCGCCACCCCGGTGAACATCCCGACCTGGACACGGTCCTCGACCCGCACGACGTCATCGTCGCGATCGACATCCCCGCGCCGCCGGCCGGGTCCGTCTCGACGTACCGCAAGGTCCGCGACCGGGCGTCGTATGCCTTCGCACTGGTCTCGGTCGGCGCGGAGGTCACCATGGACGGGGACACGACCGACGGGGCCACCATCGGCGAGGCGCGGATCGCCCTGGGCGGCGTCGCGCACAAACCCTGGCGCGCCGAACGCGCCGAAGCCGTCCTCCGCGGGCGGCAACCGTCGCGCGAGTTGTTCACCGAGGCAGCCGATGCCGAACTCGCCGACGCCCGGCCCCTGGACGGGAACGAGTTCAAGATCCCACTCGTCCGTCGCACCCTCAGCGCCGTCCTCGAGGAGCTGACCCGATGAGCGTCGTCGGATCGTCGCCCGCCCCCATCGGCCATGCGCGGATCGACGGCGTCGAAAAGGTCCGCGGTACAGCGCCGTACGCATACGAACACCTCACCGACGCAACCTACCTGTGGCCGATCACCGCGACCGTCGCCCGCGGCCGGGTGACCTCGATGGACACCGCCGCAGCGGAATCGACCGAAGGTGTCGTCGCGGTCCTCACCATCGACAATGCACCCCGGCTGGCCGACACCTCCGACGGCGATCTCACCATCCTGCAGACGCCGGAGGTCGCCTACCGCGGTCAACTCATCGGCGCTGTGGTCGCCGAATCTCCCGAAATCGCCCGGGAGGCAGCAGCTTCGGTGACCGTGTCCTACGACGAGGCACCCCATGACACCGAGTTCCGCGCCGACCATCCCAATCGGTACCGGCCGGAGAAGGTGAACGGCGGCTTCGAACCCACCTCCGAGAGCGGCGAACCCGACCGGATCCTCGACGACCCTCCGTCCGGTTCGGTGGTGGTCGACGAGTGGTACTCCACGCCGGAAGAGCACAACAACCCGATGGAACCACACACCGTGGTCGCGACGTGGGCGCCCGACGAGAAGCTCCTCACCCTGTACGACTCGACGCAGTCGACGCAGGGCGTGGTCTCCGCGTTGGCGCCCGTCCTTGGACTCGAACCCGCACAGATGCGGGTGATCGCGCCGCATGTCGGGGGCGGGTTCGGGTCCAAGGGTTCCCCTCATTCGCACGACGTGCTGGCCGCCATGGCCGCGATGCGGGTGCCCGGCCGGGCCGTGAAGTTCGCGGTGACGCGCCAGCACATGTTCGCCTACGTCGGCCATCGTGCGCCGACGCGTGCCCGGCTGCGCATCGCCGCGGACGGCGACGGCAACATCACCGCATTGATCCACGAGGCACACGCGCACTCCGCTCATGCGAAGGAGTTCGCCGAGCAGGCGGCCGTCTCGTCGCGGATGATGTACACCGCCCCCAACCGGCGCACCGACCACCACGTCGTCCCCCTCGACGTCCCCCCGCCGTTCTGGTTCCGCGCCCCCGGCGAAGCGCCCGGGATGTTCGCGGGTGAGGTCGCGATCGACGAACTCGCCCACGCCGTCGGACTCGACCCGATCGAACAGCGCGTCCGCAACGAACCCGCCGACGACCCGGAGAGCGGGAAACCGTGGTCGTCGCGGCAGCTCGTCCGATGTCTCCGCGAGGGCGCCGAACGGTTCGGCTGGGACCGTCGCCGCGCCGAGCCCGGCACGACCCGCGACGGACGACAGCTCATCGGCTACGGCGTCGCGGCGTCGACGTATCCGCACATGGTGAACCCGGGCAACGAGGCCTCCATCTCCTATCGGGACGGCCGGTACGCGGTGCGGATCGCGGCCACCGACATCGGCACGGGAGCGTGGACGGCACTGACGCTCATCGCCGCCGACGCGCTCGGGATCGAGCCGGAACAAGTCGACCTGCAGATCGGTGACAGCGCCCTGCCGAGCGGCTCTGTCGCGGGCGGGTCGTCGGGCACATCGTCGTGGGGATCGGCAATCGTCACCGCGGCACAACGATTTCGCACCCGGTTCGGCGACGCTCCGGCCGACGGCGCCGAGGTCAGCGCCAAGACCGACGAGAACCCCGATCTGAAGAAATTCCGGATCGCCTCGTTCGGTGCCCACTTCGTCGAGGTCCGCGTCGACGTCGACACCGGCGAGATCCGCATCCCCCGCATGCTCGGGGTGTTCTCGATCGGGCGCGCCATCAATCCGCGCACGGTGCGGTCCCAGCTCATCGGGGGGATGACGTTCGGCATCTCGATGGCACTGCTCGAGGAGAGCGTCCGCGATCCGCGCTTCGGGCACGTCGTCACCCAGGATCTCGCCGAATACCACGTGCCCGTGCACGCCGACATCGCCGACGTCGACGCCGTCTGGCTCGACGATCCCGACGAACACGCGACGCCGATGGGATCGCGCGGCGCCGGCGAGATCGGCATCGTCGGCAGTGCGGCGGCCGTCGTCAACGCGGTGTACAACGCAACCGGCGTGCGCGTCCGGGACCTGCCCGTGCACCTCGACGACCTGCTCGAGGGTTTACCGGACCAGTGAGTCAGCCGACTCCGGGATAGGTCGACCAGCCCGGTACCGCGGGCGACACCGGCCACGGCTCGTCGGCCTGGGCGGGAAGCCAGTGCGGCATCCCCACCTGTCGCGTTGCCGCGCAAGCCTTCTGGTCGGCGGTCGGGGTGGGATACAGGGCGGAGAAGTCGTACCGCGAGGTGTACCAGCCGCCGAAGACGTCGGTCTCCGGCGTCCGCTGACCACCCCGCGGAGCCGCCGGCGGCTGGTCCCCGGTGCGTCGGATGTCGATTTCGACGGGACGCGACGTGTCATACCCGACCGCCCACGTCCCATCGCTCTCCACCGAACGATATCCCTGACGGCACAGCACGATTCGCGTCCAGTCGACGTCGTCTACGCGTCGTAGCCCGGTGTAGAACGCGGTGCCGACCTGACGTCGGGCCTCGGAGACCTCGGACGGGTAGGCGGTCACCATCTGATCGATGTTCGACGGCGAGGCCTCGGCGAACCCCGGGTATCCCCATTCGACCGACGCCCCGGCGTTGGCGATCTCGAACGACTCGACGTAGGCGCGGACAAAGGTCCCCTCATCGGACTGCGGGTCCAGCACCGGTGTGGACGACCAGCGGAAAGTGGTGTCGAAGCCGGGCGGAAGGTGGGCATCCTGGGCGGCGGGCCGCTCGGACGCGGCCTGGTCCGGCGATCCCGCGCACGCGGCCAGTCCGAGGCCCGCGGCCAGCGCGGCGACCAGCGCGACGATTCGACGGCGGTGTCCTCGCGCCACGTGATCACCTTCTTCGCCGGTGATGGTCTTCGACGGGCCCGGTTTTGCGTCGGCTCTGGCTGTACCGACGCGGGCTCTTCTCTGCACCCTATGCACGGACGATCAGCAGAAGCCGGATCCCCGTGCACCGGAACGGCGACGAGAAGGTCTCGAAATGGGCACGCCGGAGGCGGCGGCTCATTCCCTGGTGTCGATGTCCCGGCCCGTGGCCAGGTCGCCACATTCGACGCAGGTCACCTCGTGATCTCGCAGATACCGCTGCGCACCGACATCCCCGTGGATGACCTCGACTGCCGGACCGAGATGATCGGCGCCGATGTACACCGGATGCCCCCGCCGGCCGTCGAAGACCGCACGGACCAGATCCCCGCGCCGCCCTCCGGACGCGTCGACGATGCGACGCACCACCTCGGGTCCGACATCGGGCGTGTCGACCACGGTGAGCACCACGCCACCCACCCCGGGCCGGCGAGAAGCCCAGCCGAGCGCCGCCGATACCGACGCGCCGAGGCCGTCAGCCCAGTCGTCGACAACGAGCGCGGTGACGCCGACGGGTGGCGCGACGATTGCGGCCCCCATCGCGACCGCGATGTCCGCGCACCCACCGGCGCGCAGCGCGTTCGTCGACGCCTTCAGCCAGACGCCGTCGTGGGCAAGGATCTTGGGCATCCCGTACCGGCTACCCGCACCGGCGGCGAGCACCACACCGAGAACCTCACCGATCTCGCTGTCCTCACCTGACGCAGTCACTGTTCCATCTTCCACAATTCCCGGGGCCGCTGGTGACCGCCGGTCCGGACGCCGACCTCCTAGGCTGTACGCGTGCGCCCAGACGAAGACCTCGACCCCGGCGACCGAGGACAGCTCGACCGCTTCAACGTGCTGCCCGCCGACGCATGTGTCGAGCGGCTCCTCGCCTGCTGCAGCTCGCCCACCTGGGCACGACGCGTCGCAGAGGAGCGGCCGTTCGCCGATCCACAAGAACTGCTGGATCGCGCCGACGAACTCCTGGTCGAGCTGACCGAGACCGATATCGACCAGGCTCTCGCCGGGCATCCCCGGATCGGCGACCGGCCCGACAACGCCTCGTCGGCCCGTGAACAGTCCGGGGTGTCCGGCGCGGACACGGCGGTCATCGACGAACTGAAGAAGTACAACGCGGCCTACGAGGACAAGTTCGGCCACGTCTACCTGGTGTTCGCCAACGGCCGCCCTGCCGACGAGCTGCTCGGAATCCTCAAGGAACGCATGGACAACGACCCCGCGACCGAACGCCGCGTGCTGCGCACCGAGCTGGCGAAGATCAACCGCAGCCGCCTGATCCGTATGCTGATGACACCAGACACCGACGAGGGAGCCTCCGTATGACCGGTCTGTCCACCCATGTCCTCGACGCCACGTCGGGCTCCCCTGCCGTCGGCGTCGAGGTGTCCCTACAGGACGCATCGGGCACCGAATTGGCTTCGGGCACCACCGATTCGGACGGACGCATCGGCAAGGTCAACACCGAGGCCCTCGTCCCCGGCATCTACCATCTGGTCTTCGACACCGGGAACTGGTTCGCCGACAACGGCATCAAGGCGTTCTACCCGGAGATCGACATCTGCTTCGAGGTCGATGACGCCGACCGCCACTATCACGTCCCGGTACTGCTGAGCCCGTTCGCGTATTCGACATACCGCGGTAGCTGAACACGGATGACCGCCCCCGACGTCGCCGCGCTCCTCGAGACCGCCGACCGCGTGATGGTCGGCATCACCGGCCCGCCGGGAGCAGGAAAGACAACGCTGGCCCGGACCCTCGTCCATGAGTTCTCCACCACGCTGTGCGCCGACGCGGTCGGGTACGTCCCGATGGACGGCTTCCACCTGTCGAACGCGGTACTCGAGCGACTCGGCCGCCGCGACCGCAAGGGCGCGCACGACACCTTCGACGCCGCGGGATTCGTTGCCACACTCGCACGCATCGCCCACGGCGGCGAAACCGTGTACGTCCCCGACTTCGACCACACCACCGGCGAACCGATCGCAGCGTCGCTCATCGTGCCCGCCACCGCGCGGCTCGTGGTCGTCGAGGGCAACTACCTCGGCCTCGACCAACCCGGGTGGCGCCACGTACGCCCCCTCCTCGACCGCCTGGTCTACGTCGACGCCGACGCGGAGGTCCGCCGCGAGCGGCTCCGGAAACGGCACATCGCCGCCGGTAAAACCGACGCCGAGGCGCGCGCCTGGATCGAGGCCGTCGACGAACCCAATGCGGAACTCATCGCCACGACCCGCGCGCGGGCGGACACGATCGTCGACTGACGCTCACGAATTCCGTTCCTGCGTAACCGTTTCCTTACCGCTCGCCTCTTCCTCTCGCGCTGGTGGGACATCACGAGCGAGAAGGAAATGGTGCCGCGTCAACAAATCCGCCGACTGTTCGCCATACGAAATATCTTGCAAATCATGATGATTCGCACCGTTGGTGCACACGAAAAGTGACAGCGATCGAACGTATGTTCCCGTAAAGTGGAGTCATGGCACCGCTGGACCAGATTCTCCACCAACTCATCGAGGTCACCCCACCCGCCGACGACCCGACCGGGGCAAAGACTTTCGCCCAACTCGAGACGATTCGACTGATCCGCAACGCGGCGGACCATCTACTCACCTCGCACACAGCCAATCTCGACGATCTCACAGTGGCGGAGCGACATGGTTCCACCACCGGGAGACTGTTGATCGAGATGGGTTTCCCGCCCGCCGTCGCCACACGCGCTGCCCGTATCGCCGAGAACATCGGCAACCTGGGCAAGGTCGAGGCCTACGCCGCCGACGGGCGCCTCTCAGGTGAAGTCGTCGACGCCATCGTGCGCGGACTCAGCACAATCCAGAAACGCTCACCCACAGCACTTTCCGACCACGATCGAACGATCTACGAAACCGAACCCTCACCCAGGCTCTGTCCGGTGCCACACCCGCCGAGATGCAGAAGCACGCTCGGACGATCGGCAATGCCATCGCCGACGACGATGACGGCATCCCCGCGTCCGACGACAAGTCTCTGGACACGTTGTCGCACCACACCACCGACGACAGCCGCGTCGAGATTCATGCCAACGTGACACAGGCCGTGGGCGAGAAGTTCATCGCCATGATCGACGAACGTGCTACACCACGCCCCGAACCCGACGGCGCCGACGACCGCCGCTCCGTCGATCAACGACGCGTCGACGCCCTCGAGTTCCTCCTCGACCAAGCAGCACAAGGCGCATCCCTGGACAGCATCGGTGCACCACGTACCCAGACCCTGTTGACCATCCCCGCCGACGGTGGTGATCCCGCCTTCCTACCTTGGACCGGGTCGGTTACCCAGGCCACCGCGCAGAAACTCTCCTGCGACGGCACGATCACCGAGATCATCATCGACGGCGAAACCGTGCCCCTGGAGATGGGTCGTGAACGACGCCTGTTCCCGGCACACATCCGCAAAGCCATCATCATCCGGGACAGATGTTGCATCAGTTGCGGTGCGCCGCACTCACATACCCAGGTTCATCACATCGTGCACTGGAGCGATGACGGTGAGACCGAGCTCGACAACGGCTGCCTGCTGTGCCAGCGCTGCCACACCCAGGTCCACCACAACGGGTGGGACATAATGATCGGCTTCGACCGCCACCCCTGGCTCATCCCGCCCGCCGACATCGACCCGCAACGGCGGCCACTACCTGCCTACAACCGACGCACCATGCGACTCGACGACGCCGCCTGACACACCATCAGCCGCGAAACCGCCTCGTTCTTTGACAACTCCACAGTGTGAAAGCGCTGCCGCTCACGAGTTCCGTTCCCGCTCACCCGAATCGGGTGAGCGGGAACGGAGCCGGTGAGCGAAACCCGGATGGGGTGCAGGTCAGCTGATCTCGATGAGCAGATCACCCGGCGACACCTGGGTGACCGGGCCGATCGCGACGCGCGTGACCTTGCCGCCGACGGGTGCGGTGATGGCGGCCTCCATCTTCATCGCCTCGATGGTGCCGATGGTCGCGCCGACGGCGACCTCGTCACCCACGTCGACCGACAGGGACACGACACCGGCGAACGGCGCCCCGACGTGCTTCGGGTTGGCACGGTCGGCCTTCTCTGCGCTGGCGACCGCGGAGTCGATGCTGTGGTCGCGGACCGCGATCGGACGGAGCTGACCGTTGAGCACGCACATCACGGTGCGCATGCCCTTCTCGTCGGGCTCGCTGATGGCCTCGAGACCGATCATCAGCTCAACCCCGGGCTCGAGGTTGACCCGATGCTCCTCGCCATAGCGCAGACCGTAGAAGAACTGGTTCGCCGACAACCGCGAGGTGTCACCGTAGGTCTCGTAGTGCTCCTCGAACTCCTTGGCGGGGCCGGGGAACAGCAGGTGATTGAGACGCACCTGGCGATCGCGGCCGGGCTTGTCCAGGAGCGCCTCGTCATCGGCGGTCAGCTGCTTGACCTCCGGTGCCGGCGCCCGACCCTCGAGCGCGAGGCTGCGCAGCGGCTCCGGCCAGCCACCGGGCGGGTCGCCGAGTTCGCCACGCAGGAACCCGATCACCGAATCGGGAATATCGTAGGAGCCCGGGTCGGCGGCGAAGTCCGACGCGGTGATCCCGCGACCCACCAGCGCCAGCGCCAGGTCACCGACGACCTTCGACGACGGTGTCACCTTGACCAGACGACCCAGCATCGAGTCGGCGGCGGCGTAGGCCTGCTCGACGGCCTCGAAGCGGTTGCCCAATCCCAGCGAGATGGCCTGCTGACGCAGGTTCGACAGCTGACCGCCGGGGATCTCGTGCGAGTACACCCGACCGGTCGGGGCCGGGAGCCCGGACTCGAACGGCGCGTACACCTTTCGCAGCGCCTCCCAGTACGGCTCGAGGTCGCAGACACGGGCCAGGTCGATTCCGCTGTCGCGGTCGGTGTTCGCGGTCGCCGCGACGATCGCCGACAGCGGCGGCTGACTGGTCGTACCGGCCAGCGCGGCACTCGCACCGTCCACCGCGTCCGCACCGGCCTGCCAGGCAGCCATGTAAGTGGCCAGCTGACCACCCGGGGTGTCATGGGTGTGCACATGGATCGGCAGGTCGAAATTCTTGCGCAGCGCCGAGACCAGCTTGGTCGCCGCCGGCGCACGCAACAGACCGGCCATGTCCTTGATGGCCAGCACATGCGCACCGGCAGAGACGATCTGCTCGGCCAGACGCAGATAGTAGTCGAGGGTGTACAGATCCTCCGACGGCGACGACAGGTCACCTGTGTAGCTCATCGCCACCTCGGCCACCGCGGTCCCCGTCTCACGCACCGCGTCGATCGCCGGGCGCATCGCGTCGATGTTGTTGAGCGCGTCGAAGATCCGGAAGATGTCGATACCGACGTCGGTGGCCTCCTCGACGAAGGCCGTGGTGACCTTGGTCGGGTACGGCGTGTACCCCACGGTGTTGGCGCCGCGCAGCAGCATCTGCAGACAGATGTTCGGCATCGCTTCACGCAACTGCGCCAACCGATCCCACGGATCTTCCTTCAAAAAGCGCAGCGCCACATCGTAGGTCGCGCCACCCCAGCACTCCACCGACAGCAGTTCCGGGGTCAGCGCCGCGACATACGGTGCGACGTTGACCAGACCGGTGGTACGCACGCGGGTCGCCAGCAGCGACTGGTGCGCGTCACGGAACGTGGTGTCGGTGATGCCCAGACGCGGGTTCTCCCGCAGATCACGGGCGAATCCCTCCGGCCCCAACTGCAGCAGACGCTGCCGCGAACCGTCTTTCGGCGACGCGAGCACCGCGCGCTCGACGGTGGGCAGCTTGTCCCGCGGATACACCGTGGTCGGCCGCTCCCCGTGCGGCTTGTTGACCGTCACATCGGCCAGATACGACAGGATCTTGGTACCGCGGTCAGCCGACGACCGCTGGGTCAGCAGACCCGGACGCTCGTCGATGAACGACGTGGTGACCCGACCGGCACGGAAGTCCGGATCATCGAGCACGGCCTGCAGGAACGGGATGTTGGTCGCCACACCGCGGATGCGGAACTCGGCGACCGCGCGCCGGGCACGACGCACCGCGGTCGGGAAATCCCGTCCGCGACAGGTCAGTTTGACCAGCATCGAGTCGAAGTGACCGCTCACCTCGGCACCGAGGTTGGCGCCGCCGTCGAGGCGGACACCCGCGCCGCCCGGGCTGCGGTAGGCGGTGATCCGACCCACGTCGGGGCGGAAGCCGTTCGACGGGTCCTCGGTGGTGATGCGGCACTGCAGCGCGGCACCGCGGATACGGATGGACTCCTGCGACAGACCGAGATCGTCGAGGGACTCCCCCGCCGCGATGCGCAGCTGCGAGCTCACCAGGTCGACGTCGGTGATCTCCTCGGTGACGGTGTGCTCGACCTGGATGCGCGGGTTCATCTCGATGAACACGTGGCGTCCCTGCTCGTCGAGGAGGAACTCGACGGTGCCCGCGCAGGTGTAACCGATGTGGCGGGCGAAGGCCACCGCGTCGGCACAGATCTTCTCCCGCAGCTCGTCCGAGAGGTTGGGGGCCGGCGCGAGCTCGATGACCTTCTGGTGACGACGCTGCAGGCTGCAGTCGCGCTCGTACAGGTGGATGACGTTGCCGTGGGTGTCGGCGAGGATCTGTACCTCGATGTGGCGCGGGTTGACCACGGCCTGCTCGAGGAACACCGTCGCGTCGCCGAACGCCGACTCCGCCTCACGCGATGCGGCGGCGATCGACTCGGCGAGGTCGGCACGGTCGTCGACGCGACGCATACCGCGTCCGCCACCGCCGGCGACGGCCTTCACGAACACCGGGAAGTGCATGTCCTCGGCGGCGGCGAGCAGTTCGTCGAGATCCGACGACGGCTCCGAACTCGCCAGCACGGGAATTCCCGCGGCCTTGGCCGCGGCCACCGCGGTGGCCTTGTTGCCGGTCATCTCCAGGATGTCCGCGCTTGGCCCGACGAAGGTGATCCCGACCTCGGCACAGGCGGCGGCGAGGCCCTGGTTCTCCGACAGGAAACCGTAGCCGGGGTAGATCGCGTCGGCGCCGCAACGCACCGCTGCGGACACCACTTCCTCGACCGACAGGTATGCGCGCACGGGGTGGCCCGGCAGACCGATCTGATACGACTCGTCGGCCTTCAGGCGATGCACCGAGTTGCGATCCTCGTACGGGTACACCGCGACCGTGCGCGCCCCCAACTCGTAGGCGGCGCGGAACGCACGGATCGCGATCTCACCTCGGTTGGCAACCAGAACCTTGTCGAACATCGGGTGTTCCCTTTTCTCCCGCAGCGGCATTTTCGTCGAATTGTCGCCGGCCCGTTCACTTGGCGGACCAATGAAGTACATCACGTGATCCTACTCACGCCGCAACCCACCCCGAGCACCCCCCACGACCTCCCCGAATCGAACCGAAACAGGCTGCCGGACAAGGTAACCGGAACAGATTGCGCGGGCGTTGTGAAACACTCTCACCGCAGGTGGGCAAAGTGAGAGATCACCAGCGCGAAATACGGTCGAATACCGACCGATCGCTCTGTCGAAATTCGCTCGCACCGGAATCCGGATTGCGAATTAATCGGTCCGATTTCCGCAATCCGAGCCGAGCTGCCCGTCCGGCGCGGCAGTGACCCACGCCGCAGGCTTTGGCCCGGCGGGCCCGCCACAACTAGCGTCGACCCCGGATTCGTCATGACAGACCGGGAGGTCAACACCGTGGGCTTCACACGCTTCGTCGCGCTCGGGGATTCGTTCACCGAGGGCGTCGGTGACACGGACCCGACCCGGCCCAACGGTCTGCGCGGCTGGGCCGATCGGGTCGCCGAACAGCTCGCCGCACAGAACGCGGACTTCGCCTACGCGAATCTCGCGATCCGCGGCCGCCTGCTCGACGCCGTGATCGCCGAGCAGCTCGACAAGGCGGTCGCGATGAACCCCGACCTCGTCACCCTCTACGCCGGCGGCAACGACATCATGCGCCCGTCGATCGACCTCGACGCGCTGCTCGACCGCTACGACGCCGCACTCGGCAAACTGGTCGCCACCGGCGCCACGGTCGTGGTCTTCACCGCCTACGACACCGGCTGGGCACCGGTGTTCCGCAAGCTGCGCGGCCGCATCGCCATCTACAACGAATTGCTCCGTGAGGTCGCCGAACGGCACGGCGTCGTCGTCTTCGATTACTGGCGACTCAAGGGTTACGACGATTTCCGCATGTGGGACACCGACCGCCTGCACATGTCTCCTCTGGGCCACACCCGCATGGCCGCCGAGGTCCTCGATCTGCTCGGTGTGGAGCACGACATCACCCCCGTCGAACTCGAGGCCGCCGCCGAGCTGACCCGTCGCGAACAGCGTCGACAGAACGCCGAGTGGGCGCGCACCTTCCTCGGGCCGTGGATCATGCGGAGGGTGCGCGGCATCTCCTCCGGTGACGGCGTGACGCCCCGCTGGCCCGAATTGGTGTCCGGCGCGGATCTGCTCGCCCGCTGAAACCGCTACGCCCCGAAGGTCCCGGGAAGGGACGCAAACGTTCTCTCCCGAGGACGCCGGGATACTCTGGCCGTTCGGAGGTGTGAACCACACATGAGTACGACGGGCCGGATGAACGAGTGACGAGCAGGACCGAGACGAACGGATCGCAGGGCGAGGAGAAGCCGCACCCCGACACCTCCGCGGTGGCGGCCGACGAGCACACCCATCCCCGTGCGGCGGTCGCGGTGCTCTGCCTGGCCGGCATCGTCGTCGCCCTGATGCAGACGATCATCGTCCCGCTCATCCCCCAGCTGCCGACCCTGCTGAAGGCCGACGCGTCCAACACCACCTGGGCCATCACCATCACCCTGCTGGTGGGGGCCGTCGCCACCCCGATCGGCGGCCGGATCGGCGACATGTACGGCAAACGGCTCGCCATCCTGGGCAGCCTCGGGTTCGTCGCGCTCGGCTCCATCGCCTGTGCGCTCGCCACCTCGCTCCCGGTCTTCATCCTCGGCCGCGGACTCCAGGGCCTCGGGTTCGGCATCGTGGCCCTGGGGATCAGCGTCATGCGCGACATCGTCCCGGCGCGCTACCTCGGCTCGGCCGTCGGCACGATGAGCGCCTCCCTCGGCATCGGCGGCGCCCTCGGTCTGCCGTTCGCCGCGGCGATCGCCCAGCACGTCAGCTGGCACGCCCTGTTCTGGTCCTGTGCGGCGGCGTCGACCCTCGCGGCGGTGGGCGTCGCTCTCACCGTCCCGTCGACGACGCCCTCGTCGGGCGGGCGCTTCGACTTCCTCGGCGCGATCGGGCTGACCGGCGTATTGATCTGCCTCCTGCTGCCGCTGTCGAAGGGCGCGGTGTGGGGCTGGGGCGATCCGCTGACCCTCGGTTGCTTCGCCGGTTTCGTCGTACTGCTCGGCGTCTGGGGATTCGTCGAACTCCGGCGAGCCAACCCGCTGATCGATCTCCGAATCCTCGGCGAGCGCCCTCTACTCCTCACCAACCTGGCCTCGATCGCCACCGGCTTCGCCTTCTACGCGATGCAGCTCATCCCGATCCAGTTGCTCATGGCGCCGACCAACAGCCCCAACGGTTTCGGCTACGACATGGTCCACGCGAGCCTGATCCTCGCGCCGAGCGGTCTGGTGATGTTCGTGTTCTCGCACATCAGCGGGCGGATCAACGCCATCTTCGGCGCGCGGATCTCCCTCGCGCTCGGCGGCGTCATCATCGGCGTCGGCTACATCGTCTTCATCGTGGGCCTGACCGGCCCCTGGTCGCTCACCTGGATCCACATGCTGGTCATCGCCTGCTGCATCGGCGCCGGCCTGGGCATCGCCTACTCCGCGATGCCCGCACTCATCATGCAGTCGGTGAGCGTCGAGCAGACCGGCGAGTCGAACGGTGTCAACGCCCTGATGCGGATCATCGGCACCTCCACCGCATCCGCGGTCGTCGGCATGCTCCTGACGTGGTCGATGATCGCCGTCGCCGGCCCCGGTGGTTCGACGATCGCGGTTCCGGCGAGCGACGGCTACCTGTGGGCCGCCGGTATCGCGCTGGCCACCTGCGTGGTCGCCACGGTGGTCGCACTGGCCATCCCGGCGCGGCGCGGACTCACCGAAACCCAGGTGTGACACCGGACCTCGCCGATCGCGGTCGCGGCTCTGCGACGCCGTGCACATCGAGATGCGCGGGTCGTCCGAGCCACGTAGCGTGACGCCGTGCCCTCAGCGACGCTCATCGAGAACGCCTCCGTCCTCACCGTCGACGCGCAGCGTCGGGAGCTGCCCCGCGCGTCGGTGCTCATCGAGGGTTCGACGATCGTCGCGGTGTCCACCGAGCCGATCGACGCCGGCGATGCCATCCGTGTCGACGGCCGCGGATGCGTCCTCACGCCGGGGCTGGTGAACACGCATCATCACCTCTACCAGTGGATCACGCGGGGGCTGGCGGCCGATCACACGCTGTTCCAGTGGCTCACCACGCTCTACCCGATCTGGGCCGGGATCGACGAAGAGGCCCTGCATGCCGCCGCCCTGGGCGGGCTGACCCAACTCGCGCTGTCGGGATGTACGACCACCACCGACCACCACTATGTGTTCCCGCCCGAGGGTGGCGATCTACTCGGGGCCGAGATCGCCGCCGCCGGCGAGATCGGGCTGCGTTTCCATCCCACCCGCGGATCGATGGACCTGTCGGAGAAGGACGGCGGACTGCCACCGGACACCGTGGTCCAGACGATCGACGAGATCCTGTCCGCCAGTGCCGATGCCGTTGCGCGGTGGCACGATCCGTCCCGCGACTCGATGCTGCGGATCGCGCTCGCGCCGTGTTCGCCTTTCTCCGTCACCACCGACCTACTTCGCGAATCAGCGATCCTCGCCCGCGAACTCGGCGTCCGCATGCACACGCACCTCGCCGAGTCCGTCGACGAGAACACCTACTGCGCAGAACATTTCGGTTCGACGCCGCTGGAGTACATGGAGTCGGTCGGGTGGGTCGGCCCGGACGTCTGGTTCGCGCACGGGGTGGAGTTCGACGACGCGGCGATCGCTCGCCTGGCCGCCACCTCGACCGGCGTCGCCCACTGCCCCACCTCGAATGCCCGTCTGGGCAACGGGATCTGTCGCACCCGGGATCTCGTCGACGCCGGGGTGCCGGTCGGACTCGGGGTCGACGGGGCGGCGTCGAACGAGTCCGCACGACTGCTCGAGGAGGCGCATCAGGCCGTCCTCATGGCCCGCGCGCGCGGCGGCCCGACTGCGCTGACCACCCGCACCGCTCTCGAACTCGCGACCCGCGGGGGTGCGCGGGTGCTGGGCCGGGAGGACGAGATCGGATCGATCGAACCCGGGAAGCTCGCCGACCTCGTACTGTGGGATCTGTCCACCGTCGCTCACTGCGACATCGACGATCCGGTGGCCGCCCTGGTCCTGGGAGCGATCCCACCGATCAAGGCGTCGTGGGTACAGGGCCGACAGGTGGTCGCCGACGGTGACGTGCTCACCATCGACACCGAACAGATGACCACCGCCGTAGCGACGCAGCACCGCCGCCTGCTCGACAAGGCACGCTGATGGATCTCACCGCCGTCACCCAGTACCGATTCGCGCGTTCTCGCGACGAGGTGTTCCCGGCACCCGGCGAACAACTGGTCGCCGGCGGCACATGGGTCTTCTCCGAACCCCAGCCGGCCACCACCGGTCTCGTCGACCTCAGCGAAATGGGTTGGCAATCGGTCGAAGACCTGCCCGACGGCGGCCTCCGCATCGGCGCCACCTGCACCATCGCCGAACTGGTCGCACTGCCACCGCGCCCGGGTTTCCGCGCCCATCCACTGTTCGCCCAGTGCGCGAACGCCCTTCTCGCGTCGTTCAAGATCTGGAACATGGCCACGGTCGGCGGCAACATCTGTCGGTCCTTCGCGGCGGCGTCGATGGTCTCCCTCGGCGTCGCGCTCGACGCGACGGCAGACATCTGGCATCCCGAGGGCGCCGATCGCGACATCCCGGTCGCCGATCTCGTGATCGGCAACGGCATCAACGTCCTCGGCCCGGGTGAGGTCCTGCGCGCGGTCGACTTCCCCGCGCACGCGCTCGCCGCCGTCACCGGGTTCCGCAAGATCGCTCTCGTCGATCTCGGCCGCTCCGGCTCGGTCGTGACCGGCCGCATCGATCCTGACGGCACCACGGTGTACGGGATCACGGCCGCCACCGAGTGGCCCACGGTACTGCGGTACCCCCATCCGCCGGCTGCGGACCGGTTGCGTCACGACATCGTCACCGCCCCCGGCTACTACACCGATCCGCTCGGGTCGGCAGACTGGCGTCGCGGGGTGTCGGCGGTTCTCGCCGAGGAGATCCGCGTCGAGCTCGACGAGACGGGATAGAACGATGGAGTTCGAGGTCAACGGCGAGAAGATCGACGCCGAACCGGCTGCGGGACAATGCCTTCGGATGCTCCTGCGCCGGCACGCCCACTTCGAGGTGAAGAAGGGTTGCGACGCAGGCGATTGCGGTGCGTGTTCGGTCCTCGTCGACGGGCAACCCGTGCACTCCTGCATCTTCCCCGCACAGCGCATCGCCGGGAAGTCGGTGACCACGGTCGCCGGCCTGGGCACCCCAGACGATCTGCACCCGGTACAGCAGTCCTTCGTCGACAACTTCGGCTTCCAGTGCGGGTTCTGCACCGCAGGCATGATCGTCACCGCCTCGACCCTCACCCCGGACGACCTCCCCGATCTGCCGCGGCGGATGAAGGGGAACATCTGCCGCTGCACCGGGTACCGCTCGATCAGGGACGCGATCGGCAACGCCGTGGCACCCGCTCCGCCCCACCCGGACGGAGTCGGGGCCGAGGACAGCGGCACGGGCGTCGGCACTTCGGTGTGCCCGCCCGCGGCCCGACGCGTCGTGACCGGCACCGAGGCGTACACCTTCGACGTCCCCGTCGACGGCGCACTGCACATCCACGTACTCGGTTCGCCGCACGCGCATGCACGAATCCTGTCGATCGACACGAGCGACGCGTCCGCCCTCCCCGGCGTGGAGGCGATCCTCACCCACGAGAATGTCTCGACGCCAAGGTTTTCCACGGGGCGCCACCAGAACCGGCTCGAAGACCCGGACGACACCCTCGTCTTCGATCGCATCGTGCGTTTCGTCGGGCAGCGCGTCGCGGCCGTCGTCGCGGCGACACCGGGAATCGCGGAACAGGCCGCCGCGCTGATCCGCGTCGACTACGAGGAACTGCCCGCGGTCTTCGACCCCGAGGAGGCACGCGCTCCCGGGGCTCCGGTCATCCACCCCGACCGCACCGCCGAAGACCGGGTGATGGATACCGAACGCAACCTCGTCGCCGCCTTCCACGAGGGCTTCGGCGGCGACGTCGACGAGGCGCTCGCCGCGGCGCCGACGACCGTGCACGGAACGTGGCGCACCGGACGGGTCACCCACGCACAGTTGGAAACCCACGGTTCGATCGCCTGGACCGATGCCACCGGACGTCTGGTCGTCCGCACGAGCACGCAGGTCCCCTTCCTGGTGCGCGACGAACTCGCCCGGCTTCTCGAGCTGCCGCCTGAGAAGGTCCGGGTGTTCAGCGGCCGCGTCGGCGGCGGTTTCGGCGGCAAACAGGAGATGCTGACCGAGGATCTCGCCGCCGTCGCCACCCTGCGTACCGGTCGCCCCTGCGTCTACGAGATGACCCGCACCGACGAGATGACGCGGACAACCTACCGCCACCCGATGCGGGTGACCGTGGATCTCGGCGCCGACGACGACGGTCTGCTCACCGCCCTCCGGGTCGACGTTCTCTCGGATACCGGCGCGTACGGCAACCACGCGATCGGCGTGATGTTCCATGCCTGCGCCGAGTCTGTCTCGGTGTACAACTGCCCGGTGAAGAGGATCGACGCCGAGGTCGTCTACACCAACAACCCGCCGTCGGGCGCCTTCCGAGGTTATGGCCTCGGACAGGTGATCTTCGCGGTCGAATCCGCGATGGACGAGCTCGCGGTCCGTCTCGGTATCGACCCCTTCGAACTCCGGCGACGCAATGCCGTCGCCGACGGCGATCCGCTCCTCATCGCACGCCCCGACCCCGAGATCGACCTGGTGTACGGCAGTTATGGTCTCGACCAGTGCCTCGACCTCGCCGAGTCCGCGATGCGCCGGGGCAACGGCGCCGTCCTCCCGCCCGCCCCGCGATGGCGGGTCGGTGAGGGAATGGCGATCTCCGCGATCGCCACGATGGCCCCGCGCGGCCATTTCGCCGACGTCACGGTGGCCGTCGACTCCGCCGGCACCTATCACGTCGGCGTGGGCACCTGCGAGTTCGGCAACGGCACCACGACGGTCCACACGCAGATCGTCGCGAGCGCACTGTCTACCGAGCCGGAGCGGGTCACGTTGTGGCACGGGGACACCGACGCCGTGCCACATGACACCGGCGCATTCGCCTCCGCGGGCACCACCGTCGCCGGAAAGGCCGTGTACAGCGCGGGTCTCGCGCTCCGCAGCATTCTCGTCGAGGCCGCGAGCCGCCTTACCGGCGCTGATCCCGACCAGGTCGAATTGGGCCCGGACGGAGCCGTCGCCGGCGACCGGCTGGTCGGTTTTCGCCACCTGATCGACGCGGTCGACGACAGTCACCGCGCGCTGTTCCCGGACGGCCCGCGGGCCGTGGCGACCGGCGAGGAACGGGGCGAGATGCGTTCCATCGCCTTCGACGTGCAGGCCTTCCGGGTCGCCGTCGACACCGAGACCGGCGCCGTCGCGATCCTGCAGTCCGTCCACGCGTCCGACGCCGGCACCGTGATGAATCCCGAGCAGTGCCGGGGACAGGTGGAAGGCGGTGTGGCGCAAGGCATCGGCGCGGCCCTCTTCGAGGAGATCATGCTCGACAACGGATCACCGGTGACCAAGGTGTTCCGCACCTATCGTGTCCCCCAGATGGCGGACATCCCGTTCACCGAGGTCTACTTCGCCGAAACCGCCGATCAACTCGGCCCTTTCGGCGCGAAGTCGATGTCGGAGTCACCCTTCAATCCTGTTGCTCCCGCGCTCGCCAATGCCATCCGGCGCGCCGTCGACGTCCGCCCCTATGAGACGCCGATGTCACGAGACCGGATCTGGCGGCTCACGCACCCTGAAGTCGTCGAGAAGGAAAGCGACGTAAAGGCGTGCCAAACATTCGACAAACAGTCGGTAAACAATTGTTTTCATCCCTAACAATCTGGCGCCCAACCTATTTCGTTTCAGCGCGCAATTCGGGACCAGATATCGAACAGTTCGCCGGAAATCCTGCGAATTCACCTGTCAGAGTCGCACACTCCTCACTATCCACTGTCCAGAGGAGGGCGTCATGACACATACTGCACCCGGAGAAGAGCGCGGAACCCTGTCTGCCAAGCAGGGAATCGCCGCCGGGACGTCCATCGGCGCGGCGATCATCCTGATCGTCGTCGGAGTCGTCCAACTCGCCCAGGGAATCGCCGCGGTAGCCGAAGACGAGGTCTTCGTCCGCGGGGTCGAATACGTCTACAAGTTCGACTTCACGACGTGGGGCTGGATTCACATCGTGCTCGGAGCCATCGCGATCATCGTCGGTGCCGGACTCGTCAGCGGGGCGGGTTGGGCCCGGTTCACCGCCATCGTCATCGCCGGCCTGTCCATCATCGCCAACTTCCTGTGGCTGCCGTACTACCCGTGGTGGTCGATCCTGATCATCGCGCTCGACGTGGTCGTCATCTGGGCCGTATCGACCTGGAACCCCCGGGCCGAGTACTGACGCCGACCGGCGCCGGCCCATGAACACGGAGAACCCTGGGCCCGATCAAGATCCCCCCGGGAGTACCGGCTCGATCAGCGCGTCGGAACGTGCCGAACTCGAGCAGTTGCGCGCCGAGGTCGCGACACTGCGCGCGAGTGCCGACACCGGTGGGACCGCACCGCCGGAGACCACCAAACGGCGCACGACCTGGCGCTGGGTCGCGGTGGGAATCTTGTGTGTCCTGGTCGCCCTGCTGGCCATCCTCTCGGTGACGTCCCGATTCGTCCGCGGCGAGATCCTCGACACCGACCGATACGTGACGACAGTCGCACCGCTGGCCTCGGATCCGGCGCTGCAGCAGGAGATCACCAACACCGTCACCGACGAAATCTTCACCCGCATCGACGTCGAGGCGCTGACCGCGTCCGCGCTCAACGCACTGACCGATGCGGTACCGGCCACGGAGACCGCCCCCCGCGTGGACCGTGCCATCGACGGATTGGCGCCCGTTCTCGCCGCTCAGGCCCGCACCTTCGTGCAGCAGACGGTGGCGTCCCTGGTCGAGAGCGACCAGTTCGAGACCCTGTGGGTGGAGGCGAACCGCCGGGGCCACACCGCCCTGGTCTCCGTGGTGACCGGTGAGGTGGGGCCGTCCTCGGTCTCCGTCGACGAGTCGGGAACGGTGAGCATCTCTCTGGGCACCGTGATCGACAACGTCAAGCAGCGTCTTCTGGACCGCGGATTCACCTTTGCCGAGAAGATCCCGGCGGTCGACAAGGAATTCGTCCTGTTCCGGTCACCCGAACTGGTTCGGGCGCAACGCGCGGTGTCCGCGCTCGACACCGCCGCCGACGTCCTGCCGTGGCTCGCGATCGCGTGCGCCCTCGGTGCCGTCGCGGCGGCACCGAGGGGTCGACGCCTACGTGCGCTGTCCGTGGTCGGCCTGACCCTGGTCCTGGCCATGCTGACCCTGGCGATCGCGCTGATCGTCGCGCGCGCACTGTATCTCGACGACATCCCGCCCGACGTCCTGTCCCCCGACGCCGCGACCGCCATCGCCGACGCCGTCACCGAACCACTCCGGCTCGCACTGCGTGCCGTGGCCGTCCTCGGGCTCGTGGTGGCGATCGGCGCCTTCCTGATCGGTGGCTCCGCATCGGCGGTCGCGGTCCGGCACGGATTCTCCGGCGGACTCGACAAACTCCAGAACCTTCGGAAATCACGACCTCCGAATGCCTTCGAGACGACCGCCTATCGTGCTCGAATCGCGTTACGGGCCGCGATCATCGGCGTCGGCGTACTGCTGCTGATGTTCTGGAACTATCCCACCGGACTGGTGGTGTTGCTCATCGTCATGTGTGGGCTGATCGCACTGCTCGTCGTGGAGATCGTGATCCGCCCGGCCCGGGCGGGCCCGGACGACGCGGCGACATGACCGAGGCTGCGGCGTCATGAACGTGGAAACGGCGGCGGCCGTCGACGAGCGTCCCGTGTCCCGACGATGGTGGGCCCGCGCCGCACTCGCGGCCGTGATCGTCGCGATCCTCCTGCCGATCGCGGTATCGGGACTGCGGGCACTCCTCACGCTTCTGCTGGTCTGCGTGATCTGCACGGTCGTCATCGTCGTAGCGGCCTACTGGTTCCTGATCAGCCGCGGCGCGGTCCGTGCACTGGCCGCTGTCGTCGTCGTCCTGCCACTCCCGTTCGTGGCGATCTACCTGATCCGCGAAGGTCAGCTCTGGGTCGTGATCGTGTCCGCGGCGCTCGTCGTCGTCGCGATCGCCTGCGCGCGGCGAGCGTTGCGACCGACTCCGGCCCAGTCGCTCATGCCGGAGCATCCGGCCCCGCCGGTGCTCCATCCCTTCCTGGTGATGAATCCGCGCTCGGGTGGCGGTAAGGTCGTCCGCTTCGACCTGCCACGCCGTGCCGAGGCACTCGGCGCCGAGGTCGCACTGCTGAGCGGGCCCGAGCATCTCGACGTCACGGAGTTGGCGGGGGACGCGGTCCGCCGGGGAGCCGACCTGTTGGGCGTGGCGGGCGGCGACGGCACGCAGGCGCTGGTCGCGGCTGTCGCAGCGGAGTACCACGTGCCGTTCCTCGTGATCAGCGCCGGCACACGTAACCACTTCGCCCTCGACCTCGGGCTGGACCGGAAGGACCCCGCACGCTGCCTGGACGCCCTCCACGACGGGGTCGAGGTGCATGTCGACCTCGGCTGGATCAACGGGCATCCATTCGTCAACAACGCGTCGTTCGGCGTCTACGCAGAGGTCGTGCAGAGTCCGCAGTACCGGGACGACAAGACCCGGACGGTCCTGCGGATGCTGCCGGACCTCCTCGGCGGCGTCACCGGCACCGGCCTGCGCGCCCGCATCGGCGACGACACCGTGACCGGGCCGCAGGCGATCCTGGTGAGCAACGGCCCCTACGCCACGAATGACGTGGCCGGCCTGGGGCGGCGCACGCGGATCGATTCCGGCCTGCTCGGTGTGGTGACGGTGTCGGTCGCCGACACCCGGCAGGCGGTGGGGCTGCTCCGACGCGGCCACGGACAGGGACTCGTACAGCGGACGGCGACCGAGGTCGTCGTCGAGGCCGACGCCGCGGAGATCCCGGTCGGCATCGACGGCGAGTCGGTGCGACTCCGGACACCGGTGCGCTGCACCATCTCCCCCGCGGCACTGCGGGTCCGTGTTCCACGCGAGCGCCCGGAGATCCGCGTCGCACCACCGCAACTGGACTGGGTCCGACTGTGGAATCTACTCCGGCCCGGAGCGGTCAGGGGTTGAGTCGGGGGCCGACCCGGGCGGCGATTGGACGCTCCGATATGCCTCGACAGCCGACTCGACCGTCGGGAAGAACCGGTCCTCGTCGAACCGGCCGTCGACGACGAAGCGGATGAGTTTGTCCTTCACCGGTCCCTTCAGCTCCGCGAACACCAGACGGATCGAGGACGATTCGAGTGCACGGTCGAGATCGATGAGCTCGTCGACGGCGGTGGTGTCGAGACCGGTGATCGGTTCGGCTGCGACGACGACCCACTTGACCGGTGGCTCGCTGTGCGCCACCACATCCCGGACGTGCGCGGCGAAGATCTTGCCGTTGGCGAAGAACAGCGGTGCGTCGAAGCGGACCAGCACGAGCCCGGGAATCCGGCGTCCCTCCGGATGCCGGGTGACATCGAGAAAGCCCGTTCCCTCCAGCTCCACCAGCTCCGTACGATAGGGCTGCCAGGCCCTCGCCACCACGGCCACGAAGGACAACCCGATCGCGACCAGGATGCCCTCGAGCACACCCACGAGCGCGACGCCGACGAAAGCGGCTGCCGCCAAACCGAATTCGAGCTTGCTCAACCGCCAGATCCGGACCATTCCGAATATGTCGATGAGCGCGGTCGCCGCGACGATCACGACCGCCGCCAGCGTGGCGTCGGGTAGATAGGCGGTGACGCCGGGAGCCACGAGGACGAAGACCAGCACCGCGGCCGCCCCGACCACTCCCGCGAGTTGCGTGCGTGCGCCGGCCTGTTCGGCGACCGGCGTACGTGAACCGCTGGCGGAGATGGGGAATCCGCCGAACAGGCCGGAGGCGATGTTGGCCGTTCCGATCGCCTTCATCTCCGTACTCCCGTCGACATCCTCACCGCGCCGGGCGGCGAATGTCCGTGAGAGCACGCCGGAGTCGGCGAAGGCGATGAGCGCGATTCCCGCGGCCGGCCCGAGAAGCGAGAGCACGTCGTTCCAGTCGGTCCCGCCGTACTGAGGAAGGGGCAGACCTGCCGGCAGGGCGCCGACCATCCCGATGTCGTCGTCGAGCCCGAGCACGGCCGTCACCACGATCGAACCGACCACGGCGACGAGGACACCCGGTACCCGTGCGAGCCACCGCCGGAACGCGACAATCACGACGAGACCGGCGAATCCCATCGCGGCGGCAACCGTGTCGGTCTTCCCGTCCAGCACCGAGGTGACGATCGCGCCGACCTCCTCGAACAGACCCGAGGCGTCGACCGAGAAGCCCAACAGCTTCGGCAGCTGTCCGATGACGACGATGAGCGCGATCGCGTTGAGGTACCCGAGTCTCAGCGGCTTGGAGAGGAGTTCGGTGACGAAGCCGAGCCGGAGGAATCCGCCCAGGACGAGAATCGCCCCGACCAGTACGGCGAGGATCCCGGCGAGCGCCAGAGCGTCCTCCGGGTCACCGACGGCGGCCAGCGGCAGCACCGCTGCGGCGATCAGCGGCGCGAGCGACGAATCCGGGCCGAGCACAAGGATCTTCGACGGTCCGACCACGGCGTAAGCCGTCAGCGGCACGATCGTCGCCCACAGCCCGGCATACGCGGGCAGCCCGGCGGCTTCGGCGTAACCCATCCCGGCAGGGATCAGGAGCGCGGTCAGCACCAGCCCGGCGGTGACGTCTGTACGAAGCCACTCGCGTTTGTAGCTCCGGGCCGTCGCGAGCCCTGGAAGGCGCCACAGCGTGGCGACGCCGCTCATGCGCGTGCCCGCCGCGGTGCGACGGCGACGCACTGATCACCGGTCATGTCACCGCGCCTAGTAGGGAGTGGGAATCCAGTGCAGCGCCTGGTCCGGCTGTCGGTAGCCGTGCGCCTTCTGCCGCTTCGGCAATGTGACCTCGGGACGTTCCAACGGGTCGTAGGGCACCTGACCGAGGAGATGGCTGATCACGTTGAGCCGACCGCGTTTTTTGTCGTCATTGGAGGTGACATACCAAGGTGCCCAACCGGTGTCGGTGTAGCGGAACATCTCGTCGCGAGCCCGGGAGAAGTCGTACCAACGGCTGTAGGATTCGAGATCGGTCTTCGACAGCTTCCAGGTCTTGCGCGGATCGTCGATGCGACTCTGCAGGCGCTGGGTCTGCTGCTCCTGGCTGACCTCGAGCCAGTACTTCAGGAGGATGATCCCCGACTCGACCATCGCCCGCTCGACACTCGGGGTGTATTCCAGGAACTGGTGGACCTGTTCCTCCGTGCAGAATCCGAGCACACGCTCGATCCCGGCACGGTTGTACCAACTCCGGTCGAAGATGACGACCTCACCCGCTGCCGGAAGGTGCGGTACATACCGCTGGAGATACAGCTGCGACTTCTCACGTTCGGACGGGACGGGCAGCGCGACGGTGCGGAACACTCGCGGGCTCACCCGCGCCGTGATCGCCTTGATGACACCCCCCTTGCCTGCCGTGTCCCGACCCTTGAAGACCACGCACACCTTGGCCCCCGACGACCTGACCCATTCCTGCATCGCCACCAGTTCGGCATGCAGGGGTTTGAGCGCCTTCCGGTATGCCTTGTCCGACATCGGACCGGCGGACCCGTCCGGTCGACCACCGACCAGCTCTCCGGTCGCTGACAGTTCGGGAGACATCTCCCGGTGCTTCTTCCCACCCATCGTTCACCTCACCATCGCGGAACGGCATGGGCAGCACAGCGAGGTCCCGAACTCCAGACACGAAGAGAAATACCGGAAACCTACGATTTGCCCGATTTGACGAATGCGACCGGAAACGAGCTTCGTCGCCACCGGATACGCGCGGTACCCACCTGCTGACATCGCCACCTCTTTCCTCGACGGACTGGGCGAGTCACGTCGAATTGTCGACCGCCGGGCGCACGTTCACATCCGAATGCGCCGAACCGGGCCCAGAATTGCGCCGGTCCGCAATCAGGCCGTGAAAAAACGGCCCCGGCAGAGCTGCCGGGGCCGTCACCTCTCCCGGTGCATCAACCGCGCAGCAGCCCCTTGGCGACGTGGGTCACCTGGATCTCGTTGCTGCCGGCGTAGATCATGAGCGACTTGGCATCTCGCGCGAGCTGCTCGACGCGGTACTCGGCCATGTAGCCGTTGCCGCCGAAGAGCTGGACGGCCTCCATCGCGACATCGGTGGCGGCCTTCGACGAGTAGAGCTTCATCGCCGACGCCTCCGACAGGCTCAGCGGCTTACCCGCCTTGCCGCGCTCGATCGCGCTGAAGAGCATGTTCTGCACGTTGATCCGGGCGATCTCCATCTCGGCGAGCTTGAGCTGGATGAGCTGGAACTGGGCGATCTCCTGACCCCACAGCTTGCGCGTCTTGGCGTAGTCGATCGACAGTCGTTGTGCCTCGTTGATGATGCCCAGCGAGAGCGCGGCGATGCCGACTCGTTCGGCGGTGAACCCGGCCTTCGCGCCTTCGGAGCCGCGCGAATCCTCACCGGTGTCCTCGGTCTCGCCGAGCAGACGGTCCTTGCCGACCCGGACGTTGTCGAAGAACAGCTCGCCGGTCGGCGAGCTCATCATGCCCATCTTCTTGAACGGCTTGCCCTGCGTCAGGCCCGGCATCCCCTTGTCGAGGACGAAGGACAGCACCTTGCGGTCACGCATGGGGGTACCGCTGCCGTCGTCGAGCTTCGCGAACACGACGATGGTGTCGGCGTACGGGCCGTTGGTGATGAACGTCTTCTGGCCGTTCAGGATGTAGTCGTCACCGTCGCGGCGGACCGTGGTCTTCATGCCGCCGAGAGCGTCGGAGCCCGAATCGGGTTCGGTGATCGCCCAGGCGCCGACCTTCTCCATGGTGACCAGCTCGGGCAGCCAGCGCTTCTTCTGGGCGAGCGTGCCCTTGCCCCGGATCGTCGAGGCGGTCAGGCCCATGCTCACACCGAGCGAGGCGACGAGGCCCAGGCACACACCGGCAAGCTCGATGTTGACCATCATGAACATCGAACCGCCCATGCCACCACCCTCGCCGGACGATTTCTTCTTCTCCCCGTTGGCCTCTGTCTCGAGTTCCTTTTCCAGCGCGTCCTTGGCCATCGCGTCGACCCCGAAGGTCGACAGCAGCTTGCGGGTGATGTCGTACGGAGGCAGCACGCCGGACTCGAGCTCGTCGAGATGTGGCCGGATCTCCTTGTCGATGAACGCGCGCAGCGCATCCCGCACCATCAGATCTTCATCGGACCACTCGAACATCGTCACTCTCCCCAGACAGTGCCCGCCGGGGGCGAACACGTTTCAGTTTTGCCGACTCAACTGTGTCAGGAGTCACTCACGATGTCTAGGTACGTCCGCCCGATTCTGTTTCTTCAGGGCGAATTCTCAGGGGCGGCCAGTGGTAGCAGGCCGCCGGCCGGACCTCGCACCGGAAGTATCCCGTGGCGTCGTCGCACAGAAGTGCCTGCGCGACGGGCATGGCCACGACGATCGACGCCCCGACGGTGATCGTGCGGTCGCGCCAGTCGTGCACCCGTCGCACGAACGCCTCGACACTCTCGCCGCCATGGGGCCGGGCCGCCGGATCGGTGAAGAAGGCCGCGAGCTCGCGTGGATCGATGTCCTCGGGCGCCGATCCCGCCCAGTTCCCGACATCGAGCGTGCGAAGCGCGTCGTCGACCTCGACCCGACCACCCAGGAGCCGGGCGCTCTCGAGTGTCGCGGGCTCGGGCCCGCAGAAGGACACCGGCCCGACGAGGGACGCGGCGAGCGCTTCGACGTCACGGCGGCCGCGGTCGTCCAGCGACGCGTCACCGCCGAAGCGCACCGATCGATTGGGACCGGTGCGCCCGGCGGTGATGATCTGCACAGGAATGGCAGTGCGCGGTCAGCTCTGCACGGCGTCGACCGTCGGCGACGTGCTGGAGCTCTTCGACCGCGCCATCGCGCCGAGGATCAGCGCGAAGGTCACCGTCAGCACCGTCCAGAGGATCACCTGGTTGGTGATCGTGTACACGCGGAAGTCGGCGACGACGTCCGCCGGGAAGCCGGGGAACACGATCTGGCCGGCGTCGGTGCGCACCGGCTCGGGCACCTCGTCGAACGACGGCAGCAGCGCGATGGTGACGCCGACCGCGATCACGTACGCGGCACCGCCCACGACGGCCGACACCAGTCCGCCGATCCTCGGCCGCAACCACAGCGCGAGTGCGACGGCCACGATCATCAGCACGACCGACGCGATCGTGACGGTCAGGAATGCACCCGTCCGTTCCCCGATCGTGTCGTCGTCCCCGACCGCAGGCGGGTTGGCCGGGTAGGCGAAGAACGGAACACCGAAGACGGCGACGAAACCGATCGCGCCGAGCGCCCCGGCGACCGCGCGGGCATCGGTGGCCGGATACCGGTTGCCGAGGTAACTCCACAGCACGGTGAAGGCGACCCCGAAGAACGCGCCCATGCACAGGGCGAACACCAGGTTTCCGACGCCGGCGCCCAGATTCTCCTGCATGGCGCGGGTGAAGACCTCGCCGCCGTCGCCGTGCGAATGGCCGCCGACCGTATGTGCCAGCGCCTCTTCGGCTTCCGAGCGTTCACCCTCGTAGTCGACGGCCTTCGACACCACGGGTTCGAGGTAGAACCGTGCGAAGACGAACGAGATGATGCCGGCGATCAGGCCCGAGAGCAGACCTGCGCCGATGAGTTTCTTCTCCATGTGAACTTGTCCCTACGTTGTGAGAGTCAGGCCGACGCAGTGCGGTGAACGCTCAGTGGCAGGGAAAGCCGAGGAAGTGGCGGGAGTCGTGCACGAACTCGTGCACATAGGTGTTCTCCCCGAAGACCGACACGACACCTTGGTCGTAGCCGAGGAAGTAGTAGGCGAGCCCGGCCAGGAGGACCGTGAGGCTCAGCCAGAGCGCTGCGCTCGCGACCGACAGGTTCGGTACCGAAATCGCACGGGTGGGTGACTTGACTGCTTCGGCCGTACGGGGAGACGTCATGGGATTGTCCTTTCGCCGATCTCGCGTCGGTGAGTGTGTCGGATCTTTTGGCGCCGGCACGGCATCCTGACTCACGTCTTCCCCAGGCGCCGTCGAAATCCTCGACCGCGTCCGGCGTTGTCGTTCACAGTGGCGCGACCGCTCCGGATTCTCACCGGATTCCCCGTACAGGCGTGTATCGACTGTATACCCAGACCTGTCGCACATGTGAGACATAGTGGAGAGATGCCCCGCCCCTCGGTTCTCGATCGCTTCACCGCCCCCACCCGGCGATGGTTCACCGGAGCGTTCACCAAGCCGACCGCGGCCCAGAAAGGCGCCTGGACCTCGATCGCCGACGGCGCGAACACCCTGGTCATCGCCCCGACCGGGTCCGGCAAGACGCTCGCGGCATTCCTCTGGGCGCTCGACCGGCTGGCCGCCGACGCCGCCACCCGCCGTCCGGGCACGAAGGTCGTCTACATCTCGCCGCTGAAGGCGCTCGCCGTCGACGTGGAGCGCAATCTACGCGCGCCCCTCACCGGGATCACCCGTGCGGCGCAGGAATTGGACCTGCCCGAACCGAACATAACGGTCGGTGTCCGGTCCGGCGACACCTCGGCCGCTGACCGCCGCGCTCTGGTGAAGACCCCGCCCGACATCCTGATCACCACGCCCGAGTCGCTCTACCTGATGCTGACCTCCGCGGCCCGGGAGAGCCTCACGAATGTCGAGGCGATCATCGTCGACGAGGTCCATGCGGTCGCCGCCACCAAACGCGGCACACATCTGGCCCTGACCCTCGAGCGCCTCGACGAGCTGCTCGAGAAGCCCGCCCAACGGATAGGCCTGTCGGCGACCGTGCGGCCTCCCGAGGTCGTCGCCGGGTACCTGTCCGGCTCGGCGCCCTGCCAGGTCGTCAAGCCCAAGGCCGACAAGACCTTCGATCTCCGCGTCGACGTGCCGGTCGAGGACATGGCGAACATCCCGCCGGCACCCGGCCCGGACGGCGCCGACCCGGCCGAGCTCGACGACGCATTCTCCCCCACGGCCGGTTCGCTGTGGCCGTACGTGGAGGCGTCGATCGTCGACCAGATCGAGGCCAACCGGGCGACGATCGTGTTCGCGAACTCCCGTCGGCTCGCCGAGAAGCTGACCGCGCGGCTCAACGAGATCCACGCCGAGCGGCAGGGTGTCACGCCCGAGCCCACCGCCAACCCGACGGTCGCGGGCGGGGCTCCCGCGTTCGTGATGGGCAGCGGGGCGAGTTCCGGCGCCGAGGCGGTCCTCGCGCGGGCACACCACGGTTCGGTGAGCAAGGAGCAGCGCGCGCAGATCGAGGACGACCTCAAGGCCGGTCGCCTGTCCTGCGTCGTGGCGACCAGCTCGCTCGAACTCGGTATCGACATGGGTGCGGTGGATCTCGTGATCCAGGTGGAGGCCCCGCCGTCGGTGGCCAGCGGCCTGCAGCGCATCGGCCGCGCCGGCCATCAGGTGGGCGAGATCAGCCAGGGCATCCTCTATCCCAAACACCGCACCGATCTGCTGCACTGCACGGTCACCGTCGGGCGCATGCTCGACGGTGCGATCGAGGAGATCAAGGTTCCCCAGAATCCCCTCGACATCCTCGCGCAGCAGACCATCGCGGCCGCCGCCGTCGACGATCTCGAGGTCGACCACTGGTACGAGGTCGTTCGCCGGGCGGCTCCCTACCGCGACCTCGGACGCGGGGTCTTCGACGCCACCCTCGATCTCATCGCCGGGCGGTTCCCCTCAGACGAGTTCGCCGAACTCCGGCCGCGGGTCAACTGGGACCGCGACGCGGGCGTGATCACCGGCCGCCGTGGCGCCCAACGACTCGCCGTCACCTCCGGCGGGTCGATCCCCGATCGCGGACTGTTCGGCGTCTTCATGGTCGGCGAGAAGTCCACGCGCGTGGGCGAACTCGACGAGGAGATGGTGTACGAGTCGCGGGTCGGCGATGTCTTCGCCCTCGGCGCGACGAGCTGGCGCATCGAGGACATCACCCACGACCGCGTCCTGGTGTCGCCGGCCTTCGGGCAGCCCGGCAGGCTGCCGTTCTGGATCGGCGACGCGATCGGACGTCCCGCCGAACTCGGTGCGGCGATCGGCGCGTTCACCGGGGCCATCGCCGATCCCGGGAAACTCGACGCCCATGCCGAGAGGCTCGGACTCACCGAGAACGCCCGCACCAACCTGGCCACGCTCATCGCCGAACAGCGCGAGGCGACCGGTCACCTCCCCACCGACCGGACGCTCGTCGTCGAACGGTTCCGCGACGAACTCGGCGACTGGCGCGTCATCCTGCACTCCCCCTATGGCTTGCGTGTCCACGCGCCGTGGGCGAGCGCCATCTCCCAACGACTCCTCGCGACACTGGGTATCGAGGGCGCCACCACCGCCTCCGACGACGGCATCATCCTGCGTCTGCCCGACACCGACGACGCACCCCCGGGTGCCGACGTCTTCCTCCTCGATCCCGACGAGGTCGAACAGCTCGTGACCGACGGTCTCGCCGACTCGTCGATGTTCGCCTCGCGGTTCCGCGAATGTGCCGCGCGCGCACTGCTCCTGCCGCGGCGCGATCCCGGCCGGCGCGCGCCGCTGTGGCAGCAGCGGCAGCGCAGCGCCCAATTGCTCTCCGTCGCATCCAAGTTCCCGGACTTCCCGATCGTCCTCGAAGCGGTTCGCGAGTGCCTGCAGGACGTGTACGACCTCCCGGCACTGCTCGACCTGCTCGGCCGCATCCGGTCGCGCCGGATCCGCGTCGTGGAGACCGAGACCCCGAGTCCGTCGCCGTTCGCGGCGTCGCTGCTGTTCGGCTACGTCGGCGCCTTCATGTACGCCGACGACGCGCCGCTCGCCGAACGTCGAGCCGCCGCCCTGTCCCTCGACACCAGCCTCCTCGCGCAGCTGCTCGGCCGCGTCGACCTGCGTGAGCTCCTCGATCCCGGCGTCATCGCCGAGGTCATCGCCCGCCTGCAACGCCTGTCACCCGACCGCCAGGCACGCGACGCCGAGGACGTCGTCGACCTCCTCCGCTGGCTCGGACCGCTGACCACCGAGGAGGTCGAGCCGAGATATCGGGGAGAAGCGGCGGTGGCCGAGGTGCTGGCCGAGCTGCACCGCAGCGGGCAGATCATCTCGGTCAACCACAACCGGCGCGCGCTGTGGGCGTCGATCGACGACACCGCACGACTCCGCGACGCACTCGGAGTCCCTGCACCGATGGGCATCCCGGCGGCCTACCTCGAACCGGTACCCGACCCGGTCGGCGACCTCATCGGGCGCTACGCCCGCACCCACGGGCCCTTCACCGTCACCGACGCGGCGGCGTCCCTGGGCATCGCGACCGCCGTCGTCCGCGACACCCTGGCCCGCCTCGCCGCGGAACGACGCGTCGTCGAAGGTGATTTCCTGCCCGAGACCGGCACCGCCGATCCGGCCCAGGGAGCGGCACCGACCACCCAGTGGTGCCACACCGACGTCCTCGGTCAGATCCGGCGCGGGTCGCTCGCCGCGAGCCGGGCCGAGGTCGCACCGGTCGGCACCGAGGTTCTCACCCGCTTCCTCGTGGAATGGCAGCACGGTTCGCCCGGAACGCAGCTCAGCGGGGTCGACGGCCTCGCCACCGTCATCGACCAGCTGGCCGGTTACCCGCTGCCGGCGTCGGCCTGGGAGTCGCTGATATTGCCCGCGCGCGTCTCGGACTATGCCCCGTCCATGCTCGACGAGCTGCTGAGCAGCGGCGAGGTCGTGTGGTCGGGGCACGGCCGCATCGGCAACGCCGACGGCTGGGTGGCCCTGCACCCCGCCGACGTGGCCGCGTTCTCCATCTCCGAGGCCGACACCATCGACACCACGGCCCTGCACGATGCGATCACCACCGCACTCCACCCCGGTGGTGCACTGCGGTTCCCGCAGATCGCCGCGGACATCAGCACCGGCACCACGACGCCGGCCGCGGACATCGAATCCGCACTCTGGGACCTGGTCTGGGCGGGACAGGTCAGCAATGACACGTTCGCACCCGTCCGCGCACTGCTGCATCCCCGGCGCAGCCCGACGACGCCACGGTCGGCGCCCGCCCACCGCGCCCGCGGCAGGGCCCCACGACTCCGCGCCGGTCGCCTCTCCGCGCGCTACCTGACCGAGCACGCCTCCGGGCCGCCGGTGTCGCCGACCGCGAGCGGCCGGTGGTTCGCCCTGGACCGACCCGAGATCGACCCGACCATCGCCACGCAGGCACTGTGCGACCAACTGCTCACGCGCTACGGCGTGATCACGCGGGGCAGCGTCACCGCCGAGGAGGTGACCGGCGGATTCGCCCGGGTGTACAAGGCGCTCACCATTTTCGAGGACAACGGCCAGGTCCGCCGCGGCTACTACGTCGACGGCCTCGGCGGCGCGCAGTTCGCCTCCCCGGCCACGGTCGACGAGTTGCGGCGTCACGCTCTCCCCGACCGCAAGCCGCCGCGCGAGGCGACCATCCTCGCCGCCACCGACCCCGGCAACCCATACGGCGCGGCGCTGGAGTGGCCACGATCCCGCGACGCCGACGCGGGACACCGCCCGGGCCGCAAGCCCGGCGCCCTGGTGGTGCTCGTCGACGGCGAACTCGTGTGCTTCGTCGAGCGTGGCGGCAAGACGCTGCTGACGTTCACCGATTCGATCCCGGCGCTGGAATCCGCCGCCGGCGCGCTGGTGGCCCTGGTCCGCGCCGGCCGGATCTCCCGGCTGACCATCGACGCGATCGACTCCGAACCGGTGCGCGGCACCGATTTCGGGAAGGTGCTTGTCGAGGCCGGTTTCTCCACGACCCCGCGCGGCATCCGACTCCGGTACGGAACCCATGCCTGAGGGCGACACCGTCTTCGCCGCGGCCGCGCGGCTGCGTCAGGGGCTGGAGGGACGAACCCTCACGTCGACGCAGTTCCGCATCCCGTCGCTCGCGACGTCGGACCTGTCGGGACGGACCGTCGTCTCCGTCCGATCGAGGGGCAAGCATCTGCTCATCGACGTCGGCGAGAGCGAGCCCGGCGCGGGCGACGCGCTCAGCATCCACTCGCATCTGAAGATGGAGGGCGTTTGGCACGTGCATCGCCGGGGCCAGAAGTGGCGTCGCCCCGCCTATCAGGCGCGCGTCGTGCTGCGCACCGACGACCACGAGGCCGTCGGCTTCGACCTCGGCACGCTCGAACTGCTCGCCGACCCGGACGCCGCCCTCGCGTATCTGGGACCGGACCTGCTGGCCGACGACTTCGACCGCGAGGAGGCGATCCGACGCCTCGCCGCCGACCCCGACCAGACGATCGGCGCGGCACTCCTCGACCAGCGCCTCATGGCCGGCGTCGGCAACGTCTTCCGCAGCGAGATCTGTTATCTGCGTGGCGTTCTCCCGACCCGACCGGTCGGCGAGGTGGATCTCGGTCCGATGGTCGATCTCAGCCGACGTCTGTTGTGGGCCAACCGGATGCGCTCGGCTCGCACCACCACCGGCCAGACCTCACCGAACGGGCGGATGTGGGTCTACGGCCGCAAGGGACAGCTGTGCCGCCGCTGCGCGACGATCATCAAGCGCGGCGAGATCCCGTCGACCGGCGGCGATCGATCCATCTACTGGTGCCCGCGCTGCCAGACCTGATGCGTAAACCCAGCCCTGTTCCGTAGAGCCACCCCCGGCAAGTGGGCTGGGTTCACGGATAAGGGCTGGGTTTGCGATGGCGGCTGGGTTTGCGGAGCTCAGACGGGATAGCGCTCGGGTTCGGGCCCGAACTCGAAGCGGCGCGCGGTGATCTCCTCGACGGCGATCTCCACGTAGTTGTATTTCACCGTCGCGATCCACGGGCGCAGGGGCAGCTTGTCGGCCGCCTCGATGTCGCCGAACGACGTCAAAACGCGTGCCGTTCCCTTGGCGACGACGCTCCAGCCGCCGGTGTCGGTGTGGGCGTCGGTCTCGAACGCCACGCGGTTGTTCACGACGACTTCGGAGAGTTTCGTCCCCTCACCGGTGCGCAGCGTGATCTTGCCGTCCGCGGCGTGGTAGTTGACGGGGAAGATGTCGGGTGAACCGTTGACGCTCAACGCGATACGACCCAGCTCGGCGGAGCCGAGTAGTTCCCATGCCTCTTGCGGGCCGAGGACCTGAACCGGAGTCTCTGTCATGACCAGTCCCTTCTCTCCCCCACCCTCGATCCTGCCTCGGGGACGTCGGACCGAACAGAGGCCAACGGCCCACTCATCCGGAACACAATGTCACCGAACCGGCGAAACCGGCGATCTCACTCCGGGACGGGTACCGGCTCGAGAATCTCCGAACGCGCCTCGGGCGCGGCCGCCCGCAGTGCGTCGGCGGAATCGTCGTCGGGTTGCTGTTGCGACGCCACCTCGGCCTCGACGCGCGCGATGTAGTTGGCCACCTCGAAGTCGCGCTTCTCGGTGGTCCACCCGAGAAGGGGTGCGAGCAGATCGGCGACCTCGCCGGCGCAGTCGACGCCGCGGTGCGAGTACTCGATCGCGATCCGGGTGCGCCGGGCCAGCACGTCCTCGAGATGGAGCGCGGCCTCGGCGACCGCTGCGTACACCACTTCGACGCGCAGATACTGCGGCGCGGCGGCCAGCGGTGCGAGCAGCGACCTGTCCTCCTGCGCGTAGTAGAGCACGTCGTCGATCAGCGAGCCGTAGCGGTTGAGCAGTCGCCGAACCCGGTACGGGTGCAGGCCGTATCGCTCCCCGAGATGTTCGCACTGGTTGATCAGCGCGAAGTATCCGTCCGCACCGAGCAGCGGCACCCGCTCGGTGATCGACGGCGCCACCCGGGTGGGAATGAAGTCGTTGCACGCGTCGACGGCGTCGGCGGCCATGACCCGGTAGGTGGTGTACTTGCCACCCGCGATCGACACCAGACCCGGTGCCACGGTGGCGACGGCATGCTCACGCGAGAGCTTCGACGTCTCGTCGTCCTCGCCCGCCAGCAGCGGTCGCAAACCGGCGTAGACGCCCTCGATGTCGTCGTGGTTCAGCTTGGTGACCAGCACCTCGTTGACGCGTTCCAGGATGTAGTCGATGTCCGCCCGGGTGGCGGCCGGATGCGCGAGGTCGAGGTTCCAGTCGGTGTCGGTGGTGCCGATGATCCAGTGCGTCTCCCACGGGATGACGAACAGCACCGAGTTGGCGGTGCGCAGGATGATCGCGGTCTCGCTGACGATCCGGTCGCGCGGCACCACGATGTGCACACCCTTCGACGCGCGCACCTTGAAGTGCCCGCGCTGCTTGGACAACGCCTGCACCTCGTCGGTCCACACCCCGGCGGCGTTGATGACGCAGTGGGCGCGCACCTCGGTGACGTCGCCGTTCTCGGTGTCGCGCACGCGAACGCCGAGGACACGGTCGGATTCGCGGAGGAAACCGATCACCTGCGTCGAGGTGCGGATGACCGCGCCATAGTTGGCCGCGGTACGGGCCACCGTGAGACTGTGCCGCGCGTCGTCGACAACCGTGTCGTAGTACCGGATTCCACCGATGAGCGAGCTGCGCTTGAGCGCGGGCGCCACGCGGAGGGCACCCGAACGGGTCACATGCTTCTGCCCGGGCACCGATTTGGCGCCGCCCATGCGGTCGTAGAGAAAGATCCCCGCCGCGACATACGGCCGTTCCCAGACCCGCTGCGTCAGCGGATAGAGGAACGGCAGGGGTTTCACGAGGTGCGGGGCCAGCAGCCGTAGTGAGAGCTCGCGCTCCTTGAGTGCCTCACGCACCAGCCCGAATTCGAGTTGTTCCAGGTAGCGCAGGCCACCGTGGAACATCTTCGACGACCGGCTCGACGTGCCCGAGGCGATGTCGCGGGCCTCGACCAGCGCCACCCGCAGACCGCGCGTGGCGGCGTCGAGTGCGGCACCTACGCCGACCACCCCGCCGCCGATCACGACCACGTCGAACTGTTCTTCTCCGAGCCGCCGCCACGCTTCGGCTCGGTAGAGCGGGCCCATGTCCGCCGGCCGGTCCGGGTTGAACTCGGTGTTCATGTTCGCCGAGCCTAATTGATCTCGGGCCGCACCACAGCGTGCGACACTGACGGCGTGGGCAGTTCAGGCAAATACGTGGCGGCGATCGACCAGGGGACCACCTCCACCCGGGCGATGATCTTCGACCACCAGGGACGCGTCGTCGGCGTCGAACAACTCGAACACGAGCAGATCTTCCCGCGGGCCGGCTGGGTCGAACACGACGCCGCCGAGATCTGGCGCAACACCCGCCGCGTGGGTGCTGCCGCGCTGGCCTCGGCCGAGTTGACCGCCAGGGACATAGTCGCCTGCGGCATCACCAATCAGCGCGAGACCACGGTGATCTGGGACCGCGAGTCCGGGAAGCCGGTCCACAACGCGATCGTCTGGCAGGACACCCGCACCGGCGACGTGTGCAGGGAACTCGCGGGCGACGTGGGCGACGACCGTTTCCGCGAACGCACCGGTCTCCCGCTGTCCACCTACTTCGCCGGGCCCAAGATCCGCTGGCTGCTCGACAACGTCGACGGTCTGCGCGAGCGCGCCGAGGCTGGTGAATTGTGCTTCGGCACAATGGATTCCTGGATCGCGTGGAACATGACCGGCGGTGTCGACGGCGGGCAGCACGTCACCGACGTCACCAACGCCTCACGCACCATGCTCATGGATCTGCGGACGTTGAGTTGGGATGAGGAGATCTGCGCGGAGATGGGCATCCCGATGTCCATGCTGCCCGAGATCCGCAGCTCGTCCGGCGAATTCGGCTCGCTGCGCGGCAACGGCCCACTGCCCGGCGTCCCCCTGACCGGTATCCTCGGCGACCAGCAGGCCGCCACCTTCGGTCAGGCCTGTCTGAACCCCGGCGAGGCCAAGAACACCTACGGGACCGGGAACTTCCTGTTGCTCAACACCGGCACCGAGCCGGTCTTCAGCGAGCACGGCCTGCTGACGACGGTCTGCTACCGCATCGGCGACCAGGAGGCGCGGTATGCGCTCGAAGGGTCGATCGCCGTGACCGGATCGCTCATCCAGTGGCTGCGAGACAATCTCGGTCTCTTCTCGGAGGCGGCGGATGTCGAGAGGCTGGCCGCGGAGGTCGACGACAACGGCGGCGCATACTTCGTCCCGGCGTTCTCCGGTCTGTTCGCGCCGCGCTGGCGTTCGGATGCCCGCGGCGTGATCGTCGGCCTGACCCGCTTCGTCAACAAGGGCCACCTGGCCCGAGCTGCGCTGGAGGCCAGCGCCTTCCAGACCCGCGAGGTCATCGAGGCGATGCAGGCCGACGCCGGGATGGAGCTGTCCACGCTCAAGGTCGACGGCGGGATGGTGGTCAACGAATTGCTCATGCAGTTCCAGGCCGACATCCTCGACGTCCCGGTCGTGCGACCCGTGGTCAACGAGACCACCGCGCTGGGCGCGGCCTACGCCGCCGGTCTGGCCGTGGGGTTCTGGGAGAGCGAGGACGACATCCGCGCCAACTGGGCCGAGGACAAGCGGTGGAAGCCGACCATGGCCGAGGAGGAACGGGACCGCCTGTACGCCGAGTGGAACCGGGCCGTCGAGCACAGCTTCGGTCTGGCGTGATTCACCGGTCCGGCGTGATTCAGACGACGAAATCGGCAAGGACGCCGACGACGCCCGCACTGCCGCCGAGGGCCGCGGCAGCCTCGTAGGCCGCCTCCCGCAGGGCCGTTCGCGGAGCCTCGGCCGTCGTCGACACCGACATGGCGGCGAGGACACAGTCGAGAGCCCGGGCCCGCCGGAAGCTGTCCAGCTGGGCGTCGACGTCGCCGCGCCGCTGGTGCGCGAACGAGTCGAAATCCTGTTGCGCGGCGACCACTCTCAACGCGCCCACACCCGCCGGGTCGGCACTTCCCTGCTGCCGCCATTGCCGGATCACGTCGCGGATCTCGGGCGTCGACGCGCCCGTGACGTCCATCACCGTGGCGACGAGGAGGTGCAGGCACCGGACGATGTCCTCGTCGGGTACGGCGGAGGCCAGCCGGGCGACACCCCCGGGCAGCCGGTCGACCCGGCTCAGCATGTCCGGCCCCGCGTGTTCGGCGACGATTCGTCGCCGTCGGTGCGCGTGTCGGAGGTGCCCGGCGAACGATCCGACGGGGTGAGCACCTCCCCCGGCGTCGGCCGGAAAGCCGGGGTCTCGGACAGGGGCGAGGCCGGGCGGGGAATCCAGTCGCCGATGACCGGCGGCCCGACGAGCGGCAGATCGCCGACGATCTCCGCGCCGTGCTCACGATTGTGCAGATAGGGTGCGGCTTTGTGCTGGTCGTCGTTCTCGGCCCCGGGTCGGCGGCCTGTCGGCGGCGCGCCGGCGGGACCCACCGGTGGTGTGATCCCGGCACGCGGTGCGGCAGCGCTCGCGGCGGGCGGCGTCGACGCCGTGGGCGTCGCAACACCCGGCGCCGACGTCGACAGCGGGAGTGGTCCGACGACCGGGCTCGGCACTGGGCCTAATCCCGACCCGGAACCTGCTCCCCCGGAACGGGATTCGTTCCCGGTTCCCGATCGTCCGGAGTCGGCGAGACCGTGCGTGCCGCTTCCCGGGGTGCCCCGGCCGCCGCGGAGAAGACCGTCGGGGTCGTCGGCACCCCCGCGGCCGGACGATCCCGACGACGACGAGGACGAGGACACCGGAGTCACCGGGGTGGGTCCGCCGCCCGCCGGTCCCGGAGCCGCCCCGGTGGTCGCGACTGGGATCGCACCGCCACCGGAACGGCCGAAGTCCCCGGCGTCGACGGTGTTCGCGGCCTGCCCCCGGGGTGCCTCGGAACCCGAACCCGAGCCGACTCCGGCTGCCGACATGCCACCCACTCCGCGAACCATGTCGTCCGGCCCGGTGGGCTCGGGAAGCGAATGCTGGACCCGTTGCATCGGGGACGAGTACGTGCCCGACATGGTCCGGTCGACCTCGAACCGCACCGTCGGCGCGTCCTCGGGATTCTCGCGGAGATGCTGCTGCAGCTCACGCAGCCGACCTTCTTGATCCCGTGTCGCACCGACGATCCCGACTGCGCTGCGCAGGGCCTCACCGACGACGGTCGCCGTCTCCACACTCCGCTGCATGGCGTCGGACAACGATTTCCCCGCCTCGAGGGCGGTGTCGGAGGCGAGGCCGCGCAGGTCGTCGCCGAACATCGCCGCCATCCGCTCCGACGCACGGCGCACCGCGTCGATCGCCTTGAGGATCGTCTCGACGTCACCGGCCGCCTGGCCGGGCTTCATGGTGCGGAGGGTGTCGATGATCTCGTCGATGCCCATGCCGGCCCAGTCGGTGCGTCCGCCGCCGAAGGACGGGGCGTTCGACACGCCCCGGTTGTTCTGGGCGAACGGTCCTGTCACGACATCTCCCCCCACGTCGCGGTGTGCCCGGTCCCGGGCGGATTCTCGACGACCCTACCGTGATCGAGGGGGCCCGCCGGTTGTCAGTCCAGATCGTCGTGACGGACGAGCTGACGCGCCGCCTCGGTGATCGACCCGGACAGCGACGGGTACACCGAGAAGGTCTGTGCGAGATCGCCGACCGTCAGTTTGTTCTGCACCGCGAGGGCGAGCGGGAGGATGAGCTCGGAGGCGTTGGGGGCAACCGCGACACCACCGATGACCACGCCGGTGGCGGGGCGGCAGAAGATCTTCACGAAACCGCGTCGCAGACCGCTCATCTTGGCGCGCGGGTTGGTCGCCAGCGGCAGCATCACGGTGCGGGCGGGGTACTCGCCGGCGTCGATGGCCTTCTGCGACACCCCGACGGTGGCGATCTCGGGACGCGTGAAGATCGCCGACGCAACGGTTTTCAGCTTGATGGGGCTGACGCCCTCACCCAGTGCGTGGTACACCGCGATGCGGCCCTGCATGGCGGCCACCGAGGCCAGCGGCAGCAGGCCGGTGCAGTCGCCGGCGGCGTAGATGCCCGGCACCGAGGTCCGCGACACCCGGTCCACCTGGATGTAGCCGCCCTTGTCGACCTCGACACCGGCCCGCTCGAGTTCGAGGTTCGCGGTGTTGGGGATCGAACCGACGGTCATCAGCACGTGGCTACCGGTGACCGCGGACCCGTCGGCGAGATGGGCGGTGACGGTGTCGCCGTCGCGGACGACCTTGTCGGCGCGGGCGTGCTTGACGAGTTCGACGCCGCGTTCGGCGAGCGCGTCCTCGAGCACCAGGGCCGCGTCCTCGTCCTCGTGCGGGAGGACGCGGTCGCGGCTCGACACCAGAGTCACCTTCACACCGAGTTCGGTGTAGGCGTGGACGAACTCGGCGCCGGTGACACCCGAACCGATGACCACGAGATGCTCGGGCAGTTCCTCGAGGTCGTAGAGCTGGCGCCAGGTGAGGATGCGTTCGCCGTCGGGCTGGGCGTCGGGCAGGATGCGCGGCGACGCGCCGGTCGCGATGAGCACGACGTCGCCGTCGAAGCGCTGGGTGCTGCCGTCGGCCAGGGTCGCGAGAACACTGTGGGTCGAGAGGCCGACCTGGGTCTCGTCGAGGACGGCGGTACCGGAGACCAGCTTGACGCCCTCGCTCACGAGTCGCGACTTGATGTCGGCGGACTGGGCGAAGGCGAGGTCGCGCACGCGCTGGTGGATCTGCGGGAGGGTGACCAGGGTGTCGTCGGTCTTGAGGTTGATGCCGAGGTCCACGGCACGACGAACCTCGGTACGGATGCCGGTGGAGGCGATGAACGTCTTCGACGGGACACAGTCCCACAGCACGCAGGCCCCACCGATGCCGTCCGAATCGATCACCGTGATGTCGGCGCCGTAGGCGGCCGCGGCGAGTGCCGCCTCATAGCCCGCTGGTCCACCGCCGATGATGACGATCCTGGTCACTGTGCACTCCTGTCCTTCACCGGTTTCGTCGCGGCTGCCTTCGTGGGGCACCGCGCGCCCGGGTGGTGTTGTCGAATGGGCGAACTGGCTGGCGCCGGACCGGCGGGCGTCCGACCGAATGGTGTCCGGCGGCAGATCCGACTGGGTCGAGCCCCGCGGGGTGGTGCGTCGCTCTGGTGTGGCGGACCGTCGCATGGTGTCGCGCCATGTACCAACCTAGTCCGGATCGTTCCGCAACACTCAGGTGGTGGCCCCGCATGCGTCGTACGCCACTCCTTCACCCCTGCCTGTCGCCTTCCGGAGTCGCCCCCGACCCACTAGGCTCCATCCGTGCCGATTTACGCAGCCTACGGAAGCAACATGCATCCCGAGCAGATGGCGGAACGTGCGCCACACTCGCCGATGTCGGGTACCGGATGGCTTCGCGGGTGGCGTCTGACCTTCGGTGGCGGCGACATCGGCTGGGAGGGATCCCTGGCGACGGTCACCGAGGATCGTGACGACCCCGACGCCCGTGTCTTCGTCGTCCTGTACGACGTGACCACCGAGGACGAGGAGCTGCTCGACCGCTGGGAGGGCTCCGAACTCGGCATCCACCGCAAGATCCGCGCCCGCGTCGACACCGCCGACGGCCCCGTGCTGGCCTGGCTCTACGTGCTCGACGCCTACGAGGGCGGTCTCCCCTCGGCCCGCTACCTCGGTGTCATGGCCGAGGCGGCGGAGATCGCCGGTGCCCCCGCCGACTACGTGCAGGACCTGCGGTTGCGCGAGTCGCGCAACGTCGGCCCCGGGCCAGGGCCCGTCGAATCCTGAGGCCAGGGCCCGTCGAATCCTGAGGCCGGGGCCCGTCGAACCCTGAGGCCTAGGGCGCGAACGGCGGCGTGAGCTCCGGCGGTTCGCCGGCGGCGCTGCGCGCGTTGAGGACGACGCCCGCGAGGGTGCGGACACCGATCGCCAGGGCACGTTCGTCGAGGTCGAAGTTCGGTGCGTGCAGATCGACCTGCGGGCCGAAACCGTCCCACACGCCGAGCCGGGCCATCGCGCCCGGCACCTGCTCGAGGTACCAGGAGAAGTCCTCGCCGCCGGGTGACTGCGGGGTGGCGGCGACGGCGTCGGGGCCGATCGCGGCGACCGCGCGTTCCAGCATGCCCACGGCGATCTCGTCGTTGACCACGGGCGGCACACCCCGGAAGTAGGAGAGGTCGTAGCGCACGCCGAGCGGCGCCAGGAGTTCGCCGACGACGCTGCGGACCAGCGGTTCGAGCGCGGCCCAGGTGTCGTGGTCGCCGGTGCGTACCGTGCCGCGCATCCTGCCTTCCTGCGGGATGGCGTTGGCGGCGCTGCCGGCGTTGGCCGCACCCCACACCATCACGGTTCCCGAGCGCGGGTCGACGCGCCGCGACAGAACCCCGGGCAGCCCGGTGATCACGGTGCCCATCGCGTAGATCAGGTCGCCGGTCAGGTGCGGGCGGGACGTGTGGCCGCCCGCGGAGTGGAGTTGCAGGTCGATGTGGTCGGCCGCCGAGGTCAGCGGACCCGACCGCAGGCCGACGGTGCCGACGGGCAGACGCGGATCGCAGTGCAGCGCGAAGATGCGTCCGAGCCCGCTGGTCACTCCGGCCTCGATGGCGTCGAGCGCACCGCCCGGCATGACCTCCTCGGCCGCCTGGAAGATCAGCCGGACCCCCACCGGGAGCGGTCCGGCCGAGGCCAGGAGCTTGGCCACGCCGATCAGGATCGCGGTATGGGCGTCGTGTCCGCAGGAGTGGGACGCGCCCTCGACCGTCGAGGTGAACGGGAGGCCGGTGTGTTCGGTGACCGGCAGCGCGTCCATGTCGGCGCGCAGGCCGATCCGCGGTTCACCGGCCGGGCCGAGGTCGCAGACGACGCCGGTGCCCAGTGGGAGCCGACGCGGGGCGAGTCCCACCGCCAACAGCTCGGCCATCACCAGTTCGGTGGTGCGCACCTCTTGCCGGGACAGTTCGGGGTGGGCGTGGAGGTCGCGCCGCCAGGCGATCAACCGAGGACCGTGCGCGGCCAGCCATGCGTCGATGATCTTCGACGCGTCGGGCAGGCTGCCCGCCTGCGCACCGGTCACGACAGGACCCCGGCGGGAGTCGGGACGGCGAGGTCGGCGAGCAGCGGTCCGCGGAGTCCCCGCTTGATCAGCGCGAGATTGGGACCCACCGTCGCGGCACGGGCGGTGGCGATCTCGGCGGCGCGGGCGGTCAGTCGATCCGCCTCCACCGCCTCGTCGACGATGCCGGCGGCGACCGCATCGGCGGCACCGTAGCGGCGGCTGGTGTACATCGCCTCGGTCGCGGTCCGGTCGGTGAGTCGCGTGCGCAGAAGCGTCGACATGCCGCGGGTGAACGGCATGTTCAGGGCCGCCTCGGGCAGCGACCAGAATCCGCGCTCGGTACGCATCACCAGGTGGTCGGCGCAGAGGGCGAGCATGGCGCCGGCGCCGAAGGCGTGCCCGTTGACGGCCGCGACCGTCGGCACCGGGAGGGTGAGGATCGTGGCGTACAGCGCGTGCACCCGGTCGAGGTATGCGGGCAGCTGATCCGGCGCGGCGAAGATGTGGTCGGTGTCGAGCCCGTTGGTGAAGAACTTGCCGGTCGCGGTCAGCACCATTGGACGCTTCGGGTCGGCGCTCACCTCAGCGAGCAACCGTTCCACCTCGTCGAGCCATTCCAGACGGAAGCGGTTCTCGGGGTTCGACTCGTCGAGCTCGGCGCCCTTGGCCCCGAGATGGAGTTCGACGACCTCCCCGACCTCGTTGAGATATGGCATGAACTGACCTTATCGCTCCGCGGAGTCCACTCCGCGCACGGCGCTCGCACGACGCCGCGGTGCCGCACCGGCGTCGGGATCACCGTTTAGGGTTGGCGCATGGATCCCACTGCCGACGCCGACGCCGCGGCCATCGTCGCGGCCGCCACCATCGCCGCCGAGACCGACGCCGCCGCACACGATGTGGCCGTGATCCTCGGTTCCGGGTGGGCCCCGGCGGCCGACGCGTTCGGTGCACCGATCCGTTCGCTGCCGATGTCCTCGATCCCCGGCTTCACCCCGCCCAAGGCTGCCGGCCACGGTGGCGTGATCCATTCCGTGCGGGTCGGTGACCGCCGAGTCCTGTTGATGCTCGGCCGGATTCACGCCTACGAGGGTCACGACCTCGCGCGGGTCGTGCATCCGGTGCGTACCGCGGCGGCCGCCGGCGTCCACACGGTCGTGCTCACCAACGCCGCCGGTGGTCTGCGCGAGGACATGTCGGTGGGTCAGCCGGTGCTCCTCTCCGACCATCTCAACCTGACCGCGCGTTCCCCGCTGGTCGGCGCGCAGTTCGTCGACCTCGTGGACGCCTACTCCCCGCGGCTGCGCGGGATCGCCCGCCGCGTGGACCCGGCGCTCGCCGAGGGTGTTTACGCCGGCCTGCCCGGACCGCATTACGAGACCCCCGCCGAGATCCGCATGCTGCGCACGCTGGGCGCCGACCTGGTCGGCATGTCCACGGTGCACGAGACCATCGCCGCCCGGGCCGCGGGACTCGAGGTCCTCGGGGTCTCGCTGGTGACCAACCTGGCCGCCGGGATGACCGGTGAACACCTCAGTCACGCCGAGGTACTCGAGGTCGGGCGTACATCGGCGACGCGTATGGGCGAACTGCTCGCCCAGATCATCGGCGAGCTGTAGAACCGATCCCGGCGGCGATTCCTCCCCCGACGAGTCCCGACAGAACTCGAGGAGCACCATGACCTACCCACCCGACGGTTCCGGCGGTTACCCGCCCGGCGGGTACCCGCCCGGCGGGTACCCGGGCGCCTACGGGCCGGGTGGCCATCCGCAGGGTCCGCCGCCCCCACCGCCGCGTTCGCCGTGGACATCACCCGCGGTCCTCGTGGCCATCGGCGCCGGCATCCTGCTGGTGGTCGCGGGCGTGCTGGCCGCATTCCTGCTGATACCTGCCGACGAGGAATCGTCCGACGAGGTCGCCGCGAGTTCCACGACCTCGGAGCTCCCGACGGTCACGAGCACGGTCACCCAGTCCCCGCCGACGACCCAGACCACCATCACAACCACGCCGTCGCCGCCGACGAACCGTCCCGCCCCGCCCGTGGCGGGCGCCGATTGGCAGGGATTCGTGACCGGCCCGCGCTGCAACGCCGCCGACGACCCGGCGGTCGCGATCGGTCAGACTTCCCGGTCGCGCGTGGTCATCTGCCAGGTCGGCAACCAGACGGGTCGCTGGTACTACAAGGGGCAGGCACCCGAGGGTGGCATCGAGCTGCAGTTCCCGACCCGTGTCGGCAACACCTTCGAGGCACGCAACGGAGCCGTCCGCTACCTGGTGTCCCCGTCGAGTCTCACCATCGTGGAGGGCGGTTCGGTTCTGGCGAACGAACCGATGCTCGCCTACTGGTCGTCACCCGGCTGACCGATCACGACCGGCCGGCCCGGATCTCCGTCAGCGCGGGCCGAACTGACGGTCGCCGGCGTCGCCGAGTCCCGGCACGATGTAGTTGACGTCGTCGAGGCCCTCGTCGATCGCGGCCACGACGAGACGGCACGGATGGCCCGACTTCTCGAGCAACTCCACACCCTGGGGTGCCGCGACGACGCAGACCGCGGTGATGTCGGTGGCGTTGCGCGCGACGAGCAGTTCGATCGTGTGCAGCATCGACCCGCCGGTCGCGAGCATCGGGTCGAGGACGAAGACGGGCAGCCCGGAGAGGTCCTCGGGCAGGGACTCGAGATACGGCACCGGCTGGGCGGTCTCCTCGTCGCGGGCGATGCCCACGAAACCGACCCGGGACTCGGGCACCATCGCATGCGCCTGCTCGACCATCCCGAGGCCCGCACGCAGGACCGGGACCAGCAGCGGCGGCTTCGCCAGCCGTGATCCGGTGTGCGGGACCAGTGGCGTCTTGATCTCGAGGTCGGCACGGGGCGCGGCCGCCAGAGCCTCGTAGATCAGCATCTGGGTGAGATCCGAGAGTGCCGCACGGAATCCGGCGTTGTCGGTGGTCTCGTCTCGCATCGTCGTCAGACGAGCGGCGGCGAGAGGATGGTCGACGATCAGGCGTTCCATGCCGACCAGACTATTTCCTGTGCCTCACCCACGTGCGCATTGAGGTATCGCGCAACGCCGCCGACGAGGTTCGATCGCACCCGATGGAACCGAACCGACGCCCGCCGCGTCAGAAACCCATGAGCCCGCGATCCACGGCCCCATCCGCCATCCTCCCCCCTCCCGGGAATGCCCGGGAAACCGTCCTGATGACGAAATCACCGGCGCTGCAGGAATTCTCGTCGACGCACCGCGCCGGGAGCGTGCTGGTCGGCGATCAGGCCCGCACCGACGAGGCGGCTCTGGTCGACCTCGCGATCACGTTCGGGATCATCGGCGCGGAGTTCCTCGCCGCGGTGGTCGAGTTCCTTCGGGTCCACCGGAGCAACCTCGAGACGACGGCGGCGCGGCAGGAACAGGTCGCGTCGGCCACCCGCCGCGCCGACGAGACCTACCTCGCCTGCGACTGCGCGGCCGCCGACCGGGGGTTCACCCTCTGATGCTCGACGCCGCGATGTTCGCCGAACCCCTACGACAGCTCGTCGCCGCGCTGGGCACCGGCGTCCTCGCGCCGGGCAATCCGGCGGAGACGATCCGTGCCGCAGCGGATGCTGTCGACGCCGCACGCCGTGGATCGACAGCCGCGACCGAAGCGGTGCGCACGCACTGGGAGGGCTCCGGCGCCGCGGCGGCCGTCGACGCCACGGGACGAGTTCAGCAGAGCATGGGCATGCTGACCGACGACGCCGACGACTTCGCCCGCCTCGTCGAGAGCGCCGGCGGAAAAGTGCAGTCGGCGTCGACCCGACTCCTCGGCCTGGTGGACTCCCTCGAACGTCGGGCTCGCGCCTTCGGGAGCGAGCTGTTCACCCCGGCCGGGCTGCTGACGATGCTGCCGGTGGCGGCCGGGCATCTCGGCCGTGGTCTCGAGATCGTCGCTCGCACACGTGCCGACCTCCGCTCCGACACCGATGCGATGGCGGCCCTCGGCCGGCGGATCGCACCCGCATCGGTCACGACCACCAGCGACCCGGCCACCGCTGAGCGACTGTCGGTGTCGCCGGTGTCCGGAGGCGTGCCGATCACGCTCCCCGACGGTTCGGTGGCGTACGCGCCGAACGAGCGGGCGGCGAAGGCAGTGCGCGCGGCACTGAGCCAGCGGGGTGTTCCTTATCTCTGGGGCGGGACGACGCCCGCCGGTTTCGACTGCAGCGGTTTCACCAGATGGGCATATCGGCAGGCCGGTCTCGATCTCCCCCGCCTGGCCCAGGATCAGGACACCGCCGGAATCCGCGTGTCACAGGCCCAACTACAGCCCGGCGATCTCGCCGTGTGGTCCGGGCACGTGGCCATGTACATCGGCAACGATCAGATGATCGAGGCCGGCGATCCGGTCGGCGTCTCACCGGTTCGGACCACGAATCTCGACCAGACCTTCGAAGGATTCTTCCGGCCCCGATGACGACTCGGCACGAAAACCGTTCGGCCTCTGTGGGGGCACTACTGGATCCACGGCGATCAATCGCTAGGCTGTGTCCCCATGGCCGGAGACATCGTCCCGATTGAGCTCGGACTCACCGACGGAAACAGCTTCACCCTGTGGGCACCCCGCTGGCGAGAGGGTGACGACGAGTGGGAGGCGTTCCTCGGTCTCGACGAGGATCTCTACGTCCTGCCCGGCGTCGCCGAGCTCGCGGCCTTCGTCCGCACCAATGACGACAACGACCTCGTCGAGCATCCGGCGTGGCCGACCATCGTCGGCGTGCAGGCCGAGGAGTTGATCCCGGACGAGCGCCACACCTACGACCTGGTGGGCGTGCCCGAGCTGGCCGCCGAGGATCCGACCCCCGAGGTCATCGCCGAACTCGAGGACGCGCTCGAGATCGTGCGCATCCTGGGTGAGGTCTGCGAACTGACCGCGATCACGAAGTTCTTCAACGGCAACCCGATCCTGGGTGCGGTCACCACCGGTACCCGCAACTTCGAGGGCCGCGAGGGCACCGACCTCTGGGTCCGCATCGGCCGTCTCATCGCCAAGCACTGGGACGACGTCCTCGACGCCATCGACGAGGTCATCACCACGCCGAAGGTCGACGCCAAGGCAGTCGAGACCGCCGAGGCCGAACTCGAGGCCGCCGCCTCCGCCGAAGACGAAGACGAACCGGACGACGACGACATCGAGATCGTCGAGACCGCGGACGACACCGTCGACGAAGACGAAGACGAGGACGACGACGAAGATGACGGTGACGAGTACGACGACGACGATTTCTGGGCGTCGGTCGGCATCGACCCGATCAAGATTGTCACGAGCGGCAACGAGTACCTGACGCTGCGCTGCTACCTCGGCGACGACCCGGTGTTCCTGGGCGCCAAGGGCAAGATCTTCGTGTTCACCTCGGCGCGGTCGCTCTCACGTTTCCTCGCCGACGACAACGCCCACGATCTGGCCGAGCTGATGACGTTCGAGGACATCCGGACCGAGGCCACCAACGGCTCACTCGAATTCGACGTCATCGACGACAACGTCTACGTGCTGCCCGGCCTCGCCGAGGACATCGCCGACGGACCCCGCCGCATGGACCGCGATCAGCTCGACCTCGCCGTCGAACTGTTCACCGACGCAGCCGACTACGCCGGCGACGACACCGTCAACGAGGCACTGGGCACGTCGACTCCCCTCGGCTGGTTCGTCGACTACACCGTCAACCCCGACCCGAAGCGGATGGCCCCGAGCGGACCGTTCGACAACGAGGCCGAGGCCTGGCGCGCGCTCGAACACGACTTCGAGACCCGGCTCGTCAAGAAAGGCTAGCCCGAGCCGAGCAGTACCGCGTAACCCGGCTTGATCACGTCGTCGATCACATCGAGCCGTTCGTCGAAGTGGATGAACGCCGACTTCATGGCGTTGACCGTGAAGCGTTCGAAATCGGCCCAGCCGTAACCGAACTGGTCGGCGAGCAGGCCGAACTCCTTGCTCATCGTGGTGTCGCCCATGAGCCGGTTGTCGGTGTTGACGGTGACCCGGAACCGGAGTCGGGCCAGCACGTTGAACGGGTGCTCGGCGAGCGAGCTGACCGCCCCGGTCTGCACATTCGAACTCGGGCACAGCTCGAGCGGAATCCGCTTGTCGCGCACGATGTTCGCGATCAGACCGAGCTTCGCCCCGGTGAAGGAGTGCGCTGCGAGGTCGACGCCGTCGGGGAGTTCGACGTCGTCGAAGACGCGCACTCCGTGGCCGAGACGGTCCGTGCCGCAGAAGCCGATGGCCTCGTGGATCGACGGCAGGCCGAATGCCTCGCCCGCGTGGATGGTGAACGGCGCGGAGTTGGCGCGCATGTACTCGAAGGCGTCGAGATGACGGGTTGGCGGGTGACCGGCCTCGGCGCCGGCGATGTCGAAGCCGACGACGCCGCGATCGCGGTAGCGCACCGCGAGTTCGGCGATCTCCCGCGAGCGGGCCGCGTGCCGCATCGCGGTGACCAGACAGCGGACGATGATCGTCTTCCCGCGGTCGGCGGCGATCCGCTCACCGTCGGCGAATCCGCGCAGCACCGCCTCGACCACCTCGTCGAGGGTGAGCCCGGCCTCGAGATGCTGTTCGGGTGCGTAGCGGACCTCGGCGTAGACGACGTTGTCGTCGGCGAGGTCCTCCACGCACTCACGCGCCACCCGCTCGAGAGCGTCGACGGTCTGCATGACGGCGACGGTGTGGGTGAAGGTCTCCAGATATCGCTCGAGGGACCCGCTGTCGGCGGCCTCGCGGAACCAGCGGCCCAGCCCGACCGCGTCGTCGACCGGCAGTCCGTCGTAGCCGACGTCGTGCGCGAGTTCCAGGACGGTCGCCGGCCGCAGCCCGCCGTCGAGGTGGTCGTGCAGGAGCACCTTGGGCGCGAGGGTGAGATGCGCCGGATCCAGCGTCGTCATCTTGTGAACCTAACCGAATCGATGATCAGTGGCCGGTCGCCGACGCCGCTCGTGTCGCCATCGGTGTCCTCGATCCGCACCGCACCACCGAGACTCGAGCGCGCGCCCGCGATCCGGTCCTCATCCTGCGTGTGCAAGGTGAACAGCGGTTGGCCGGCGCGGACACGGTCGCCCGGTTTGGCGTGGATCATGACACCCGCCTCCGCCGAGACCGATTCACCGGGCTTGGACCGTCCACCGCCCAGTCGCCAGGCCGCGTCCCCCACCGCACGCGCGTCCATGCCGGTCACGACGCCGTCGCGGGCGGCGGTGAACACATCCTGATGCCGGGCAACCGGGAGCGGGGCATCCGGGTCGCCACCCTGCGCGGAGATCATCGACCGCCAGGCGTCCATCGCCCGGCCGTTGGCCAGATGCTCGGCGGGATCGGCGTCGGGAAGGCCTGCGGCGTCGAGCATCTCGCGAGCGAGTGCCAGGGTCAGCTCGACGACGTCGGCGGGTCCGCCGCCGGCGAGCACCTCGATCGATTCGGCGACCTCGACGGCGTTGCCGACGGTCAGGCCCAGCGGAACGCTCATGTCAGTGATCAGCGCCCGGGTGTCGACCCCGGCGTCGTGTCCGAGTTCGACCATCGTCGACGCCAGTTCGCGGGCATCGGACTCGTCGGGCAGGAAAGCGCCCGATCCGGTCTTAACATCGAGGACCAGCGCGCCGGTGCCCTCGGCGATCTTCTTGCTCATGATCGAGGTGGCGAGCAGCGGGATGGACTCGACCGTCCCGGTGACGTCACGCAGCGCGTAGAGCTTGCGGTCGGCGGGAGCGAGGTCGGCGCCGGCGGCGCAGATGACCGCGCCGACGCGTTCGAGCTGGGTGAACATCTCCTCGGTGCTCAACTCGGCCCGCCAGCCCGGGATCGATTCCAGCTTGTCGAGGGTGCCGCCGGTGTGGCCCAGACCCCGACCGGACAGCTGCGGCACCGCGACGCCGAACGACGCGACGAGCGGCGTCAGGGGCAACGTGATCTTGTCGCCGACGCCGCCCGTGGAGTGTTTGTCGACCGTGATCAGCCGACGGCCGTCTCGACGCAGGCCCGTCAGGTCCATTCGACGTCCGCTGTCGATCATGGCGCGGGTCCAGGTCGCGATCTCCCGGCGGTTCATCCCGCGTAGATAGACGGCCATCAACAACGACGACATCTGCTCCGGAGCGACCTCGCCGCGGGTGTAGCCGTCGACCATCCACGCAATCTGCGCGTCGCTGAGTTCGCCGCCCCCACGCTTGGTCGCGATGACCGAGACGGCGTGGATCACCTCGTCGGCGGTCTCGATCTCCGACGTCACGACACGACCTGGGCGATGTCGTCGGGCCCGAAGGCGTCAGGCAGCAGGTCGGAGAGGAGACGCGGACCGGCGGGGTGATCGACGAGGAGGTCACGGCCGCCGTGTTCGAGGAGCACCTGCCGGCACCGCCCGCACGGCATCAGGACCTTGCCGGAGGCGTCGGTGACGGTCACCGCACGCAGGGACCTGTCACCTTGTGAGATCAACTGTGCGACCAGCGAGACCTCGGCGCAGATCCCCAGACCGTATGAGACATTTTCCACATTGCAACCTGCGACGACACGCCCGTCGGAGGTGACTCCCGCGGCCCCCACGGGGTAGTGCGAGTACGGGGCGTAGGCATGGGACAGCATCTCAGTTGCTCTGTGTCGCAGGACATTCCACTGGATTTCGGTACTCACGCCCACCTCCTGGCAAATGGTGTAACCAACCGGACATGCGCAGTTCATCGGCGCAAAGGCTTGGGTAAGGCAAACCTAAGTCGTAATGTCTTGTGCCTCAAATCGGTTCGGGCAATTTATCACCGGAATGGGCATGGGTTTAGAGTCTCTTGTCATGGGTCCATGGTCGAGTCGGAGCATGCCGATTCGACGCGTCCATCGACGATGTTGGAGGCCACTTTTCCGATGAGCACCTCGACCGAAGTCGCACCTGACCCGGTGCGTCGACGTTCCCTGTATCGCGGCGACCCGGGCATGTGGTCCTGGGTTCTGCACCGCATCACGGGCGTCACCATCTTCTTCTTCTTGTTCGTACACGTGTTGGACACCGCGGTCATCCGCGTCGATCCCAACCAGTACGACCAGATCATCGAAACCTACAAGACCCCGATCATCGGTCTCATGGAGATCGCGCTGGTCGCGTGTGTCCTGTTCCACGCCTTCAACGGCGTGCGCCTGATCCTGGTGGACTTCTGGTCCAAGGGTCCCAAGTACCAGCGGCAGATGCTGTGGGTCGCCCTGACCCTGTTCGTCGTCGTGTTCGGTGCCGGCGCGATCCGCCTGCTGCAGATCCTGTTCAGCCACCTGTAGGAGACACCAGAGATGACCACCTCGGAAGCCACCGGTGTCGCCAAGACCCTCGGCAAGGAACACGACCGTCCGGCGAGCCTGGACAATCCCCGTTCGCCCCGCAAGCCCAAGGGCGGCAACTTCGAGAAGAACGCATGGATGTTCATGCGCTTCTCCGGCCTGATCCTCGTCTTCCTGACCATCGGCCACATGTTCATCATGCTGGCCTGGGACGGCGGCGTGCACCGCATCGACGCCTCGTTCGTCGCCGCTCGCTGGAGTTCACCCGGCTGGCAGATCTGGGATCTGACCATGCTGTGGCTGGCCCAGCTGCACGGCGGCAACGGTGTCCGCACCGTCATCGCCGACTACTCGCGCAAGGACTCGACCCGATTCTGGCTCAACGTGCTGCTGGCCGTGTCGATGATCCTGACCCTGGTGCTGGGCACCTACGCGATCCTCACCTTCGACGTCAACAGCGTCGGCTAAAGGAGACCAAGAACATGCAGGAACACCGCTACGACGTCGTCATCGTGGGCGCCGGCGGCGCCGGGATGCGCGCGGCGATCGAAGCCGCACCGCGTGCCCGCACCGCGGTTCTGACCAAGCTCTACCCCACCCGTAGCCACACCGGCGCGGCTCAGGGCGGCATGTGCGCCGCGCTGGCCAACGTCGAGGAGGACAACTGGGAGTGGCACACCTTCGACACCGTCAAGGGTGGTGACTACCTCGCCGATCAGGACGCCGTCGAGATCATGGCCAAGGAGGCCATCGACGCGGTGCTCGATCTGGAGAAGATGGGTCTCCCGTTCAACCGGACGCCCGAGGGCAAGATCGACCAGCGTCGCTTCGGCGGGCACACCCGCGACCACGGCAAGTCGCCCGTGCGTCGTGCCTGCTACGCCGCCGACCGCACCGGTCACATGATCCTGCAGACGCTGTACCAGAACTGCGTCAAGCACGACGTCGAGTTCTTCAACGAGTTCTATGCGCTCGACATCTGCCTCACCGAGAACGAGGACGGCGAGCAGGTCGCGACCGGTGTCGTCGCCTATGAGCTGGCCACCGGCGAGATCCACGTCTTCCACGCCAAGTCGATCGTCTTCGCGACCGGCGGCTCGGGCCGCATGTACAAGACGACGTCGAACGCGCACACGCTGACCGGCGACGGCATGGGCATCATCTTCCGCAAGGGCCTGCCGCTCGAGGACATGGAGTTCCACCAGTTCCATCCGACCGGCCTGGCCGGCCTCGGCATCCTCATCTCGGAGGCCGTCCGCGGTGAGGGCGGCATCCTGCGCAACGCCGACGGCGAGCGTTTCATGGAGCGCTACGCCCCCACCATCAAGGACCTCGCGCCCCGCGACATCGTCGCCCGCTCGATGGTTCTCGAGGTGCTCGAGGGCCGTGGCGCCGGACCGAACAAGGACTACGTCTACATCGACGTGACGCACCTCGGCGAGGACGTCCTCAACGAGAAGCTCCCGGACATCACCGAGTTCGCCCGCACCTACCTCGGCGTCGACCCGGTCACCGAGTACGTGCCGGTGTTCCCGACCTGCCACTACGTCATGGGCGGCATCCCGACCAACATCAACGGTCAGGTGTTGCGCAACAACGACGAGGTCGTCCACGGCCTGTACGCCGCCGGTGAGTGTGCCTGCGTGTCGGTGCACGGCGCCAACCGCCTCGGCACCAACTCGCTGCTCGACATCAACGTCTTCGGACGCCGCGCCGGCATCGCCGCCGCCGAGTACGCCAACAACGCCGAGTTCGCCGAGCTGCCCGAGCAGCCGACCGAGATGGTCGACAGCTGGCTCGACCTGCTCCTGTCGGATCACGGCCACGAGCGTGTCGCCGACATCCGCACCGAGCTGCAGGCGTCGATGGACAACAACGCGTCGGTGTTCCGCACCGAGGAGACCCTCAAGCAGGCACTGACCGACATCCACCGCTTCAAGGAGCGTTACGCGCACATCCGCGTCCACGACAAGGGCAAGCGTTTCAACAGCGACCTCCTCGAGGCGATCGAGCTGGGCTTCCTGCTCGAGATGGCCGAGGTCACCGTGGTGGGCGCCCTCAACCGCAAGGAGTCGCGCGGCGGACACGCCCGCGAGGACTACCCGGATCGCGACGACGTGAACTACAAGCGTCACACCATGGCGTACAAGAAGGGCACCGACCTTCTCGCGGACATCGAGTTGGACTACAAGCCAGTGGTCGAAACCCGTTACGAGCCGATGGAGCGTAAGTACTGATGACATCTGTTCTGGACAAGCCCGCACCGTCCTCCGACGAGCCGCCGCTGCCCCCGGTGCCCGAAGAGGCCACCATGGTGACGCTCAAGATCGCCCGGTTCAACCCGGAGAATCCGGATGCCCAGGGCTGGGAGAGCTTCCGCGTCCCGGCGCTCCCGACGGACCGCCTGCTCAACCTGCTGCTGTACGTGAAGGGCTACCTCGACGGCACCCTGACCTTCCGCCGCAGCTGCGCGCACGGCGTGTGCGGCTCGGACGCCATGCGCATCAACGGCGTCAACCGTCTCGCCTGCAAGCTCCTCATGAAGGACATGCTCCCCAAGGACAAGTCCAAGGAGATCACCATCACCATCGAGCCGATCCGCGGCTTGCCGGTGGAGAAGGATCTCGTGGTCGACATGGAGCCGTTCTTCGACGCCTACCGCGCCATCAAGCCGTTCCTGATGACCACGGGCAACGAGCCGACCCGCGAGCGCATCCAGAGCCAGAGCGACCGCGCCCGCTTCGACGACACCACCAAGTGCATCCTCTGTGCCTGCTGCACCACGAGCTGCCCGGTGTTCTGGACCGAGGGTTCCTACTTCGGCCCGGCCGCGATCGTCAACGCGCACCGCTTCATCTTCGACAGCCGTGACGAGGGCGCCGTCGAGCGTCTCGACATCCTCAACGACGTCGACGGCGTGTGGCGCTGCCGCACGACCTTCAACTGCACCGACGCATGCCCCCGCGGCATCCAGGTCACGCAGGCGATCTCGGAGGTCAAGCGCGCACTCATGTTCTCGCGCTAATCGATTCAGCTTTCTCTGCAGCCCGGCAACGGCCCGCACCGATCTCGGTGCGGGCCGTTGTTCGTCGACGCCTCGCCCTGGAAGATCCCCGCGATGATCGAGTCCACCAGCGCCGCTTCTTCCTCGGGAGCCGCCGGCCAGAGCAACATCGTCAGGACCGACCGGATCGCGAACCGCGCGGCGACGGCGTCGTCGGGGTCGATGCCGATGAGTTCCGCGGCGACGGCCAGCACGGTCGGTGAGGCGAGCACGGTCGGCGTCGTCGCGATCAGGCTTCCCGGCCGGAGGAACTGGCGGATCACCCGGTCTGCACGCAGGGCGCCGACCGCCGCGGTGATCGCGATCCGTGCGCGCTCATCCCCTGTCGTGCCGGCGGCCTCCTCGCGGATCGATTCCAGGACCGGGGCGGCGGTCATCGACAGCACCGCCTCGATCAGCTGGGCACGGCCGCCCGCATGGCGGTAGATCGTCGCTCGTGAGCAGTGCGCTCGGACGGCCAGTTCGTCGACGCTGAACGCGTCGAGTCCACGAGAGGCGATCAGCGCCGTGGCCTGGGAGACGAGCCTCCTCCGTGCCGCGTCGCCACGATCGCCACCCACGAGCCAGTCAGCCATCCACACCCCTTCGTCGTCGCTTCTCATCATGAGACAACAAGCAACCCCTTGCGTGTGTTTCAGCCCAGGTCAGGGTCCATCGATGAGACATCGATGCCGGACGCCACGAACCGTTCGTATCGACTTCGAAGGGAACCGTTGTCCCGGCCGCGCCCGTCGGCGACGCTGGGGACATGCTCGCACTCGACGACCCCGCCTTCCTGTCGCGCTTCCACACCGGGTTCCCGGTACAGCAGATCGGCGACTCCCCGTTCTTCGCCGTCGGCTCCTGGGATCTCATCGCCGATGTGGTGCGACGACCCGAGGACTTCTCGTCGAACCTGACCGCCACGATGGTCTGCCACGACGACGGATCGGTGTCGGAGTTCCCGGTCGCCGGACTCGGCGATGCGATTCACGTCCTGGCCACCGCCGACGGCCCGCGCCACCGACTCCATCGGTCGCTGGTCATGCCGTCGCTGACACCCGCGCGCATCCGGGCACTGGAACCCTACGTCGCCGAGGTCGTGGACACCGCCTGGTCCGAGGGCCTCGACGAGGACACGATCGATTGGACGACCGCTGTGGCACAACGCGTCCCGATAACCGTGGTCACCGAGCTCCTCGGTCTCCCCCACGAGGACATCGACGATCTCGCCCACTGGGCGGGTGCTACCAACGTGCTGATCGACGGTGTGATCACCCCCGGCCAACTCACCACCGCGACCACCGCGGTCGCCGAACTCACCGCCTATCTCGGCGACGCGCTGGACTCGGCGCTACGGAACGAACGGGAGGGCACGCCGGGACGAGGGGTCCTCGCCGACATCGCGTCGGCCGTGGCCCGGGCCGACCTCGACCGTCCGGCGGCGGTGATGATTCTCCTGCAACTCGTCGCGGCGGGGTCCGACTCCACTGTCAGCCTCCTGACCAACGCGGTCCGGATCCTGGCGCGACACCCCGAGGTCGCCGCACGGTTGCGCCACGCGCCCGACCTCATCCCGGCCTTCGTCGAGGAGGCCCTGCGCCTGGAATCCCCGTTCCGGGGCCACTTCCGGCACGTCGTCGCCGACACCACGCTGGGTGACGCCCGCCTCCCGGCCGGCTCGCACATCTATCTCATGTGGCGCGTGGGCAACCGAGATCCCGAGCACTTCGACGCCGCGCCGGCCATCGACCTCGACCGTGCGACCGCGCGGTCCGGACACGGCTCGCACCTGGCGTTCGGCAAGGGACTGCACCTGTGCGTGGGAGCCGGCCTGGCCCGCCTGCAGGGCCGCCTGGCGATCGCCCGGTTACTCGGCGCCGCAACGGATTTCCGGCAGACCGCGACCCGCGAACTGACACTCGTCCGATGACCCGGGGAACCGATCGGCACCCAGCTGCGTCCAAGAAGGACCCAGTCACCCCGCCGAACGGAGCGCCGTCGTGGTCCGAATCCTGTACCTCCGCCTACTCCTCACCCTCCTGACCGGCACCGCCCTGTGTCTGGCGGTGTTCTCACCCGCCACGGCGGCACCGGCCCCCGCCCCCGAGCCCCAACGGATCACGATCACCCTGACCTCGGACCGGCAGCACAACGGCGCCGCCGTATGGTTCGACGCAGCCGCCCGTCTCCGCACCCAGACCCACGTCCCGCTCACGCACCAGGACGGACACACGAGGTTGTGGTCGGCATCCCTGGTGTACACGAGACATTCGCCGGGCGAACCACTCGACGCGCTATTCCAGTCCGGCGGAAGATTTTCCAGATGTCAGATCTGGGTTGAGTCCGAACTCGTCGCCGAGGACTCCGCCCGCGGACACGAACCGACGAGCAGGTGCCGAGCGCGCAATTGAGCCGGGTTTCGTACTTGCAGGGAGGAATCGGGAGCAGAATCGTACTCTGTCTCTCGTCGTGAACATGTGAGCGGAGAACCAGCATGGCGGAGCGCATCGAGACCGAGGCGGTCGGAGGCGGCGGCGAGGCCGGCCTCGTGGGCGATCCCGGCAACAAGGGCCTGCGACTCGGTTCGATCGGGCTGATGGGCAACGTCATCATCGGCTTGTCCGCCGTCGCACCGGCTTACAGCCTCGCCGCCACCCTCGGCTACGTGGTCGACAGCGTCCACGACAAGGCCCCGGCGATGTTCGTCCTCGCCTTCATCCCGATGTTGCTCGTCGCCTTCGCCTATCGCGAACTGTCCCGCGACACCCCGGACTGCGGCACGACGTTCACTTGGGGCACAAAGGCTTTCGGTCCGTGGATCGGCTGGATCGGCGGGTGGGGCCTCGCCGTGTCGGCGATCATCGTGCTCGCCAACGTCTCCGAGATCGCCGCGCTGTACCTGTTCAAGTTCCTCGGCCTCCACGGCCTCGTCGACAGCCTGCTCGCGAAGATCCTGCTCGGCAGCTTCTTCATCATCGCCATGACGTGGATCAGCATCCGCGGCATCGTCATCAGCGAACGCATACAGGCCATCCTGATGTTCGTCCAGTTCGCCGTGCTCATCATCGCGAGCGTGATCGCGCTGGTGAAGGTCGGCACCGGCCGGGCCGGCGACCAGGCGATCACACCGGAGTGGTCCTGGTTGTGGCCCAGTGGTCTCGACCAGTCGCAGATCGCTGCGGCGGTCATCCTGTGCATCTTCATCTACTGGGGCTGGGATGCGTGCCTGGCGATCAGCGAGGAGACCAAGGACCCCGACAAGACCCCCGGCCGAGCCGCCCTCCTCACGTGCGTCATCCTGGTCGCCACCTACGTGCTGGTCGCCTACGCGGTCCAGTCGTTCGCCGGGTTCGGCGACACCGGGATCGGACTCGGGAACGACGCGAACGACGAGGACGTCCTGACGATCCTGGGAGACCCGGTAGCGGGCGCGGTCTTGTCGTCGGCACTTCTGTTGACGGTCTGCGTCTCCGCGCTGTCCTCGACCCAGTCCACGATCCTGCCCACCGCACGCGGCAGCCTCTCGATGGCCGTCTACAAGGCACTGCCCGAGAAGTTCGCCTCGATCCACCCGCGCTACATGACACCCGCCTTCGGTACCGGCGTCATGGGTGCCGCGGCCCTCACCTTCTACCTGGTCCTCTCACTGCTCAGCCAGGACACCCTCGCCGACTCCATCGCGTCTCTCGGGCTCGCGGTCGCCTTCTACTACGGGATCACCGCCTTCGCCTGCGTCTGGTACTTCCGCTCGAGCCTGTTCGCCTCCGCACGGAACTTCCTCCTGCGCTGCCTCTTCCCGCTCCTCGGCGGCCTCGCCATGGCCGCGGCCTTCATCCGCTCGGCGATCGACATGATCTCGCCGGACTACGGCGCCACCTCGGTCGGCGGGATCGGTGGCGTCTTCGTCCTCGGCGTGGGCATGCTGGTTCTCGGAATCCCGCTGATGCTCGCCTGTTTCGCCCACAACAGCGACTTCTTCCGGGGCAAGACACTGACCGCGACCACCGAGGTGAAGGTTCCCGATGTCTACTGAGACCGCCGCGACCCGACCCGACGAAGAGACGCCCGACGACCCGACCGCTCCCCGGCTCACGGTCGGATATCTCGCGACCCCCTCGGGCGCCGACGGTGTCGTGCTGGCCGTGGCGCTCGCGCGCGTGACCGGCGCGGCCATCGATCTCGTGTGTGTGGTCCGCCCGACGCCCTACGACGGCCAGCCCGGACTCGCCCAGTACCAGCAGCGCATCGAGGCACAGGCCGCCGACTGGCTCCGCGAGGGTGCCGCGCTGATCCCGCCGGGCTTCTCCTATCGCACCGTCGTCACGGTCAACGAGTCCTTCGCCGACGGTCTCGCCTCCCACGCGGTCGCCACCGGGGCCAGGATGATCGTCGTCGGCGGCACCGGCGACGGGCTGCTGAGTCGGCACACGCTCGGCACCATCAGCAACGAACTCGTCCACTCCTCGCCGGTTCCGGTCGCGTTGGCGCCGCGCGGATATGCGGATCGGGTCGACGCGGTCCTCGACATGGTGACCGTTGCCGTCCCGGTCAAACCCGGCACCGACAATCCCCTCCCGTTCGCCGAGAAACTCGCCGAACGCGCGAAGCTCGACCTCCGGCTGCTGTCGCTGGTCTCCCTCGAATCCCCCTTCGACGACGACTCGTCGAGAGATGTGCGAACCGCGCAGATCGCCGTCGCGCGTGAACTCCTCGAGAAGACTCGCGCCGAGGTGAACTCCGAGCTCGAGGTCGACGTCGTCGTCGCCGACGGTGCGACGCTCGACGAGGCGCTGGCCAATCTCCCCTGGGACGCCAACGACATCGTCGCCATCGGCTCCGGCCACCTCGGATCGCCGAACCGGGTCTTCCTCGGCAGCACCGCTTCTCGCATCCTCCGGTGGACGACGGCACCGGTTATCGTGGTCCCCAAGAGCGGCTGACCGGTCGCGCCCACGGGCGACGGCGTCAGCTGTCGAAACCCAGCCCGATCTTGTCCAGCAACGCGAGCCATGCTCCGCGGCGTCCGTTGCGGCGCTCGCTGCGCGCCATCTGCTGGCGGGTCAACGTGATACCCGCCCAGCGGACCGGTTCCGGCGGGAACGGTAAGGGCTTGCGGCGCACCATTTCCAGGGCGGTGCGTTCCGTCCGCAGACCGTCGACGAGGTCGAGGGCGGCCGCGGCCGCGAAATGCGAGGCGCCGACGCCGAGTCCGGTGAAGCCCACCGCCGTCACCACGCGCCCGCCGTGGGAGGTGTCCCAGAAGGCGCAGAACCGCGAGCAGGTGTCGATCACCCCGCCCCACGTGTGCGTCGCGGTGATCCCCTCGAGCTGCGGAAACACCTGCAGCAGATGCTCACCGAGCAGCGCCCATTCGCCGGGCCGCCGGGCGCGGCGGGGGTCGTCGTCGGACCCGAAGTGATATGGCGCATCCCAGCCGCCGAACAGCATCCGGTTGTCGGCGGTGAGCCGGAAGTAGTGAAACCGTGGACCGCTGTCGGCGAGTCCCTCTCGCCCGGGCCAGCCGAGGGAGGCGAGCTGTTCGTCGGACAACGGTTCGGTCATCAGCGCGTAGTCCCACACCGGGACCGTGTAGAGCCGCAGCCTACGGACCAGGGATCGGCTCGCCGACGTCGCGACCACGACCCGGTCGGCGCGTACCTGCCCGAAATCCATTCGGGCGCAAATCTCGTCACCCGCCGGCCCCGCGGCCAGAGTCAACACCTCAGTGTTCTCGAAGATCCGCACGCCGAGTCGTTCGGCTGCATCGGCGAGGCCGAACGCGAGTTTGGCGGGGTCGATGATCAGAACATTCGGGTCGTAGAGAGCGCCGCGGACCATCGGTGAGTTGACGCGTTCCCGGGCCGCGGATGTGTCGAGCAGGACGAGATCCTCGCCGAGTGCCTGCCCGGCGGTCGCGGTCTCGGTGAGGTCGTCGAACTGCCAGTCGGTGGTCGCGAGGTCGAGTTCCCCGGTGCGCTCGACGTCGGCGTCGATGCCCAGACGTGTCAACGTGTCCTGGATGGCGTCGAGTGTCTCCCTACCCATACGCAGCAGCGTGGGCATCTCGTCGGGGAACCGCTGCAACCCGTTGCCGAGTCCGTGTGTGAGGCTGGCGGCACAGAAGCCGCCGTTGCGTCCGGAAGCATGTTCGGCGATCCGGTCACGTTCGACGAGCACGATCGATCGGGACGGATTCCGTTCCGCGGCCTGCACCGCCGCCCACAGGCCGGTGAAGCCGCCGCCGATCACCAGCAGATCGGCACCGGTCTCGCCGACGAGTCGGGGCCGGTGTTCGGGACGCAGGTCGCGGTCGAGCCAGTAGGGGCGGGCCGCGGCGTGCGCGACCATCTCGACGCCCCGGTCGGTCGGCCGCGAGGCCCACGTCCGGCCGGTCACGCCGTCGGGCCGTCCAGGCTGAAGATCGTTCGGTGCCATTCCTTTTCGGCGACGCCGTGAATGTCACTCATGACGTGCTTGACGAGCAGGTACTCGTCGAGGGAGTAGGTCGACATGTCCTTGCCGAAGCCGGAGGCGCCGTATCCGCCGTGCGGCATCTCGCTGATGATCGGGATGTGGTCGTTGATCCAGACACAGCCGGCGTGGATCTCGCGCGAAGCCCGTTGTGCGCGATACACATCGCGCGTCCACGCCGACGCCGCGAGGCCGTACGGGGTGTCGTTGGCGCGACGGATCGCATCGTCGTCGTCGGTGAAGCGGCTGACCGCGAGCACCGGCCCGAACACCTCGTCGCGGTAGATCTCCGAGTCCTCGGCCACGTCGGCGACGAGGGTCGGCGGGTAGAAGGCGCCCGGCCCGTCGGGGACGGTACCGCCGATGACCACGCGCGCTCCCGCTGCCCGTGCACGGTCCACCATCCCGGCCACCTTCTCGCGGTGGCGTCGGGAGATGAGGGAGCCGAGATCGGTTGCCGGATCGGTGGGATCACCGATGACGACCCGCGACATCAGGTCGGCGACGCCGTCGACGAAGTCGTTGTAGAGCGCGGGCGCGACGATCGCGCGGGTGGCCGCGGTGCAGTCCTGACCACCGTTGATGATCGAGCCCGCGACCGCACCATGGATCGCGGCCTGCAGGTCGGCGTCGTCGAAGACGACGAACGGCGCCTTGCCGCCGAGTTCGAGCTGGATGCGGGCGCCGGTGGTGGCGGCCTGTGCCATCACCTGCCGGCCGACCGCGGTCGAACCGGTGAAGGTCACCATGTCGACGCCGGGATGCCCGGCGAGATGGGCGCCGGCTTCCGGACCGGTGCCGACGACGATGTTGAGGACACCGTCGGGAAGCCCGGCCTCGGTGGCGGTGCGGGCCATCGTGAGTGTGGTCAGCGGCGTGATCTCGGCGGGCTTCAGCACCACCGCGCAGCCGGCGGCCAGTGCCGGAATGACCTTCCAGACCGCCATCTGCAGCGGATAGTTCCAGGGCGTGATGGTGCCGACGACTCCGACCGGTTCCCGGCGGATCGACGAGGTGTGGTCCCCCGAGTACTCCGCGCTCGCCTTGCCGTCGAGATTGCGTGCGACGCCGGCGAAGAACTCGACGTTGTCGATCGATCCGGGGATGTCGAAATCGGTCGCGAGCCGGACCGGCTTACCGGTGTGGGCGACCTCTTCGGCGATCAACACGTCGGACTCCGCGTCGAGCGCCCTGGCCAACGCGAGCAGAACTCCCGCCCGTTCGGCCGGGGTCGCACGACCCCAGGACGGCTGTGCGGCGCGGGCACTGGCGACCGCGGCGTCTACATCGCCGCGACCTGCGAGTTTCACGGTCCCGACCGGCTCATCCGTGGCAGGATTGACCACGATGTGATCGGTACCGGTCGAGTGATGGGGCTTTCCGTCGATCCAGCCGGACGGAATGCTGGTTGGTGAGGACATACCCCAGATCCTACCGCCGCCGTTGCGGATTCACGTGTCGAAATCCGGTTTGATTGCGGTTTCAGTCGTGCGTGTTGCGGTTCGCTACGGAATCCGTCACGATCATGGGGTGGCCGACCCTGCATCCACACAGTTGGACGCAACCGCGAAGAAGATCATCGAACTCCTGCAGGCCGATGGTCGGAGCAGCTATGCCTCCATCGGTAAGGCGGTCGGCCTGTCCGAGGCCGCCGTCCGCAACCGGGTCCAGAAGCTCAGCGAGAGCGGACTCCTGCAGATCGTCGCGGTCACCGATCCCCTCAAGCTCGGGTTCGCCCGGCAGGCGATGATCGGAATCCGCTGTGTCGGCGACACGCAGGCCCTCGCGCAGCACCTCGCCGAACACTCCGAGATCGACTACGTCCTGCTGACCGCGGGATCGTTCGACATCCTGATCGAGGTCGTCTGCGAGAACGACGACCATCTCCTGGAGATCCTGAACAAGAAGGTGCGCGTGCACCCGGAGGTCGTCGGCACCGAGACCCTCGTCTACCTCAAACTCGTCAAACAGCAATACAACTGGGGAACCCGATGACATTGACCGCACCCTCGACACCGCCCAACTCCGCCCGGTCGCTCGGCGAGCGCAGCGCGGCGCACCTCTGGGGACACTTCGCCCGGCACGGCGACGCCATCACGCCGCCGGTGATCACCCGCGGCGAGGGTATGCGCATCTTCGACGATCAGGGACGCAGCTACCTCGATGCGCTCGCCGGACTATTCGTCGTGCAAGTGGGTCACGGTCGGGAGGAACTGGCCGAGGCCGCCGCCAGGCAGGCCAAGGATCTCGCGTTCTTCCCGTTGTGGTCGTACGCGACTCCCCCGGCGATCGAACTCGCCGAACGCCTCGCCGCCTATGCACCCGGCGACCTCAACCGAGTCTTCTTCACCACCGGTGGCGGCGAAGCCGTCGAGAGCGCTTGGAAGCTGGCCAAGCAGTACTTCAAGCTCGTCGGGAAACCCGGTAAGCACAAGGTGATCTCGCGTGCGGTCGCCTACCACGGCACACCGCAGGGCGCGCTCGCCATCACCGGTGTGCCGGCCCTCAAGGAGGCCTTCGAGCCGTTGACGCCCGGGGCCTTCCGCGTGCCGAACACCAACATCTACCGGGCGGCCGACGACATGTCCGCCGACCCGAAGAAGTTCGGCCGCTGGGCCGCCGACCGCATCGCCGAGGCGATCGAGTTCGAGGGCCCGGACACGGTGGCGGCGGTCTTCCTCGAGCCCGTCCAGAACGCCGGCGGGTGCTTCCCGCCGCCGCCCGGCTATTTCGAGCGGGTCCGCGAGATCTGCGACGAGTACGACGTTCTCTTGGTCTCCGACGAGGTGATCTGCGCGTTCGGCCGCATCGGGTCGATGTTCGCCTGCGACGACTTCGGTTATGTCCCCGACATCATCACCTGCGCCAAGGGCATGACGTCGGGCTACTCCCCGATCGGTGCGATGATCGCCAGCGACCGTCTCTTCGAACCGTTCCGCGACGGCACCACGACGTTTGCCCACGGTTACACCTTCGGCGGGCACCCGGTATCGGCTGCGGTCGCGCTGGCCAACCTCGACATCTTCGAGCGTGAAGGGCTCAACGACCACGTCAAGACCCAGGCACCCGCGTTCCGGGCGACCCTCGAGAAGCTGCACGACCTTCCCATCGTCGGCGACGTGCGCGGCGAGGGCTTCTTCTACGGGATCGAACTCGTGAAGGACAAGGCCACGAAGGAAACGTTCACGGCGTCCGAGTCCGAGCGCATCCTGCGCGGATTCCTCTCCACGGCACTGTTCGACGCCGGGCTCTACTGCCGCGCCGACGACCGCGGCGACCCCGTCGTCCAGCTCGCTCCGCCGCTGATCGCGGGTCAGGCCGAGTTCGACGAGATCGAACAGATCCTGCGGTCGGTGCTGGACCGGGCGTACTCGCTGCTGTAGATCGCGCGGCCGAACGTCGGACACGGCCGCATCGCACGTCGGCGAGCCTGCGCGGTTCCGCTGGTAACGTGCGATCGGTGACCTCGGGGTGGACTCGCCGGACCTCATCGGCGCTAGTCGCCGCCCTGCTCGGGCTGCTTCTGTGCGTGATCGCCGCAGGTCCGGCCGGTGTCGGACGGGCCGGCGCCGTTCCCGTCCCGACCGGTGCACCGCCGGCCTTCACGACGCCCGTCACCGATCACTGTCCGCACAGGATCGGCACCCCACCGGCCGTCGACGAGTCCGAGGTCGTCGCACCCGGTTCGACACCCCCGTCCTCACTGCCGGTCCCCACACCGGCGATCGGGGGCGAGGACCTCTCATATTGCGGCGTCGTCGCCGACCCCGCAGCCGGCCCGCTTCCCGCTCGGCTGACGTCGGCCGGGTGGCTGATCGCCGACCTCGACTCCGGCAACGTCATCGCGGCCAAGGATCCCCACGGGCGGTACCGGCCCGCATCGACGATCAAGGTGCTGCTCGCGCTCATCGTTCTCGACGAACTCGATCTCGACGCGACTGTCCTCCCGACCGCGGAGGACTGGAGCACCGAGGGCGACTCGTGCGGAATGGGGCCCGGCGGCCGGTACACCGTCCGCGACCTGCTGACCGGACTGCTCATGGTGTCGGGCAACGACTGCGCCAACGCGCTCGCCCGGGAGCTCGGCGGTGTGGAGACCACGCTGGAGAAGATGAACGCACGCGCCCGCGAGCTGGGCGCCTCCGACACCCGCGCGGCCAGCCCGTCGGGTCTCGACGCCGCCGGAATGTCCTCCTCGCCGTATGATCTCGCCCTGATCTACCGGGAAGCGATGGCACAGGGGACCTTCCGTGAGTTGATCGCCAAGCCCACGTTCCGGTTCCCCGGTTATCCCCGCCGACCCGACGTTCCCGGCGACAAGGACCATCCGCCGTACGACATGTACAGCAGCAACCGCCTTCTGGTGGACGGCTACCCGGGCATGCTCGGTGGCAAGACCGGGTACACCGACGATGCACGGAAGACCTTCGTCGGCGCGGCGGAGCGCGACGGAAGACGCATCCTCGTCGTCCAGATGTACGGACTGTCGGTCGAGGGCGACATGTACTGGGATCAGGCGCGGGAGATGTTCGAGTACGGATTCCGGGCCGGGCCGGAGATCACCGTCGGACGTCTCGTCGAATCGTCCGGTGAGGCGGCCGAATCCACCGCACCGCGCGCCGCATCGTCGGCGGACTCCCACCTCGCGAGCACCGGTTCCGACGCCGCCTCCCCCATCTCGGTGCGCATCCTCGTCGGGCTCGTCGCAGCACTCGCCGCCGTGGTCCTGCTGTTGTTGGGGCTCAGGCTCTTCGGACGCAGGTGACGGCCCTTCTCCGTCGACCCGGCCGCCGTGCACCTCGGGGAGCGACCCGACGACCCGAGGTTCGGTTGAGCACCGTCGACGTCACGACATGACGCCGTCGGACGCAGGTGCCAATCGGTGAAAACCACTGCGGTGGAACACCAGTGGAGAGCTGGCCGGATCCGCGTCGAGGGTGTGTACCCGCAGCAGCACGACCAGGTGATCACCCGCATCCACGTCGGCATACACCGACGTCGTCAGCCACCCGCTCGCATCCCGCAGGACGATGCTCCCCTCGTCGAGGGAGTCCCAATCGACGCCGGCGAAGCGGTCGCCGTGTTTCGTCGAGAGCTTCCGGCAGACCTCACCGTGTTGCTCGGCGAGGATCGTGACGCCCAGTCGCGCAGCCGCACGCAGGTCCGGCCACGTCTGCGACGATCGTTGAACGCACACCGACACCAACGGCGGGTCGAGCGACACTGCGGTGAACGTGCTCGCCGCCATCCCCACCGGGCGCCCGTCGCGCATCGCGCACAACGCCACGACGCCGGACGGGAAGGCACCGAACACTTCCCGGAGGCGGCTCGGGACGAGCCCCGTCGGTTCTGTCATCGTCTTCTCTCTTTCGGGCTTCTCACAGATCGAGGACCAGTCGAGCCGTGCACGCCCGGGACACACAGGTCATGATCACGTCGCCGGCGTCGCGTTCGTCGTCGGTGAGCACCGAATCGCGATGGTCGGGCACGCCGTCGAGCACGGTGGCCTCGCACGTCCCGCAGGTTCCCTCGCGGCACGAGGAGGAGACGATCACCCCGCCGGTCCGCTCGACGGCTTCGAGGATCGTCTCGTCCTCTGCGACAGTCACCGTCACCCCGGACATCTGGCACTCGACCTCGAACGGCGTATCGCCGATGCGGGGCCCCACCGGCTCGGCCGGGCTGAAGCGTTCCGTGTGCAGGGCTCCGTGCGGCCACGATCCCGTTTCCGATTCGACGGCCGTCAGGAGCCCCTCGGGTCCGCAGCAGTACACGCCGACACCCTCGCGCGGTCCACCGAGAATCCGCGTCAGGTCCAGCACGCCGACCTCGTCTTGCGGATAGAGGTGCACCTTGTCGTCGTAGCCGGCGAGCTCGGCGGCGAATGCCATCGAGTCCCGCGTTCGCCCGCCGTAGTGCAGAGACCATGGAATCCCCCGCTCCTCGGCGTCGCGGAGCATGGGCAGGATCGGCGTCACCCCGATTCCCCCGGCGATGAACAGGTACTCGTCAGCGTCCTCGAGCGGGAAGTGGTTGCGCGGTCCGCGAACCCGGACGCGGTCGCCGCAGGAGAGGCGATGAGCGCGTTCGGAGCCGCCACGGCTCTCGCGTTCCCGCAGGACTGCGATGCGCCATGTCGGCTCGTGGCGTGGTCCGCACAGCGAGTACTGCCGAACGAGATCGTTGCCGAGGTCGAGGTCGACGTGGGCGCCCGGCGAGAAGTCCGGCAGCGCGGTTCCGTCTCCTGCCTCCAACGACAAACTCACCACGCCGATGCCCTCGGAGCGGACGCCACTGACCACCGCTTCGATCCATTGCGCATCATCCGACGCGCCGGCGGCCGGGCCCTTGACTGCTGAAGGCTGTGTCATTCGACGCCACCTGGCCGAATCTGAACGCCTCCCAGGGCCTTCGGGGCGTGGCGGGCCGGGATACCGTCCACGGTCACCAGCGCACGCCGCGAGCGTCGATGACGCGGCGTGCCTTGAAGGTGGTCGGTTCCAGAGTGCCCGGGGTGAGCACCTCGAACGGAATGCGAATGCCCAACCGTTGTTTCAGTACGGACTCGGCGCGCGCGACGAGTGCAGCCTGGGCTTCGGCACGTCGGTCGTCGTCCACCGCTTGCCAGGCCTCATGGGTGCCGGCCGAGACCTCGGCGTGAACCGCGATCTCGTCCAGTGCGCCTTCGGTGTGGACGTGGATCCGGAATTCGGGTCCGAGTTCAGGGATGTCACGCAACGCGGTCTCGATGGCACTCGGGTAGATGTTGGCACCCCGGATGACGAGCATGTCGTCGAGTCGCCCGAGCACACCCTCGGGCATGCGCGGGTAAGTTCGTCCGCAGACGCACGGGGTGTCGTCGAGATACGTCTCGTCTCCGGGCGCGAATCGGATCATCGGTTGGGACTCCCGCCACAGGTGCGTGTAGATCACGGCCCCACGTTCGCCGACCGGGATCGCCACGTTGTGGTCGTTCCGATCGACGACCTCGGTGTAGACCTCATCGGTGATCAGGTGGGTGCCGGTACCTGCCTCGCACCCGACGCTGGTCTGGAACGGATACATCTCCGACGTCGATCCGGCATCGGCCACCGTTGCGCCCCAGCCCTCTTCGATGATTCGTCGCGTTCCGGGCAGGCTGCCGCCGGGCTCTCCACCGACCAGCACGTGCTGTACCGAACTGGCGCGCAGATCGACACCCATCCGCTCTGCCACGGACAGCAGGTGGATGCAGTACGACGGGGTCGCGCTGAACACCGTTGAGCCGAGCGTGCCGATCATCTCGATGTGCTTCTCGGAATCGGTGACCCCCAGCGGAAAGACCGTGGCGCCGATGCGTTCCACGCCCTGCAGGACGCCCCAGCCACCGAAGAACAGTCCGAACGGGAATCCGATCTGCACGATGTCATCGGGGCGCACACCGGCACACCACTGTGCCATGGCGTGTACGTCGGCGGCCCGGTCCCAGTCACCGCGGGACACCGCATACATCGTCGGGGTTCCCGATGTGCCCGATGACCCATGGATGCGTGCGATGCCACCGGCTCCGAAATCCCTTGTGTACGAGCCGAACGGCGGATTCTCCTGTTGGTCGGCGACGAGCATCTTCTTGGTGATGATCGGAACCTTCGCCGTGAAATCCGCCAGCGACGTCACGTGTTCGGGCCGGAACCCGTGCTTGTCGTAGTGGCGCCGGTAGAACGGCAATTCGTCGTAGACATAGCGCAGCTGCAGCTGTATCCGCTCGAGAATCCGACGATCCCGTTCCTCGGGGTCGCGGGTTTCGCGGGCTTCGTCCCAATATCGGCGAGTCGCCGACAAGGAAGCGGCGTCACCGTCGGCGGCAGTGGCGGCAAGCGCGTGTGAAGGGGTCATCGATGTCTGTCCTTGGCTCGCGGAGGTGGATTCAGGTGGGTCGGCTGCCTAATCAGACCCCCAAGGCGACGCGTGCGAGCTTGTTGCGGCGAGCCATGTTCTCGCGCGGGGTGAATTGCGGTGTGACGTAGCGCGCGAAGAGCTCGAGAGAGCGATTCCACTTGTCGGTGGTCACCCAGTCACGGCTGTTGATCAGGAACGTCCCGAATCCGCCGGTGGCTTCTTCCAATTCGCGGATCTGACGGGTGCAGTCCTCGGGGCTGCCGATGATCCACGGGATCTCCTCGACCATCCACTCGAAGGTGAGCTCGGCGTCGTCCATGCCCTCTCCCTTCTTCATCAGCGCACCCAGACCGAGGCCCAGGAGGTACTCGTAGGACCGGTGCACGCCGGCCCGGATCTCCTTCATCGCCTGGTCCTTGCTGTCGGACACGTAGACCTCACGGGTGATCCGCCAGTTCTGACGCGCGACGTCGGGGTCGAGACCGTTCTCCTCGGCCGCCGAGGTCAGTGCCGCAGCGTGCGCCGCGAGGTCGGGGGCATGCGGGTAGCCTTCGTTGTCGGTCGGAGAGAAGTACACACTGAGAGCCTTCCACCCCTTGGCGCCACACCGTGCGTAGTTGTGCGTTCCGGTCAGGCCGGCGATCGCGAACGGCGGAACCTCCTGGTACGGACCGACCTGCAGCTGACGATTCTCGTACTTCCAGTACACGCCTTCATAATTGACCGGCTCGTCGGAGGTGAGGAGTTCCCAGATGATCTCGAGCGCCTCGGACGTACGGGGCGCGGCTTCGGAACGTTCGAGCTGGAACAGCGCCTGGTCCGTGGGCAGCCCGCCGCCACCGAAACCGTATTCCAGCCGACCATGAGTGAGGTGGTCGAGGAATGCCAGACGCTCGGCGACCTGGAACGGATCCTGGTACGGGAGGTTCACCACGCCGGTGCCGAGCCGGATCCTGCTCGTGAGGGCTGACGCCTTCGCCAGCAACAGTTCCGGCATCGGCACGTTCTCGTAGCCACCGGTGTGGTGTTCGCCGATCCAGAACTCGCTGAAACCCAGCTTCTCCGCCAGAACGATCTCTTCGATGTCCCGGTCGTACGACAGCGACCAGTTCTCGATCGGCGGGTGTTCCGGCATCGCGAACAGACCAAACCTCATGTGTGACCTCCCTGTATGGCTGAGCCCGATCGTTGACCAGACACATATTGGTTTATTGCCGACCCAATAGTGATGTGACTCACTGCGGCATGTCAAGAGTGACCGAGAAAACTGGCATCTAACAGTCTGTTTCGACGCCACCCCGGCGGTACGCCTAGTTGATAACCTACCTCGACTCTGTTTATCTTGTGACCGTGAACACAACCGATCAAACCCGTGTGGGCGTCGACCCGCGCCCGGTCGTGAGGCCCGGCGACGACGGCATCTGGACCGTTTCCGGTTCACGGTGCGCACGCTGTGCGCGAGCTGTCGCCTACCAGTGGCCGCGTTGCCCCGGGTGCGCGGGAGAAGTGCACTCGGAGGACTTCGCCGGCACCGGGGTGGTGTGGAGTCGGACCACCATCAACATCGCCGTGGGCGATCACGTTCCGCCGTACACGGTCGCCTACATCGACCTCGACAACGGGCCACGAATGCTGGCCCATGTGGCCGGGGAGAACGTCGACGTCGGCGCACGGGTGCGGCTCGTCGGCCTCACACCCGGCGGAGATCCGTGCGTCGAGGAGGTACACCGATGAACCGGGTCGCAGTACACGGCGTCGGCATGTCCCGCTTCGGACGGCAACCGGGACGTGATCTGTCGGCCCTCGCCGGCGAGGCGGTCGCCGGGGCGTTCGACGAAGCCGGCTCCGTTTCCGTCGACGCGGTGTGGGTCGGAACCGTGTTCGGCGCGCCCGGTGTCGCGCAGCGGGTCCTGCGAAGCCTGGGTATCACCGAGGTTCCCATCATCACCGTCGAGAATGCCTGCGCGAGTGGGACAACGGCCTTCATCGAGGCGCACGAAGCAATCCGCACCGGCCGATTCGGGCGAGTCCTCGCCCTCGGTGTCGAGCAGATGAGTACCGCATTCTCCGGTCCCATCGTGCCCGAGACGACCGATCCCGAAGGCCTCACCGGGCTGGCCCTGCCCGCGCTCTACGGGATGAGTGCCGCCCGATACCTTCACGACGGAGCTGTGACGCTGGAGCAACTTGCTGCGGTCTCGGTCAAGAATCGCAATCACGCGCAGGGCAATCCGCGAGCGCCGTTCCGCGAGCGCCTCACCGTCGAAGAGGTTCTCGCGTCCCGCATGATCGCCGATCCGCTCACACTCCTACAGTGTTGCCCGACCAGCGACGGTGCTGCCGCCGCGATCCTGGCGCCGGCCACCGGCGCTGCCGACGAGGTGACCGTGCGCGCGACGACGATGCGAAGCGGACGCGTATGGGACCAGACCTCGCCCCACGTGTGGGGTCACGACATCGTTCGCGACGCCACCGTCGACGTGCTCGGTGCCGCCGCGATCGAGTCCATCGACGACATCGATGTCTTCGAGGTCCACGACGCATTCACCATCGGCGAGATCGTGACGACCGAGGCCCTCGGAATCGCCGCCCCGGGTGAAGGCGGTGCCGCGGCTGCGGCCGGGAGGACAGCGCTCGGCGGCGACACGCCGGTCAATCCCTCGGGCGGACTGCTGTCACGCGGACATCCGCTGGGCGCAACCGGTTTGGCGCAGGTCGCGGAGATCACGTGGCAACTCCGCGGCCAGGCCGGCAGCAGACAGGTCGAGTCGGCGCGACTCGGCCTGGTCGAGACGATGGGTGGAGGTGTCTCCGTTCTGGACGGAAACGCCTGTGCCATGACGATTCTGGAGGCTTCATGAGCACGTCGGACACCGAGGTCGCGAACCTCGACCTGCTGGACCCGACCGCACTGGCCGACCCGTACCCGGTCTTCGCATCGCTGCGTGCGCACGACCCTGTCCACTGGAACGCTCGCTACAAGTCGTGGTTCATCACCTCGTTCGACGACGTCACCGCTGCGCTCAAGGATCCGCGTTTCACCTCGAACCGCATCACCCCCTACCGCGAGAACGTGCTGAGCCGGCCCGGAACCGACCCGTTGCTGCGCGAGGCTTTCGGAGTCCTCGACGACTGGATGGTGTTCAAGGATCCGCCCGACCACACGCGACTACGCCGACTCCTCAGCCGTGCGTTCACACCGCGCTCGGTGTCGAGGATGCGGCCGGCGATCGAAGCCATCGCCGCCGAACTGCTCGATCGGGCGGTCGAGCACGGTGACAACCGGATCGATCTCATCAGCGACTACGCCTATCCACTCACGTCCTCGGTGATCGCCGAGATGCTGGGCGTTCCCCGCGAAGATCGTGACCGGTTCAAGGACTGGTCCGACCAGATCAGTGGGCTCGTCTTCGGCAGCCTCGGCGACGACGAACGCCACCGGCGCGGTGCACGCGGAATGAAAGAACTGACCACCTATCTCGGGGAACTGGTCGCCGACCACGAGAAGTCGCCGTCCGATGATCTGATCTCGATGCTGATCTCGGCCAGGGAGAACGACGACTCGCTGAGCCACGACGAGGTGATCGCCACCGGTGTCCTGCTGCTGTTCGCCGGCCACGAGACCACCACGAACCTCATCGGCAACGGAATTCTGGCCCTGTTGGACCATCCGGAGGAGCTTCGTACCGTCGATCCCTCCGACCCGGCACGGGTCAACGGGCTGGTCGACGAACTCCTCCGATATGACGGACCGGCCAAGAGTGTCGTGCGACTCGTCACCGAGGACATGGTGTGGCGCGACAAGCAGATGCGTGCCGGCGAGCGGGTCTTCCTGTTCCTGTCCAGCGCCAACCGCGACCCGTCGGCCTTCGAGAACCCGGACACCTTCGACGCCTCGCGGCGACCCGGCCGCCAACTCGGCTTCAGCGCGGGGCTGCACTACTGCCTGGGCGCGCCGCTGGCCAGGCTGGAAACCTCCATCGCGGTACCGACCGCCATCAACCGGCTCAGTGGGTTGGCACCCGATCCCGACGACTCTGTCTCGTGGGCGCCGACTCTCCTGACACGCGGGATGACCCGGTGTCCCGTCCGTTACGGCCTAACATCGGGTTCGACCCACTAACCTCGGTTGCCACCCGGTCGCCGAACAGCGAAGCGGCACCGGCCGATTCGGAACAGGAGGAACGATGGCTCGTCCGAGTCGGTGGACAGACGTCGTCGAAGCGGCCGCCGAAGAGTTCCGGAGCCGCGGATACGACAGCGCAACCCTCGAGGACATCGCCACGCGTGTGGGAATCCTCAAGGGCAGCATCTACAACTACGTCCAGAACAAGGAAGAGCTGCTGCTCGCGGTCGTGGAACGCCCGGCCGAGGTACTGCTCGCCGACCTCGAGCAGCTACGCAACGATGACCAGCAGTCGGCAACCATCCGGTTGCAGACGCTCTTCCGGATTCAGGTACGCGTGTTCAGCGACCACTACCCCGCGGCGTTCGTGTACCTGCGCAACATCGGACGCACCGACCTCTCCGACAAGTTCGGGAAGTTCACCGAGATGGATGCGAGATATATGGGCATCCTGGAAGATCTGATCGCCGACGGAGTCCGGCGCGGCGAGTTCAATCCCCCGGTGAGTCCGCGGATCGCCGCCCTCTCATTGGTCGGCATCCTCAACTGGATGCAGCACTGGTTCACACCCCAGAGCGACGAGGCGAACCGTCGCCTCGCCGACGATCTGTTCGCGATGGCGCTCGGGGGTCTCACGTCCGGCGGCAGTCTCGCCCGAATCCTGGCCGGCACTCACGATGCCGCGTCGTCGGTCAGCGAGCCCGACCGGACAACCACCCGATCAGTACGCTGAGCCCGGCACCCACACCCGCCGCAGCTGCGAGTGCCGCCGGGCGCGGCGTCGGGTTCACCTCGACCGTCGGCGAGATCACCACGGGCCGACGCAGTTCCGCGTCCGGGTCCTCCTCGACCTGGAACCCGGCGTTCGCCGGGTCGGTCGCACACCAGGCGGCGGCGTAGAGCACGATGCGTGACGCGAGGTAGGCGAACACCATGACACCGAGGATCGGGCCGAAGGCCACACCGGCGGGGCTGCTCAACACCGACTGGAGGTAGAGCCCGCCGACCGTCTTGACGATCTCGAAAGCGACCGCGGTGATCAGACCAGCTTTCAGGGTGTTGCGGAATGGCAACTGCACCAAGGGAAGCCGCGCCATGATGAATGTGAACAACGCCCAGGTGGCAAGGATCGAAACCGCGATGGACACCAGTCGGACGAGGACCGGCGCCCACGACGCATCGTCGAGGCCGACCCATCCGAGCACGGTCCGCGTGAGACCCGAATTTCCCAGGGCGGTAAGGGCCATCGTCACTGCGAACGCGACACCGAGTCCGGCGAAGGTCACCAGGTCCCAGACCTTCGACATCACCGCGTTGCGTTGCACCCGGCCGCCCCACATCTCGGTCATGCCGGTGCGTACACCGGAGATCCAGCCGATGCCGGTGAACGCGGCACCGAGCAGACCGACCACACCCACCGTGGTGCGGGAGTCGATGGCCGAGGTGATGATGTCGGATACCTGGTCGCCGAGCTGGCCCGGCATCTTCTCCACGACGGCGTCCTGGATGTTCTGCAACAACTCGGGCTGCCGGGCCAGCACGAAGCCGGCCACCGCGAACGCGACCATGATGATCGGGACGAGCGCGAGGATGCCGTTGAAGCTGATACTCGCGGCATACAGGTTGCCGCGACGGTCGTTGTAGCGATCGACCGTCCGGAGAAGATGGTCGAGCCACGTCCAGCGTTCGCGCCGGTCCTCGTAGATCGACTTCGCCCGGGTGACGAGCGACTTCCCCGAATCGACCACCGAACTCACCGCACGCCTCCTCGTCGGGTCGCCGAGGGCGCCGGACTCTCGCAGACCGTGTCAGCGCCTCGGTGACAGGAAACCCACCTTGTCATAGACCGACTCCAGGGTCGCCGAGGCCACCGCCCGGGCGCGCTCCGCGCCACGCGCGAGGATGACGTCGAGCTGGGCGGGGTCGTTCATGTACTCGGTGACGCGGCCGCGTAGCGGCGTGACGAACTCGGCGAGGACGTCGGCGGTCTCGACCTTCAGATCGCCGTATCCCTTGCCCTGGTACTTGTCGACGAGGACGTCCACCGGGGTGCCGCTCAACGCCGACTGGATGGTCAGCAGGTTGCTGACACCGGGCTTGTTCTCCGGGTCGAAGCGGATCTCGGTCTCGGTGTCGGTCACCGCGGAACGAATCTTCTTGGCGGACTTCTTCGGCTCGTCGAGCAGATTGATGAGGCCCTTGTCGGTCTCGGCCGACTTGCTCATCTTCGCGGTCGGGTTCTGGAGGTCGTAGATCTTGGCGAACTCCTTGACGATGTACGCCTGCGGGACCTTGAGGACCTTGCCGAACCGAGAGTTGAAGCGCTGCGCGAGATCGCGGGTGAGTTCGAGGTGCTGACGCTGGTCCTCACCCACCGGAACCTGATCAACCTGGAACGCGAGGATGTCCGCGGCCATCAGGATCGGATAGGTGAACAGCCCGACGCCCGCGGCGTCGACGCCCTGCTTGGCCGACTTGTCCTTGAACTGCGTCATCCGGCTCGCCTCACCGAAACCGGTGATGCACGACAGCACCCACGTCAGCTCGGCGATCTCCGGGATGTGCGACTGGACGTAGATCGTGGAGCGCTCGGGGTCGACGCCGACGGCCAGCAGCTGAGCTACCGACAGTCGCGTGCGCTCGGCAAGGGTCTTCGGATCGAACGACGCCGTGATCGCATGCATGTCGGGGATGAAGTAGAAGGCCTCGAAGTCGTCCTGCAGGGCCACCCACTGGCGAACCGCACCCAGGTAATTGCCGAGGTGGAAGGAATCGCTGGTGGGCTGGATTCCCGACAGTACGCGGGGGCGGGCGGCGCCGGATGCGGAGACGTCAGAACTCATCGGTCCATTTTCGCAGACCCGCAAAGCCCTTTTCCGCCGGTGCCCGCATCACTCGTAGACGACGGTGACCGGCGCGTGATCCGACCAGCGCAGGTCGTAGGCGGCTGCCCGATCCACTGTCGCCTTCACCGCACGCTCGGCGAGCGAACGGTTGGTGAGTTGGTAGTCGATCCGCCATCCGGAGTCGTTGTCGAACGCCTTGCCGCGCCACGACCACCATGAATATGGACCGCTCTCGCCGGGATAGAGCTCGCGGGTGACGTCGTGCCACCCGGCTTCGAGGAGGCCACCCACCCACGCGCGCTCATGCGGCAGGAAGCCCGGGCTCTTGAGGTTGCCCTTCCAGTTCTTGATGTCCGCCTCGGCGTGGGCGATGTTCCAGTCGCCGCCGACGACGACGTGGCGGCGACGGCGGACGAGCCGGCCGAGGTGCGCGCCGAACTCGTCGAGGAACCTCATCTTCTCCTCGTACTTGACGACGACCTTCTCGGCATCGGTGAGCGCCGCACCCTTCGGCAGGTACAGACTGGCCGCGGTCACCGGCCCGAGGTCGGAGTCGAGGTCGACCTCGAGGTAGCGGCCGAGGTCGTCGAATTCCGCACTGCCGAAGCCGAAGCGGACGGCGGCCGGCTCGGTACGGGTCAGCACGCCGACACCGGCATGTCCCTTCACCGAGGACTCGCTCATCGTGAGATGCCAGCCGGCGTCGAGCGCAGGAGCCAGGGCGTCCCGGGCGAGGTCCTCGCTCGCCCGCACCTCCTGCAGCAGCACGACGTCGAGCGACGAGTCCTCCAACCAGGGCAGGAAGCCGCGGTTGGTCTCGGAGCGATGTTTGACCGCCGCGCGGATTCCGTTGACGTTGACCGTGGAGATGGAGAGTGGCACGGGGCCACATCCTACGGATGCGGTCCGACAGACCAACGCCCGCAAGCCTTCTTCGCGGACGGTTCCCGACGTCTCGGATTGAGACGAAAAAGAGGTAAGGCAACCCTTGTGCATCCCGGGAGAGATATGTAAGCATTACCTAATCCAGGCACTACGTTAGGTCCGAAGATGTTCGTTTGTATTTGCCGCGCTGTCACCGTCGACGAGGTCCACGAGCACTGCGATGCCGGTGCCTACACCATCGACGACATCAGCGACCGCTGCGGCGCGGGCGAGGGCTGCGGAACCTGCCTGGAGAAACTCGACAGCATCCTGAGCGAAAGGCTGGCCACCTCGACGAGCGCTGCATGACCTGACATCAGACAACTCCAGCAACAACCTCGCCCGAGTACGCGCGCGGGGCGTTTTGCCGTGTTAGCTTCATCACTACGATTGTCCGGCTAACGGGAGGCTGTCATATGCGTGGCGACGACGAGGTCATTGCACTGCTCAACGAGCAGCTCACGAGCGAGCTCACCGCGATCAACCAGTACTTCCTCCACGCGAAGATGCAGGAGAGCTGGGGTCTCACGGAGATCGCGGCCAAGACGCGCGCCGAGTCCATCGAGGAGATGACGCACGCCGAGATCCTCACCGACCGCATCCTCTTCCTCGACGCGCTGCCCAACTACCAGCGTCTGCTGCCGCTGCGCATCGGTCAGTCCATCCGCGAACAGTTCGAGTCGGACATGGCGATCGAGGTCGAGGTCGTCGAACGACTGCGCCCGGGCGTCGCGATGTGCCGCGAGAACGGCGACATCACCAGCGCGAACCTCCTCGAGAAGATCCTCGCCGAGGAGGAAGAGCACATCGACTACCTCGAAACCCAGCTCGAGCTGATCAACAAGATCGGCGAACCGCTCTACCTGTCGAAGACGATGGCGACGCCGCCGACCAACGGCTGACGTTCCGCGCTCAGGCGGGGACCGGGCGGCGGCGCGCCGTCATGAACGCGACGACAGCGACCGCGATGCCGCCGACAGCGAGGACCGCGCCGATCACCGCCGGTGACAGGAATCCCCATCCGGCACCGACGACCACGCCTCCGAGGAACGCGCCCGCGGCATTGGCGATGTTGAGCGCCGAGTGATTGAGGGCGGCGGCCAACGTCTGGGCGTCGGCTGCGACGTCCATCAGACGTGTCTGTAGCGCGGGGATCATCGTCGTTCCGGTCAGCGCGACGAGGTACGTGAGTATCAGTGCCGCCCACGCATTCTCGGCGAGTACGGCGAAGGCGGCGAGCGCCACCGCACTGGTGGACAATCCGGCGAGGATCGCGGTCGAGACGTTGCGGTCGGCCGCCCAGCCGCCGACGAAGTTGCCGGTCACCATGCCCAGGCCGTACAGCATCAGGGCGATCGGCACGATCGAGACCGGCAGCCCCGTCACCGAGGTGAGAGCCGAGTTCAGGTACGTGTAGAAGGCGAACATCCCGCCGAAGCCGACGACACCGATCACCAGCGTGAACCACACCTGAGATCGCCGAAGCGCGCCGAGTTCGGTCAGCGGGTCGGTGATCGTCATGCCGGACAGGCTCGGGAGCACACGGACCAGTGACACGACGGTCGCGATGCCGATGGCGACGACGATCGCGAACGCGGTGCGCCACCCGAACGTCTCCCCCAGCCAGGCCGCCGCCGGTACGCCGACGACGTTCGCGACCGAGAGACCGAGCATCACCTGCCCGACCGCCTTGGCGCGATGACGCGGACCGGCGAGGTGCGCGGCGACCAGTGCCGCGACGCCGAAGTACGCACCGTGCGGAAGACCGGCGACGAACCGCGCCACGAGAAGGAGTCCGTACGACGGCGCCAGGACCGTGGCGAGGTTGCCGATCGTGAACGCCACCATCAGGGCGATCAGGAGAACCCGCCGCGACATCCGCGCGGTGAGCGCCGCGATCAGCGGAGCGCCCACCACCACGCCGAGTGCGTAGGCGGAGATGACATGACCGGCGGTGGGCTCGGAGACGCCGAGGGAACCGGCGATGTTCGGTAGCAGACCCATCGCGACGAACTCGGTGGTTCCGATACCGAAACCGCCCAGGGCGAGCGCGAGGATCGTCAGCCGGCGGCCACGACCCGAGATCCCCGACGAACGATGTTCGACGTTCGACGCCGCGTCGTCGAGCGCGTTGAGAGCGAGGTCGTCCGGGGCACCGGCGGTCGTCGTGGGGGCTTCAGGCACGCCTCATGCCAACCGGCCCTCCGACACCACCATTCCCCCTACGGCCGGTGAGTTCGTTCACACGACGAGCGACGACCCGTCGTCCAGCGCTCACTCCGAGCCGGAACCACCGCTCGAGCTGTCCGAGCCGCCACCGCTGCCACCGGAACTGCTGCTGCTCGAATTCGAGCCGCTGCCGGAGTCCGAGTTCGAGCCACCGCTGCTGCTGTCGCTGTCACCCGAACTACTCGAGTCCGTTCCACCGGAACCGCCAGAGCCCGAGCCGCCGCTGCCGGAACCGCCCGCGTCCGAGCCACCCGAGTCCGAGGTCCCGGAATCGGTGCTGCCGGAATCGCCGGTGTCGCCGTCGGGACCACCCGAACCCGGGCTGCCGCCATCCGACGACGGTCCGTCCGACGAGTCGATCTCCGACCGCGTGACGCCCGGATCGCTGCCGCCGGTCGACGGGTCGGTGCCGTCTCCACCGCCGGCCGGGGTGTTGTCGTCGCCGACCGCCGGCGCGGGCGACGAGGTGTCCGGACCCGCCGAGGAGTCGCCGCTCGACGGACCGCCGGCCACCTCGGTGACCTCAGGCGTATCGGTACCGCGGACCGGTGCCTCGACCTCCGGTGCAGTGGTCTCGGGATCGTCGGCGGCGGCGGCGACGAACCGGGCGAGAGCCACCGATGCAGAGGAGTCATCGTCGGCGACCACCGAAAGGGTGTTCGGTTGCGAGGTGACCGACGGTCCGACGATCGCGCCCGCCCAGTACCGCACGAAGTTCACCGGCAGCAGCACGATGCTGCGCACACTCGCGGCGAGAGCATTCACACCACGCATGAGTCGTGCCGGGGACAGACTGACGATGCCCTGCAGGATGTCCTCGAACACGAAGAGGTCGGGCAGGTAGGCGCCGTAACCGAGTTGCGGCAGCGGGGGCAGGAATCCCTGGACCAGACGGACGACGGGCTGCAGGTTGGCCAAGGTGATGCCCAGCGGGAGGCCGATCGTCGGACGACCGGACAGGAAGTCGCCGATCTCGCCGGTGTACCCGAGGTCGTTCGCCCAGCCCTGGACCAACTCGGCGAAAGCGGACTTCGCCCCCACCATGCAGACCGTCCCGGTCGCGGTCCCCGCGCCGCTGCACGAGACCGGCCGCGTCGCCCACTGCGACGCGGGGTCGCGATACATCGCGTACGGGTAGAGGAAGTGCTTCGTCTGGTATCCGAGGATGCCGTCGATGGCACCGATGGGGTCGTACAGCGGATCCGGCAGGTCACAGATGGGGTCGCCGTCGATGCACACCGACACCACCCGATCGGACACCGTTCCGAACCCCGCATCCGCACCGTTCGCGCCGCGCGGCCCAGACATCGTCAGACCTGGGATCACACCGATCATCGACAGCTCGATACCCCGCCCGGTCTTGTCCCCGGCACGTCGCGGATCGGAGTACAGCTCGCCGCTGATGACATCCGGGTCGATGGTCACCATCACCGGGTTGCCGTCGTCGTCGAGCAACGGTTCACCGTTCTCGTCGATCGCGACGACCTCACCGGCCGTGCCGTTCCCGATCTCGGACAGCACGTCACCGGCCACACGGGCGCCCTGCGAGTACCCGGCCACGACGACGGGCTTGCCCTGGCACTGCGACTGGTAGCCGGCGATCGTCGACTTGGTCGCTGCGGTCCCCTGCGCGACGCTCGAGTCGTATCCCGTCGCACCCAGTGGCCACAGGGTCGTCGGATAGTCCGCATAGATGACCTGGTAGGCGTTGTCGCTGGCGTACGGCGAGTTCGGATCGGGCTGATTGTCGGGCCCGAGCCCTGTGTAGCGCTGTTTCACGCCGACGAGGTACTGCCCCTCCGGGTCGTTGGTGCCGCCCACGATGACGACCGCGCCCGCGCCGCACGAGTCCGCCTTCGCCTCGGGGACCCCGCCGACCAGGCCGAAAGACGCGGCCACCGCCACGCCGGTCGCGGTTGCGATCAGAAACGACGTCCGACGCGACCTGAGATGCTTCATTGCCTTCATGAGGCCCACTCCTCACCACACCCGGACACGCTTCAGGGATGAAGAGGCGTCCTCCGCCGGGATTGACCCGAACGTTAGGGCATCGAAGCGAACCTGACAGGACGCTGAGAACTGCTAATGATCTTGTACTGGCGATTCACGCTGAACATCTACCGATTTCAACCGCTCGGAGGACACGCTCAGTACACGTTTCGGAACGCTGATGAAGAGTTCGATTCGGCGTGACCGGGAGGGTTCTCTGGCACTCACATCCGTGTTATATCCTTGTCGCCAGGTCATGAGTATCAGCGACAAGCCCCGGCTTGCTGATCGGCAACCCTCCAACCGCGGTGGGGTGCTCCGGGTGATGACCGGGTTGTGGGATCGCGGAAGCGAAGCCCCGGCAAGCGCGGGTCCGAAGGTCGGACCCCAACAGGGTCGAGTTTGGCCCTGCCGACCGTAGAAAGTGATCAACAGTCATGTCTGATGCCAACGAAGGCACCAATCCAGCCGACACGTGGAGCTTCGAGACCAAGCAGATCCACGTAGGCCAGGCCGCCGACGCAACCACGAACGCCCGGGCGCTGCCGATCTACCAGACCACCTCCTACGTCTTCAACGACACGCAGCACGCGGCGAACCTCTTCGGTCTCGCGGAGCCGGGCAACATCTACACCCGCATCATGAACCCGACCCAGGACGCGGTCGAGCAGCGGATCGCGGCCCTGGAGGGTGGCGTCGCGGCCCTGCTCGTGTCGTCGGGTCAGGCTGCCGAGACCTACTCGATCCTGAACATCGTCGAAACCGGCGGTCACGTGGTGTCGAGCCCGCGTCTGTACGGCGGCACCTACAACCTCTTCCACTACACCCTGCCGAAGCTGGGCATCGAGGTGAGCTTCGTCGAGGATCCCGAGGATCCCGCGTCGTGGCAGGCGGCCATCAAGGACAACACCCGAGCGCTGTACGGCGAGTCGATCTCCAACCCCAACAACGAGATCCTCGACATCAAGGGCATCTCCGAGGTCGCACACCGCAACGGCCTGCCGCTGATCATCGACAACACCGTCGCCACCCCGTACCTGATCAACCCGCTGGCCCACGGCGCCGACGTCGTCGTCCACTCGGCCACCAAGTACATCGGCGGACACGGCACCGCGATCGGCGGCGTGATCGTCGACGGCGGCACCTTCGACTGGCGCGTCCAGCGTGACGGTGAAGACCTGTTCCCCGGCTTCACCACCCCGGACCCGAGCTACCACGGTGCGGTGTTCGCCGACCTCGGCGCCCCGGCCTTCGCGCTCAAGGCCCGCGTCCAGTGGCTGCGCGACACCGGTGCCGCCATCGCACCGTTCAACGCCTTCCTGCTCGCCCAGGGCCTCGAGACCCTGAGCTTGCGCATCGAGCGCCACGTCGCCAACGCGCAGAAGGTCGCGAAGTTCCTCGAGGGTCACGCGCAGGTCGAGTCCGTCGCCTACGCCGGCCTCGAGTCCTCGCCGTGGTACCAGCGCGGCCAGGAACTCGCCCCCAAGGGCCAGGGTGCGATCATCGCCTTCGAGATCAACGGCGGTGTGGACGCGGGCAAGAAGTTCGTCGACGCCCTGAGCCTGCACAGCCATGTGGCGAACATCGGCGACGTCCGTTCGCTGGTCATCCATCCGGCCTCGACCACCCACAGCCAGCTGACCCCCGAGGAGCAGCTCGCCGCGGGTGTCACCCCGGGCCTGGTGCGCCTGGCCGTGGGCATCGAGGGAATCGACGACATCCTGGCGGATCTCGAACAGGGCTTCGCAGCCGCCAAATAGGACAGGTGAGGCAGTTTTGTCGGTGAGTATCGACCTGAACGCGCAAGCGTCTGATCAGCCCGACTGGGAATCGGTCCCGGACGGGAAGCTCGTCGGCATGAGCATCGGCTCGCTGCCTCTCGACAGCGGTGAACGGATCGACAACGTCACCCTGGCGTTCCAGCGCTGGGGGACGTTGTCGCCGTCCCGCGACAACGTCATCCTCACCCTGCACGCACTCACCGGCGACTCCCATGTCACCGGTCCCGCCGACGCCGAGCACGAGACACCCGGCTGGTGGGACGGCCTCATCGGCCCGGGCCAGGCCATCGACACCGACGAGTGGTGCGTCATCTCGGCCAACGTGCTCGGTGGGTGCAAGGGATCGACCGGTCCCGGGTCTCTCGCCTCCGACGGTCGGCCCTGGGGATCACGCTTCCCGCAGATCACCGTGCTCGACCAGGTCCGCGCCGAGGTCGCGCTCCTCGACCGCCTCGGAATCCGCAGCGTCGGAGCCGTTCTCGGCGGATCGATGGGCGGGGCCCGCGCACTCGAATGGGCCATCGAATACCCGGAGCGCGTTCGCAGCGCACTGGTGCTGGCCGTCGGTGCCCGCGCCACCGCCGACCAGATCGGCATCCAGACCACTCAGATCGCCGCCATCAAGTCCGACCCGGCCTGGCACGGCGGCAACTACCACGGAACCGGCCAGACGCCGCTGACCGGGATGGGCATCGCCCGTCAGATCGCGCATCTGTCGTACCGCAGCGAGCCCGAACTCGACGAGCGCTTCGCCAACGAACCGCAGGGCGACGAGCAGCCGCTGCTCGGCGGCCGGTACGCCGTCCAGAGCTACCTCGAGCACCAGGCGTCGAAGCTGATGCAGCGCTTCGATCCAGGCAGCTACGTGGTGCTCACCGAGGTCCTCAACCATCACGACGTCGGCCGCAACCGCGGCGGCGTGCAGAAGGCGCTCAACGAGTGCAAGGTCCCGGTCATCGTCGGCGGAATTGACTCGGATCGCCTGTATCCGTTGCGGTTACAGGCCGAGCTCGCCGAAGAACTGGGCAACTGTGTCGGCGGTTTGCAGGTCGTGCGCTCCGACACCGGACACGACGGCTTCCTCACCGAATTCGACGCCATCAGCGACCTGCTCAAGCGCACGGTCGAGCTCGCTCGCCGCGACGCCTGACTTTTCGGGATCCTCCCCGGTCTGAAACCGGCCGTCTGCGCTCAGCGCGGGACTGGTACCGGGGTGCTCGACGACGCCGGTGGTGCCGTCCGCACGGCTCCGGATTCCGGCGTCTCTTCGCGAGGCGATGACCCCGACGACCGATTGGGTACCGATCTGTTCGGTGTCGGCGTCAGCGGCGGCGGAGCCGGCGTGGTGTTCCGCGGCCGGATCTCCTTGGGCAACAGCGTCGGCGGGATCGGGGGTGTCGAGCCCGGCGCGAACGGCAGCGTCGGCCACGGGAACGGCGACAACGTGCGTGTGCTCGTCCCGGTCGACGGCGCGGTCGGCGGCAATTCGGTGGTGGCCCAGCCCGGCTGCTGGTTCCACGCCGGCGGCTCAACCGGTTGCAGCGGTTGGGTGGGCTGCTCGTAGGTCTGCTCGACCGGCTGGTCCGGGATCTGCGTCACCGGGGCCGAGGTGGTCGTCGGCGCCGGCTCGGAGCTCTGCTCGCTCGTCGTGGCGGCGGCGGGGACGCTACTCACCGTCGACGACGGCTCGGTGATCTGACGTTCGGCGAACGACGAGCTGACCGCATAGACGGTGATCAGGGCCGCGGCGATGATCGCGCCCGCAACCGCGAGCGGTGTGGCCGACAGCCACTCGCGCTGCCGTTGTCCGCCGATGAAGGCGAGCCGGGTAGTGCCCGAATAGGTTTCGCCGGCCAGGAGAGCCGCACCAGTCGCCGCGACCAGTTCCGGGGTCGACGGGCAGACCGTGTCGAAGTCGTGGCCGCGGGCCAGGTCGCGGACCGCAGGGAGATTGGCGAGACCGCCGACGAAGACCACCGCATCGGGGTCGACTCCGCGGGCGGACGCTTCGGCGACGTATCGGTCGAACACCTCGCGCGCCTCGCGGACCATCGGCGCCACCGCGTCCGCCACATGGGATTCGGTCAGCGCGACCCGCCCGGCACCGCCCGGGAGTGCCACCGAGGGACCGCCGGACCCCGAATGTCCGTAGGAGATCTCTTCTTTCGCCGTCCGGCAGGCGCTGAGCAACTCGCTGCGGCCGGCGCGGCTGCGCGCGGCGTCCCCGAGCGACGGATTGTCGGCGGTGAGGTTCGCGGCGATGGCACGGTCGAGACGACGTCCGCTGAGGACCGTCGAGCGTTCGACCCCCGTGATCCGGCGACTGCGCGGATCGACGGTGTAGATCGACATGCCGGTGTCGCCGCAGTCGACGACGACGGCGGTGGAGAATCGATCGATCTCGCCGGTGTCGGCGAGGTAGGCGACCACGGCCTCGTCCTCGCCGACCAACCGGATCTGGCGACGGGGGCCGCTCCCCCGCGATCGCAGGTGGCGTCGTTGAGCGGCGGTCCGGGCAGCCACTCCGATCGGACCCACCCGGGCGCCCGCCTCGCGGGCGGCGCCGAGCATGACGTCGATGCCGGCGTTGACGCGGCCCGCACCGTCGAGACCGTCGGTCGGGTCGACGTCGATGACGCGGGAATCCACCACGCTGCGGCCGAGATCGTCACGCGTCAGCAGGACGTAGTGGATCATGCCGGCGCCTGCCGACACGCCCATCGACGTCGCTTCGTTCACATGGTCATCGGTCGGTGTTGCGGTGATACGTACTCCAGCGGTCGGTGCGTCTGCCCCAGCGTCGTACTCGGTGCTGCTCGGCAGAGAGTTGCCTGGTCAGGCGCGACCACTCGTTCTGAAGGTCACGCTCAGGTCTCTATTGTAATCAATCCGTGCCCAGAGAGTCGATCGATGTGGCGAGCCAGAGCATCACACCGCCGACCGTCGCCATCACCGATACGTCGAACAATTTCCCTCTGACCTGCAGCAATCCCGCCTGAGACGACGGGATGAACGCACGGAGCAGCGCTCCGACGAGAAGCGCCGCACCGAACACGAAGGATCCGCGTCGCCATCGGTCGAACATCACGAGCAGGGCAGCCGCCAGGACACCCAGCATGACCAGCAGGTACGGGATCTGGACGAGAACCGCACGCACCCCCCGCACCGGCTCGGACCCGGGCTCGGCATCGTGATGTCCGTCACCGGAGGCCGGCGGCCGCAACCGATTCGGATCCGACGAGGGCAGATCCGCTCCGGCGGGACCGACGCGCGGCTCGTCCGGGCTCACGCCGTGCCGCCGCCCTCAACCCCGGCGACGGCGCCGGCAGCGGCCTGCTGGGCGGCGAGCTGCTGCTCGGCCCGCTCGACGACGTTGACGAGCAGGAACGCGCGCGTCAGCGGTCCGACCCCGCCCGGGTTCGGCGAGACGTGTCCGGCGACCTCCCACACGTCGGGATGGACGTCGCCGACCAGGCCGTCGTCGGTCCGGCTGACGCCCACGTCGATGACCGCGGCACCCGGCTTCACCATGTCCTTGGTGATCAGATGCGGCACGCCGGCGGCCGCGACGACGATGTCGGCGCGCTCGACCTCCGACCGGAGATCTGCGGTGCCGGTGTGGCAGAGGGTGACCGTGGCGTTCTCGCTGCGGCGCGTCAGCAGCAGACCGATAGGCCGGCCGATGGTGACACCGCGACCCACGACGGTGACGCGGGCACCGGCGATCGGGACGTCATAACGACGAAGGAGGTGGATGACGCCGCGCGGTGTACACGGCAGCGTCGACTCCTTGCCGAGTACGAGTCGCCCGAGGTTGATGGGGTGGAGTCCGTCTGCGTCCTTGAGCGGGTCGATCCGCTCGAGCGCCGCGTTCTCGTCGAGGTGCTTGGGCAGCGGCAGCTGCACGATGTATCCGGTGCAGGCCGGGTCGGCGTTGAGTTCGTCGATCGCGGCGTTGAGCTGCTCGGTGGTCGTGTCGGCCGGGAGGTCCTTGCGGATGGAGGCCACCCCGATGCGGGCGCAGTCCGAGTGCTTGCCTTTCACATAGGACTGCGAGCCCGGGTCGTCGCCCACGAGCACGGTGCCCAGACCGGGGGTGATGCCCGCCTCGCGCAGTGTGTTCACCCGTTCGGTGAGATCTGCGAAGATCTCGTCGCGCGTGGTCTTGCCGTCCAGTCGTATCGCGGTCACGCCCGACATTCTTCCATCCACGGCGACTCTGCTGTGAGCCACTACTGTCTGTGCCGTGAGAGCAACACGGGCCGACGTCGACCTCGCTGCGGCAACCATCTCCCCGCTCGTGCGGCGGACACCGACGCTGCGCACCGCCATCGAGTCCGTCGACGGCCCCCGGGACGTCGTCTTCAAACTCGAATACCTCCAGCTCGGCGGCTGTTTCAAGGTGCGGGGCAGCCTGTGGGCGACGCTGCACGCACGCGCGGAGGGAACACTGACCGACGCCGGGGTTCTCGTCGCGTCGGGAGGCAACGCCGCGATCGGCGCCGCCTGGGCCGCACGGATCGCCGGCGTGCCGTGCACCGTCGTGATCCCGGAAACCGCGCCCGAGGTCAAGGTCCAGACGTTGCGAACCCTGGGTGCGCAGGTGCACCTCGTCGGGCTGCGCTATCAGGACGCCGCCGACGCCGCCGTCGAACTCGCCGCCACCACCGGCGCGCTCCCGCTGCATGCCTACGACCTGCCCGACATCGTCGCGGGTGCGGGCACGATCGGCCTCGAGGTGACCGAGGACATCCCCGGTCCGCTCACCACCGTGGTCTGTGTCGGTGGCGGTGGCCTCATCGCGGGCCTCGCGGCGACCCTGCGTCCGGGCGACCGTCTCGTGGGTGCCGAACCCCTCGGGGCGTCATGTCTTCACCAGGCGCGGGCAGCGGGGTCGCCGGTCCCGGTCGAACTCGAGAGCGTCGCCGCCGACTCCCTCGGCGCCACCCGCGTCGGTGACATCTGCTGGGAGACCGCCGCGCAGCACCCCGGCGTCGACAGCGTGCTGGTGACCGACGACCAGCTCATCGCCGCGCGGCGGATGCTGTGGGACTCGCACCGCATCCTCGTCGAACACGGCACCGCTGCCGCCGTCGCCGCGGTGACCACCGGAGCGGTTCGGCCGGAACCGGATTCGACGCTGTGCATCGTGCTGTGCGGGGCAAACACGGGCTCCGACCTGTAGCGGCGCCGTCATCGACGCCGAGCCGTGCGACTACGCTGGGCACATCATGTTCCGGATCATGTTCTATCAACCCTGCATCCCGCCGAACACCGGAAACGCGATCCGGCTGGCCGCCAACACCGGGTGCGAACTGCACCTCATCGAACCGTTGGGGTTCTCGATGTCCGACGCCCAGGTCAAGCGGGCGGGGCTGGACTATCACGAAATGGCCAATGTAACCGTGCATCCCAACCTGGTGACGGCGTGGACCACGCTGAAGCCCGAGCGGGTGTTCGCGTTCACCGCACACGCAGAGCGCTATCACACCGATGTCGACTACCGGCCCGGCGATGTGCTGTTGTTCGGTCCGGAACCCACGGGTCTGCCCGACGAGGTTCTCGCCGAACCCGAGGTCACCGACCGGGTGCGCATCCCGATGCTCGCCGGCCGTCGATCACACAACCTCGCCAACGCGGCGAGCATCGTCGTCTACGAGGCATGGCGGCAGAACGGTTTCGCCGGCGCCGTTTAGTCGACGCGGTACCGCTTGGTGCGGGCGGTGGCCCCGCCGATGAGCGCGACCTTGCTCTTGGGTACGCCGAGATGTGAGGCGAGCAGTTCGGCGACCGCCTTGTTGGCACGACCCTCGGTGGCGGGTTCGCGAACGTAGATGGTGAGGGTTCCGTCGGGGCCGGCTTCCACCAGCGGCCCCTTGCTGCTCTTCGGCTTGACGGTCACCACGACCTGCTGCGACATCGATGTCCCCGATTCGTAGTTTGTCACTCCGGCAGGCCCTCACGGGCTACTGCCAGTCTCTGGATCTGGTTCCCACCCGAAGATCCATGCGCTGCAAACGATCTGCGACGACGGTCACGGCGCCTTCGGCATTCTGTACCCGACCGCGCACCAGCAATGCCGGTGCGGTCTGTGCCAATACACGGTACCGCGCCCAGAGGCCGACGGAACACACCACGTTGACCATTCCGGTTTCGTCCTCGAGGTTGATGAAGGTCACGCCGGAGGCCGTCGCAGGTCGTTGGCGGTGGGTCACCGCGCCGCCGATCAGTACGCGCGCGCCGTCGGGCACCGACAGCAACCGGTCCGCGGCCACCACCCCCATCGCGTCGAGCCGAGGGCGCAGGAACTGCGTCGGATACGACTTCGGGGTGATACCGGTGGCCCAGGCGTCGGTGGCCGCCAGCTCGATGTCGGACAGGCCGGGCAGCGTCGGCGTGGCACCCGCCGATCGCAGTTCCAGCTGGTCGTCACGAACGGTCGCGGCCGCCCCGGCCTCCCAGAGCGCCTGTCGCCTGCTGAGACCGAAACCGTCGAAGGCCCCGGCCCCGGCGAGACCCTCGAGTTCCTTGGCGCTCAACGCGGCCCGGCGGGAGACGTCGGTGATGTCGGTGTACGGGCCGTCGGCGCGCCGGTCGACGATCCGCTGGGCCACCTCCTCCCCGACCCCGCGCACCTCGTCGAGCCCCAGCCGCACGTCGAGGCCCTCGTTCTCCAGCGTCGCGTGAGCAAGAGAAGCGTTGATGTCGGGGCGATGGACCGCCACCCCGTGCCGGCGGGCGTCGGCGACCAGGGTCTGCGGCGAGTAGAAACCCATCGGTTGCGCCCGCAGCAGCGCCGCGCAGAACGCGGCCGGGTGATGCAGCTTGAACCACGACGAGTAGAAGACCAGCGACGCGAAACTCTGCGAATGACTCTCCGGGAAGCCGAAGTTGGCGAAGGCGGCCATCTTCTCGAAGATGCGGTCGGCGGTGTCCCCGGTGATGCCGTGGAGCTTCTCCATGCCGGCATAGAAGCGTTTGCGCAGGCGTTCCATCTTCTCCGGCGACCGTTTGGAACCCATCGCCCGACGCAGCTGGTCTGCCTCGGAGGCGTCGAAACCCGCGACGTCGACGGCCAGCTGCATCAGCTGCTCCTGGAACAGCGGCACACCCAGCGTCCGCTCGAGGGCCTTGTGCATCGACGGGTGTTCGACGGTGACCGGCTCGTCTCCGTTGCGCCGTTTGATGAAGGGATGCACCGAACCGCCCTGGATGGGTCCGGGGCGGATCAACGCCACCTCGACGACCAGGTCGTAGAAGCAGCGCGGTTTCAGCCGCGGCAGGGTCGCCATCTGGGCGCGGGACTCCACCTGGAACACACCGACCGAGTCGGCGCGGCACAGCATTTCGTAGACCGCCGGTTCGGCGAGGTCGAGCGTGGCGAGATCGACCTCGATGCCCTTGTGCTCGGCGACCAGATCGATCGCGTAGTGCAGCGCCGAGAGCATCCCGAGACCGAGCATGTCGAACTTGACCAGCCCGATGGCCGCGCAGTCGTCCTTGTCCCACTGCAGCACGCTGCGGTTCTCCATCCGCGCCCACTCCGTGGGGCAGACGTCGGCGATGGGCCGGTCACAGATCACCATGCCACCGGAGTGGATACCCAGATGCCTTGGCATACCGAGGATCTCACCGGCCAGATCGGTCACGTCGGATGGCGCGGCGTCCGGGGACTTGGCCCAGGCATCCTGCTGCCCGGGCGCATATCCCAGCGCCCTCGCCATGTCCCGGATCGCCGACTTGCCTCGGTAGGTGATGACGTTGGCCACCTGCGCGCTGCGATCCCGGCCGTACCGGCGGTAGACGTACTGGATGGCCTCCTCACGACGGTCGGACTCGATGTCGACGTCGATGTCGGGCGGCCCGTCGCGTTCGGGGGCGAGGAACCGCTCGAACAGCAGCTTGTTGGCGACCGGGTCGACGTTGGTGATCCCCAGGGCGTAACAGACCGCCGAGTTGGCGGCGCTCCCCCGGCCCTGGCACAGGATGTCGTTGGCCTTGCAGAAGTCGACGATGTCGGCGACGACGAGGAAATAGCCGGGGAACGTGAGGGTTTCGATGATGGCGAGTTCGTGTTCGATCTGCCGGTAGGCCTGCGGATGTTCGACGGGTGTGCCGTATCGGCGCCGGGCGCGGGTCATGGTGAGTTCGCGCAACCAGCTGGCCTCGGTGTACCCCTCCGGCACGTCGAACGGCGGCAACTCCGGCGCGATCAGACCGAGCCGAAAGGCGCAGTCTGCGGCGATGCCGACCGCGTTGTCGATCGCGTCGAGGTGAGCGGGCATCAGCCGGGCCATCTCGTCGCCGCTGCGCAGGTGTGCGCCGGCGACCCCCGGCATCCAGCCGGCGATGGTCTCGATGTCGGTGCGTGCCCGAACCGCCGCCATCGCCATCGCCAGCCGGCGGCGTCGGGGTGCGGCGAAGTGCGCACCCGTGGTGGCGACCGTCGGCACCCCGGCGCGTGCGGCGAGACCGGCGAGCACCGCATTGCGTTCGTCGTCGTCGGGCATGCCCTGGGCGGTGAGTTCCAGGACGACGTTGCCGTGACCGTAGGTCTCGATCATCTCCCGCAGCGCGATCTCCGCGGCCGGGACACCGCCGCGGTCCAGCGCCCGCCGGACCGCGCCCTTCCGGCAGCCGGTGAGGATCAGCCAGTGTCCGTCGCCGGCGCCGGACAGGGCGTCGCGGTCGTAACGCAGCAAGCCCTTCTCGCCCGCCACCATGTGTGCCTCGGCGATGGTCCGCGACAGCCGCCGGTAGCCCTCGCCGTCGCGGGCGAGGACCAGCAGGTGTTCTCCCGGTGGATCGTTGAGGCCGCTCCGGGCGATGTCGGGTTCCAGCGACAGCTCGGCACCGAAGACCGTCGGCATGCCGAACTCGCGGGCGGCCTCGGCGAACCGGACGATGCCGTAGAAGCCGTCGTGATCGGTGACGGCCAGCGCTTGCAGTCCGAGCCGTTCCGCCTCCTCGACCAGCTCCTCCGGCATCGACGCGCCGTCGAGGAAGCTGTACGAGCTGTGGGCGTGGAGTTCGGCATAGGCCACCGACGACGAGCCGCGCGCGATGTCCTCCGCCTGGTAGGCGCCGCGTTTGCGCGACCAGGCCGGGCTGTCGCCGCCGTCGCCCGGGAACATGGCGTGGTCGCTGTCATCGGGGCCGAAAGCGGTACCCGGACGCCCGCCGTCGGGTGCCCGACCGGAGAGCACCCGCTCCATCTCCGACCACGTCGGTGGTCCCTGATCCCAGCCCACCCGAGCAGTCTATCGAACATGCATTCGAATGAACATCTCGATTCCCGCCCCGCGGTCGTTGCGCTCGGCACAAGTAAGTGCAACTCTGAGTATCAGACAGATTCCATCTCCCATCGGGGGGACGAGGACATCCAGCGGGCGACATGCCCGCTCACATGATGGGATCCCAACATGACCAGCTACTTCATCACCGGAGGCAGCGGATTCATCGGCCGACGCGTCATCGATCGACTTCTGACCGTCGACCCCGGCGCGACCATCCACGCCCTGGTTCGCGAATCCTCACGATCGGCGTTCGACGCCCTGCTCGACGAGCTCGGTGCCACCGGTCGGGTGACCCCGGTCGTCGGGGACCTGACCAGCCCGGGCCTCGGCCTCGACACGCATGACCTGCCGGAGTTCGACCACGTGGTCCATCTCGCCGCGATCTACGACATGGCCGCCGACGCCGAGTCGCAGCGCGCGGCCAACGTCATCGGCACCTCTCGCGTCGCCGACTTCGCCATCACCCACGACGCCCTGTTCCACCACGTGTCCTCGGTCGCCGTCGCCGGCGATCATCGCGGCCGGTTCACCGAAGCCGATTTCGAAGTCGGCCAAGGTTTTCCGACGGCATATCACCGGACAAAGTTCGAGGCGGAGCGGGTCGTCCGCGAGCGCGAGGGCCTGCGGTGGCGCGTGTATCGGCCGTCGATCGTGGTCGGCGACTCGCGAACCGGCGAGATGGACAAGATCGACGGTCCCTACTACTTCTTCGGGCATCTCGCCGCGCTCGGCCACCTGCCGTCGAGACTGCGGTTGCCGATGCCCGACCTCGGCACGCTCAACATGGTGCCCGTCGACTTCGTCGCCGCCGCGATGGTCGCGCTCATCGCCGTGGACCCCGAACGCAGCGGATTGGTGTTCCATCTCGGCGACCGGCGTTCGCTCACCACCACCGAGATGTACAACGCCCTCGCCCCGGCATTCGGAGCGCCCCGCGGTTTCGATGCCATCCCGCACTCGGTGGTCGAGCCCGCGCTCGCTCTGTCAGCCATGGGACCCGCCCGCGTCGGACGCAATCTCCTTGCCGCCCAACAAGGTATCCCGTCAGCGGTGCTCGACGCGGTGTCGTTGCCGGTGGACTTCTCCTCCGACGCCACCCACGCCGTCCTCCACGAGCACGGGATCAGCGTTCCCGACTTCACCGAGTACGCACCCGGCCTGTGGCAGTACTGGTCTGCCCACCTCGACCGCTCCCGCAACCGGCGCCGTGACCCCCGGGGTCCGCTGGTGGGCAAGAACATCCTCATCACCGGCGGGTCGAGCGGTATCGGCAAGGCCACCGCCCGGATGTGTGTCGCCCACGGCGCCAACGTGATGATCGTGGCCCGGTCTGCCGAGGAACTCGATTCCGCCGCAGACGAATTGAATTCGACGACCAGCAAGAAGGGCATCCCGCCGGGCCGGGCGGTGGCCTACCAGTGCGACATCACCGACGAGGAGTCGGTCAACGCACTGATCAAGTCGGTGCTCGCCGAGCACGGTCACGTCGACGTGCTGGTCAACAACGCCGGCCGGTCCATCCGGCGCGCCACCGTGAACTCTGTACAGCGCTCGCACGACTACCACCGGGTCATGGCGGTCAACTACTTCGGCGCGGTCAACCTCATCCTCGGACTCCTGCCGCACATGGTGG
>NZ_BACI01000068.1 GCF_000225505.1 Gordonia alkanivorans NBRC 16433 | reverse complement strand
GGGTGCGCCCGACTGGGGCGCGCTGGTCTGGGGTCCCGGGGCGGGACGCTCGGCCGGCGCTGCCGGGGCGGCACCGGGCTTCGGCGCACCGGACGGCTTGGGTCCGGGCTTGGCCGACTGACGAGGACTGGGTGCCGACGACGAACCGCCGTCCTTGGCTCCCCCGTCCGTGCCGGGGAATGATTCACGCAGTCGACGGGCCACTGGGGCCTCTACCGTCGACGACGCCGATTTGACGAACTCGCCCTGTTCCTTCAGGCGCTCGAGCACCTGCTTGCTCGTAACACCGAGCTCTTTGGCCAGTTCGTGCACGCGGGCTTTGCCTGCCACTGCTCTCCTTTGCTGGAGGCCAAGCGGCTAACCCGCTACGGCCTCGATTTATGTCCGGTACATGCTCATCGTGGGGACTTCACGGTGTGCTCATGTCTTCTGCAACCTGTTCCGGCTCCGAGGAGCCATCTTTAGTGGGTGATCACGCCGAGCTGTTCGGCGAGATCGTCCGGGTCCGCGGTCAGACCGGGAGTCCGGAGTGCCGCGGCGAAGGCCCTGCGTCGCGTCGCGACGGAGATGCACTCCGCCCTCGCATGCAACCAAGCGCCACGTCCCGGCATGGTCTTCGCGGGATCGGCCACGAGCACGGTGGCGTCCTCGCGCTGTTGCGCGACGACACGAACCAACTCGGCGGCCTGTGCCCGTTGCCGGCAACCGACACACATCCGTACCGGCCTGTGATTGGTTGACGTGCGGGGGGCGGATCGCTGAACCATCGATCAGTCTAGCGCGACCGGGCGGGTTGCGAACAATCGGCTGTCACCCGTGTCACTCGGCTCCCTCCTCGGCCGCGGGGGCGGCGTCGGAGCGGATGTCGATCCGCCAACCGGTCAGCCGGGCGGCGAGACGGGCGTTCTGTCCTTCCTTGCCGATGGCGAGGGAGAGCTGATAGTCCGGCACGACGACCCGGGCCGCCTTCGCGGCCTCGTCGACCACGGTGACCGATACAACCTTCGCCGGAGACAGCGCATTCCCGACGAACACACCGGGATCGGAGTCGAAGTCGATGATGTCGATCTTCTCGCCGGCAAGTTCGCTCATCACGTTGCGCACGCGCTGGCCCATCGGGCCGATGCAGGCGCCCTTGGCGTTGAGCCCGGCGACACCGGTGTGCACGGCGATCTTGGAGCGGTGACCGGCCTCGCGGGCGACCGCGACGATCTCGACCGAACCGTCCTCGATCTCGGGCACCTCCAGCGAGAACAGCTTGCGGACCAGGTTCGGGTGGGTGCGCGACAGCGTGATCTGCGGTCCGCGGGGGCCGCGGCTGACGCCGACGACATAGCACTTGATGCGGTCGCCGTGGGTGTAGACCTCGCCGGGCACCTGCTCGGCGGGCGGGATGACGCCCTCGGTGCTGTTGGCGTCGCTGCCGATCTGCACCACGACCATGCCTCGGGCGTTGGCGCGGGAGTCCTGCTGGACCACGCCGCCGACGATCTCGCCCTCATGGGCCACGAGGTCGCCGAAGTTCTTCTCGTTCTCGGCGTCGCGGAGGCGCTGCAGGATGACCTGACGCGCCGTGGTGGCCGCGATCCGGCCGAAGCCCTCGGGGGTGTCATCCCACTCGTGGACGACGTCGCCGTTCTGGTCGAGTTCCTGTGCCATCACGCGGACGGCACCGGACTTGCGATTGATGTCGACACGCGCATGCGGCGCGAAGCCGTCGGTGTGACGGTAGGCGGTCAGCAGGGCGGTCTCGATGGCGGTGATGACCGTCTCGATCGAGATGCCCTTGTCGGCCTCGATCATGCGCAGTGCGCCGATGTCGATGTTCATGGGGTCTGGCTCCTATTCACTTGTCGCCGCTCTTCACTTGTCACTTGTTCGGTTCTTCGGTCTTCAGTCGTTCAGTTGCGTGCGGTCCCGCGCCCGCCGACGCTCGATCTCCTCGGCGTCGAGTCCGCAGAGTTCGAGTTCGGCGACGCTCGGCTGCGAGAAGTCGACCTGCACGACGGCTCTCGTCACGGCCTCGAGCGGGATGGTCTCCACCGCGATCCGTCCGCGGAGGTTCATCACGATCTCGACGTTCGTCTCGTCGAGCTTGCCGATGCGACCGGTGAGAGACCGCTCCTCGCTCCCCTCGAGCGGGGCCACGTCGACGGCGACGCGGCGTCCGGTGTTGCGACGCCAGTGCCGCGGAAGGGTCAGGGGACGGTCGACGCCGGGCGAGGTCACCTCGAGGACGTAGGCATCCTCGTCGGTGAGTTCGGGAACCGCGTCGAGGAGCTCGGAGATCCGGTTGGACAGGTCGGCGAGGACGTCGAGATCGCCACCGCCGTCGCGGTCGACGACGATCGTCAGTTCGTCCTGGCCGTCGCGTCGGTTGACGATGACGTCTTCGAGGTCGAAACCTTGCTCTACGACAAGCTTTTCGACGAGTTCACTCACCTGCGGCGGGCTGATCGGCATGCCACTCCCCTCGTCTTCAGTTGTCGGGCCGTGCCAGGTCTCGCACGAAGTTGCTTCGACACATCCTAGTGGATCGCCGGGCATGCCCCGACCACCTTCGTTTCGCGGCTGGCATCATGTGTCGCGTGACCACATTGGATCGGCGCACCGTGTTGCGCGGAGGACTCGTGGCAGGGGTCGCGGTGGCCGGCCTGGGAGCCGTCGGCGTGTCGGGCTGCAGCACGGGACCGTCGGAGGAAACCATCACCGCCGAGCGGTTGGTACCCCTCGTGCGCAGCGCCCTCGCCGACGAGAAGAGCGCTCGATCGCTCGCCGGCGCCGAGCCCAGATATGCCGCAGCCCTCGCGGTCGTCGCAGATCAGCGCGCCGAGCACGCACGGGCGCTGCGTGAGGAGATCATCCGCCTGGACCAGGACGTCGCGACCACCGTCGACGAGCCGGGCCCCTCGACGACACCCACTCCGGCCGAACCGCCGACCCTGGTGGGCCTGCGCGCCGGACTCGAGCAGTCCTCGGGTGAAGCGCGCGATGTGGCGATCTCCCTGCCCGGATACCCGGCCGGTCTGGCCGGATCGGTCGCGGCCGCCGTGACCTCGATGCGAGAGGTGCAACTGGCATGACCAGCCCCGTCCCCTCCCCGGTGGCCGACACCGGCGACCCGCTCGTCGTCGCCGCGGACGCCGAGAACGCCGCGATCTTCACCTACGGGGTGATCACCGCGTTCGTCACGGCCGCGCGCCGTCGCATGGTCGGCGACTACGCCGCCGAGCACCGCGCCCGCCGGGACGAGATCGACCGGGCCATCACCGCCGCCGGCGGCACATCGCCGCTGGCCGCAGCCGGTTACACGCTGCCGGTGCAGGTCACCGACCCCGAGACCGCCGCTCGGGCGGCACTCGCGGCCGAGATCGACTGCACGACCGCATACCGGGCCCTGCTCGAACAGGCCGACGACGAAGCCGGCCGCCGGATCGGGGTCGACGGCCTGTCGGACTGTGCGGTCCGCGCCGCCACGTGGCGAGCGCTGCTGCAGGAAACCCCGGTCACGGTGGCGTTCCCGGGGTCTCCCGTCTCAGGCTAGGCGCGTGCCGCCGCGACGACCGCGTCCACCGCACCGTCGACGGCCACCTCCGCGGCCTCACCGGTGAACCGGTCGCGGATCTCGATGGTGCCGTTGGCATAGCCGCGTCCGACCACCACGACCGTCGGCATGCCGAGGAGCTCGGCATCCTTGAACTTCACACCGGGCGAGGCCTTGCGGTCGTCGAGGAGCACCTCGAGCCCGGCGGCGTCGAGGTCCGCGGCGAGCTGCTCGGCACCGGCGATCGCGGCCTCGTCCTTGTTGGCGATGACGAGGTGAACGGCGAACGGCGCCACGGTCTTCGGCCAGCGCAGACCCTTGTCGTCGTGCGACTGTTCGGCGATGACCGCCACCAGGCGCGACACACCGACACCGTAGGAACCCTGGGTCAGCCGGACCGGCTTGCCGTTCTCGCCGAGCACGTCGACCTCGAAGGCGTCGGTGTACTTCTGGCCGAGCTGGAAGATGTGCCCGATCTCGATGCCCTTGGCGCTCACCAGCACCCCGGCGCCGTCCGGCGACGGGTCGCCGTCGCGGACCTCGGCGGCCTCGACCGTGCCGTCGGGCGTGAAGTCGCGGCCGGCGACGAGACCGACGTAGTGGCGTCCGGGCTCGTCGGCACCGGTCATCCACGACGTCCCGTCGACCACGCGCGGGTCGACGAGGTAGCGGATACCGTTGGCCTGCAACGCCTTCGGACCGATGTAACCCTTGACGAGGAACGGGTTGGCGGTGAAGTCGGCCTCGGTGAGCAGCTCGACCTCGGCCGGCGACACGGATGCCTCGAGACGCTTGAGATCGACCTCGCGGTCGCCGGGGACGCCGACACCGATGATCTCCGGATCCTTGCCCGGCGCATGCAGTTTCACCATCACGTTCTTCAGTGTGTCGGCACCGGTGTACTCACCGTCGAGGGTCTCGTTGGCCCACGCCACGAGCGTGTCGATGGTCGAGGTGTCCGGGGTGTCGTGGACGACTGCCTCGGGCAGACCGTCGATCGGCTTCGGGGCGGGCGCATGCGTGACGACCGCCTCCACATTCGCCGCGTACCCCGACTCCAGGCATCGCACGAAGGTGTCCTCGCCGACCTCGGACTCGGCCAGGAACTCCTCGGAGGCACTGCCGCCCATCGCGCCGGAGGTGGCGGAGACGATGACGTACTTGATCTGCAGGCGTTCGAAGATCTTCTGGTACGCCTCGCGATGGGCGTTGTAGGCCTTCTTGAGGCCGGCGTCGTCGAGGTCGAAGGAGTAGGCGTCCTTCATCACGAACTCGCGACCGCGGAGGATGCCCGCGCGCGGACGCTCCTCGTCGCGGTACTTGGTCTGGATCTGGTACAGGATGACCGGCATGTCCTTGTAGGACGAGTACTCGCCCTTGACCAGCGTCGCGAAGAGTTCCTCGTGCGTGGGTCCGAGGAGCATGTCGGCGCCCTTGCGGTCCTTGAGACGGAACAGCGCGTCGCCGTACTCGGTCCATCGGTTGGTGGCCTCGTAGGGTTCGCGCGGCAGGAGCGCCGGCAGCAGGATCTCCTGACCGCCGATCGCGTTCATCTCCTCGCGCACGACGTTCTCGATGGCCTTGAGCACGCGCAGACCCAGGGGGAGCCAGGAGTAGACGCCGGGCGCGACGCGGCGGACGTAGCCCGCTCTCACCAGCAGCTTGTGGCTGGGCACCTCGGCATCGGCCGGGTCGTCGCGCAGGGTCCGCAGGAACAGGGTCGACATGCGTGTGATCACGACAAACCAGCTTAGTTATGGTGTTCCGGTGCTCGTCATCCTCCCTCCCTCCGAGACCAAATCCGACGGTGGGCGCGGGGCTCCCCTCGATCTGGACACCCTGTCGTTTTCCGAGCTGAACCCCGTCCGCAAACGGATCGGTGAGGCCATCGTCGACCTCGCCGGCGACCTCGACGCGAGCCGCACGGCGCTCGGCCTCGGCGCCACCCAGCTCTCCGAGGTGGACCGCAACGCCGACCTGTGGCTCTCCCCCACCCGCCCGGCGATCGAGCGCTACACCGGCGTGCTCTACGACGCCCTCGACCACGCCGCGCTGACCAAGGCCGGCAAGACCAAGGCAGCCGAACGACTGGCCATCGGCTCGGCACTGTTCGGTGTGGTGCGCGCTGCCGACCCGATTCCCGCCTACCGGCTGTCGGGTGGATCCAAGCTCCCCGGCATGCCGACGCTGGCGTCGATCTGGAAGCCGGAGCTGTCCCCCACGCTCGACGCCGTCGACGACTTCGTGGTGGATCTGCGTTCCGGCGTCTACCAGCAGCTCGGGCCCGTCAAGGGTGCGGTCACCGCGACGGTGATGACCGAACAGCCCGATGGATCACGCAAGGTCGTGAGCCACTTCAACAAGCACTACAAGGGCCTGATGGCGCGCGAACTGGTCCGCACACGACGCAACGTGCGCGACATCAACGGCCTTGCCGCGGTCCTGTCCGACGCCGGTCAGCGCGTCGAGATCCCCGCACCCGACCAGATCGTGGTGCTGACGGACTGACTATTCGACGCCCGCGTCGGCTGCTTCCTGGGCGGCCTGGCCCTCGGCGACCTGTTCCGGGGTGAACCGCATGAACAGGACGACGATCGCGGCGATGACCGCGATGCCGGCACACGCCGCGAAGGCGAGGCCGTAGCCCTCGGCCTGAGCGGCCAGCTGAGTCGGGTTCATGGTCTCGACGGGCTCGGTGGTGCCGCCCTTGGACAGTGCCCGCGACGTCACCATCGCCCCCACCACGACGAGGCCGACCGCTCCGCCGAGGTTCTGCGCGACCTGCGCGAGGGCGGTCAGCGGACCGATCTCGTTCGGTCCGACGCCGGCGACCACCGACAGGGTGAGCGGGATGACGGCGAGGCCCACGCCGAAGCCGATCACGATGACCGGCAGGAAGATGCTCGGGAAGTAGTCGGGGGCATCGGTGGCGATCGACGAGGCGTAGAAGCAGCCGGCGAGGATCACCGCGCCGCCGACCAGGACCAGCCAGCGCGGCTGGGTCATCAGCGAGAGCTTCGACGCGATCGCCGCGGCGATGCCGAGGCCGAAGGCGAAGGGCACGACGGCCAGACCACTCTGGATCGGCGAGTACTTCAGAATCCCCTGCAGATACAGCGAGATGAACACCGCCATGCACATCATGATCATGCTGGCGAACAGGATCGCCCCGAGTGCCGCGACGCGTGAGGTGTTGTCGAACAGCGAGAACGGCAGGATCGGGTTGGCGGCGCGTCGCTCGACCACCACGAAGGCGATCAGCGCCAGCACGCCGAGCACGAACGAGCCGATCACGACGGGCGAACCCCAGCCGTTGGGACCCTCGTTGACGCCGAGGACCAGCAAGGTGCAGCCGAGGGTGCCGAGCACCGCGCCGGGAACGTCGAGCGGCAGACGCTCGCCCTGCGATTCGCGCAGCGCGATGATCGCGCCGATCACGACGACCAGGCCGATCGGCACGTTGATGAGGAACACGAGTCGCCACGACACCTCGGTCAGCACGCCGCCCACTATCAGGCCGGCGACCGAACCGACGCCGGTCATCGCCGCATAGACGGCGAAGGCCTGGCTGCGGGGTTTGCCCGGCGCGAAGGTGGTCGCGACCAGGGCCATCGCGGTCGGGGCGGCGATGGCGGCCGACGCCCCCTGCAGTGCGCGGCCGACGATCAGGCTGGCCTCGTTCCACGCGAGACCGCACAGAAGTGAGGTCAGGGTGAAGGCCACGACGCCGACGATGAACATCCGCTTGCGGCCGAAGGTGTCACCGAGGCGGCCGCCGAGCAGCATCAGGCCACCGAAGGCCAGGACGTAGCTGGAGATGACCCAGTTGGCGCTCGACTCGGAGAGGCTGAGGGCGTCGCGGATCCGTGGGAGGGCCAGCGCCGCGACGGTGCCATCGAGCACCATGAGCAGCTGCATTCCGGACAGCACCAGGATCGGCAGTCCGAAGACCGGACGGAACTGGGCGGTGTCCACAGTTCCAGCGTGCACTGATCCGGGATTCGACATAAGGCACGACGGTACCGTCCGAGCGCGCCGATGTGCCAATCCCTGTTGGTTCGATGTCCCGAACTGCCCGGTTCAGGCGCCTTCGGTGAAAGCGGCCACCTGGCCGATGACGACGATGGCCGGCGGGCGCAACCCCTCGGCCTCGGCGACCTCGGCGGCATGCGCGAGGTCGGTGCGCAGCAGGCGCTGCGTCGGCAGCGATCCGTTCTCGATCATGGCCACCGGGGTGTCGGCGGGCCGGCCGCCCTCGAGCAGGGCGTCGGCGAAGACGTCGACCCGTTCGACGGCCATCATCAGCACGAGCGTGCCGCGCAGCTTGCCCATCGCCGACCAGTCGATCAGCGAGTCGGGGTGGCCGGGCGGGACGTGACCGGAGGCGATGACCACCTCATGGGTGACGCCGCGGTGGGTCACCGGGATGCCGGCCGACGCGGGTGCGGCGATCGAGCTGCTGATGCCGGGCACCACGGTCACCGGTACACCGGCGGCGACGCAGGCCTGCAGCTCCTCGAAGCCGCGACCGTAGACATAGGGGTCGCCGCCCTTGAGCCGGACGACGAATTTGCCCTCCTTGGCGCGCGCCACGAGGACGTCGTTGATGGCCTCCTGCTTCATCGCGCGGCCGTAGGGAACCTTCGCGGCGTCGATGATCTCCACCTGTGGGCCGAGGGATTCGAGCAGTTCGGCCGGCGCGAGACGGTCGGCGACGACGACGTCGGCCTCGGCGAGGAGGCGCTGGCCACGCACCGTGATGAGGTCGGGATCGCCGGGACCGCCGCCGACCAGCGCGACACCCGGGGCGTGCGGTTCGACGTCGTCCACGGACAGCGAGCCCTCCGCCAACGCACGGCTGATCGCGGCACGCAACGCGGCCGACAGCTTGTGGTCGCCACCGGCGAGGACACCGAACTGGACGTCGCGGTGCCGGGCGGACGCCGGGGTGACCGCGGTTCCGTACTGTGCGTCGTCGGCGCGCACACAGAAGGTGTGGCGGCGTTCGGCCTCGGCGACGACCGCCGCATTGACCGCCGGATCATCGGTGCAGGCCATCGCGTACCAGGCGCCTTCGAGGTCGCCGTCGGCGTACGCGCGGCGGGTCACGGTGATGCCCTGGAACGACTCGACGGCCGGCGTCGGGTCGATGGCGATGACGTGCACGTCGGCTCCGGCCGCGATGAGGTTCGGCAGCCGACGCTGTGCGACGGAACCGCCGCCGACGACGACCACCCTGCGGCCCGCGAGATCGAGGCCGACGAGGTAGTGACCAGACATGGCACGGAACACTACCGGGCGGTCGCCCCGTCCCCGGCGCCCGCCGGTGTGATCTACAGCTGCCCGTCCGGTGTGATCTGCAGCGGCAGTTCGCCGGTCCGGCGGATGTGGGCCCAGATGTCGGCGGATGGCACACCGAGCCGGTGCGCGGCCGACTGCAGCAGCGCGCCGAGCAGCTTGGAACTGCAGTAGGCGGCGTCGAGCGCGTCGTCGGCGCCCGTCCGGATCTCGTTCCACCATGCCGGGTTCCGGTCGGCGGCCGCCTCGGCCATCGAGATCGCCGTGGCGAACCCGGACTCGCACCCGCACGCGAGCTCGTCCACCTCCATCGGCTGTGTGAGCGTCATGCCCGGCTCCGTGCCCGCTCGCGCTGCAGGGCGCGCTCACGCGAGGCCTCGAACTTCTCGACCTTGACGTTCATCTCATCGAGGAAGGCCGCGAGCTGTTCGCGGTAGTGCTCACCGAGCGGCCCGAAGTCCTCGCGCTCGAAGATGCGCCACTTGCGCAGCACCGGCATGACCACCTCGGACATGTGCTGCGGCAGGTCGTAGATGCCGCCCTTGGCGATCAGCACCGCGTTGCGCCGGAAGTTCGGCATGGTGGCGCCGGGCATCTGGAAGTTGGAGACGATCGCGTAGATTGCGGCCATCGTCTGGTCGGGAACCAGGTCGAGGGCGCCGGCGACGATGTTGCGGTAGAAGAGCATGTGCAGGTTCTCGTCGGCCGCCACGCGCTGCAGCATACGGTCGGCGATGGGGTCGCCACAGGCCTTGCCGGTGTTGCGGTGCGAGACGCGGGTGGCGAGCTCCTGGAAGCTGACATAGGCGACGGCATAGAGCATGTCGAAGCTGTGGTCGCGCTGTCCGTCATCTTCGGGCAGCGGGTTGAAGCCGGACGTCATGTGGGCCATCCGGATCTCTTCGAGTTCGACCGGGTCGACGCCGCGGGTGACGACGAGGTAGTCGCGCATGACCACCGAGTGGCGGTTCTCCTCGGCGGTCCAACGGCCGACCCACCAGCCCCACGCGTCGTCGAGGCTGAAGTTCTCGGCGATGACCCGGTGGTACGACGGCAGGTTGTCCTCGGTGAGCAGGTTGGTGATCATCGCGGCCTTGGCGGTCTCCGACAGCTGCGACTGTTCCGGGTCCCAGTCGATGCCGCCGAGCATCGCGAAGTTGCGGCCGGAGTCCCACGGCACGTAGTCGTGCGGATGCCAGTCCTTGGTCATCCGCATGTGACGCTCCACCTCGGTCTCGCACACGGGTAGCAGTTCGCGCAGCAGGTCCGATCCGGTCATCCCGCTGTTGGTCAGTTCGGGGGGTCCGATGAGGGTGGTCACGTGCTCTCCTGGTCCGAAGGTCGGGTGGGACAGGCGGATCGAGAATCCGTCGACAACCACTCTGCGCGCCGGGACGGGTGCTGCTCGTGGGGAGAAAGTCCCGCTTCCATGGGGGCGGACGTCGCGAATCCGGCCGGGACCCTCCTCTCCGCCGACACAACGCCGGCTGTGAGTTCTCGCAGCTGAGAAGGTCCGGTACGTTCAGACCATGGCTGACGATTCGACCCCCACCCCGGTTCGCGTCTACCTCGTCGACGACCACGAACTCGTCCGACGCGGACTCCGCGACCTCCTCGGCACCGCAGGCGACATCGAGGTCGTCGGCGAGGCCGCATCCGTCGGTGAGGCGCTGGTCGGCATCCTCGCGACCAAGCCCGACGTGGCCGTGCTCGACGTCCGGCTGCCCGACGGCAACGGTGTCGAACTCTGCCGCGACGTCCGTGCGGCCGAACCGGACGTGAAGTGCCTGATGCTGACCAGCTACGCCGACGACGACGCCCTGCTCGCCGCGGTCCTCGCCGGCGCGTCGGGCTTCGTGCTCAAGCAGATCCTCGGCCACAACCTGGTGGCCGCGGTCCGCACCGTCGGACAGGGCGGTTCGCTGCTCGACGACCGGTCGACCGCCGCCCTGCTGGCAAAGCTGCGCGACGGCAAGCAGCAGGAGAAGGACCCGCTCGCCGATCTCACCCACCAGGAGCGCGAGGTGTTCAACCTCATCGGCGAGGGTCTGACCAACCGGCAGATCGCCGGACGGATGTTCTTGGCGGAGAAGACGATCAAGAACTACGTGTCCCGTATCCTCGGCAAGCTGGACATGCAGCGCCGCACCCAGGTCGCGGTGATGGCGACCAAACTGCGCGACGGCAAGGACTAACCGATCAGGGGTACCGACCAGGTGAGGGTCGTCCCGCCCTCGTCGCGGTTACCGCGCGGGCGGGTCATCACGCTGAACGTCCCGTCGCAGTCCTCGGCGCGACGGGTGAGGTTCTCCAGCCCGCGGTAGGTGACGTCGGTGCCGATACCGACACCGTCGTCGGTGATCTCGACCGTCAGCACGTCGTCGGCGCGGACCGCGACGGCGATGTGTTCGGCCTGCGCGTGCCGCAACGCGTTGCTCAGCCCCTCACGCAGCACCGCGTCGATGTGGGGTCCCAGCGTGTCGGGCACCACGGTGTCGACGGGGCCGTCGAACTGGACGCTCGGTGAGATCGACGCGTGTCCGGACAGTTCGGAGACGATGTCGAGTACTCGACGCCGCAGGATAGACCCGTCGGCGTCGGCGGTCACCGTCTGCAGGTCGAAGATCGACGTCCGGATCTGCGCGATCGTGCGATCGAGGTCGGTCATGATCTGTTCGAGTCGCGCGGTGGCGGCGGCGGGATCGGTCGACCCGGCCAGCAGCGTCTGCACCGACATACCCACCGCGAACAGACGTTGGATCACGTGGTCGTGCAGGTCACGGGCGATGCGGTGACGGTCCTCGAGCACCTCGAGGTCGCGGGCGATCTGCTGCTGTTCGGCGTAGACGACGGCCAGCGAGGCGATCTCGGCGACGCCCGCCAGTCCGGCGATCTCCTCGTCGTCCCAGTACGGACGATTGCGGTGGGTGATGAGCATCCAGCCGAAGGCACCTGATGCCCGCTGCAGCGGTTGCACCGTCGTCCAGCGGGCGCCCCGGCGCACCAGAGACGGCGGGATGGTGCCGGCGCGCAGGACGGTGGGCGCGTTCGCGTGCGGCGCGGTGAAGCTGTCGATCTCGATCCGCTCCCCGGTGTGACCGCGCAACTCCACCTCGCCGTCGAGTTCGGTGAGGAGGAAGACGTCGACCGCATCCACCAGGTCGGCGACGTCGACACACATCCGGGACATGGTGTCCGACAAAGCGATTCCGGCGAGCGGCTCCGATCCGCGGCGGGCCAGAACCTGCATCCAGCGGTGCCGGGTACGCGCACGTTCGAAGAGTCCGGCGTTGTCGATGGCGATACCGGCGGCCACCGCGAGCACCGCCACGACCGTCTCGTCGACCTCGGAGAAGTCGTCGGCCGACCGTTTCTCGGTGAGGTAGATACTGCCGAAGACCTCACCGCGCACCAGGATCGGCGCACCGAGGAAGGTGCGCATGGGCGGGTGATTCGGCGGAAACCCGACCGAGGTCGGATGCGACCCGAGGTCGTGGATGCGGTGCAGTCGCGGGTCGTCGATCAGCAGACCCAGCACGCCGCGGCCGACCGGCAGGTGCCCCATCGTCGCCCGTTGGGCCTCGGTGATCCCGATGTGCACGAACTCGCTCAGACCGCCATCGGGACCGCGCACGCCCAGCGCACCGTACTGCGCGTCCACCAGACCGGCGGCCACCTCGACGATGCGCTGCAGCGCCCGGTCGAGTTCGACACCCTGTCCGACGACGAGCACCGCCTCGAGCAACTGACGCAGCAGTTCGGGGTCGTCGGCGCCGTGGGTCGCCAGCGCGTCGAGGGTCTCGCGGAGCCGTTGTGCCGTCATCGGTGAGCCTGCGTCGAGGAGTTTGTCGGCATCGTCCACGACGAGGAGCCTACTCGGGACACGAAGCGGTTCAGCGCCTCCGGGATGGCCGCCGGATGCACGTGCAGATACGAGGCGTGGACAGCATCGGTGACGACGCCGTCGGTGGCCGGCCGGCCCTCGACGTCACGCCAGGCCCACGCGGGCGTCGACGCGTCTCCCACGTGCACGGTGCTGCGGTGGAACTCGTGCCCGGTGACGCGCTCGCCGGCACGGAACAGGACCGAGTCGCCGAGGGCCACCGCGTCGCGGTAGCCGAGCGTCAGTGTGGGCCCGAAGCTGCCGGCGATGTCGAGGACGCCGCTCATCGGGCGATTGTCGAGGCGGTCGGCCAGGTAGACCAGGCCGGCGCACTCGGCGTGGATGGGCCTGCCCGCGGCCGCGTGTGCACGCAGGTCGGCCCGCAGTTCGTGATTGGCGCCGAGTTCCTCGGCATGTTCCTCCGGGAAACCGCCGCCGATGACGACACCGGCGGTGTCCGGCGGAAGCCGGTCGCACAGCGGGTCGAACGCCACGACCTCGGCACCCGCGGCCCGCAGCATCTCGGTATGTTCCGCGTAGCCGAACGTGAACGCCGCGCCCCCGGCCACCGCAATGACGGGCCGCGAGGACGGGGCCGGAGCGCCGTCGACGTAGGGCGCGAGGGCCTCGGCCGCCGACCAGGGCGCGGCGTCGGGAATCCGACGTTGCCGGGCCGCGGCCACGATCGCGGGCAGGTCGAGTGCGTCGCGCAGGTGATCGGTCATCGACGCGACGGCGGCGACCGCGTCGGCGCTGCGTTCGGCCGCGGGGATGAGTCCGAGATGGCGGGACGGCACGGTCAGCGACGGGTCGCGACGCAGCACGCCGAAGACCGGGACGCCGACGCGGGCGCACGCCTGTCGCAGCACCATCTCGTGTCGCGGCGAGCCGACCCGGTTGAGGATGACGCCGGCGATGTGGACCGAGGTGTCGTAGGACAGGAACCCGTGTAGCACCGCGGCGAGCGACTGACTGTGCCCACCTGCGTCGACGACCAGCACCACGGGTGCACCGATGATCGACGCCACGTGCGCGGTCGAGCCGATGCCCAGCGCGTCGGTGTCGGCGGCGTCGGGGTCGTCGCTGGTGATACGGCCGTCGAACAGCCCCATCACGCCCTCGACGACGGCGATGTCGGCACCGGCCGAACCGTGGGCGAACAGCGGTGCGATCAGCTTCTCGCCCACCAGGTTGGGGTCCAGGTTGCGACCGGGACGCCCGGCGGCGACGGCGTGATACCCGGGGTCGATGTAGTCGGGACCGACCTTGAACGGTGCAACCCGGTGACCGGCTGCACGCAACGCGCCGATGAGTCCGGTCGTCACCGTCGTCTTGCCGCTGCCCGAGGACGGCGCGGCGATCACGACCGCCGGTGTCGCGCGGGACACGGTCACCACTCGATGCCCTTCTGGCCTTTGCGGCCGGCATCCATCGGGTGGGCGATCTTGCGCATCTCGGTCACGAGGTCCGCGGCGTCGACCAGCGCCTGCGGTGCACGGCGGCCGGTGATGACGACGTGCTGACGTCCGGGGCGCCGGGCGAGCGTCTCGATGACCTCGTCGGTGTCGACCCAGCCCCAGTCGAGCGGATAGGTGAACTCGTCGAGCACGTAGAAGTCGTGTTCGCCGGCATCGAGCCGCCGGGCGATCTCGGCCCAACCGGCGCGCGCGGCGGCGGCGTGGTTGTCGGCGTGCTCGGTGTTGGCTCGCAACCACGACCATCCCTGGCCCATCTTGTGCCACTCCACCGGACCACCCGCACCGGTGTCGGTGTGGCACTGCCCGAGAGCCAGCAACGCCGACTCCTCCCCGACCTTCCACTTCGCGCTCTTCACGAACTGGAAGACGGCGACCCGCATACCGGCGTTCCAGGCGCGCATCGCCATCCCGAAGGCGGCGGTGGACTTGCCTTTGCCGTCACCGGTGTGGACGGCCAGCACGGGCTGGTTCCGACGCTGGCGGGTGGTCAGGCCGTCGTCGGGAACCGAGGCGGGAACCCCTTGGGGCACTTGTTGTCTCCTTCTTCGGCGGACTCAGGCCGCGCCGCGGGTCAGCGCGGTCGCGGACAGCTTGTCCATGGTCAGCAACTCGGCGCCGAGGTGTCCCGCGAGGTCGGCGGCGAGGCCGAGCCGGACCATCCCCTGCTCGCAGTCGACGACCACCGACTCGATCCCCCGGCGCCGGATCGCCGACGCCGCGAGCCGCGCCCGTGCGGGGGCATCCCGGCCGGAGGTCGCGCGGCCGTCGGTGAGGACGACGAGGAGCGGCCGACGGTTCGGTTCGGTGCGGCGGCATCGTTCGACGACGTCGCCGGCCAGGGCCAGCCCCTCGGCCAGCGGTGTCCGGCCACCGGTACGGATCTCGGCGAGACGGCGCACCGCGATGTCCACCGACTTGGTGGGCGGCACTGCCAGCGTGGCGGTACCGCCGCGTGCGACGACCACCGCGACCCGATCACGACGCGTGTAGGAATCCCGCAGCATCTCGACGCACAGTTCCGCGACCGCGGTGAGCCGACGGCGGGCGGTCATCGATCCGCTCAGATCCACCACGAAGACGACGAGATTGGATTCCTGGCCGATGCGCTCGGCGGCGCGAAGGTCGGGCGCGGCGATCCGGACCGACGACTGCGGTGCCCGGCCCGCCGCGGCGAGGACGGTGGCGAACAGGTGCACCGGCCGGCCGTCCTCGAAGTCGACGGCGTGGGTCGTGTGCCCGCGCCGGCTCCGCGCTTTCGACCGGCGGCCGGGGTCTCCGTCCCCGACCCCGGTCACGCGGAGCGCGCGAACCCGATGTCCGGTCGGCGTCGGGGCCGCACCGAACGCCGGTCCGGGGGCCGACTGCGACCCAGACTGCGAACCTTCCGGTGCGTCGGTGTTTTCCGGCGCCGCAGCGGAATCCGAGGACTCCCCCGGCTCCGGGGCACCGTCGCCCGGTCCACCCTCCGGCGGTGTCGGATCGTCGTCCGGGGAGTCGGGAGAGCCGGGGCCGGCGGCGTCCTGGCCGGCCGACATGGCGTCGTCGAGCTGGTCGTTCGAGAGACCGGACTCGTCGAAGGGGTTGCGGCGCCTGCGGTGCGGCAGGGCGAGTTCGACGGCGGCCCGCACGTCCTCCTCGTCCACCGTCGGAGCCCCGCGCCAAGCCGCGTGTGCGGCGGCGGTGCGCGCGACGACGATGTCGCCGCGGAGTCCGTCGACGTCGAGGTGGGCGCAGATGCCGGCGATGCGGCGCAGTTCGCGCGTCGGGATCTCGACTCCGCTCACCGCTTCCCGGGCCGCATGAATCCGTTGTGCCAGTTCATGTTCGGTTTCGAGGTACTCGGCCGCGAACCCGTCCGGGTCGGCGTCGAACGCCATCCGCCGCCGGATGACCTCGACACGTTCGTCGAGATCCTTTCCCGCGGCGACGTCGACCGCCAGCCCGAAACGGTCGAGGAGCTGCGGGCGCAACTCCCCCTCTTCCGGGTTCATGGTGCCGACGAGCACGAAATCTGCTTCCTGCGTGTGGGATACGCCGTCACGCTCGATGGTGACGCGCCCGCTCGCGGCGGCATCGAGGAGGACATCGACGAGATGGTCGGCGAGCAGGTTGACCTCGTCGATGTAGAGAACACCCCGATGGGCGCGGGCGAGGAGCCCGGGGGTGAACTCCGCGCGACCGTCGCGCAGCACGGAGGTCAGGTCGAGTGAACCGATCACCCGGTCCTCGGTCGCGCCGATCGGCAGTTCGACGACGCGCCCGGATCGGTCGTCTCCGCCGATCAGCGGGCCGAGCCCGCGCACGATGGTCGACTTGGCCGTGCCCTTCTCGCCGCGGATGAGGACGCCGCCGATGCCCGGCGAGATGGCGGACAGGACGAGGGCCAGCTTGAGCTGTTCCTGTCCGACGACCGCGCTGAACGGATAGCGGACCGGGGCCGAATCCTGGACGTCGGTCATCGGGAACCGGATCGGAGCATCGACACGTGCGGGATCCCATCTTCGAGGTACTCGTCGCCCTCGGCGACGAAACCGAACTTGCCGTACATCTCGGTGAGGTAGGCCTGCGCCTCGATCCGGCAGGGTCGGTCCCCGACCTCGTCGAGCGCAACCGTCAGGAGCCGGGCGACCAGCCCATGGCCGCGATGCGCCCGTGCCGTGCAGGCACGCCCGATCCGGTAGACGGTCCCACCGTCCGGCCCCGGCGGCTCTTCGAGGAGTCGCAGGGTCGCCAGCACGGCGTCGTCGTCGGGTTCGCCGCTCTCGGTGATCCAGAATTGACGCGTCGTCGGCTCGAGGTCACGGCCGTCGATCTCCGGGTACGGACAGGCCTGCTCCACGACGAACACATCGACCCGGAGCCGCAGGAGCCGGTACAGCGTGGCCGCGTCGATCTCGGCAGACGTACTGCGGTGTACCTGCGGGCGCCGGTCGTGCTGCGGTTCAGGACTCATGTGTCGTGGTTAGCACAGATGACCGCCCGGGATCACCCCGCGGTGGCGGGGGCGAGCGCGCCGGTCTCGACGCTGCTCGCATCGCGACCGGTCAGCCGCAGGGACTTGTTGGTCCAATCCCACACCTGTCGGTACAGGTCACGGTTGCCGTTGAGCTTCTGACCGAACGACGGGATGATCTGGGTGAGCTTCGGCGACCAGCCGGCGTACTCGGCCGGGAAGCACTTCTCGAGCACCGAGAGCATCGCGGGGACGGCGGTCGAGGCACCCGGGGACGCACCGAGCAGGCCGGACATGGTGCCGTCCTCGGAGGTCACGACCGCGGTACCGAACTCGAGCTTGCCGCCGACGCCGGTCTTGCGGATGACCTGGACGCGCTGACCGGCGGTGATGAGCTCCCAGTCGGCGCCGAGCGCACGCGGCACGAACTCCGACAGCGTGTTGACGCGGTCGGCCTTGTTCGCGGCGAGCTCGCTGATGAGGTACTTGAGCAGACCGAACTCCTGCGGCGCGATCGACACCATCGGCAGCAGGTTCCCCGGCTTGATCGAGGCGGGCAGGTCGGTGATCTTGCCCGACTTGAGGAACTTGGGCGACCAGCCGGCGTACGGGCCGAACAGCAGGCCCGGCTTGTGGTTGATCACACGGGTGTCGAGGTGCGGCACCGACATCGGCGGTGCGCCGACGGCGGCCTGGCCGTAGACCTTGGCCTGGTGCTCACCGATGAGGTCGGGGTTGGTGCAGCGGAAGAACTCGCCCGAGACCGGGAAGCCACCGAAGCCCTTGGCCTCCTTGATGCCCGACTTCTGCAGCAGGTGCAGCGCACCTCCGCCGGCGCCGACGAAGACGAACTTCGCATGGACTTTCAGGACGTCGCCGGTGCGGCCGTTGCGGACCTTGACGATCCAGCTGCCGTCGGACTGCTTGGACAGGTTGGTCACCGAGTGACCGAAGTAGATGTCGGCGCCCTGCGCGACATAGTTGAGCAGCTGCTGGGTCAGCGCGCCGAAGTCTACGTCGGTGCCCTGGTCGAACCAGTTCAGCGCGACCGGGTCGGAGAAGTCGCGACCGGCCGACATCAGCGGGAGACGCTTGGTGAACTCGGCCGGATCGTCGATGAACTCCATGCCCTCGAACAGGGTCTGTCCTGCGAGGTTGTCGTAGCGCTTGCGCAGGTACTTCACGCCGGCGTCGCCGTGGGTGAAGGCGACGTGCGGGATCGGGTTGATGAACTCCGAGGGATCGCCGAGGATGCCCTTGTCGACCGCATGTGCCCAGAACTGACGCGACACCTGGAACTGCTCGTTGATGTTGAGCGCCTTGGTGATGTCGACGTCGCCGTCGGCGGTCTTGGGCGTGTAGTTGAGCTCACACAGCGCCGAGTGCCCGGTGCCCGCGTTGTTCCACGGGTCGCTGCTCTCCGCCGCAGCGGCGTCGAGCCGTTCGAACAGGCTGATCGACCAATCGGGCTGCAGCTGACGGAGCAGCGCTCCCAGGGTGGCACTCATGATGCCTGCACCCACCAACGCCACGTCGGTCTTGATCACCGTTTTCGACACCTGGACTCCACTTCAACCTGATCAACGATCTCTACATCGGCCATTGTCCAGCATGGCACGTCCTGTCACAGAATCGACCTGCTCAACTGTGGCATCCGTGACACTTCCGCGGCGTCCCCTGCCCGAGCAGACGGGTCACTAAGCTGGCTGCTGTGAGCGTATCCGCAGGCACCGGCTGGCAACCCGACCGCTTCCTGGACCACTACCAACTCCGCACCATCCCGCTGGGCGACGATCCGGACGGGGAATCACCCGTCACCGCGACCCTGATCCGCCGCGCCGAGGCGGGTGCGCGGATCGCCGGTCCGCGGCCCGTGGCCGGCGCGGTGCTCTATGTCCACGGCTTCACCGACTACTTCTTCCACGAGCCGCTGGCCGATTTCTTCACCGCCCGCGGCTACGCGTTCTACGCGATCGACCTGCGTAAGTGCGGACGGTCGCGGGAGAGCCACCACACCGCCCACTTCACGACGGACCTCGCTCGATACGACGAGGAACTCGGCCTCGCGCTCGAGCTGATCGCCGAGGAGGTGGGTGCGGACACCCGCACGATCATCGCCGGGCATTCGACGGGTGGCCTGATCACCGCGCTGTGGCTCGACCGGCTGCGCGAGCAGGACCCGGCCCGGCACGGGCTCGTCGACGGCCTGCTGCTCAACTCGCCGTGGCTGGATCTCCAGGGCGACGCCGTCCTGCGGACGCTGCCGGTGACGATGCTGATCAAGGCGGTGGCCGCGGTGCAACCCACCCGCGTGATCCCGCAGGAACTCTCCTCGGCCTACGGCGAGAGTCTTCACGAGAGTGCGCACGGCGAGTGGAGTTACGACCTCGCCCTCAAACCGATGGGCGGTTTCCCGGTCACCTTCGGGTTCCTGAACGCGGTCCGGAGCGGGCAACGACGTCTGCACCGCGGCATCGACGTCGGCACGCCGGCGCTCGTGTTGCGTTCGGACAAGACCCATTTCGCGAAGACCTACTCGGCGTCGACCGATCGCGCCGACGCCGTCCTCGACGTCCGCCAGATCGCCCGCTGGAGCGGGTGTCTCGGCGGGCGCGTGTCGACCGTCCCCATCCCCGACGCCCGCCACGACGTGTTCCTCTCCGTGCCGCATGCCCGTGAGCACGCCTATCGCGAGGTCGACGACTGGCTCGCCCGCACCATCCGGCCCGCGACCGAATCCTCGGAAACCAGTAGAAAAGAGAGCACCCTATGACCGCCACGCAGGTCGTCGACCTGGCCATCATCGGCTCCGGCAGCGGCAACTCCATCCCCGACGAGCGCTATGCCGACACGACGATCGCCATCTTCGAGGAAGGCGTGTACGGCGGCACCTGCCTCAACGTCGGCTGCATCCCGACCAAGATGTTCGTCTACGCGGCGGAGGTCGCCGAGATCGCCACGCAGGGCGCGCGTCTCGGGGTGCACGCCAAGGTCGACTCGGTGGACTGGCCCGGCATCGTCGAGCGCGTCTTCGGACGCATCGACCCGATCTCCGAGGGCGGCAAGGAGTATCGCGTGGACCGGTGCGAGAACATCACCGTCTACAGCTCCCATGTCGAGTTCGACGGTCGGGACGACGACGGCCTCTACCGTCTCGTCACCGCCGACGGTGCAACGGTTCTCGCCCGCGAGGTGGTCCTGGCCGCGGGTTCGCGCGCGGTCATCCCGCCGGTCATCGCCGATTCCGGCGTGGCGTACTACACCAACAACGACGTGATGCGTCTGCCGGAACTGCCCGAGCGGCTCGCCATCGTCGGAAGCGGTTACATCGCAGCCGAATTCGCGCACGTCTTCGGCGCTCTCGGCTCCAAGGTGTCGATCATCGCCCGCGGCCCCGCCCTGCTGCGCAAGCAGGATGCCGACATCTCCAACCGTTTCACCCAGGTCGCCGAGGAGAAGTGGGACGTCCACCTCGACACCGCCATCACCGGTGCGGAGGACCTGCCCGACGGCGGTGTCCGCCTGCAGTTCGACGACGGGACGCACCTGGAGGCCGACGTCCTGCTCGTCGCCACCGGCCGGAAGCCCAACGGCGACCGCCTCAACCTCTCCTCGGTCGGCATCGAACTCGACGAAGAGGGCCGGGTGCACTGCGACATCCACGGCCGCACCTCCGCACGCGGGGTGTGGGCGCTCGGCGACGTCAGCTCGCCGTACCAGCTCAAGCACGTCGCCAACCACGAGGAGCGGGTGGTGCAGGCCAACCTGCTGAAGGGTTGGGATGCAGACGATCTCGTCGAGTTCGACCACCGGTTCGTCCCGGCGGCCGTCTTCACACACCCGCAGATCGCCTCGGTGGGGCTGACCGAAGACGAGGCCCGCGACGCCGGATACGACATCACGGTCAAGGTCCAGGCCTACGGTGACGTCGCCTACGGCTGGGCGATGGAGGACACCACCGGTTTCTGCAAGGTGATCGCCGAACGCGGCACCGGCAAGATCCTCGGCACGCACATCATCGGCCCGCAGGCCCCGACCGTCATCCAGCCGGTCATCCAGGCGATGTCGTTCGGCCAGACCGCCCTCGAGGTCGCCAAGGGGCAGTACTGGATCCACCCGGCGATGCCCGAGGTGCTCGAGAACGCGCTGTTGGGTCTGGAGATCTAGTGGCGATCTAGAACACCGTCGACCGCAGGGCGATCTCGCTGGCCAGTTCGGCGGGAGCGTTCTGCGGAATCCAGTGGTCGACGCCGGCCAGTTCGCAGAACCGGAAGTCGGAGTAGGCGTACCGGCCGCTGCCCTGCGCCTGCTCACGGCCGAGCGCGGCGTCGGCGTCGCTCCAGACGAGCGTCGTCGGGATCTCCACCGGCGGGCACGCCATGGTGCCCTTGATGTCGCCGACGAAGTTGGCCCGGTACCAGTTCAATGCAGCCCGCAGGGCGCCCGGTTCGCGCAGCGGGGCGAGCTCCTCGGCGGTGACCCCGGCCGCGCGCAGCTTGGCGCCGTCGTCGGCGAGGAGTGTCTCCTCGGCGCCGTCGGCGACGAAATCGAGGATGTAGGACGATCGTTCGCGCTGATCGCTCGCCGCGAGTGCATCCCGCATCGCCGACGGGTGGCCGGTGCTGGCGACCACCAGACCGGTGAACCGGTCGGGGTACTTGCCCGCGAGATGCCACGCGACGATGCCGCCCCAGTCGTGCCCGACGAGGATCGCGTACCCGACCTTCAGTTCGTCGAGCACGGCGATCACATCCGACACCAGGTGGCTGAGGTGATAGTCCTCGACGGCCTCGGGTCGTGCGCCGGGGCTGTAGCCGCGCTGGTTCAGGACCAACGTCCGCAGGCCCGATTCGTGGAGTCGCGGGAGCACCGCGTCGTAGCAGGATCCGTCCACCGGGAATCCGTGAAGCAGCAGGACCCACGGGCCCCGTTCCGGTCCCCCGATCCGGACGTCGAAGGTGAGGCCGTTGACGGTCACCTGACGCTGATCTTCAGTCATTGGGCCACGATAGCGTCTGCGCCGAACCGGTGTCGGGGTCCAGGTGATGGCGGATGACGGGCGCCGACACGGGCGGACCGTCCTCGATGAGATGCATCACCGCGTCCATGTCGAGATGCTCGCTGACCAGGTCGGCCATCGTGTCGACCTGTCGCCGCCGGATCGCCTCCACCTCGGTGTCGCCCGCGACCCGGAAGTCCGGCACACCGGCCTCGGCGGCCACCTCGGTGAGCAGCCGACGCCGAAAGGCGTCGTTGGCCAGCAGTCCGTGCCAGTGCGTCCCACGGATCGCGCCTCGCACCGCACCTTCGGGACCCGCGGCGTCGTCGACGATCCAGGTGTCCTCCCGCGACCCGACGACCCGCCCGTGGTGGATCTCGTAACCGCTGATCACCTCTCCACCGCGGCTGGTGCCGCTGACCTGACGCAACGTCTTGTCGGTGGCGAAGGAGATGTCGAGATCGAACACACCGAGGCCGTCGACGCGGCCACGACCGGATTCGATCGCGTCGTCGATGGTGCGGGCCAGCATCTGGAAACCCCCGCAGATGGCGACGACCGGGACGCCCCGGGCCGCGCGGGCGGTGACCGCGTCGGCGATCCCGCGGTCGCGCATCCAGGCGAGGTCGGAGACCGTGGCACGGGTTCCCGGGATCACCACCAGGTCGGCGGCGGCGACACTGCCCGGGTCGTCGACCCAGGTCACGTCGACGCCCGGTTCGCAGGCGAGCGCCTCGACGTCGGTGGAGTTGGAGATGCGGGGCAACCGGATCGCGGCGACGCGGAGCCGCGCGCCCGGACCGGCCGGGTTCAGCGGCGGTCCGACCCGCCGGCCGACGGGCGCCGCCAGGGAGTCCTCGGCGTCGAGCCACAGGTCGTCGGCGAACGGCAGGACACCGAGGGTCGGGCGGCCGGTGATCTCCTCGACCTGCCGGAGCCCGGTTTCGAGGATGCTCGGGTCGCCCCGGAACTTGTTGACGACGTAGCCCGCGATCAGCGCCTGGTCTGCGGGTTCGAGGATCGCGGTGGTGCCGAACAGCGAGGCCAACGAGCCACCGCGGTCGATGTCGGTGACCAGCAGCACCGGGAGCCGTGCGGCCTGCGCGAGCCCCATGTTGGCGATGTCGTTGCGGCGGAGGTTGATCTCGGCGACCGAACCCGCTCCCTCACAGAGCACGACGTCGAAGTCGCGGCGGAGCGCGGCGAGCTCCTCGGTGACGACCTCCCTCAGCCGGGACCGCCAGGCCATGTAGTCCCGGGCACCGACGTCCCCGGCCGGGCGCCCTCGCAGCACGACATGGGAGCGCCGGTCGCTGCCGGGTTTCAGCAGAACAGGATTGAACCGCGTCGAGGGTTCGAGCCCGCAGGCGAAGGCCTGCAGGGCCTGGGCGCGGCCGATCTCACCGCCGTCGAGCGTCACCACCGAGTTGTTGGACATGTTCTGCGCCTTGAACGGCGCGACCCGGACGCCGTCGCGCGCGAGAGCACGACAGAGACCTGCGACGAGGAGACTCTTACCGGCGTCACTACTGGTCCCGCCCACGAACAACGCACCACCGAGATCGGCCACCACGACAGCGTAGTGGTGGGGTCGTTCACACGACGCACCACTTGCCTCGCCGGCCGCTCCGGCTGGTTACAGTGACGGCAACGCCTGCGAGGGCGTGGTCGGGAGGGCCTGTGCGAGCAGGTCGGGACAGGGGGGTCGTCGGGCGTGGAGATCGTGGAACCCGGATCGGTGTTCGCCGGGTATCGCGTGGTCTCCCTGCTCGGGCGCGGCGGGATGGGCCAGGTCTGGCTCGTCGAACACCCGACACTGGGCCGTCGCGAGGCCCTGAAGATCATCTCGCCGAATCCTGCGGACCCCAGCTTCCACGAGCGGTTCCGCAACGAGGCCCGGACAGCGGCAGCCCTCGATCACCCGGGCATCGTCACCGTCTTCACCCACGGCGTCGAGCACGGCAGCCCGTGGTTCTCGATGACCTACCTCGACGGCAAAGACCTCACCGGCGCCGGCCCGATGCCCGTCGACGAGGTCGTCACCATCGCCGGTCGCGTCGCCGACGCTCTCGACTACGCGCATGGTCAGCGGGTCATCCACCGCGACATCAAGCCGGCGAACATCGTCGTCGCCCGCGGACCGGACGGCCGCATCACCCGCGTCACGGTTCTCGACTTCGGTATCGCCCGACTGGTCGACGGCAACAAGATGACCGCGACCAACCTGTTCGTCGGCACCCTGGCCTACGCCGCCCCCGAGCTGCTCACCGGCGAGGCCGCGATCCCCGCCTCGGACCAGTACGCCCTGGCCTGCACCGTCTTCCAGCTGCTCACCGGCCGTCAGCCGTTCCCGGGCACGACGCCGATGGCACTCATCTCGGGTCACGTGAACTCCCCCGTGCCCCGGCCGTCGGACCACGATCCGGCTCTGGCGCATCTCGATCCGGTCTTCGCCCGGGCGCTGGCCAAGCAGCCCGGCGACCGGTTCGCCTCGTGCACGGACTTCGCGCGGGCACTCGAGCAGGCGGCGGCCGCGGGCCCGCGTCGTGCGGCGCCCACCACGCCGGCCCCGGCGTTTCCGCCACGCGTCGGCCATCACCCTCCGGCTCGGCAACACCCGCCTACCCGGCAGCGCCCCCCGCTCCCGCCACCGGGCTACCACCCGCACCGGCCACACACCCCGGCCCCGGTCTTCGCCGGCGGCTTCACCCCGGCACCGTCCGAGAAGCGCACCGGACTCCTCGTCGGCGTCGGCGCCGGTGTCTTCGTCCTCGTCCTGGCGCTCGTGATCACCGCGATCGTCCTGGTCGGCTCCGACGACGCCCCGGCGACCACGACCTCAGGGACCTCGACGCCTTCGCGTTCGTCCGCCGGATCAACCAGTGCCACAACGGGTTCGGGCGACTTCGAGTCCATCGCCTCGAGCGGCGACAGCACCTGCGCGGCGTGGCGGCGAGCTGTTCTGCTGGGGCGGAAACCTGTACGGCACCCTCGGCGACGGTTCGACGACGGACCGGGCGCGCCCGGAGAAGGTGTCCGGTCTCGAGGACGTGTCGGCGGTCGGCATGGGCGGCCTCGGTAGAACCTGCGCGATCGCCTCGGGCGACCTCTACTGCTGGGGCCAGGGTGCCGGGCCGACCGGCCAGAACGTCACGCTGCCGACCAAGGTGTCCGGCCTGACCGACGTGAGAGCGGTGGCCGTCGGCCTCACCACCTGCGCGATCAGCTCCGGCGACCTCTACTGCTGGGGCAACAATCTCAACGGGCAGACCGGTGCGGGCACCGACCCCACCATCCCCACCCCGACGCGGGTCTCGGGTCTGTCCGATGTCACGGCGGTCTCGACCTCGCACACGACGACCTGTGCCATCGCCGCAGGCTCCGCCTACTGCTGGGGCAACAACGCCGACGGGCAGGTCGGCGATGGCACCACCACCAACCGGCCCACCCCGACCAGGCTCGACCTGGACTCCCCCTCCTCGATCAGCACGAGTCTCTATTCGACGTGCGCGGTGGCGAGCGGTTCCGGCGGCTCGGGGACCGTGTTCTGCTGGGGCGAGAACGGTTCCGGTCAACTCGGCGACGGCACCGAGGTCAGCCGACAGCGACCGACCCCGATCGATGTGCGGGGCGCGACACAGGTCTCCACCGGGGGTTACGCCGCCTGCGCCGCGGCGAGCGGTTCCGCCTACTGCTGGGGTTCGCGGAGCACGCTCCCCGACCACGCCCCGAGCCGGATCAACGGGCTGTCGGGCGTCACCCAGGTGACCACCGGCTCGGCCAACGTCTGCGCGGTCGCGGGCGCCGAGATGTACTGCTGGGGACTCAACGGCAAGGGACAGCTCGGCAACGGGACCACGACGACCAGCAACGAGCCGCAGCCCGTGCGCTTCCCGGCCTAGTCAGGGGAATGCCGATCAGGCGTCCGGCAGGGTCAGGATCTCTGCGCCGTCCTCGGTGACCACGAGGGTGTGTTCGAACTGCGCGGTCCACTTCCGGTCGGCGGTCACCACGGTCCAGCCGTCGTCCCACATCTCCCAGGCGAGGCCGCCGAGGTTGATCATCGGCTCGATGGTGAACACCATGCCGGGTTCGAGGACGGTGTCGACGTTGGGCTCGTCGTAGTGCAGCACCACGAGCCCGTTGTGAAAGGTCTCGCCGATGCCGTGCCCGGTGAAGTCGCGGACGACGCTGTAGCCGAAGCGATTCGCGTACGCCTCGATGACGCGACCGACGACGTTGAGTTCGCGTCCCGGCTTGACCGCCTTGATCGCCCGCTCGGTGGCGGTACGGGTGCGCTCGACGAGGTCGACGACCTCCTGCTCGACGTCCCCGGCGAGGAAGGTCGCGTTGGTGTCGCCGTGCACGCCGTCGATGTAGGCGGTGACATCGATGTTGACGATGTCGCCGTCGGCGATGACGGTCGAGTCCGGGATGCCGTGACAGATCACCTCGTTGAGCGAGGTGCAGCAGGACTTGGGGAAGTCCTTGTAACCCAGCGTCGACGGGTAGGCGCCGTGGTCGACCATGTACTCGTGCGCGATCCGGTCCAGTTCATCGGTCGTCACGCCGGGTGCGACGGCCTTGCCGGCCTCGGCGAGCGCATTCGCGGCGATCTTGCCGGCGAGGCGCATCTTCTCGATGGTCTCCGGCGTCTGCACCCAGGGTTCGTGGCCCTCGTTCACGGTGGGTTTCCACACGTATTCCGGCCGCTCGATGGAGTCGGGCACGGTCCGGATCGGCGTCGGGGTACCGGGGGTCAGGACACTGCGAACTGGCATGCGAACCACTTTATCCGCCCGTCCGAGGAGGACCGGCGCGCGGACGGCAAGCTCGCGACAACTAAGCTCGCCCTAAGACTTCCACGCCACTGGGCGTCGGAAACCGATTCGAAGGTGGTGACGGTGGGCGCGTCGATCAGATCGGTGCGGGCCTTGCTGGTGGTGGTCCTCACCATGGTGCCCGTCTCGGCGTGCTTCGTCACCCCGATCGAACAGGACCGGCACTCCCCCGGTGCGCACCTTCGCAACGGGCCGCAGACGGCCGCCCTCGACGGAAACGACGTGACACCCGTCGCCGACGATCCGAGATCGGCACTGCCGGTCACCGTCGATTCCGTTCGCTACGGACCGGTGACCGTGACCGACACCAGCCGGATCATCGCCGTCGACGTCAGCGGCACCCTCGGCAGCATCGTCTTCGCTCTCGGCATGGGCTCGCGGGTCGTCGGCCGCGACACCTCGACGGCCTTCCCGTCCGCGATCGGACTCCCGGTGGTGACGAACCGCGGGCACAGCCTCAACGCCGAATCCGTTCTGGCCCTTGCACCGACGGTCCTGCTGGTCAGCGAGTCGACGGTACCGGTGACCGCGGTGGACCAGATCCGCGACTCCGGGGTCACCGTCGTGGTGTTCCCCGCCACTCGCGACCTCGCGTCCAACGACACGTTGATGCGGTCGGTCGCCAAGGCACTCGGCGTTCCCGAGGCGGGTGAGAAGCTCGTCGACCGCACCGATGCGCAGATCGAGGCGGCCCGCGATCTCGTCCCCGACCCCTCCGGCGACCCGACGATGGCCTTCCTCTACATCCGCGGCCGCAATCTCCTGCTCCTCGCCGGTCCCGGTTCGGGCGCCGACGATCTGATCGCCGAACTCGGCGGCCGGGACGCCGGTGAGGCGGCCCGGCTCACCGGTGCGTTCACCGCCGTCACCGCCGAGTCGATGATCACCGCCGACCCCGACGTCCTCATCGTCATGACCCAGGGCGCCGACACCGTCGGCGGACCCGACGGGGTGCTGACGCTTCCCGGGATCGCCGACACCGAGGCGGGCCGCAACCGCCGCGTCGTGCAGATGGACGAGAGCAAGATCCTGGCCTTCGGTCCCGATGTCGGACTCGTCCTCTCGGCGCTGGCGAAGGCGATCTACACGTGAGCATCCCGACCGCCGAGACCAGGACCGACGCCGCGGCACCAGTCGCCCGCTCGCACCGGATGCGCAACACCGTCGTCGTCGCCGTGATGCTTCTCGCGACCGCGACGCTCGCGATCGCCTCCGCCGGGATCGGTCAGGTGGAGATCCCACCGTTGGAGGTGCTCGGCAGCATCGCGCACCACTTCCACCTCGAGATCGGGCCGCTGCCCTCACATCCCAACGGCGAAGGGGCGCTCTGGAACGTCCGGTTCCCGCGCATCGTGCTCGGACTGTTCGTCGGTGCCGCACTCGGCGCCGCGGGGTGCCTGCTGCAGGGCGTCCTCGCCAATCCGCTCGCCGAGCCGAGCATCATCGGGGTGTCCTCCGGGTCGGCCATCGGCGCCTGCCTGGTGATCGTCCTCGCGGGTGGCTCGGCGGGAGCCGGTGGGGCCGCCGGGAACTGGGCGCTGGCCGGCGCGGCCTTCCTCTTCGGACTCGTCACCGCCGCCGCGGTCTACCTGCTCTCGCTGCGCGACGGATCGTCGTCGGCGATCATGCTGGTGCTGACCGGTATCGCGGTGAACGCGTTCGCCGCGGGCGTCATTGCCTTCCTGACCTTCGTCGCCTCCACCGCCGCCCGCGAGCAGATCATCTTCTGGCAGCTCGGTTCGCTGGCCGGCCGCACCTGGAGCGAGATCTGGGTGGTGGCGCCACTCGTGGTCGTGGGCGTCGCCGCCTGCGTACTGCTGGTCCACAAACTCGACCTGCTCGCCCTCGGTGAGATCCAGGCGGCGTCGCTCGGCGTCAACGTGGAATCGGTTCGACGTCAGGCGATCGTGCTGACCGCGATCCTCACCGCCGCGGCCGTCGCCTTCGCCGGGATCATCGCCTTCGTCGGCCTCGTGGTCCCGCACGTGATGCGACTCATCGTCGGCCCCAAACACTCGATCCTGCTGCCCACCAGCGTGATCGGTGGCGCGCTGGTCATCACCGGCGCCGACCTCGCGGCCCGCACGATACTCGGCGACGCCGACCTCCCCCTCGGCATGTTCACCGCACTGATCGGCGGGCCGGTCTTCTTCATCCTGCTGCGCCGCAGCCGTCGTGCGGGAGCGGGCTGGTGACCGCCGTCGTGCAACCCCCGGGTACGCCGGGCATCGCCGCCGAGAGCGTCCGGGTCGAGCTCGGCGGCCGTGAGGTCGTCCGCGGTGTGTCCCTGGAGGTCCATGCCGGCGAACTCGTCGCGCTGGTCGGCCCCAACGGATGCGGCAAATCGACGCTGCTGTCGGTGTTGTCGGGCACGCGTCCCCCGAAGAGCGGTCGCGTGACCATCGACGGACGGGACGTGTCGACCACCTCGCTCCGCGAGCTCGCACGACACCGCAGCGTGGTCACCCAGCAGAACCGCGTGGACACCCCGTTCACCGTTGCCGAGGTCGTCGCCATGGGCCGCTATCCCTGGTTGCGGACCCCGCGGGCCGCCGACTCCCCCGCGGTCATCGCCGACGCCGTCGACCTGTGCGAACTCTCCGACATCGTCGACCGCCCCTTCGCCCAGCTGTCCGGCGGACAGCAGGCCCGGGTGTCGCTGGCGCGGGCGCTGGCCCAGGACACCCCGGTGATGATGCTGGACGAGCCGACCGCCGCCCTCGACATCCACCACCAGGAACAGGTCCTCGAGATCCTGCGCATCCACCGCGATGCCGGAAACGCCGTGCTGCTCGTCGTGCACGACCTGACCCTCGCCGCGGCTTACGCCGACCGCATCGCGGTGATGAAACACGGTGAGCTGCTCGCCATCGGTTCCACCGACGAGGTGATGACGGCCGAACTGCTGAGCCGCACCTACGACCATCCGGTCGAGGTCATCGACCACGGCGGGCGGCGGGTGATCCTGCCCGAACGCAGCTAGGGCGTACGGATCGCGTACCCCGGGCCCAGCCCGTCGAATAAGTCGCGGGTGACGGCGACCGCGTTGTTCGAGTCGCCACCGCGGACGACGAGCGTCGCGAAGGCGATGTCGCCGCGGTAGCCGGCGAACCAGGCGTGAGATCCGCCGGCGAATTCGGCCTCACCGGTCTTGCCGAACACCGCTCCACGACCGTCGATGACCGACGCGGTACCGCTGGTGATGACCGCGCGCATCATCGGCCGCAGTTGCTGGTAGACCTCCGGCGGCATCGTCGGGGTCGGCCCCTCGATTTCGGTGGGCTTGTCCAGGATCAGTTGCGGCACCGGGGCTTTGGAACCGTTGGCGACGGTTGCGGCGACGAGCGCCAGGCCGAGGGGTGACACCAGCACCTTGCCCTGGCCGAAGCCGTCCTCGCTGCGTGCGACCAGTTCGTTCTCGATGGGCACCGACCCGGACACCGCGTCGAGGCCGGCGATCGAGTACCGCTGACCGATCCCCATCGCCGCGGCGGCGTGGGCGAGGTCCGACGGACCCATCTGGCTGGCGAGCTTGGCGAACGTGGTGTTGCAGGACGCGGCGAACGCCTGCAGCATCGACACCGTGCCGAGCGAGAAGCCGTTGTAGTTCGGGATCAGGCGCGGACCGATCTGGATCTCCCCCGGGCAGCCGACGGTGGTGTCGGGTCCGGCCATCTTGCGGTTGATGGCGGCAGCCGCGGTGACCATCTTGAAGGTCGAACCGGGCGGGTACAGGCCGGTCGTCGCGATCGGACCCTGCCGGTCGGCATTGGGGTTCTGTGCGACGGCGAGGATTCGGCCGGTGGACGGCTGCACGACGACCATCGCGACCTGAAATCTGTTGGCGGCGTTGACCGCTCGCTGAGCGGCGTTCTGCACGGTCCGCGACAGGCTGAGCGACACGGCGGGCGACGGGTCGGCGTCGTGGTCGGCCAGCACGTCGGCGTCGAGTCCGTTGGGGTTCACCGAGACCACCCGCCAGCCGGCACGTCCGGCGACCTCGCCGTCGACGACCTTCTTGACCTCGGTCAGCAGCGCCGGCGCGAACTTCGGGTCCTTGGGGACCAGCTCGGCCTGTTCGTTGGTGACGACGCCGGGGATCGCGAGCTGGTCGCGCAGCCGGTCGAACTGGGCGTGGGTGAGGCGGGCCAGCGGATACTGCTGACCGTTCGAGGTGACCTGTTCGGTGATCAGCTGCTCGTCGAGGTCGCGGTTGAACCGACGCAGCACGGCGACCGCGCTCGTGACCGAGGACGCGACCGAGGCCCCCTGTTCGGTGGCCTTCTCCGGGTCGAAGTTCACGCCGACGACAGTGCCGTTGACCATGACCTCCGAACCGTCGGCCTCGTTCACCGTCGCCCGGGGCGCCTCGATGATCTGCAGCGAGAGTCGTTGGTCGGCGCCGAGTTTCGGATGGACCGCGGTCGACGCCCAGCGCACCGCCCAGCCGGCGTCGGATCGGCCCAGGCGCAGCGTCGCGTCGTACGACCAGTCACGACCGCGCGGCAGCGCCCAGGTGTAGTCGACCTGCACCTCGGCGGTGTCACCGGTGACGCGGACCCGGCCGGCTTTCGCCTCGAGCTCTTCCGCGGCGAGTCCCGACCACGCCGACTCCATCGCCGAGCGGGAGGTCTGCGGCACGTCGGTGAGGGCGGCCGCGGCGTCGAGTTCCTGTTGCGAGTACGCCTCGAGGAATCGTTCTGCGGCCCGGCGCGGGCCGTCGTCCTCCGCGGACGAGCAGGCGGCGGTCGCGGTGATCACGACAGCACAGACCGCGACGATCACCGCCGGGGTCCATCGAGTTCGCGTGCGCCACATCGCGGTCGAGTCTAGGGCCGCGACGGGCCGATCCCGGGAAGCCACGCGGGAGGCCACGGTGTGACGTCGCCCGGAGATCCGTTCAGTCGACGAGGACGGTCGCGAAGGTACCGACCTCGGTGAACCCGATACGGTCGTACACCGCACGGGCGGTCTCGTTGAAGCTGTTGACGTACAGGCTCGGAAGTCGTCCGTGGGCGGCGACCGCCTCGGCGACGGCCGCGGTGCCACCCAGGCCCAGACCCTCACCGCGTCGGTCCGGCGACACCCACACACCCTGGATCTGGCCGACGCGCCGGGACAGCGACCCGATCTCCGCCTTGAACACGACATCGGGACCGTCGAAACGCGCGAAGACACGTTGCGCCGAGATCAGCGACGCCAGCCGTCTGCGATACGAACGTCCGCCGTCGCCGGCCGTCGGGTCGACGCCGACCTCACCGATGAACATGTCGACCGCGGCCGGCATGTAGGCGTCGAGATCGTCGAGGGTCACCAGCCGCACGGCCGGATCCGACGGGACCGCCGGATTCCCGGACAGGACCAGCAGCGGCTGGACCGGACGCACCTCTCGCGCCGGACCCCAGACGGGCTCGATCTGCTGCCACATCGGCAACACCAGGTCGGCGCGGCCGACGATCGACGAGCAGGCGCGGGGTGCGGCGACCGCGCGATCGGAGAAGTAGTCGAGGTCGTCGGCGGACCCGATCAGCGGGATCAGGTTGGCGCCGGAGAAACACAGCGACGTCGACGGATCGTGCGCGGTCCAGAGTTCACCGCCGAGCAGGCGCGGGTTGATGCCGTGGGTTTCGAACCTCGCGGCGACCATGCACATCGCCACCGGGTCGGACATGAGGACGCGTTCGACGGCTGCCGAGTCACGCGCGCCGAGCGGTTTGTCGCCCAGTAGCTTCAGCACCACCGCTCCTCACTTCCCCATGGGGACTCGCGACAGCGCCCGTTCGGTTCGGGTCGCGGACCCTAGGAGACGGTGACCACCGGCGGGCCGACGTGCGTGCCGTCTCCAGTTTCCCCTGATTCCTCGGCAATCCGCAGCGCTTCTTCGATCAATGTCTCCACGATCTGCGCCTCCGGCACGGTCTTGATGACCTCGCCCTTGACGAAGATCTGACCCTTGCCGTTTCCGGAGGCGACGCCGAGGTCGGCCTCGCGGGCCTCACCCGGTCCGTTGACCACGCAGCCCATGACGGCGACGCGCAGCGGGACCTCCATGCCCTCGAGGCCTGCGGTCACCTCGTCGGCCAGCTTGTAGACGTCGACCTGGGCACGGCCACACGACGGGCACGACACGATCTCGAGCTTGCGGGGACGCAGGTTGAGCGACTGCAGGATCTGGTCGCCGACCTTGATCTCCTCGGCCGGCGGCGCCGACAGCGACACGCGGATGGTGTCGCCGATGCCCTCGCTCAGCAGTGCACCGAAGGCCACGGCCGACTTGATGGTGCCCTGGAACGCCGGACCGGCCTCGGTGACGCCGAGATGCAGCGGGTAGTCGCACTGGGCGGCCAGCTGGCGGTAGGCCTCGACCATGATCACCGGGTCGTTGTGCTTGACCGAGATCTTGATGTCCCCGAAGCCGTGCTCCTCGAACAGACCCGCCTCCCACAGCGCCGACTCGACGAGCGCCTCGGGCGTCGCCTTGCCGTATTTCTGCAGGATGCGCTTGTCCAGGGAGCCCGCGTTCACGCCGATGCGGATCGGGATGCCCGCGTCCCCGGCGGCTTTCGCGACCTCTTTCACGCGGCCGTCGAATTCCTTGATGTTGCCCGGGTTCACGCGCACCGCCGCACACCCCGCGTCGATCGCGGCGAAGATGTACTTCGGCTGGAAGTGGATGTCGGCGATGACCGGGATCTTGGACTTCTTCGCGATGATCGGCAGCGCCTCGGCGTCCTCGGGTCGCGGGCAGGCCACGCGCACGATGTCGCAGCCCGACGCGGTGAGTTCCGCGATCTGCTGCAGGGTCGCGTTGATGTCGTGGGTCTTGGTGGTCGTCATCGACTGCACCGAGATGGGGTGGTCACTGCCGACGCCGACCGAGCCGACGAACAGCTGCCGGGTCTTGCGGCGCGGGGCCAGCACCGGCGGGGGTCCGGCCGGCATGCCGAGCCCGATCGGCACGGCGTTGGCAGGAGTCGGGGCGTTCATCGCATTCACCTCTGGGATTCGGGTGTGGGTGTGTCGGGTGTCTGGTGGGAATTCGTTGTGGGAGGTCACCACGGATTGATCGGGTTGACGATGTCGGCGGTGAGGGTGAGCACCATGAAGCCGGCCATCACCACCACCGCGGCGTAGGTGATCGGGAGCAGCTTGTAGTAGTCGACTGCCGCGCCGGGGACCCGGCCGAACCAGCGACGGACGGTGTCGCGGCCCTTCTCATAGCCGACGATCGCCATGTGTCCGCCGTCCAGCGGCAGCAGCGGGACCAGGTTGAACAGGCCGAGGAAGAAGTTGATGCTGATCAGCAGCATCCAGAACATGTCCCACAGGCCGCGTTCGACCGCCTGGCCGCCGAGCACCGAGGCACCGTAGACGCTGACCGGGGTGTCGAGCGCGCGCTCGCCACCGGTCACCGCGGTCCACAGTGCACCGATCTTGGTGGGCAGCGACAGGAGCGCGTTCCAGGTCTCCTTGATCAGGTCGCCGGTGAAGACGAAAGCACCCGGGATCACGTCGAGGCCGCTGAAGTCCTTGATCGCCGGCGGGGCGTCGTAGGCGATGCCGACCATGTTGTAGGACACGCTCTCGGTGGTGCCGTCGGCGCGCTTGGCGGTGACGGTGACCGGCTCGGGCGTCATCGTCAGGTCGAGGCGTTCACCGGCGCGGTCGACGGTGAGGACCACCGGGCCCGTGGACTCACGGATGACCGGGGTCAGGTCCGCGGCCTTGCCGACGGGTGTCCCGTTGATGGCCACGATCTCGTCGCCCGGGCGCAGACCCGCGGCGGCCGCTGGTCCGCCGCCGGTGCAGGGCGAGTTGGTCTGCTCGCCGTCGGCGATGGTGATCGTCGACGACACGCACTGGGTCTCGGCGACCTTCGCCGGGGTCGGCGGCGGGCTGAGATCGGGCAGCCCGAAGGTGAGGCCGACGATGATGATCAGGACGAAGCCGAGGATGAAGTTCTGCGCGGGACCGGCGAACAGCACGACGAGGCGTTTCCAGGCCTTCTGCTTGTACATCGCCCGGTCCTGCTCGTCGGCGGTGAGCTCCTCGTGCGGGGTCATGCCCGCGATGTCGCAGAAGCCGCCGAGCGGGATCGCCTTGAGTCCGTACTCGGTCTCGCCGCGGCGCGTCGACCAGATCGTCGGCCCGAAGCCAACGAAGTAGCGACGGACCTTCATGCCGGTTGCCTGTGCGGCCCACATGTGACCGCACTCATGCCAGGCGACCGACAGCAACAGCGCCACCGCGAAGAGCGTGACACCGATCGCGAAACTCACGTACTCACTCCATCCAGATCACGATGCGCACCGATCACGACGAGGCGGCGACCAGCTGTGCGGCGCGCTCCCGGGCCCACCGATCGGCGGCGAAGACCTCCTCCACAGTACCTGGCTCGACTCGCCACTGATCCGCCTCGCCGAGCACCTCACCGATGATCTCGACGATCCGCGGAAAACGGATCGTACCTGCGAAGAAGCCCGCGGCGGCCGCCTCGTTCGCGGCGTTGTACACCGCGGTGAGACTCCCGCCACCCCGTCCCGCCTCCCGGGCGAGCTCGATCGCCGGGAAGACCTTGTCGTCGACGGGCTCGAACGTCCACGCCGAGGCGGTGGAGAAGTCGCACGCGGTCGACGATCCGGGGACACGATCCGGCCAGCCCAGTGCCAGCGCGATGGGCAGCTTCATCGACGGCGGCGACGCCTTGGCGACGGTCGCGCCGTCGACGAAGGTCACCATCGAGTGCACGATCGACTGCGGATGGACGGTGACGTCGATGTGGTCGTAGTCGACGTCGAAGAGCAGGTGCGCCTCGATGACCTCGAGGGCCTTGTTGACCAGGGTCGCCGAGTTGAGGGTGATCATCGGGCCCATCGACCAGGTGGGATGGCGCCCGGCCTGCTCGGGGGTGACGTTGTGGAGCTGTTCGGCCGACCAGCCGCGGAACGGTCCGCCCGACGCGGTGAGGACCAAGCGGTCCACCTCGGCGGCGGTTCCGGCGCGCAGACACTGGGCAATGGCCGAATGCTCGGAGTCGACGGGGACGATCTGGTCGGGAGCCGCCGCATCGAGGACGAGCGACCCGCCGGCGACGAGGGACTCCTTGTTCGCGAGCGCGAGACGCGCACCCGTCCGCAGCGCGGCGAGCGAGGGCGCCAGGCCGATCGAACCGACCACGGCGTTCAGCACCACATCGGTTCCGCCGTCGGCGGCGACCGCATCGATCAGGTCGCACATGGCTTCGGTGCCACCGAGAACCGGCGCTCCGAGTCGTTCGGCGAGCTCGGCGGCGCGAGCCTCGTCGGCGACGGCCAGCCGAGATGCGGGGACCCCGAAGGCCGCGGCCTGATCGGCCAGCCGGTCGAGGTTCCCGCCACCCGCGCCGAGACCGGCGACCTCGAAGCGGTCGGGATGTTCGGCGATCACCTCGAGCGCCTGAACGCCGATGGAGCCGGTCGAACCGAGGATCAAGACACGTGTGGGCACGTTGTCCATTGTGTCAGCCGGCCGGGTGCACCTTCCGCCAGTGTTCGGCGATGTCGATCCGGCGGGTGATCCACACGTCGTCGTGGGACCCGATGTGGTCGAGGAACCGCTCGAGAGCCGCCAGCCGTGCCGGCCGGCCCACGAGCCGGCAGTGCAGTCCGACGGACAGCATCTTCGGCGCACCCTCGACGCCCTCGCGGTAGAGCACGTCGAAGGCATCGCGCAGATGCGCGAAGAACTGCTCCCCCGACGGAAAGCCGCCGGGCGAGGAGAACCGCATGTCGTTGGTGTCGAGGGTGTAGGGCACGACCAGGTGATCGACGAGTTCGTCGCCGCGCGGGACCTTCACCCAATACGGCAGATCGTCGGCGTAACTGTCGGAGTCGTAGGTGAATCCGCCCTGTTCGACGACGAGGCGCCGCGTGTTGGGTGAGTCCCGGCCGGTGTACCAGCCGCGTGGGCGTTCACCGGTGATCTCGGTGAGCAGTTCGATGCCTGCGCGCATGTGATCACGTTCGACCTCGGGGTCGATCAGCTGATAGTTGAGCCACCGGTAGCCGTGGCACGCGATCTCGTGGCCGCGATCGACGAAGGCCGCCGCCACCTCGGGGTTACGGGCCATCGCCTGGGAGACCGCGAAGATCGTCAGCGGCAACCCGCGGCGGTCGAAGGCGCGCAGGACCCGCCACACCCCGGCCCGCGAGCCGTACTCGTACATGCTCTCCATGCTCATGTGCCGGTTCGGGAAAGGCTGGGCGCCGACCATCTCCGACAGGAAGGTCTCACTGCCGCGGTCGTTCTCGAGCACGTTGTTCTCGCCGCCCTCCTCGTAGTTGAGAACGAACTGGACGGCGATCTTCGCGTCGCCGGGCCACTGCGGATTCGGTGGCGTGGCACCGTATCCGACCATGTCGCGGGGATAGGCCTCGGCGCGGTAGTCGGCCAGGGAACGGCCCGCACCCGGGCCATCGCGGAACTCGGACGAAGACATGTGCCGCATTCTGTCACCGAATCACCCACCGGGCTCGGTCGGCGAGATCACCGTGCCGCTATGCTGATCGAGAACTACTACCGTTCGTCAGACTTCTGACGACCCGCGCTGTGAGGAGTGGCTGTGGCAAGCACCGATGTGGAGCACACTGGCGGACACGCCGACGTCATCGACACCGGCTGGCGTCGTGAGCCCGCCGATGCACCGTCGGCTCGTTTCGGCTGGTTCGGATCGGCGACGAAGACCTTCTACGGTGCCGCCATCTTCTTCGCGGCCTTCCTGCTGCTCATGATGATCGGCAACCACACCGGCCACGTCGAGGACCTCTGGCTCATCGCCTTCGCGGTCGGAGTCCTGTACTTCGTGGTGCGCGGCTGGTGGATGAACCGCGGCAAGTGGTCCTGACGCACCCCTGACCCAGACATTCGAAAAACGCTGAACGGCTTTGCCGTTCAGCGTTTTTTTGTGTCCACAGCCTCCTGCGGGCTAGCGCTCTTCGGCGGCGAGCTGGCCGCAGGCCGCGGCGATCTCCTGCCCGCGGGTGTCGCGCACCGTGCAGGACACGCCCTGTTCGCGGACGCGGCGCACGAACTCCCGTTCCACCGGCTTGGGACTGGCATCCCACTCCGAGCCCGGTGTGGGGTTGAGCGGGATGAGGTTCACGTGCACGAGGGAGCCGAGCGCCTTGTGCAGCTTCTGTCCCAGCATGTCGGCCCGCCAGGGCTGGTCGTTGACGTCGCGGATCAGCGCGTACTCGATGGAGACGCGGCGTCCGGTGGTGTCGGCGTAGTAGCGCGCGGCCTCCAGCACCTCGGCCACCGACCAACGGTTGTTGACCGGCACGAGGGTGTCGCGCAGTTCGTCGTCGGGGGTGTGCAGGGACACCGCGAGCGTGACCGCGAGGCCCTCATCGGCGAGACGCCGGATCGACGGGGCGAGACCGACGGTCGAGACGGTCACCGATCGCGCCGAGATCCCGAGCCCGTCGGGTGCCGGCGAGGTGATCTGGCGGACGGCACTGACGACGCGCTTGTAGTTCGCGAGCGGCTCGCCCATGCCCATGAACACGACGTTCGACAGGCGTCCCGGCTCGCCGAGTTCTCCGTCGCGCAGGGCACGCGCCGCGGCCCGCACCTGGTCGACGATCTCGGCGGTCGACAGGTTGCGGTCGAGGCCACCCTGTCCGGTGGCGCAGAACGGGCAGGCCATGCCGCAGCCGGCCTGACTGGAGATGCACAGCGTGTTGCGCTCGGTGTAGCGCATCAGCACGCTCTCGAGGAGAGTGCCGTCGTGCAGGCGCCACAGGGTCTTGCGGGTCGAGTCGTCGTCGCACGAGATGTGCCGCACCGGCGTGAGGAGCTGCGGGAAGAGCTTTTCTCGCACGGCGTCGCGGGAGGCCGCGGGCAGATCGGTCATCTCCTCGACGTCGCCGTTGAGGCGCGCGTAGTACTGCCGGGCCAGCTGATCGGCCCGGAACTTCGGGAGACCCAATTCGGCCAGCGCCGCGACGCGGCCGGCGGCGTCGAGGTCGGCGAAGTGTGTCGGCGGCAGCCCACGTTTGGGCGCGTCGAACACCAGCGGTAATGAGGTCATCGGGCCATTGTCGCATGTCATGATGAACCCATGACCACACCCGATCGCCGACGAACCGGGAATCCGGTCCCCCAGTGGGGTTCGCAGGGCGAGCCCCACCCCGCTCATGACGCCGTGCCCGTCCCCGAGCCCGCACCCGTGACCCCGGTACCGGCCGCGGATGATCACGACGCCGTGCTGGCCGAGCGCGACCGTCTGCGCCAGACCGTCGCCGACGTCGAGCACACCCGCACCCGCGCGACCTGGTTCGGCGTCGTCATCGGCGCGATCATCCTGGTCCTGCTGCTGGTGTTCATCGTGCAGAACCTGGAGAGTCAGCGGATCGAGCTGATCTTCTGGGAGGTCAACCTCCCGCTCGGGGTGAGCCTGCTGATCGCCGCGATCGCGGGTGCGTTGATCGTCGCCATCATCGGCGGTCTGCGCATGTTGCAGCTGCGTCGGGCGCTGAAGAGGGCCGCCGGGTAGGTCGGGCTCCCTACAGCAGAGCCGTCAGCACCGCCCACACCACGAACGCCGAGGGCAGCAGGCTGTCGAGGCGATCCATGATGCCGCCGTGGCCCGGCAGCAGCGTGCCCATGTCCTTGATGCCGAGATCACGCTTGACCTGCGACTCCACCAGGTCGCCGAGCGTTGCGCACACGACCAGCACGGGTCCGAGGATCAGACCGATCCACCAGTGGCTGCCGATCAGGAACGTGATGCAGCCGACCGCGCCGATCGTGCCGACGAGCAGCGAACCGACGAGACCCTCCCAGGACTTCTTGGGGCTGATCGCCGGCGCCATCGGGTGCCTGCCGAACATGACACCGGCGGCGTATCCGCCGACGTCGGAGCAGACGACGACCACCATGAGGGTCGCGACCCGGGCGGCGCCGTCCTCCTGCGTGACGAGGTGGACGCCGAAAGACGCCAGGAGCGGTAGCCAGGCCAGCACGAACACCGTGAGGGCGAGGTCCTTGAGGTAGTTCTCCGGTGCGTTCGAGATGCCCTGGGCGAGCAGTTTCCACACCATCGACACCAGCACGGTCGCGACGAACGCGACCAGCACGCCGGTGGGCCCGTACGGCCAGCTGACCCAGATGATGGCCTGACCGCCGATGAGCAGCGGCCAGAACGCGACGTTGTACCCCGCGGTCTGCAGCCGCTTGGTGACCTCCCAGGTCGCGATCGCGAAGGCGACCGCGACGAGGACGTACCAGAGCATCGGCGCGAACAGCAGGATCAGGATGATGCTGACGCCGAGAGTGCCTCCGACCGCGATGGCGGCCGGCAGGTCACGACCTGCCCGTGACTTCTTCTCGGGGCCGGTCTTGTTCTCGGGGTCGGATGCCTTCTCGCTCACACCTCGAGCAATTCGTCTTCTTTGTGCTTCACCAATTCGTCGACCTGATGCACATACGTGGCCGTGGTCTTGTCGAGTTCCTTCTCAGCACGGGTGACCTCGTCCTCGCCCGCCTCGCCGTCCTTCTGGATGCGCTTGAGCTCGTCGGCGGCCTTGCGGCGCACGTTGCGGATGGCGACCTTCGCGTCCTCACCCTTGCCCTTGGCCTGCTTCACCAGGTCGCGGCGACGCTCCTCGGTGAGCTGCGGGATGGCGACGCGGATGATCGTGCCGTCGTTGGTCGGGTTCACGCCGAGATCGGAGTTGCGGATCGCGGTCTCGATGTCACGGAGCGTCGACGCCTCGTACGGCTTGATGACGACCAGGCGCGGCTCGGGCGTGTTGATCGACGCGACCTGCGTCACCGGGGTCATGGAGCCGTAGTACTCGATGTTGATCCTGTTGAACATGGCCGGGTTCGCACGTCCGGTGCGGATGGAGCCCATGTCCTCCTTGGCGACGTTGACCGCCTTCTCCATCTTCTCCTCGGCGTCGAGCAGCGCGTCGTCGATCATCTTCGTCCTTGTTCCGTTCCGTAGGGCCTGGCAGGCCTTTTCTCGTGCGGGCCGTGTTCTCGTGGGGTCGCGGGCTGCTAGGTGCTGACCAGCGTGCCGATCCGGTCACCGGCCACCGCCCTGGCGATGTTGCCCTGTTGGAGCAAATTGAACACCAAGATCGGCATCTTGTTGTCCATACACAGACTGAAGGCGGTCGCGTCGGCGACCTTGAGTTCCTTGTCGAGGACCTCGCGGTGGGTGATCTCGGTGAACAGCCTGGCGTTCGGATCGGTCCGCGGGTCGGCGTCGTAGACACCGTCGACGGCCTTGGCCATGAGGACCACCTCCGCCTTGATCTCCAGCGCACGCTGGGCCGCGGTGGTGTCGGTGGAGAAGTACGGCATGCCCATGCCGGCGCCGAAGATGACCACGCGCCCCTTCTCGAGGTGGCGCTGGGCGCGCAGCGGCAGGTACGGCTCGGCGACCTGGCCCATGGTGATGGCGGTCTGCACGCGGGTGCTGATGCCGCGCTTCTCCAGGAAGTCTTGCAGAGCAAGGCAATTCATCACGGTGCCGAGCATGCCCATGTAATCCGAGCGGCTGCGGTCGAGGCCGCGCTGCTGCAGTTCGGCCCCGCGGAAGAAGTTGCCGCCGCCGATGACGACGGCCACCTGGACGCCGGAGTTCACGACGTCGGCGATCTGATCGGCCACGGTCGCCACGACGTCCGGGTCCAGACCGACCTCTCCCCCGCCGAACATCTCACCGCCCAGCTTCAACAGGACTCGTTTGAATCCGGAACGCTCGGCCTTCTTGAGATCGGATGGGGTGGGATCGGGCGCTTCGCTCATTCGCTTCCTCACTCGTCGGTTCGGTGGACTATGTTACGTCCTCACCGAATGCGACTCGCGACACGCGTACTCCTCGGTCCGGGCCGGCATCGGAAACGTCCGCACACACCGATACCCGTCGCCGTCGGGCAGAAACTGTGCCAGGGGGCCTGCGAGTCCTCGATCCCGAGCCGTTCGAGCAGGGTGGCGACGATCTGGCGCGCCACCGGGCCGAGCTCCACCAGCGGGCGACTCCGCGATTCCCGGACGCCCAGATCGACCTGACCGACGGCATCTGTCCCGAACTCCGCGAGGGTGTCGAGGAGGATGCCGATGTCGACGCCGTGGCCGGGCGCGAACGGGATCGACGTCAGCAGGTCGCGTGTCCCGGCGAGGTCACCGCCGACCGGTTGGATGATCCCCGCCAGCTCGGGACACAGCGACGCGACCAGGGGCCGCACCAGCAACTCCGTGACACGACCGCCACCGGCCGGATCCCGGCGGTACCCCTTGACCAGCTGCAGGCCCGGGGTGGTGAGCAGCGGGCCGAGCATCCGGGAGACATCCGCCGGTTCAGGGTCGACGACGTCGGCATCGACGAAGACGACGAGGTCGTCGGGGGTCACCCGGCGAGTGCCGCGCGGAACTGGGGCCAGGCGCGGTGCAGTTCGTCCTGCCAGTACGGCCACGAGTGGGTGCCGCCCTCGTACAGATGGAAGGTCGCCGGCACCCCGAGCTCCCGCATCCGACGCTGCAGATTGCGGGTGCACTCCGCCGTGGCGGTCTCGATCACCGCGCCCACGGCGAGCTGGTCGAACAGCTTGGAACCGTTGCCGTCGATGCCCGGCCCGTCGATCGTGTCGTAACGCCCCGGCGCACCGGAACCGTTGGACACGTAGATCGACTTGCCGCGGAACGACTCCGCATGCACGAAGGGATCGTTGGCGCGCCACGCCGGACTCGTCGGCGGCCCCCACATGTTGAGGGTGTTGCCGTGGCCGCGCCCCTCGACGACCATGCGCACCACGGCCTGCCCCAGCGGATCGCTCGTCTGCGCGCACCCGCTGAACGAACCGAGCGCCTCGTACAGTTCGGGCGCGTGCAGCGAGAGCTGGAACACCGAGGTGCCGGCCATCGAGATCCCGGCGACCGCGTTGCGCGGGATTCTTCTTCACCGTGTCGATTTCCGCGCAGTTCGGTCTCGGGTACTCGGCACTGGACACCGGACTTCTCGCATTGCCGTTCGCCGGCGGGGCGGCCGTGGGGTCGGTCGCGTCGCCGTGGGCCGTCGCCCGGATGGGCGCGCCCCGGGTGCTGCTCGGCGGTGTGGTCACCGTCGGGGTGGCGTTCGCATGGATCGCGATGACCCTCGACCCGGCGTCGGAAATCCTTCCGGTGGGCGCGATCCTGGCTCCCCTGGTACTCGGCGGGGTGGGCACGGGATTGTTCGTCGCACCCCTTCAGGCGGTCATCCTCTCCGACACCTCGCCGGAAACGGTCGGGTCGGCCAGCGGCACGATCCCCACCGTGCAGCAGATAGGGGCGTCGATCGGCCTGGCGCTGGTGACGATGTTCTTCTTCGGCCAGGTGGCCGGGCAGACCGACACCAGTGTGCCCGCGGTACGCGCCGAACTCGCCGTCGCCCTGGAGGATTCGCCGGTCGACCCGATGTTCCGGCCGACCGTCGCCGACCGGTTCGCCTGGTGTGCGACGCAACAGCTCACCTCACCGCATCCGGAGCGACCGGTCCCGGGATGCGCCGACACCCCGGCGAACAGCGCCGTCGCGGCGATCGCCGCCGACGCGCAGCCTTACACGCAGGAGGCGGCGCGGGCCGTCACCGCGCGCACCTTCCTGGACGCGTTCCGCACGACGCTGTGGGTGCTGGCCGCACTCGCCATCGGCGTCGGCGGTTTGACATTCGTGTTGCGGCGCAACGACAACCGCCCCGCCTCCACGATGGGAGACGGGGCGGTCGAGTCGTCGTCCGGGGAGACCCCGGAGGCGATCAGGCCTGTCCGACCTCGAAGCGGGTGAAGCCGTTGACGGTCACACCGGCCTCGTCGAGCAGAGCCTTGACGGTCTTCTTCGAATCCTGGACCGACGGCTGGTCGAGCAGCACGACGTCCTTGTAGAAGCCGTTGACCCGACCCTCCACGATCTTGGGCAGAGCCTGCTCCGGCTTGCCCTCCTCCTTGGCGGTCTGCTCGGCGATACGACGCTCGTTCTCGACGACGTCCGCGGGGACCTCTTCGCGAGTGGCGTACTTGGCCTTGAGAGCTGCGACCTGCATGGCGGCGCCGCGAGCGGCCTCTGCGGCACCCTCGCCCTCACCGGTGTAGGACACCAGCACGCCGACGGCGGGCGGGAGGTCCGAAGCACGCTTGTGCAGGTACACGGCGACCGGGCCGTCGTAGAAGACGACGCGACGGAGCTCGAGCTTCTCGCCGATCTTGGCCGAGAGCGCGGCGATGGCCTCGTCGACCGTGCCGCTGCCGAGAGCAGCCTTCTTCAGCTCCTCGACATCGTTGGTCTTGGCCTCGGCGGCGGCGGTGACGATGTCATCGGCGAGCTTCTGGAACTCGTCGTTCTTGGCGACGAAGTCGGTCTCGGAGTTGATCTCGATCAGCGCACCGCCCTTGGCGGCGACCAGGCCCTCGGCGGTGGAGCGCTCAGCGCGCTTGCCCACGTCCTTGGCGCCCTTGATGCGCAGCTCCTCGACGGCCTTGTCGAAATCACCGTCGTTGTTGGCCAGCGCGTTCTTGCAGTCCAGCATTCCAGAACCGGTGAGTTCGCGAAGTCGCTTCACGTCGGCTGCGGTGTAGTTCGCCATCGTTGGCGAGCCTCCTTCGAAAGAGTGTGGTGGGACCGAATTGCTGCGGCAGGTGTTACTGGGCAGCCGGCGCGTCGGTGGCTGCTTCGCCACCGGCCGGAGCGGCGGCCTGGGTCAGCAGCTCCTGCTCCCACTCGGCGAGCGGCTCGCCTGCGGCTGCCTCCGGCTTGGCGTCGCCACCGGCAGCACCGGCGCGGGCCTGCAGGCCCTCGGCGACGGCCGAGGCCACGACGCGGGTCAGCAGAGCAGCCGAACGGATGGCGTCGTCGTTGCCCGGGATCGGGTAGTCGACGAGGTCGGGGTCGCAGTTGGTGTCCAGGATCGCGATGACCGGGATGTTCAGCTTGCGAGCCTCACCGACGGCGATGTGCTCCTTGTTGGTGTCGACGACCCACACGGCCGAGGGAACCTTGGCCATGTCGCGGATACCGCCGAGCGTGCGCTCGAGCTTGTTCTTCTCGCGGGTCAGCATCAAGATCTCCTTCTTGGTGCGACCCTCGAAGCCACCGGTCTGCTCCATGGTCTCCAGCTCCTTCATGCGCTGGAGACGCTTGTGCACGGTGTTGAAGTTGGTGAGCATGCCGCCGAGCCAACGCTGGTTGACGTAAGGCATCCCGACGCGGGTGGCCTCAGCGGCGATGGACTCCTGAGCCTGCTTCTTGGTGCCGACGAAGAGGATGGTGCCGCCGTGGGCGACGGTCTCCTTGACGAACTCGTAGGCCTTGTCGATGTAGGTCAGCGTCTGCTGCAGATCGATGATGTAGATGCCGTTGCGGTCGGTGAAGATGAATCGCTTCATCTTCGGGTTCCAACGGCGGGTCTGGTGCCCGAAGTGTGCGCCGCTGTCAAGCAGCTGCTTCATGGTCACGACAGCCATGAGATTTCCTTTTGTCGCAGTTGTCTGTCGGCACCGGGTTGGTGTCGACCCTGGCGCCTGCCGGCGGATGTCACCCGATTTCGGTCGATGACCGGGTCGGGACTGCACATTCGGCGTGTTGTCGCAGGCGCGCGAAGTCACCCCATCAACAACCGATGAGGTGCGGACCAGAGTTTACGCGCGTCGACCAGCGAAAACCAAAACGCTCCGGTCCCCTGCCCGGGCGACGGATCCGGATCGCGTTCCGGTGCGTCCAACAGGAATGCAGACCTCGGGTTCCCGCACCGCGTTGGCGGCGTCCTTGTTCCTGGTCGTGCTGTACTCGACGCCGCCCCAGGTTACCGCCGCGCCTCGTCCCTATTCAGCGCCGCTGCCGCCCCGTCCCACCGTCGTGACCGGCTTCGATGCGCCGGAGAAACGGTGGCAGCCGGGGCACCGGGGCGTCGACCTGGCGGCCGTACCCGGTGTCGCGGTCTCCACGGCGGGTGCCGGTCGTGTGCGGTTCGCCGGCCGGGTGGCGGGTCGGCCGGTGGTCTCGGTGCAGCATCCGGACGGGCTGATCACCACCTATGAGCCCGTCGAGGCCACCGTCGGCGAGGGCGACCCCGTGTCCCGGGGCGACACGATCGGCACACTCGTCGCTGGGCATCCCGGATGTCCGACGCTCACGTGCCTGCACTGGGGCGCTCGACGCGGGGTGGGGCGCGATGCCGAGTACCTGAATCCCCTGGGTCTGCTCGGGGCCGTGCGGGTGCGGCTCAAACCGCTGAACGCCGGAGAACCCTGATCAGGCCCGGGGATGCGCCTGACGGTGCACTGCGCGGAGGCGTTCGACGCTCACATGGGTGTAGATCTGCGTCGTCGCCAGCGAGGAGTGTCCGAGCAGTTCCTGTACGACGCGTAGGTCGGCGCCACCTTCGAGGAGATGCGTCGCGGCGCTGTGCCGGAGGCCGTGCGGCCCCATCGCCGGGCCACCGGCGGCCTGGACCGCGCCGGACACCACCGACCGTGCCATCCGCTGGTCGAGCCGGCCGCCACGTGCTCCCAGTAGCAGTGCAGCTCCCGAGGTGTCGGTGGCCAGTGCGGGACGCCCCTGTCGCAACCAGTCGTCGATGGCCTTGGCCGCGGGTTCGCCGTAGGGCACGGACCGTTCCTTGTCGCCCTTGCCGATCACGCGCAGGATTCGACGCCCCGTGTCGATGTCGTCGATGTCCAGCCCGCACAGTTCGCCGACGCGAATCCCGCTGGCGTACAACAACTCCAGGATCAACCTGTCCCGGAGTGAGATCGGGTCGTCGGGGTCACGATCCTGTGCGGTCGCACCGATCGCGGCGTCGGCCTGGCCGGGCGCGAGGACGGCCGGCAGTGTGCGATGGGCCTTCGGGGCCTTGAGTCGCTGTGAGGGGTCGGCGGCCATGATGCCCTCGCGAACCGCCCACGCGCAGAAGGTCTTCGCCGCGGAGACCTGCCGCGCGATCGTCGTGCGGGCGGCGCCGCGCCGCGTCAGTTCGGCCAGCCAGGCACGCAGGAGGGCGAGGTCGATGTCGGCCGCAGCGATTCCCCGGGCACCCGCGAACGACAGCAGCGCACGTGCACCACCGACATAGGCGCGGATGGTGTGTTCACTGCGACCCTTCTCCAGGCGCAGGTGATCGGCGAAGTCGTCGAGCATGCCCGTCAGCACAGCGCGCGACTGGAGCGGGTGCAACCCCACACGCGGTGCCGTGGCCGGATCGATGCCTACGTACTCGGTGGCCGGCCGGCCGGCGCGCCTTCCTCGGCGGCGCGCAGTTCGGCCTTCCATGTCCGGAAGCCCTCTTCCGTGCGGCCGCGGCGCCAGTACCCGGAGATCGAGGCGTTGGCCGGACTGACCTTGCGTTCCTTGCGAATGTAGCTGCGCAGGTTGTGCATGACGGCCTGCGCCTCACCGTGGATGAAGACGTGGGGTTCGCCGTCGAGCCATTCCGCGTTGCGGACGGCGGCGATGAGGGGCGCGTTGTCGCCGGCGACCGAGTCGTCGACCTCGCCGGCCGCTCCACCGCGGTGGACCCAGACGATCTCCGCACCCGGGGGTGCGATGAGGTCGAGTTCGTCCTCGGGTCCGGCGACCTCGATGAACACCTTGGCGATCGCGTCGGCGGGCAGCGCCTCGAGTGCCGCGGCCACGGCGGGCAGTCCCGCCTCGTCGGCCGCGAGGAGATGCCACGCGGCGTCGGACTTGGGCCGGTATCCGCTGCCCGGGCCGATGAACCGAACGGTCTCGCCCGGCTCCACCGATGCGGCCCACGGTCCGGCGATGCCCTCGTCGCCGTGGACGACGAAGTCGACGAGGATCTCGCGAGCCTGCGGGTCGACGCGGCGAACCGTGTAGGTGCGCAGGACCGGTTGCTGTTCGGGCGGGAGTGTCGTCCGGACTTCCTGGAGGTCGAACGGCTCCGGGTAGGTCACGCCCTCCGGCGCGAAGATGAACTTCACGTACATGTCCGTGTCGGGGTCACCGGATGTACCGACCGCCGCCTGGAAGTCGTCGAAACCCTCGCCACCGAGGTACAGGCGGACGAAGTGCGGGCTGATCTGCTCGCGACGGAGCACCGTCATCGTGTTCACACGCTTGGCCATGGGACCTCCTTGTCGCGTTCACCTTACGCCTTCAACTTAGGTGAGCCTAAGAGCCGGTGCGGGTTCGTCCGGGGAAGGCACTGGTGGCCCTTTGTAAGGTTTTCTCACGATCAAGCGATGTGATCCGAGAGTTCGCAATTCTTGAGATCAGACGTCGCGAGACCCCGACCAGAGGCGATTCCATGCCGGACCAACCAGTGGAACCCCAGCCCGTAGAAGACAGCGCTCCCGTCCGCGGATCGCGTCTCGGGGCCGACGACTGGCTCGACGCGGCCGTGGAGGTCCTGCTCGAGGACGGCATCGGCGGGCTGAAGATCTCGCGGCTCAGCTCCCGGCTCGGGGTCACCAAGGGCAGCTTCTACTGGCACTTCACCGACATCGCGACGATGAAGTCCGAGCTCGCCGACCACTGCCGGAAGGTCCAGGCCGCGGCCGTCACCCGGCTCGCGAACCTCGAGGAGCTCCCTCCGGTCGAGCGGATAGAGGGTATGGCAGGGCTCATCTCCGATCCCCGGCGCTGGCGGATGGAAGCCGCGATGCGCCGGTGGGCAGAGACCGACGGGTCGATCGCCGACTCGATCGCCGAGCTCGACGGACAGATCTTCCAGATCTCCCATCAG
>NZ_BACI01000069.1 GCF_000225505.1 Gordonia alkanivorans NBRC 16433 | reverse complement strand
GGGATAGCGAGACTCAAGACACGCAAGACCACGCGCAGCGAGGGAGCTGAAACACCCCGGCCGGCTGACCGGGTCAACCGTCAGTTCACCGCGGCGGCACCGAACGCGTTGTGGGTGGCGGACCTGACCTACATCCCGCGCAATGCCGCACAGATCGGATCGACTCCGTGTTCATCGCGGTGAGCCGCGACGAACTCCACGATCAGCGCTGTGGGCGGTCGATCTCCGCCGCAAAGAAAGCCGAAGCCTGCTTCAAGATCGTGTTCGCTCGCCGCAGTTCACGGTTCTCCCGCTCCAACGCCGCGATGCGGTCAGCGTCCTCACTCGTGGTGCCCGGGCGGACCGCGCCGTCGATCTCGGCCTGACGAACCCAATTGCGCAACGCCTCGGGATGGACTCCGAGCTGATCGGCGATCCGCTTGATCGCACCTCTCGACGAATCGGGATCTCGTCGCGCTTCACATGCCATCCGGGTGGCCCGGTCCTTGAGTTCCTCACTGTACTTGCGTGGTGCTGCCATGCTCTCCATCCTTCACAGGTTCGAGAGCCTCCGACAGACCCGGGGCGGTTCA
>NZ_BACI01000070.1 GCF_000225505.1 Gordonia alkanivorans NBRC 16433 | reverse complement strand
GGGTCGAGTTCCCCCGCGAAGAAAATCATGATATGTGGGTGATCTGACGCATCCAGTGTCAGGCTGATCATGTCGGTTGTCGGCTCGATCGAGGAGGCCCCACAATGAATGCTTTCGTCCCAGCGCTGGTCCGGCCGCCTGGCGAAATTCCACGACTCGGCGAACCACTTCTCGATGAATACCTACGCTTCGTCGCTGCGAGAGCACGAACCAACACCCTCCTGGCACAGACGTTCGACCTGAAAGTCTTCTTCACCATCATCGGCAAGGAACCGACGCAGGTGAGCACCAGCGATGTACTGGCTTTCATTCAAGCGCAACGACTTCCACGCAAAGAGAATGTGGTCCGCCTCAGCGACGGCGAATCGGGACTGGCCACCTCGACCATCAAACGTCGACTGGCGTCGATCTCCGGCCTGTTCTCCTACCTCCATGAGCGTGGGCTGGTCGAGAAGAATCCCGTGCCGCGAGGCCTCTCGACCCGGTCAGGACGCTCTCACGTTCGCGGGACCCCACTGATCAGAGCGCCGCGGCGCCTCCCACGGGTACTGAGCCCCGACGAGGTCAACGCACTATTGGCCGCGCTACGCTGCGAACGAGACCGGGCGATGGTCCTGTTGATGCTGTTCGGCGGACTACGCCGATGCGAGGTGCTGGGCTTACGGATGCCCGATGTCCGACCCGGTGAGCGACGAGTGTTCGTCGCCGCCGGCAAAGGCGGCCACCAACGCATCGTCCCGGTCGCACCGACCTTCTTCGAAAGCCTCGGCCGCTATCTCGACGCCGAACGCCCGATCGACAGTGCCACCGATCATGTCTTCGTGGTCCTCAAACGTCCCAGACGCGGCAACCCGCTTTCCGCGGCCGGTCTCGATGAAATTCTCTCCGGCGCCCGAGTTCGAGGCGGGTTACCTCATGCGACATGTCACGAACTTCGACACACCTGCTTCACCCGACTCCGCGAATCGGGGATGGCGTTGGAGGCGATTCAAGCTCAAGCCGGGCACGCATCCATCGAGTCCACACGCATCTATCTGCATCTGGCCAACGACTGGCTGATCGGCGAGTATTCCAAGGCGATGGACATTCTCGACGGCATCGCCGGTGACATCCCTGGAGATGCGAAATGAGCGTTCCGACAGACTCTTTGAGAAAACCTGAGTCAACCGCGGCCCGCACATACGTTCACGCGGTCACCAATGCACATGCCCACCGAACCCGACTCCGGGCTGTCCTGCGGTTCGAGGACAGGTTCGGTGATCTCGGCGCATGGAACGCGCTACCGGTGTCGGCGCGCATGGCAGCTCCCGACATCGTGCGCGCGTTCGTTGCCTTCGCGGCCGTCTTCGAGTCGGTGGCCGTCGATGCGATCTATGTTGTGCAATCATCATCGAAATGGGGCGCCCATCTGGCCGAACGTGAACCCGTAGCTGCTTCCACATTCCGCACGCAGGCAACAAGTTTGGGATTCTGCGAGCGCGAGGCAGGGAAGATGTGGTCCAAACTCGCGCAGATCTGTGTCATCGCCGGCGCCACGACCGAGGCGCTCACCTCGGCGGAGTATGTCGCGGCCCGGGCCCAGTTTCATTCCGCCGTAGTCGCCAAGGTCGGGCGTGCACCGAAATCGTTGAACGCGCCACTCTTTGGGCTCGATGCGCTCATGTTCCATCGCGGCCAAGGACCCCGGCCACATCCGCGCAAACGCTGGGCAGCACGATCGGTGCCCGAGATCGGTTGGGACCGCGCCGAGGAGTGCGCGCCCGTCATGGTCGCTACGATGCGCCGTTACCTCGACCAGATCGGCATCAGCCTGCGGGTCTCGTCGGTGGACTGCATCGAGACCACACTGCGCCAGTTCGCCGGCCATCTGGCCACCACCAGCGACGTAGTCTGCGTCGCCGACATCGACCGCACCCACATCGAGGCCTACAAGACCTGGTTGGCGGCACGGCCGGGGTATCGCAAGAACACGAACCTGTCCAAGACCACCATCGGCATGCGCATGGGGCACCTGAGCGCGTTCTATCAACGCATCATCGAATGGGACTATCCTGATATCCCTGCCCGAGCGCCGGTCTACTCCTCGGACCGGCCGATCAAGGACAAGCCGCTACCGCGATTCCTCGACGACGGCGCCGCCGCCAAGTTCTTGACCGCAGCCCGCAACCTGCCCGACGAGTTCGGTCGCCTCGCCATCGAAATGCTCTCACGTACCGGCATGCGCAAAGGCGAACTCCTCGACCTGACAATCGATTCGGTCGTCCAGATCGGTTCCGCCTACTGGCTCCGCATCCCCGTCGGCAAGCTCCACAACGACCGGTACGTCCCCTTGCATCCCCAACTCAAAACAATGATCGACACCTGGCTCGAGCACCGACCGGACTGGCAGGACAGTCCGCTGCTCTTCACCGACCGCGGTCGTCCGATCCCGGGCACCCGAATCGACAAGGCAGTCCAATCCGCTGCTGCCGCAGCGGGAATCGGCCACGTCCACCCTCATCAGCTGCGGCACACACTCGCGACGCAGGCCATCAACCGGGGTATGAGCCTCGAGGCGATCGCCGCATTGCTCGGGCACAAGACAATGGAGATGACGATGGTCTATGCCCGAATCGCGGACCGGACCGTTGCCGACCAATACTTCTCCGTCACAGAGAAAGTCGAAGCCCTCTACAGTAAACACGAACCCGCCGTCCTGCCTGCCGAGGACGAGCCCGCCGCGATGCGCAAACTCCGCGCCGAAGCCCACCGGCGGATGCTCGGTAACGGCTACTGCGCACGCCCAGTCGAACTCGACTGCCACTTCGAGTCGATCTGCGAGTCATGCACGTTCTTCGTCACCACCATCGAGTTTCTCCCCACCCTCACCCGTCAGCGAGACGACGCCGCAGACAAGGGCCAGATCGGGCGGCAGAAGGTCTTCGACGGACTTATCCAGCGACTCGACGACACGGGCACTTGACATCGATCACCCACATAA
>NZ_BACI01000071.1 GCF_000225505.1 Gordonia alkanivorans NBRC 16433 | reverse complement strand
TTGGCGTGTCCCCCGTGAACCGGTCCGGGTGGTTCTAGAGTCCTGATTGCCCCGTTGAGGGCGGAGAAGGGACGATGAGGATCATGGCGGGACGGAAGCGTCACTCGGCCGAGGACATCGTGCGCAAGTTGCGCCGAGCCGATGAACTGGCGGCGGAGGGCAAGAACGGCGAGGAGATCGCCGCCGACCTCGAGGTATCGGCGGCCACCTTGTACAACTGGCGCCGCCAGTACGGCGGCATGGACGCTGATGCTGCCAAAGAGCTCAAGGAGCTGCGCGAGCAGAACGGCCGGCTCAAGCGGCTGCTCGCCGACGCCGAGTTGGAGAAAGACGCGCTGCGGGAGATCGCCAAGGGAAAATTCTGAGCCCAACCGCCAAACGCGCCGCGATCGACATGCTCAAAGACGTGAAGAGCGTGTCAGAACGTATGGCGTGCAGGGTTGTTGGGCTCTCTCGGTCTGCCTACCGCCGTGTGCCGTTGGCGCAAACTCCGGCCGACCCGGACGCTGGCCTGCGTGCACAGCTACGCACCTACGCCCGCAAGCACCCTAGGCACGGGTTCCGGCGGGCGTGGGCACACCTGCGGTTCGACGACGGCATCGAGGTGAACAAGAAGAAGGTGCACC
>NZ_BACI01000072.1 GCF_000225505.1 Gordonia alkanivorans NBRC 16433 | reverse complement strand
ATCGATGCCGACTTCAGAATTTCGTTGGCTTCCTTGAGTTCTCGGTTCTCACGCTCGAGTTCCTTGATCCGCATTTGCTCCGCGGTGCTCGCTCCGGGCACCTCCTGAGCATCGACCTGGGCTTGCTTGGTCCAGTTCCGCAGCGATTCGGCACCAATGCCGAGTTTCGGGCCTATCACCTGGCATGCGGAGTAGACGGACCGATATTCGTCGAGGTGATCGAGGACCATCTTGACGGCTCGCTCACGCTGCTCGAGTGGGTAACGCTTGGGCATGATCTGCATCCTTCACAAAAACGGATGCGGCATCAAACCCGGCACGGTTCACAGCTCAAGGCCGCCTTTCTCGCTCGTTTCGCGTTGGCTTTTGCCGGACAACTTGAGCACCACGCTAGCGAGAGTCTTTCCAGGGCAAGGGACTTCGGTGCAACCTACACGGAGATGGGGAGCGCGATCGGTATGACCAGGCAAGGAGTTCGACGCCGTTGGGGCATTACCCCTGAAGTACACAACCGGGCGCTGAATACGATTGCACAAGCGGTCGAGGATCTGCAATCGAAAAATAATGATCCGGCGCTGCGGTGGAAGGCAACGCCGATCGCTCATACCTACGATCCTGAAGCAACACTCTCGGCGGCGCTCATTGAGGAGGTCGACGGAACCGACCGCCCAGTTAGACAGATTTTGATTTTCCGGGACGGTAGATATATTGGCCCCGCGGTCGACCGCAATCTCAAATCACTTTGTCTCGCAGTCTCTGTCAGTCGTGCGACACAAGTTGCCATCGAGGCCAGAGACTTGAAGTATGACGCCGACGATGACCTCAGGAAATCAACGATTTACACGGCACGTTTGATGCTGAAAGGCGACAAGCTGCGTTGGTCCGGAGAACTGCCAGAGGGGGTGGCTTCCCCCATTGCCCAATGCGGTTGGGCAGATGATGACGACCCCAATTCGCGGCACCACCACTCACCCTAGAATGCCTTCTGATGCTCACTGCCTGGGGAGATGAGAGCGGGTCAATCCCTCAACAAGACCCCGATTCGTACCTGCTCTCGGCTGCCCTGATCGAGGACAATGACATTCCGGAGGTCCGCAAGACGATCGAAGGTATCCGGCTTAGAAACGAACCCTCAGAAACGAACCCAAGGTTCATTGGCAAGGAAGGAGACCCGGTCGACTGATCGTCACACCCTTCTTCTACCTCCACGACAGATCACAGATATTCAAAAGATGCTTTGTTCCGGAGATGACGCAGAACATTGGCAGCTTTCACTCAGGAGCCAGAAATCGGGCCCGGTTCGCGGTACCGTTCTAGGTTATGGGGACCAGCTTCTACGGACCGAACCCGTGGCCGCTCATTACTCGCGCGATCCGCACGCGAGCTTGCGCATCCGGTGGATCACCACGGGACACCGCACGCACCGCGTGGTGCTCTTGCAGCATTTCTTCTTGGGCTTCAGAGAGCCCACCTTGGCCGCGTCGACCTTACCCATGCGGCGAGGTTAGCAGACCCTAATAACGGGTGCTCGGAAGCCTGTGATCGCGGTCTCACCACATAAACCGATACTCTGTAGCGTTGAATCCCTAGGTGATCTGCACTTGTCGCCGGTCAGAGCTGTTCGGCCGCGAGCTGAATGCCTGCCGCCGAGGCGGTCCCCATCAACACGAAAGAGAGCCTGTGAGCGCTGCCCCCACCTTCCGGAACGTCGCCATCGTCGCGCACGTCGACCACGGAAAGACCACCCTCGTCGACGCCATGTTGCGCCAGTCCGGCGTCTTCGGAGAGCGCGCCGAGGTCGTCGACCGGGTGATGGACTCCGGCGACCTCGAACGTGAGAAGGGCATCACCATTCTCGCCAAGAACACCTCGGTTCACCGGCGCCAGCCGGATGGCACCGAGGTGGTCATCAACGTCATCGACACCCCCGGCCACGCCGACTTCGGCGGTGAGGTCGAGCGCGGCCTGTCGATGGTCGACGGGGTCGTGCTGTTGGTCGACTCGTCCGAGGGGCCGCTCCCGCAGACGCGCTTCGTCCTCCGCAAGGCCCTCGCCGCCGAGCTTCCGGTGATCGTGGTCGTCAACAAGACCGACCGCCCCGACGCGCGCATCCAGGAAGTCGTCGACGAGACGCAGGACCTGCTCCTCGACCTCGCCTCCGATCTCGACGAGGAAGCCGCGAAGGCCGCCGAGCTCGTGCTCGAACTCCCGGTGCTCTACGCCTCCGGCCGCGCCGGCGTGTGTTCCATCGAGCAGCCCGCCAACGGCGAGATCCCGGACGCCGAGAACCTCGACGCATTCTTCGACGTCCTGCTCGAGCACGTCCCGGCGCCCAAGGGCGATCCGGAGGCCCCGCTGCAGGCCCACGTCACCAACCTCGACGCGTCGGCCTTCCTCGGCCGTCTCGCGCTCGTCCGCATCCACAACGGCACCCTGCGCAAGGGTCAGCAGGTGTCCTGGTGCCGCGAGGTCGACGGTGAGCCCGTCGTCGAGCGCGCCAAGATCACCGAACTCCTCGCCACCGTCGGCGTCGAACGCGCACCGGCGGAGTCGGCGGTCGCCGGCGACATCGTGGCCGTCGCGGGTATGCCGGAGATCATGATCGGCGACACCCTCGCCGACCTCGAGAACCCGAAGCCGCTGCCGCGCATCACCGTCGACGAGCCGGCCATCTCGGTCACCATCGGCACCAACTCCTCGCCACTGGCGGGTCGCGTGTCCGGTCACAAGCTGACCGCCCGCATGGTGAAGCAGCGCCTCGACTCCGAGCTCATCGGCAATGTGTCGCTGCGCGTGCTCGACATCGGCCGTCCGGACGCCTGGGAGGTACAGGGTCGAGGTGAGCTCGCGCTCGCGATCCTCGTCGAGCAGATGCGTCGCGAGGGCTTCGAGCTGACCGTCGGCAAGCCGCAGGTGGTCACCCGCAAGGTCGACGGCAAGGTCCAGGAGCCGTTCGAGCACCTGACGGTCGATGTGCCCGAGGAGTACCTCGGTGCGGTCACCCAGCTGCTGGCCGCCCGCAAGGGCCGCATGGAGCAGATGAACAACCACGGCACCGGCTGGGTCCGCATGGAGTTCATCGTCCCGTCGCGCGGTCTGATCGGCTTCCGCACCGACTTCCTCACCGAGACCCGCGGTACCGGTATCGCCAACGCCGTCTTCGACGGTTACGACGCCTGGGCCGGCGAGATCCGCGCCCGCCACACCGGCTCGCTCGTGAGCGACCGCTCCGGCACGGTGACCCCGTTCGCGATGATCCAGCTCGCCGACCGCGGCACGTTCTTCGTCAACCCGGGCGACGACAGCTACGAAGGTCACGTCGTGGGTATCAACCCGCGTCACGAGGACCTCGACATCAACGTCACCCGCGAGAAGAAGCTGACCAACATGCGTCAGTCCTCCGCCGACGTGATGGAGACGCTGGCCAAGCCCATGCAGCTCGATCTCGAGGCCGCCATGGAATTCTGTGCCGCCGACGAGTGTGTCGAGGTCACCCCTGAGGTCGTACGGGTGCGTAAGGTGCACCTGGACTCGAACACCCGCGCCCGTGAGCGTTCGCGGGCCAAGTCCCGGGACGCCGCGGTCAGCTGACCGCCGAGCCGGTCTCTCGCGCAAGCGGGAGACCGGCACTCGTCCGATCGACCGAGAAGCATCTTCATGGGGGTATCCGAGGTGAAACGCGCGAGGCCACAGGGTCGCGACGCCACGAACCGGACCCGGGGCCGTGTGCTCGGGTTGCTCTCGTGCGGCGCCGCTCTGCTCATCGCCCTGACGGCGTGCACGGCGGATCCGCCGCCGCCCGTCCGCGACACCGGTCCGCCGCCGACGCCGACCGAGTACCCGGTCGCGAAGACGGTCTTCATCGCCACCGACTCGGTCGGCAACGGGTTCAACCCGCACATCGCGGCCGACCAGAATCCGGTGACCACCGCGGTCGCCGCGATGACACTGCCGAGCGCCTTCTCGCCCGTGCAGACACCTGCCGGACCTGTCTGGGAACTCCAGCGCCACTTCGTCACCACCGCGGAGGTGACGTCGCGGCAGCCGTTCACGGTGACCTACCGGATCCACACCGACGCCCAGTGGTCCGACGGCCTGCCGGTCACCGGCGACGACTTCAGCTACCTGTGGCAGCAGATGTCGCGTCAGCCCAACGTGGTGGCCCCGGCCGGCTACCGCCTCATCGACTCCGTGCAGTCCCGCGAGGGCGGCAAGCTCGTCGAGGTGCGCTTCGAGCGGCCGTACCCGGCCTGGCGCGAGCTGTTCACCGGCCTGCTGCCCAGTCACGTCCTCAAGGGCGCCCCCGCCGGCTTCCAGACCGGCATGGACACCGGCAAGCCGGTGTCGGCCGGCCCGTACGCGATCGTCGGGATCGACAAGACCCGCGACGAGGTGCGGCTGGCCCGCAACGACCGCTACTGGGTGACACCGCCCCGACTCGACCAGGTCGTGCTCCGCCGCGCGGGCAACAACGCCCAGATGCTCGACTCCGTCCGTTCCGGCGACTCCGAGATCGTCGCGCTCGGGGCCTCGCCGGCGACCGCCGCCGAACTCTCGGCACTACCCGGCCTGGAGACCGAACGCAGCCTCACCTCGAGGTCACTGGGGATCAGCGTCAACGCCCGCACCGACGCGATGAGCTCGGTCGAGCTGCGGCGCGCGATCCTCGGCCTCGTCGACGCGCGGCTGACCACTTTCGCCGGTGCGGGGGACTGGATCGTGGAGCCGTACGCGAACACCGTCTTCGCGCCGTCCGACCCCGGGTACACGCCCGTCTCGCGGGCGCGACCCGATCGTGCCGCGGTCGACGCGCTCCTCGCCGACGCCGGATACCGCCGGGCGGACCCGGAGACGGCTGGAGAGGCCTCGCCCGTCCCCGAGCCATCCACCGGTGCGCCTGCGTCGGAATCGCCTTCTGCGTCGGGCTCGTCCACGCCGTCGACCCCGGCGGCGACGCCGACCCCCGGTGCGGTCGAGGTCGCCAAGCTGCCCGAGGGCGTCCTGCCGTTCCAGAAGGAGGGCCAGGACCTCCTCGTGCGTGTCGGCGCCGTCGCCGGTGACCCCCGCGCCACGTCGGCCGCGGCGAGCGTCGTCGACCAGCTCCGCAGCGCCGGAATCCGTGCCCAGGTGGTGACGATGCCGAACAGCGAGCTGTACGGCTCGGCGCTGACCCAGAAGCGCGTCGACCTCGTCGTCGGCTGGACCGGACTCGGTGTGCCGCCCGCGGCGTCACTGGCATCGCAGGTCGACTGCAACCAACCCAAACCGAGCACGGAGCCGTCGCCCGCCACACCGCCGACCCCGACCAGCATCGCGCCGAGCGGTGGGGACGTCGGCGACAGCTACGCCAGCAACATCTCCGGTCTCTGCGATCCCACGCTGATCGAACTCGCACGCAACGCGATGTCCGAGGACGACCCGATCTCGACGCTGGAGCAGGCGGAGCCGCTGCTGGCCGCGCAGGCCATCTACCTGCCGCTGTACCAGGATTCGATGATCGTCGGCGTCACGCCCGAGGTACGCGATGTGCCGCTCACCGGCCCGATCCAGGAGTCGATCTTCGGGACCGCGGTCAACTGGGAACTCTCGTGACCGACGCTTCTCCCACCGCCGACCGGCGGCTGCTGCTCGTCCACGCCCACCCCGACGACGAGACGATCATGACCGGCGGGACCATCGCCCGCTACCTCGCCGAAGGCGTCGACGTTCGCGTCCTGACCTTCACCCTCGGCGAAGAGGGCGAGGTCATCGGAGACGAGTTCGCACAGCTCGTCTCCGACGGCGGCGCCGACCAGCTCGGCGGGTACCGCATCGCCGAACTGACCCGTGCCCTCGCCGCACTCAGCCCGGCCGACGGGCCGGCCCTGACGCCCCGCTTCCTCGGCGGGGCCGGCCGCTGGCGTGACTCCGGCATGGCCGGGGCGCCGTCGGCGGACCACCCGCGCGCGCTCGTCCGGGCGCCGTTCGACGAGCCGGTCGGCGTGCTGTTCGACCTGCTCCTCGGCTTCGCCCCGCAGGTCGTCGTCAGCTACGACGCGTCGGGCACCTACGGCCATCCCGACCACAAACTCGTCCACGAGGTCACCGCGGCCGCGGTCGCGCGTGCCCGGGAGGCCGGTGCGGGCCCGGCGAAGCTGTACGAGTCGGTCACCGAGCGCAGCGCCCTGGAGAACGGTCTCGCGGCGGCTCGCGCCGTGCCGGACGGTTGGCGGATGCCGCGGCCCGGCGAACTGCCGAGCTACCCCGACGACCGGATCACCACCGAGGTCGACGTGCGGGCGTACTACTCGCACAAGGTCGCCGGACTCGCCGCGCACGCCACGCAGGTGACCGTCGCGCCGTCGGGGACCGAGTACGCGCTGTCGAACAACATCCTGCAGCCGATCCACGACCACGAGCACTTCATCCTCACCGACCACGATCCGCGTGAGGCCCCCGGCAGCGACCGGGAGACGGACCTCTTCGCCGGGATCGGATAGCGAAGATGCCAGCGCTCGATCCGCATGTCCGCGACCGGCTCCTGCTGGCGCTGCTGACCCTCGACGGCTTCGTGGTGGGCCTGCTCAGCGTTGCCTTCGCGTACCTGCGGTTCGGCGGGGTCGCGTTGCCTGTCGCGGCTCTGATCGGCGGACTTCTCAACGCCGTGCTGCTGTGGCTGGCGGCCGGATACACCTCGTCACCGCTGCGCTATGCACCGCTTGCCGCATGGGGGCTCGTCGTCGTCATCGCCGGCGGGATCCCGGGGCCGGGTGGCGACGTCATCCTGAGCACGTCGGGAAACTACCTGGTGCAGACCCTTTTTCTGCTGGTGCTGGGTGTCGGCCCGGCGGCGTTTCTCGGCTGGACCCATCGGCTTCCCGAAGCCGACGACTGACTTTCCCCGCCGCCGTTCCCTCGGGGCGAAGGGTGTAACCGAACGAGCGTTAGAGTGTGGTCATGGTTCTGCGCGCGTGGGCCGAAGACATCACGGCCCCGATCGAGCGCGTCACGGCGGCCCTGAGTCGTCTCCGTGACGACCCGACAGCCCTCGGCCCCGATGCCCTCGACGACGAGGGCTGGGTCGCGCTGCTGGGCGCCTCCGGCACCCGGCTGGAAGAACTGTGCGAACTCGCCGACACCGTCCGGGCGAGGGTCACCGATCCCGACGCCGTGACCTTCGTCGTGAACCGCAATCTGGACACCGGGGTCGCCGCCCGACTCATCTCGGATGAACGCCGCCCCGGCGAGCCCGCGCTCGCCGAGCTGGTCGGGGAGGCCGTGGAACTCGGAGCCACCGAGATCTGCATGCAGGGCCCGTTGCCCGCCGACCGGCCGGCCACCGACTACGTCCGCCTCGTCGCGGAGATCACCGATGCGGCAGCCGGTCTGCACCTGCACGCGTACCGCGCTGCGGAGATCGCCGACGGTGCGGTCCGGACCGGGGTGCCGATCGTCGAACACCTCCGCCGCCTCCGCGCCGCCGGGCTCGGGTCGATCCCCGGGACCGCCGCCCAGATCCTCGACGACTCCGTCCGCGGGTTCCTGTCACCCACCGGCTCCGCACCCGCCCGCGAGTGGATCGAGGTCATCGAGGCCGCGCACGGCGTCGGACTCTTCTCGACGGCCACCATCGTCTACGGGCACGTCGAGACCCCGGAGCATCAGGTCGCGCACCTGCGGACACTGCTCGGGATCCAGCGCCGCACGGGTGGATTCAGCGAGCTGATCCTGATGCCGATGGTCGCCTCCAACACGCCGCCGCATCTGACCGCCGCCGCGACGTCGACCGCCTCGCAGCGGGAGACCCGCGCACTGCACGCGGTCGCCCGGCTGATGTCCGTCGGTCTCATCGACCACGTGCAGGTCGCCTGGACGAAGCTCGACCCCGACACCGTGGACCTGCTGTTGCGCGGCGGCGCCGACGACATCGGCGGCCTGCTGCTCGACGGTCGGCTCATGCCGGATGCCGGTCCGGAGGTGGGCCGGGTCCTCGACGCCGACACCCTCGTCGCCATCGCCGAACGCGCCGGTCGTACACCGCGTCAGCGCACCACGCGTTATGCCGAGCCGGAAGCCCATCGGTTGCTCCCGATCCCGCAGGTACGTTCGTGACGGTGACGACGACGCAGGGGGGTGAGCGGGTGGACATCGACATGTCGCAGGAGATCGATGTCGCCATCATCGGTGCCGGCTTCGCCGGTCTCGGGATGGCCACGCAACTCGCCCGTCGCGGCCGCGAATCCTTCGTCGTCCTCGAACGTGCCGACGCGGTGGGCGGCACCTGGCGCGACAATGTCTACCCCGGCATCGCCTGTGACATCCCCGCACACCTGTACTCGTTCTCGTTCCGTCCGCCGGCCGACTGGGCCTCGCGGTATCCGAGTGGGCACGAGATCCGCGACTACCTCGAGCTGACCGTCGCCGAAGAGGGCCTGGCCGAGCACATCCTGCTGAACTGCGAACTGCGGCAGGCGGCCTGGGACGAGGCCGCGGCCCGCTGGATGATCACCGCAGGCAACGGTGACGGACCGGGCCGGGCGTTCCGCGCGCGTAGTCTCGTCCTCGCCGTCGGCCGGTTGTCGGAGGCGAAGATCCCCGACATCGAGGGTCTCGGCCAATTTCCCGGTCAGGTCGTCCACACGGCGGCCTGGCACGACGACGTCGCCGTCGACGGTGCCCGGGTCGGTGTCGTGGGAACCGGTGCGTCGGCGGTGCAGCTCATCCCGCACCTGGCCGACGCCGCCGAGGAACTCGTCGTGTTCTGCCGGACCGCTCCCTACGTGGTGCCGCGCGAAGACCGCCGGTACTCGGCCGACGAACGCGCCGCCCTACTCGATCCCGAGGTCGCCGGCGAGGTCCGCCACCGGCTCCTCACCGAGGCCGACGGGGCGTTCCGGCAGCGACTCGGCCTCCACCCCGAAATCGACGAGATCCGGGCCCGCGCCCGCAACCATCTCCACGAGCAGGTCGACGATCCGGAGCTGCGTGACCACCTGACACCGGGTTACGAGATCGGTTGCAAGAGAATCCTTCTCAGCGACGACTTCTATCCTGCGTTGCAGCGGCCGAACGTGGTGTTCGAGCCGAGTGCGCTGGAGTCCATCACCGAGTCCAAGGCCACCGCGCGCAGCGGACGCACCTTCGACCTCGACCTCCTCGTCATGGCAACGGGTTTCGAGTCCGCGCGTCCGCCGGCCGCGAGCCGGGTCGTCGGCCGCGCGGGACTGCACCTCGCCGAGCACTGGTCATCGGGCATGACCTCGTATGCCTCGACCGTCGTCAGCGGATTCCCGAACATGTTCGTGCTCGACGGGCCGAACGCGGCGCTGGGCCACAACTCGGCGATCTACATGATCGAGACGCAGCTCGACTACGTGCTCGGTGCGCTGGAGTTCATGGGCGGCACCGACGTCCGGGCACTCGAGGTCTCGGCCGAGGCCGAGGCCGCCTACACCCGCGAGATCGACGAGCGCAGCGCGTCGACCGTGTGGCTGACCGGTTGCGACAGTTGGTATGTCGACCCGGAGAGCGGCCGCCTGACGCTGCTGTGGCCGGGGACCGCGGCGTCGTTCCGAGAACGCAACGGCACGTTCGATCCCGCGCCCTATCTGACCATCCTCGATTCATCGGAGGGGGAACGATGACCGACCTCGGCATCCCCGTGGTGCGGACCGAACCGGTGGAAAGTGTTGCCGGGGAACGTCCTTCACGTGAGGCGATCGATGCCGCCCTTGCCGCCGCCGAGGCCCGGGAGTCGATCGACATCGACCGGGCCGTCACGCTGCTGTCCTGTGCCGGAGAGGATCTCGTGCGCCTGCAGTCGCTCGCCGGCGCGATCCGCGACGAGGGGCTCGCCGCGGTCGGCCGGCCGCGGCAGGTCACCTACTCGCGCAAGGTGTTCATCCCGCTGACCCGTCTGTGCCGGGACCGGTGTCACTACTGCACCTTCGTGACCGTGCCCGGCAAACTCGCCCGCGCCGGCGAGGGGTTGTACCTCGAACTCGACGAGGTCGTCGACCTCGCCCGCCGCGGAGCCGACCTCGGTTGCAAGGAAGCCCTGTTCACGCTCGGTGACCGTCCCGAGGATCGGTGGCCGGAGGCCCGCGAATGGCTGGCCGAGCGCGGATACTCGTCGACCCTCGACTACGTCCGTGCGGCCGCGGTGGCCGTGCTGACCGGGACCGGCCTGCTGCCGCATCTGAACCCCGGGGTGATGAGCCTCGAGGAGCTCCTGCACCTGCGGCCGGTGGCCCCGTCGATGGGCATGATGCTCGAGACCACGTCGCGTCGTCTTTTCACCGAAAAGGGGCAACCACACTACGGCAGCCCGGACAAGGACCCGCTGGTCCGCATGCAGGTGCTCCGCGACGCCGGTGCCGCGCGAGTCCCGTTCACGACCGGCATCCTCGTCGGGATCGGCGAATCACTCCACGAGCGAGCCGAATCCCTGCTCGCAATCGCGGAGGTGCAGGCCGCGGGCGGCCACATCCAGGAAGTGATCGTGCAGAACTTCCGGGCCAAGCCCGACACCGCGATGCGATCCAACCCCGATGCGGAGATGAGTGAGTTCCTGGCGGCGGTGGCCGTCGCACGTATAGTGCTCGGGCCGCACATGCGGGTGCAGGCACCGCCGAACCTGGTGTCGCCGGCCGAATGCGCCGCGCTCATCGCCTCCGGAATCGACGACTGGGGCGGGGTGTCGCCGCTGACTCCCGACCACGTGAACCCCGAACGTCCCTGGCCCAACCTGGATGCGCTCGCTGCGCGGACCGCGGAGTCGGATTTCGTTCTCACCGAACGCATCACCGCGCAACCGACGTATGTGCTCGACGCCGCGGACTGGATCGACCCGGCCCTCACGCGGCATGTCGCCGCGTTGGCAGACCCGGCGACGGGCCTCGCCGTGGACACGCGGCCGGTGCCGCGGCCCTGGCCGGCCGTCGCCTAGCGGAGCACCGGCGCGAGCGCCTCGTACCCGCCGATCACGTCGGTTGCGCGATGCAGCCCGAGGTCCTGCAAGGCGGCTGCGGCGAGGCTCGACGTATAACCCTGCTGGCACAGGATGATCCACCGCACGTCGTGGTCGACGGCCTCGGGGATTCGGGCATCGCTGGCGGGATCGCACCGCCATTCGAGGACGTTCCGCTCGATGACGAGCGCCAGATCCGTCTCGCCCTCCTGGGCTCGCTGGGCGGCCGGCCGGATGTCGACGAGGACCGCTCCGTCCTCGAGTTCGGCGGGGACCGATGCGGCGTCGATGCGCTGCAGTCGTGAGCGTGCCTCGGCGAGGACGTCGTCGATGGTGCGTGGAGTCGGCTTGCCGCTCATTCGGGTTCGTCGGTCAGGATCGTGCGGGTACGACGCAGATGGCCGGCGTCGGCCACCTCGTAGTAGGACATCGCGGTGAGCGGCGGGGAGTAGGCGTGGACGCTGAGCGTCGGCCCGGCGACCTGGGTCGTCGGGTTCTTCACGACGTCGTGGACCCACCCGAGAGGGAAGGCCGCCTGGTCGCCGGCGTCAAGGACGCGCACAGCCAGATCGTCCCCCGTCCAGTGGTACTCCCGCAAGGACCCCGAGAGGACGGTCAGTGCGCCGAGCGAACCGGCGTGGTCGTGGAGTTCGGTGGCTTCGCCGGGCGTCCAGCTGATGAGCCAGACGTCGAGATCGTCGTCGGCGTAGAGGCGCGTCGACCAGCGGTGCGTGGTGTCCCATTCGGTGGGGAGCAGGGCGTCGTGCCGGCCGTCGAGGACATCGGCGACACCCTGGTCGGTGATGCGCAGCAGGTCGGCGGGACGCAGATGCGTCGGCAGGTGGGTCCGCGGGCGCGGTGCGTCGGCCGCCACCCGAGTCCGGGCGAGGGGAGGGACGTTCGGCGAGCGAAGAGAGGCAGACGTGGTGCGGGCAAGGGTCGAGGTCATGAAGAGATCCTTGAGGGAAACGGATGTGTGGGTCGGGAGCCGAGGATCAGCGACAGCGCATACACATGTCCCGCGACGCCGGCTCGAGCCCCGACACAGCGCAGAGGCTGGTGCGAGGGCGGCCCACAGCGACCGGATTCACGACGAACATGCCGCCGAGGATGCCCGACGGATCGGCGCTCGTCGAGAGTTGTCGGCACACTGAGCGAAAGTCCGAGTGTCGACGCGAAACGGGGGCGGGCAGCCTGCGACGTCGACTCGGGTTCGATGTGACCGTTCGACCCGTCCGTGATGTGATTCTCGTTACAGCAGGGCCTTATGTGCGCCCTGGAGCCGGGGGTGATTTCGTCGTGGGCACCGCCGGGGCGGATACTCTGGGTTGCGGTTCGACCAGCCCTCGGACCGCAACCGGCGCCGACGCCGGAGAGTCGTTCGACGCCGAACTGATCCTCCGCCTCGCGCCGACAACGATCTTCCTAGCGAAGGAGTGAGTGGTGACCTACATCATCGCGGAGCCTTGCGTCGATGTCCTGGACAAGGCTTGCGTGGAGGAATGCCCCGTCGACTGCATCTACGAGGGTGGACGCATGCTCTACATCCAGCCGGATGAGTGCGTCGACTGCGGTGCGTGCGAGCCGGTGTGCCCGGTCGAGGCGATCTTCTACGAGGACGATGTCCCGGATGAGTGGGAACCCTACGTCAGCGCCAACGCCGACTTCTTCGACGACCTCGGCTCGCCCGGTGGCGCGAGCAAGGTCGGCAAGACCGACGCCGACCCGGCGTTCATCAAGGGCCTGCCGCCCATGAACGAAGAAGACTGACAGCCCGACGACTCACCGTCTTCGAAGTAGACCGCCCGGACGGATAGGACTGACCTCGCAGTGAGCACTCCCACCTCTCGCGCAGCAGCGCCGCTGCGTGTGTCGGCGACGCGCGTGAGCGGTCGGCTGCCCGATTTCCCGTGGGACACCCTCGCGGGTGCCAAGGCCACGGCGCAGTCCCATCCCGACGGCATCGTCGACTTGTCGGTCGGCACGCCGGTGGATCCGGTGCCGGAGCTGATCCGAAACGCCCTCGCCGACGCCTCCGGGTTCCCGGGGTATCCGACGACCATCGGCACCACCGAGCTGCGCGAGGCCGCTGCCGAGTCGCTTGTCCGCCGCCACGGCGTCACCAACCTCGACCAGTCGGGCATCCTCCCGGTCATCGGCACCAAGGAGGCGATCGCCGGCCTGGCGTCGACCTTCGGTCTCGGCCCGGGCGACGACGTGGTGATCCCGGAGGTCGCCTACCCGACCTACGAGGTCAGTGCGTTGCTGGCCGGTGCCCGCGCCATCCGGGCCGACTCGACCGTCGCCCTCGGCCCGATGAACCCGGCGCTGATGTTCATCAACTCGCCGTCGAACCCGACCGGCAAGATCCTCGGCGTCGACCACCTGCGCAAGGTCGTCGGCTGGGCGCGCGAACGCGGCACCGTCGTGGTGTCCGACGAGTGCTACCTGGGGCTGAGCTGGGAGGGTGAGTCGCTCTCGATCCTCGACCCGCGGGTCTGTGACGGCGACCACACCGGTCTGCTCGCGGTGCACTCGCTGTCGAAGATCTCCAACCTCGCGTCCTACCGGGCAGGTTTCTTCGCGGGCGACACCGAGCTCATCGCCGAACTGCTCGCGGTTCGCAAGCACGCCGGCTTCATGCTGCCCTTCCCGATTCAGGGTGCGATGACCGCAGCACTCCGCGACGACACGCACGTCTACGAACAGCGTGAGCGCTACGCGGCTCGGCGTCGTACTCTGCTCGCCGCAGTGCAGTCGGCCGGTTTCCGCGTCGACCACTCCGAGGCCGGCCTGTACCTCTGGGCCACCCGCGACGAGCCGTGCCGCGATACCGTGGCCTGGCTCGCCGACCGCGGAATCCTCTGCGCCCCCGGCGATTTCTACGGACCGGCAGGGGAGAAGCACGTCCGCATGGCAATCACCGCCACGGACGAGCGCATCGCGGCCGCGGCCGCGCGACTCACCGCATGAACCCATCCCTTTCACGTGGAAACGCCACCCCGCGGGGTGGCGTTTCCAGGTAAAGAAGGCGGGTTTGCGGGGGCGTCAGTTGTGCTTGTGCAACGCCTCGTTGAGCGCGATGCCGTCGCCCTTCCACGGCACGACCTCGACCGCGCCGGTCAGGCTGTTCCGACGGAACAGCAGGTTCGACTGGCCCGCCAGGTCGCGCGCCTTGATCTGCGTGCCGTCCGGGCCGGTCACCTTGGTGCCGGCGGTGACGTAGAGACCGGCCTCGATGACGCAGTCGTCGCCGAGCGGGATGCCGCAGCCGGCGTTCGCGCCGAGCAGGCAGCGCTTGCCCAGCGAGATGATCTCCTTGCCGCCGCCGGAGAGCGTGCCCATCGTCGACGCGCCGCCGCCGATGTCGGAGCCGTCGCCCACGACGACACCCGCCGAGATGCGACCCTCGACCATCGACGACCCGAGAGTGCCTGCGTTGAAGTTCACGAAGCCCTCGTGCATCACCGTGGTGCCGGCGGCCAGGTGGGCGCCGAGACGGATGCGGTCGGCGTCACCGATGCGGACGCCGCCGGGGACGACGTAGTCGACCATGCGCGGGAACTTGTCGATCGAGTACACGGTGACCGGACCGCGGGCGCGCAGCTTGGCGCGCACCGACTCGAAGTTCTCGATCGCGCACGGACCGTGATTGGTCCAGACGACGTTGGTGAGCATCCCGAAGATGCCCTCGAGGTTCGCGCCGTGCGGCTCGATGAGCCGGTGGGAGAGCAGGTGGAGTCGGAGGTAGACGTCGTAGGCGTCGACCGGGGCGACCGACAGGTCGGCGATGCCGGTGCGGACCGCGACGGTCTTGACGCCGCGGGCCTCGTCGACACCGACCAGTTCGCGCAGTTCCGCCGGTGTCGACTCCTCGTCGAGGACGACGGTCTCGGCGGTCTCGACGCCGTCGAGTTCGGGTGCGGGGAACCAGACGTCGAGCACGACTCCCGGAGTCGACCCCCCGTCGATCACCGTTGCGATGCCAGTTGCGTGTGCGCCAGTAGTTGTCACGGCACCCGAGTCTAGGCGATCGGCCCGGGTGAACGACGCCGCGCCTCCCGCCGCCCGCCGCCGTCGGCGCATCGGGGCCGACGGGTGCCCGCCCGTCATCCGAATGGCTCAAAGTCCTGGTGGGGGCAGGTTCGGGGCTCGTATCGTCGCTGCCATGACCGGCCACGACCGACCTTCCCCACCCGCCCCGCGGCGCAGGCGTCGCTGGCCCTGGGTGCTCGGCGGCGTGGGCGTGCTGATCGTCGTCGCTGTCGCGGTCGCCGCGGTGATCTTCCAGCCGTGGCTGATCTTCGTCGACACCGAGGTCGACGACGAGATCCCGGTCGCCGTGACGCCGTCGACCTCGCAGGTCGGTCAACCGCCGCCCGCCGCGCCCGTCGTGCTGTCCGAAGGCCGGCTGTTCAGCCACGAGCATTCGACCTCGGGAACCGTCACGATCATCGAGAAGCCGGACGGTACACGGGTTCTCGCCATCGAGGACCTCGACACCACCACCGGACCCGACGTCCACGTCTGGTTGTCGCAGGCCGAGGTCGTCGAAGGCTTCAGCGGTTGGCGGACCGCCGCCGATCCGCCCCACGTCGACCTCGGGACGATCAAAGGCAACAAGGGCAACCAGGTCTACGAGATCCCTGCCGACGTCGACCTCGACGCCTATCCCGCGGTGTTCCTGTGGTGTGTGAAGTTCAGCGTCTCCTTCGGCGCCGCCGAGCTGGCCGCACCGAACGCCGGCTGATCCATGTCGGTGGAGCCGAACCTTGCCGGTGGAGCCGAACCTTGCCGGTTGAGCTTGTCGAAACCCCAGATACGGTAGGCGCGTGAGCACCGCACTCGACCTCGCCGCCGATCCCGTCGAACTGACCGCCGCCCTCGTCGACATCGAGAGCGAGTCGCGCAACGAGTCGGCCATCGCCGACGCGGTGGAAGCGGCACTGCGGGAACAGACGACGGGCTTCGAGGTCCTCCGGCACGGCAACCGGGTACTCGCCCGCACCAACCGGGGGAAGGCGCAGCGCGTCATCCTCGCCGGGCACCTCGACACCGTGCCCGTCGCCGGCAATCTGCCGTCGCGACGCGAGAGGCATCCCGAGGAGGGCGACGTGCTGCACGGCTGCGGCACCGTCGACATGAAGTCGGGCGACGCCGTATTCCTGCACCTCGCCGCGACGCTCGAGGATCCCGCCCACGACCTGACGCTGATCTTCTACGACTGCGAGGAGATCGCCGCCGAGTTCAACGGCCTCAACGACATCGAGCGGGAACTGCCGGAGTGGCTCGCCGGTGACGTCGCCATCCTCGGCGAACCCACCGCCGGTCTCATCGAGGCGGGTTGTCAAGGGACGCTGCGCGTTCGGCTCTCGACGTCGGGAACGCGATCGCACTCGGCCCGCTCGTGGATGGGGGACAACGCGATCCACAAGCTCGGGGGAGTGCTGACCACGCTGGCCGCCTACGAGCCGCGCCGCGTCGACATCGACGGCTGCGAGTACCGCGAGGGACTCTCGGCGGTCGGGCTCGGCGGCGGCGTCGCAGGCAACGTCATCCCCGACGCCGCGCACGTCGACGTGAACTTCCGCTTCGCCCCGGACCGTTCCGTCGAGCAGGCCCTCGACCACGTCGGCGAGGTCTTCGCCGCCGACCTCGCCGACGGCACGGTCACCCTCGAGGTCACCGACGCCGCGGCCGGTGCGCTCCCCGGCCTGGCCCACCCGGCGGCCGCCGCGCTCGTCGAGGCCGCGCAGGGACGCTTCCGCGCCAAGTACGGCTGGACCGACGTCTCACGGTTCTCCGCCCTCGGCATCCCCGCGGTGAACCTCGGGCCCGGCGACCCGAACCTCGCGCATCGTCGGGACGAGCGCGTCCCGGTCGAGCAGATCCGCACGGTCACCGAGCTGCTGCGCGCGTACCTGTCCTGAGCCCGGCCGACGCCGGCCGGGAGCCGCATCGCACGCTGCTAGCGTGAGCCGCATGTCGACCGATCCGGAACCTCTCGCCACCGACTCCGCCGCTGACGACGTCTGCTACGTCGGCCCCATCCGCATGCGGCCGGAGCAGCGCGGCAAGACCACGGACCGGCGGCTTCTCGAATGGGTCGACCCGCGCGATGCGGATCGTCGCGCCGAACGCACGATGCGCGACTCGTGGCGGGTCCTGCGCATCCAGTCGGAGTTCGTCGCGGGCTTCGACGCGATGAGCGAGGTCGCCGAGGCGGTGACCGTGTTCGGCTCGGCCCGGCTGAAGCCGGATTCGCCGGAGTACGCACTCGGCGTGCGCGTGGGTCGTGCGCTCGGCGAGGCCGGCTACGCGGTGATCACCGGCGGCGGGCCCGGCGCGATGCAGGCGGCCAACCAGGGTGCGCACGAGGCGGGTGCCCAGTCGATCGGGCTGAACATCGAGCTGCCCTTCGAACAGGGCCTCAACCCCTGGGTCGACCTCGGCATGAACTTCCGCTACTTCTTCGTCCGCAAGACGATGTTCGTGAAGTACGCGCAGGCCTTCGTCTGCCTGCCGGGCGGCATGGGCACGCTCGACGAGCTGTTCGAGGCGCTCACCCTGGTACAGACCAAGAAGGTGGTGCGATTCCCGATCGTGTTGGTGGGCAGCGACTTCTGGGGCGGCCTGCTCGACTGGATGCGCGACGTGCTGGCCGCGCGCGGGATGATCTCGCCCGAGGACCTCGACCTGCTGACCGTCGTCGACGACCCGGACGACGTCGTCGCGACGATCGAGGCCGCCGCCCCGACGCAACCCGGCGTGAACCAGTCGGGAGTCGATGGCACGATTGCCCGGTGAGTGCCGTCTGTGTCTACTGTGCGTCCGGTCCCGTCGAGCAACGCTTCCTCGATCTCGCCTCCGAGGTGGGGGCGGCGCTCGCGCGTGCCGGTCACGTCGTCGTCTCCGGCGGCGGCAACGTCTCGATGATGGGTGCGCTGGTCACGTCGGCGCGCGCGGCGGGCGGCAACACCATCGGCATCATCCCGAAGGCGCTGATCGAGCGCGAGGTGGCAGACCTCGGGTCCGACGAACTCGTCATCACCGAGACCATGCGTGAGCGCAAACGCATCATGGACGAGCGTGCCGACGGTTTCATCACGCTCCCCGGGGGTATCGGAACTCTCGAGGAGCTGTTCGAGACCTGGACGGGTGGGTACCTGGGCATGCACGAGAAGCCGGTGGTCCTGCTCGATCCTTTCGATTTCTACGCGCCGCTCCTCGGCTGGCTGCGAGAGTTGTCGACAACCGGTTTCGTCTCCCAGCGGTCGTTGGATCGACTGCTGGTCACGGCCTCTGTCGACGAGGCGATCGAGTTGGCGACACAGCGGTAGAAACTTCCTACCGGCCGGTAAGGTGGCGCGGTGAGTGCGCGGGGCACTCACGACGCCCAGCGGAGAGCGGAGGCCACATGCCAGAGACCCAGCCCAAGGACGTCCAGACGGACTCGACGACAGACGGTTCGAATCAGGACACGGTGAAGACGGTCGGGGTGGGGGATCTCCTGCGCGGCGTGGCCAGGATGGCGCCACACGCGACCGGGATGATCAAGCACGCGCCGGGCCTGATCCGGCGGCCGCCGGAAGCGAAGAAGACGATCGGCTCGGTCTTCCAGAAGCATGCGAGTGCCCATCCGGACCGCCCGTTCGTCCGGTTCGAGGGCCGCACGACCACCTACGGCGAGGCCAATCGCCGGGTGAACCGTTACGCCGCAGTTCTTTCCGAGGCCGGTGTGGGCAAGGGTGACGTGGTCGCCCTGCTCTCCAAGAACAACACCACCGATCTGCTGCTGATGCTCGCGACGGTGAAGCTCGGCGCGATCGCCGGAATGCTGAACTACAACCAGCGCGGCGAGGTCCTCGAGCATTCGGTCAAGCTGCTCGGGGCCAAGGTCCTCGTCCACGACCCGGACTGTGCCGAGGCCTTCGAGTCGATCCCGGAGTCGGCGCTGCCCGACCATGTCTTCGACTTCGCCGAGTTCGACGCGGCCGCCGAGGGCAAGGCGGACACCGACCCAGAGGTCACCGCACAGCTGCCGGCCTCGACCAAGGCCTTCTACATCTTCACCTCGGGCACCACCGGGATGCCCAAGGCCAGCGTGATGAGCCACAACCGATGGCTGGCCAGCTTCTCCGGTATCGGCGGTCTCGCGGTCCGCCTGCGCCACAGCGACACCATGTACGTGCCGCTGCCGCTCTACCACAACAACGCACTGTCGGTGTCCCTGTCGTCGGTGCTCGCGTCGGGGGCATGCTTCGCGATCGGCAAGTCGTTCTCGGCGTCGAAGTTCTGGGACGACGTGATCCTCAACCGCGCCACCGCCTTCTGCTACATCGGTGAGTTGTGCCGCTACCTGCTGGCGCAGCCGGAGAAGCCCACCGATCTGCAGCACTCGGTGCACACCGTGGTCGGAAACGGGATGCGCCCCGACATCTGGGACGAATTCCGTGAGCGGTTCGGCGTGGACCGCGTTGTCGAGTTCTACGGCGCAAGCGAGCTCAACCTCGCCTTCGTCAACGCCTTCACCGTCGACAAGACGGCCGGGTTCTGCCCTCTGCCGTACAAGATCGTGGAGTACGACGAGGAGGGCAATCCCAAGCGCGACTCCGAGGGCCGACTGACCGAGGTCGGCAAGGGCGGTACGGGCCTGCTGCTCGCGCAGATCTCCAACCGGGTGCCGGTCGACGGCTACACCGACGAGGAGGAGACCGAGAAGAAGATCGTGCGCGACGCCTTCAAGGAGGGGGACTCGTACTTCAACTCGGGCGACCTCGTCCGCGATCAGGGCTTCGCGCACATCGCCTTCGTCGACCGCCTCGGCGACACCTTCCGGTGGAAGGGTGAGAACGTGGCCACCACCGAGGTGGAGGGTGCCGTCGACTCATACGACGCGGTGGCCCAGTCGGTGGTCTACGGCGTCGAGGTACCCGGCACCGATGGCCGCGCCGGGATGGTGGCGATCAAACTGCGCGACGGCGCCGACCTCGACCCGAAGCGGCTCGCCGAACACCTCTACAAGGCGCTGCCGTCCTATGCGGTGCCGCTGTTCGTGCGCATCGTCGACGACTTCGAGCAGACTTCGACGTTCAAGAACCGTAAAGTCGAACTCCGTAAGGAAGGTTATGCCGACGCCGAGGCCGATCAGGTCTACGTGCTGGTCGGCAAGGAGAAGGGCTACGTGGAGTACTACGAGGATTACCCCGACGACGTGGCAGCCGCCAAGGTCCCCAAGGGATGACCGTTTCGCCGACCCTGTGCGGTCGTCCGGTGGCCGTCGACCGTGCGCTGGTCATGGCGATCGTCAACCGCACCCCTGACTCCTTCTACGACCGTGGCGCCAGCTTCGACGACACCGCTGCACAGCGGCGCGTCGACCAGGTGGTCGCCGAAGGTGCCGACATCATCGATGTCGGCGGGGTGAAGGCAGGGCCCGGCGAAGAGGTCGACGCGATGACCGAGGCGGCTCGCGTGGTGCCGATGATCTCGTGGATCCGGGAGCGCCACCCGGATGTGCTGATCAGCGTCGACACCTGGCGCAGCGAGGTCGCCGACCAGGCGTGCGCGGCGGGGGCCGACCTCATCAACGACACGTGGGCCGGAGTCGACCCCGAGGTCGTCGCGGTCGCGGCCGAACGGGGTGCGGGGATCGTGTGTTCGCACACCGGCGGTGCCGTCGTCCGGACCCGCCCGCACCGCGTCTCCTACGGCGATTCCGTCGACGCGGTGGTGGCCGACGTGCTCGACGAGGTGACCGGGGCGGCGGAGCGGGCCCTGGCAGCGGGCGTACATCGAGACGCGATCGTTATCGACCCGACGCATGATTTTGGCAAGAACACTCACCACGGGCTCGCACTGTTACGCCGTGTAAAAGATCTTGTTAATACGGGTTGGCCAGTCCTGATGGCGCTGAGCAACAAGGACTTTGTGGGGGAGACTCTGGGTACAGACCTGGAGCAACGGTTGGAGGGAACCCTCGCCGCGACCGCTCTGGCCGCCGCCGAAGGCGCCCGGATCTTTCGCGTACACGAGGTCGCCGCCACCCGTCGTGTGGTCGACATGGTCGCTGCCATCGCGGGAACGAGACCGCCCGCCCGAACAGTCAGGGGACTTGCATGACCAAGCAGAAGCGACGTAACCCCATCGGTCGCGATAAGGCCGCCGTCTGGCCGACGCCGGCCGAGGAGCTCGGTACCAAGCGGCAGTGGTCGGCGACCCACACCTGGGAGCAGCCGGACTGGACCATCGACGAACTCGTCGCCGCCAAGGACGGACGCACCGTATCGGTGGTGCTGCCCGCCCTGAACGAGGAGGAGACCGTCGCCGACGTGATCGCCTCGATCATGCCGCTGTACGGCACGCTCGTCGACGAACTGATCGTCCTGGACTCGGGCTCCACCGATGCCACCGCCGAGCGTGCGCTCGCGGCCGGTGCGCAGGTCATCAGCCGTGAGGAGGCGGTGCCCGAGCTCGAACCCGTCAAGGGCAAGGGTGAGGTGCTGTGGCGTTCGATCGCCGCGACCACCGGCGACATCATCGCCTTCGTCGACTCCGACCTCATCGACCCGGACCCCATGTTCGTGCCGAAGATGCTCGGCCCGCTCCTGGTGAATCCGGAGATCCACTTGGTGAAGGGCTACTACCGCCGTCCGCTGCGTACCGGCGGCACCCAGGACGCCAACGGCGGCGGCCGCGTCACCGAACTCGTCGCCCGCCCACTGCTGGCCTCCCAGAAGCCCGACCTCACCGCGGTCCTGCAGCCGCTCGGCGGTGAATACGCCGGCACCCGCGAGATGCTGTCGTCGGTGCCGTTCGCGCCCGGCTACGGCGTGGAGATCGGTCTCCTCATCGACACCTACGATCGGTACGGCCTCGGCGGCATCGGACAGGTCAACCTCGGCGTCCGCACCCACCGCAACCGTCCACTCATCGAGCTCGGCGTCATGAGCCGGCAGATCGTCGGCACGCTGATGCGCCGATGCGGCATCGAGGACTCCGGCGTCGGACTCACCCAGTTCACCGCCGAGCCCGACGGCTCGTTCACGCCGCACACCACCGAGGTCTACCTCGAGGACCGTCCGCCGATGAACACCCTCCGCTCCATCGACTCCAAGGTGATGGCCTCCTAGGCGACTTCGTCCGGGAACCGACCACTCCTCGACTCCGGCGACACGTGACACGCCCTCGGCGCGACGCAGTGTCGCCGGTGTCGTGTGCGGACCGGTCGTCCGACGAGACGGCCAGGTGCCGCGAGGGCCGCCCGACGCCGGTCTGTCAGGATGGGACGTATGCAGACCCTGCTGCTGTACCTGCTGATCATGGCGCTCGTCGCCGGGGCAGTGTTCGCCATCGTCTGGTTCGTCTTCGGGCGCGGGGAGGAACTCCCCCCGGTCGAACCCGGCACCACCCTCACCCGTCTGCCGACGGTCGGGATCAGTGGCGACGACGTCCGGGCGCTGCGCTTCATGCAGACGTTCCGGGGCTACAAGCAATCCGAGGTCGACTGGGCGCTCGCGCGTCTCGCGCGCGAGGTCGACGACCTCCGAACGGTCATCGCGCGTCTCCGCGAGCGCGAGTCGGGGACAGGTGTGACCCCCGGCACGACGGGCGTTCCCGACGTTGCCGCAGAGGGTGTCGACAACCCCGAGAACGGCCGGGATCAGGCGGTTTACGACGATCAGGACCCCAATCCCGCCTCGCGCGAAGCAGGTCCGTCGACAGCCATCGACAGGTAGTCGGGGCACCTCGGAACAGAGCTTGTGTCGCGCACTCGCATTCGATCGAGACGACGACACGTATCATGTTCGAAGCAGGACACTGTGAAGGGAGCTTGAGAATGGCGGCAATGAAGCCACGTACTGGGGACGGCCCCCTCGAAGCGGCCAAGGAAGGGCGTGGAATCGTTGTCCGGATTCCGATCGAGGGCGGAGGTCGCCTCGTCGTCGAGCTGACCGCCGACGAAGCCGCCGCACTGGGTGAGGAACTCCGCGGGGTCACCGGCTGAACGGAGATCTCGCCGACGTCGTCGAGCTGCTTCGATGCCCGGTGTGTGCCGGGGCTTTCGAGACCGCGCCGCCCGGGACCGGGCACGACGAGACTTCCCCGGCAGGAGCCGGGTCCGGGCCGTCACCGCGTGGAGGATCACTCCGCTGCGGTGGCGGTCATTCCTTCGACGTCGCCAAGCAGGGTTACGTCTCGCTGCTCGACGGACGTTCGGGTTCACTGCGTGCCGACACCGCGTCCATGGTCGCGGCCCGCGCACGTGTCCACGACGCCGGATTCTTCACGCCGGTGCTCGACGCGGTGGCCGACCGGGCATGCGAATTCGGTGCCGGCGCGGACAAACCCGTCGTCCTGGACGCGGGAGCCGGTGGCGGCCACTACCTTCGCGCCGCGGTCTCCGCGCTGGCCGAATCATCTGCGGTCGAGGCACGGGGAATAGGCATCGACCTCTCCAAGTTCTGTGCGCGGGCGATCTCCCGCGGCACCCCACGTCACGCGGCGATCGTCGCCGACATCTGGCGCGGCCTACCGATCGCCGATGACGCTGTCACCGTTGCGCTCTCGGTGTTCGCACCACGCAATGCCGCCGAATTCGCGAGGGTACTGCAGCCCGGCGGAGGCCTCGTCGTCGTCAGCCCGGCCGCAGATCATCTCGCCGAGATCATCGAACCGATGCAGATGCTGCGGGTCGACTCCGGCAAGTACGAACGCCTCCAGGCCACCTTCGCCGACGGTTTCGAGGTCGTCGACTCGTCGACGATCCGGCACGTCATCGAACTCGACGCGCAGACCGTGGGCGACCTGGTGGCGATGGGGCCGTCGGCCTTTCATGCCGACGACGCCGACATCCGCTCGCGTGCAGACGCATTCGTGGGAGGTGGCACCGTGGGCGTGACACTGTCGGTGGTCGTGACGACCTGCCGCCCGATCGCGCAGGGCTGACCTGCCGCAACGGCGCGCTGTCAGCGGAGTACGGACCGGTACACCCCTAGGGTCTGTTCGGCGATCGTCGACCAGGAGAACTCGGCTTCGGCACGCTCGCGGCCGGCCGCACCCATCGCCGTGGCCGCGACGGGATCTCCGACGACGGCGTTGACCGTCTGGGCGAGATCGTGTTCGAAGGTCTGCGGATCGACGGGGTCGTAGGGCACCAACCGGCCGGTGACGTGATCGCGCACCACCTCCGGGATACCGCCGACTTCCGACGCCACGACGGCGGTCCCGCAGGCCATGGCCTCCAGGTTCACGATGCCGAGCGGTTCGTACACCGACGGGCACACGAAGACCGATGCTGCAGTGAGGATCTCGCGGATGCGGGGGAGCGGCAGCATCTCCCGTATCCAGTGCACGCCGGGTCGTGACGCGGACAGCTCGCCGACCGCCGACTCGATCTCGGCGCCGATCTCCGGGGTGTCGGGGGCGCCGGCGCAGAGCACGAGCTGGATGTCCGGATCGAACCGGTGGGCGGCAGCGACGAGATGGGCGACGCCCTTCTGCCTGGTGATACGGCCGACGAAGGCGACGATCGGACGCTCCGGATCGACGCCGAGCGCAGTCAGCGTCGATTCGGGGCCGAACGGGTCGTCGACGGGATACCACTGGTCGGTGTCGATGCCGTTGCGCACCACGTGGACACGTTCGGGATCGAGATGCGGATAGGTGGTGCAGATCTCGCTGCGCATCCCCGAGCTCACGGCGATCACCGCGTCGGCGTACTCGACCGCGTTGCGCTCGACCCAGCTCGACACCCGATAACCACCGCCGAGCTGTTCGGCCTTCCACGGCCGCGACGGTTCGAGCGAATGCGCGGTGAGGATGTGAGGGACGCCGTACAGCTGCGCGGCGACGTGCCCGGCGAGGCCGGTGTACCAGGTGTGGGAGTGCACGACGTCGGCGCCTTCGGCACCGACGGCCATCCGCAGGTCGGCGGACAGCGTCGTGATCGCCGCATTCGCGCCGGCCAGGCCCGGGTCCGGCGAATAGACCGCCGCGGTCTCCCGCTCGGCACCCATGCAGTGCACATCTACGGTGGCGAGATCGCGTAGGTGGCGGACCAATTCGGTGACGTGTACACCGGCGCCGCCGTACACCTCGGGTGGATACTCCCGTGTCATCATCGCCACCCTCATATCGACGACGCTAGTGGCATCCGCAGCAGTTCGCCATCGCAGAGTGAACACAACCGCGAATCCGATGGTGCGGTCATCTGGCCGAGGCTCCCGATCGCGGTTAAGTTGGGGGAGTGAGATCACAGCCGCACGTCCTCGGCATCGTCCTCGCGGGCGGCGAAGGTAAACGCCTTTACCCGCTGACGATGGATCGGGCAAAGCCTGCGGTGCCCTTCGGCGGTGCCTACCGGCTGATCGACTTCGTGCTGTCGAACCTGGTCAATGCCGGATACGAGCGCATATGCGTGCTGACACAATACAAATCGCATTCGCTGGACCGGCACATCTCGCAAACCTGGTGGACATCGGGATTTCATGGCGAATACATCACCCCGGTGCCCGCGCAGCAGCGCCTCGGTCCGCGCTGGTACACGGGTAGCGCAGATGCAATCTTCCAGTCCATGAACTTGATCAGCGATGAACAGCCGGAATACATCGTGGTGTTCGGTGCCGATCACGTGTATCGCATGGACCCGTCGCAGATGGTCGAGGCGCACATCGCATCGGGAGCCGACGTCACCGTCGCCGGCATCCGCGTACCGCGTGCGGAGGCCGTGGCCTTCGGGTGCATCGACTCCGACGCGTCCGGCAAGATCACGCGCTTCCTCGAGAAGCCCGCGGACCCGCCCGGGACCCCCGACGATCCGGACTCGACCTTCGCCTCCATGGGCAACTACGTGTTCACCACCGAGGCTCTCGTCGACGCCCTGCGCGCCGACGCCGCCGACTCAGACTCCGACCACGACATGGGCGGCGACATCATCCCCGCGTTCGTCGCGCGCGACACCGCCTACGTCTACGACTTCAAGGACAACGAGGTGCCCGGGGCCACCGAGCGCGACAAGGGCTACTGGCGTGACGTCGGAACCCTCGACGCGTTCTACGAGGCGCACATGGACCTCGTGTCCGTGCACCCGATCTTCAACCTGTACAACGGCCGCTGGCCGATCCGCGGCGAGACACACAACCTGCCGCCGGCCAAGTTCGTCCAGAGTGGCGTCGCCGAGGACTCGGTGGTCGGTTCGGGCTGCATCATCTCGGGTGGGACGGTACGCAATTCGGTGCTGTCGTCCAACGTCATCGTCGAGGACGGCGCGATCATCGAGGGCAGCGTCCTCATGCCGGGCGTACGGGTCGGCAAGGGTGCGGTCGTGCGCAGGGCCATCCTCGACAAGAACGTCGTCGTCGGCGACGGTGAGCAGCTCGGCGTCGACCCCGACGCCGATCGCGAACGCTTTTCCGTCAGCGCCGGAGGTGTGGTGACGGTCGGCAAGGGGATTCGGGTCTAGCGTCCGACCCTGCCAACCGAGTAGCGGCGCCCGAGCGGAGCGGAGACGCCGCGTGTCGAGGTCAGCTCGCCAAGGCCGCGCGGATCAGTTCCGGGATGTCGGCGTCGGCATCCGGGGGCAGGTCATCGATGGGCCACCACTGCAGGTCCACGGACTCCTCGCTGCGTGCGAACTGCGGCAGGCCACCGTCGGCGGTCGGGCCGGCGACCACCCGGTAGCGCACGTCGAGATGCCGGGTCGGCACGCCGAGCGAGCAGGTGATCGGGTGGGTGTGCAGGTGGACGATGCCACCGCCGGCGCCGATCTGGTCGAGATCGAGCCCGGGGATGCCGGATTCCTCGCGGGCCTCTCGCAAGGCGGCGTCGGCCAGGGTCTCGTCGGACGGTTCGCAGTGTCCGCCGAGCTGAATCCACTTGCCGACGCGCGGATGCAGGGTCAGCAGGACATGGCTGCGATCGGCGTCGAAGACGATGGCCGACCCGGTGACATGTCCTGCCGCACAGGCCCGCAGGCACGCGTCCGGGGCAGCGGCCAGGAACGCGAGGTAGGCATGCCGGAGGCTGTCCTGTCCCGAGTCGGGCGCCTGCCAGGCGGTCAATGCCTCGGCAGCAGAGGCGTGCAGGGATTCCGCGCTCACAGTTCGATCACCCACTCGTCGGTCGGCGCCGCGTCGCGCAGCGGGGCAGCTTCGAGCGGGTGTCCGATGGCGACCGCGCCCAACGGCTCCCACGACGCGTCCACTTCGAGGACACGACGTACCGTAGGTGCGGCGAAGATCGTCGAGCCGACCCAGCAGCTGCCGATCTCGCGGACCGACAGCGCGATCAGCAGGCTCGCCACGGCACCGCCGGCGGCCACCGTGAACATGGTGTGCTCGGCCGCGTTCCGACGCTCGTCGGGGTACTCGTGCACGCCGTCTGGTACCAGGAACGGGATCACCAGTTCCGGTGCGTCATAGAGGATCTGGCCGCGGCGGAGTCGCTTCTCGATCGATTCGGGTGTCTTGGAATCGGATTCGAGGTCGGCGCGCCATTCGGCGGTCATCGCGTCGAGCAGCGCACGACGCCGCTGCTCCGAGCGGACCCACACGAACCGCACCGGATGGGTGTGGTGCGGCGCGGGCGCGGTGAGGGCCTCACCCAGGGCGGTGCGGATCAGTTCCGGGTCGACCGGCCGGGTATCGAAGGCGCGTACGGACCGTCGGGTGCGGATCGCCTCCCGACGACCCAGGGCGATGGCCTCCTCGGTGCCGAGCCGGAACAGGTCCTCGTCGGCGGGCCGGATCAGATCGGCGGCGGTCGAACCGTCGTCGACGGGCGCGAACCCACGCACGACGGCCACCGGCACGGCGGCGAGCTTGCCCTTGACCAGATCTGCGGCCGCGGACAGTTCGTCGGCGACCGCGATGTCGGTCACCACCAACGGGTTCCCGTAGTCGTCGGTGCCACCGTCGTAGGGGTGGGTGACGGCGATGCCCGCCGACCCGATCGCGACATCGGTCTGTCCGGTGCGCCAGGCGCGGCCCATCGTGTCGGTGATGATCACCGCGACCTCGAGTCCGGCACGCTCGGCGATGGCGGCCCGCAGTCGTCTCGCGCTGCCGTCGGGATCCTCGGGGAGCAGGGCCAACTGGTCGGAGCGCACATTGGAACCGTCGATCCCGGCCGCGGCCTGGACCAGACCCAGACGGTTCTCGGTGATCAGCGTGCGGTTCTTGCGGGCGAGCACCCGCACCGACTCGGCCTCGACGAGCCTGCGTCGCAGCGCATCACGTTCGTCGGGATCGGCCGGTGCATCCACCATACGGCCCTCGGCCTTGGAGATGATCTTGCTGGTCACGACCAGTACATCACCGGATTCCAACCACGGTGCGGCGGCGAGGATCTCGGCGGCGACGTCGGATTCGGCGGTGAACTCGGGGAGCCCGGTGACGGGTCGGATCTCCAGGCCGTCCGGGGCGCGGTGATCGGCGAGGTCGCTCACTCGGTGCCCACGTTCTGTTCCGGCATGGCCACGTCGACGAGTGCGCAGGCAGCTCGGATCATCTGTGCGGTCGCCTGCGGGTCGGTCATCAGCAGCGGTGCGGAGCCGATGGCGATGCCGTCGACCTGTGCCCGGTCGCCCTCGGCGATCAGCCAGCCGTCGAGGATGCCGTTGCCGCTGCGGGCGCCGTAGTGGGCGGCGACCGCCTCGGCCGACGACTCGACACCGATCACCGACAGGCATTCGTCGGCCATGCCGCGCAGCGGCCGGTTGTCGATGATCGGCGAGACACCGACCACCGGGGCCTTGGTGGTGCGCAACGCGCTGCGCATCCCGGGAACGCTCACGATCGCACCGATGCTCACCACCGGATTCGACGGTGCGAGCAGGATGACGTCGGCGTCGGCGATCGCGTCGAGGACCCCGGGTGCCGGGGTGGTGTCGTCCGAACCGACCTGCGCGAAGCCGAAGGTCGGGATCCGGGCGCGGTGGCGCACCCACCATTCCTGGAAGTGGATCGCGACGCGCTCGCCCTCGTCGCCGTCCGGCTTGGCGATCACCACATGCGTCTCGTGCCGGTCGTCGGTCACCGGCAGCAGGCGCACGCCCGGATTCCATCGGCGGGACAGTGCAGCGGTCACATCGGACAACCTGTACCCGGCGTCGAGCATCTGCGTACGGATCAGATGGGTGGCGAGATCGCGGTCGCCGAGGCCGAACCAGTCCGGGTCGGCGCCGTAGGCGGCGAGTTCCTCTTTCGCGTGCCAGGTTTCACCGCGCCGGCCCCAGCCGCGTTCCGGGTCGATGCCGCCGCCGAGGGTGTACATGCACGTGTCGAGGTCGGGGCAGATGCGCACTCCATGCATCCACGCGTCGTCGCCGACGTTCACGATCGCGGTGAGCTGATGTTCGCCGAGACCGAGCGTGGGGTCGTCGGGATGCGGCGGGAACGGGGTGGCACCGAGCAGTTCGCGCAGTCCGAGGAGGAAACGCGCGCCCCCCACGCCGCCGACGAGTACGGTCACCTTCACAGCAGGTACTCCTTCACACCGCCACTCTAGTGGTCGGCCGTGAGGCCCCGTACGCCGCTGTCGCACCCGTCCTGCGGGTGGGGAGGAGGGCTCGCCGAGTGTGATCTTCACTTCGCCTTCGAGCCGTCGTCGTGTCGAGTCACAGATTTGACGGCAGGCGATGGTAAAGGGAATTCTTCGATTCAACTTGACCGGGACCGCCCTCGGCGTGTCTAATCACATCAGTGTCATTCCGAGTTTGAGATCGAGAACATTCGAGGTCGAGAACCACTGGCCTCCAAGGGATTCGATCATATGTTCGAACGCGGACAGAGGGTCGGTGCCGGCAGAGAAGGGCCGTCGCTCGGGCGCTGTGTACAACGGATGTAGAGAGTCACTGCACCCCGAGTACAAGTGGTGTGGCAGCAGTGGTGGGTACGGCAGCACGTCGTGTTCGCAAAGGACAGTCAACGACCAACATCCCGAGCTAGGAGGCGCCGACGATGGCTTTTGACAATCCGATCGGCAATCCGCTTGAACCGCATATTCGCCCGCAATTCATCGCAGAGTCGCACGTGATGACATCCACCCCGGACATCGGCGCCACAGAGTTTCGCACCCTTGGGCCCGTTGACGATTCGATGATCGGTGGCACCGCGCGTGCGGCCGCAATCGAATCCGTCGCCGACGCAACCGTTCTCGTCGAATCCGACGCAGACGATGCCGCCGGCCGTCGTCATCTGGCCTTGGTGCCCAACGACTTCGACGACCTGTTCGATTCCGTCGAAGAGCAGTGGCAGGACCGCGCATTGTGTGCGCAGACCGACCCGGAGGCGTTCTTCCCCGAAAAGGGTGGATCGACACGTGAGGCCAAGCGCATCTGCCAGGGCTGCGAAGTCAAGGCGGAGTGCCTGGAGTACGCGCTGCACAACGACGAACGCTTCGGGATCTGGGGCGGGCTGTCGGAACGTGAGCGCCGTCGTCTCAAGCGCGGCATCATCTGAGGAGGTCGCCGGAACGGCGACGTCCGAACAATCGAATTCCCCAGCGAGAGCTGGACGCTCGACGCTGCGTCGTCGGACGCGATCATCGACCGCGGATCACTCAGGTCCGCGGTCGATCGTGTCTTCGTCGACGCCCAGGTGAGTGGCGACCTGCTGGACGAGGACCTCGTGCACGAGCTCGAGCAGGTCCGTGCCCTTCTTGGCCCGCGACTCCAGCGGCCGGCGGAACAGGATGATCTGCGCCCGTGTCGGCACCCCGTGGACGTCCATGCCCGCGGGGATCAATCGTGCGAGCGGCACCGCGCCGTCGGCGGTCACCTCGTCTGGCCACTCGACGGTCTCGGGATCGCGGGGAAGCAGTCGCGGGATCTCGTCGACGGCGATGTCGAGTCCGGCCAACTGATCGTGCCACTGCGCGTCGATCTCGGCGAAGGCCTCGAGCGCGACGGCGTCGAACTCGTCGGAGCGGGTGTTGTAGGCGGGGACGTTCTGCGGCAGCAGCGGGGAGCGCAGGCCGCGTCCTCGCCGATCTCGGTACCGTCCGACCCGGCGTCGGCCACGACGGATTCCCGGCTGGCCGAATGAGCCGCGCGGCGTCGGCTTCGGGTGGATGCGCATGGCGCGAGTCTATGAGGTCGCGGTGGCCGATGTCGCCCCCGCCCGCCCCCGTTCTGAGCGTGTCGAGTCTGTGGTTGCGGACAGTGCGGGCTAATCTCGTCACGTGAAGCTTCCCCGTCTGTGCTGCCGACCCGGCTGCGCCCGATCCGCGGTGGCTACCCTGACCTTCGTCTACGCCGAATCGACCGCGGTGATCGGTCCGTTGGCGACCTCGGAGGAGCCGCATTCCTGGGATCTGTGCGATGACCACGCTCGCCGGATCACCGTGCCGCGGGGATGGGAGATGCTGCGCAGTGAGCGGGGATTCTCGGTACCGGCCGAGGACCATGAGCTGACCGCCCTCGCCGAGGCCGTTCGCGAGGCCGGCGCCGTCGCCGGTGGAGGACGCCCGGGCTTCGTCGATCGCGGGTCCCTCGGCCGTGGCTCGGACCGGACGCCGGCCGATTCCCTCGATGCGTTCGACTCACGGTCGCTGGACGAGGCGCGCGCGGCCGATGCCGCGTACGAGGCCGCACTCGCCGACCGTCGCAGCGGTCGCCATCGCGCCGGACCCGTCGATTCGCCGTCTCAGCCGTCGGCCACCCCGGGTGTGCCCCGCCACCAGACGCGGCCCCGGCCGGGTCGCCGCGGTCATCTGCGGGTTCTCCCGGACCCGGTCGACTGACCGGAGACCACCACGCGGGGGGCGTGGAACCCGTTGTCGTCGTCGGGGGCCGCGAATCGTCGGAGTTCGGGGCCGGCCTCCCTTCCCACCTCGCTGCGGGTACCGAACGAGTGACTGTGTCGCGTACCCGGGCGTGTGTCCGCGCGGCTGGCTACGCTGGTCCCATGCGCACCGGTACACCCGACCTCGATGATGCCGAGGAGTTGTTCTCCGCGGACGTCGACGGACTGTTGCGGGCCGTCGCGCTCGCCGGGGCGCAGGTTCGGGCAACTGCCGAGGCCGTCCGCGAGGGCGTGCTGGCGCCGCTCGCGGATCTACGGCCACGCAGCGTCGTGATCGTCCACGGTTCCAGCGAGGTCTCGCACCGTGCGGCCGAGCTGGGGGTCGCCACCCTCGCGGCACGCGTCGACGTCCCGGTCGTGACGGGCCCCGTCCTGCCGGGCTGGGTCGGTCCGCTGGACGTGGTGATCGTGGCCGGTGAGGACGCGGGCGACATGGCACTGGCCGATGCCGCCGCGCGTGCGCTGCGTCGTCGGGCCGAGGTGGTCGTAGCCGCACCCATCGCCGGGCCCCTTCAGGATGCGCTGGGCGGCAACGGGATCGATCTCTCCCCGCGGTTCGACGTCGAGCCGCGCTTCCGGTTCGTCGGATTCGTCGCCGCGCTGCTCGCGGTATTCGGTGGTCTCACCCAGGTCCGTGTGACCGGCCCGGTGCCCGCACTCGACGACCTGGCCGACGCGCTCGACGCCGAGGCCTCGGGCTCGCATCCCTCGCGGGAGACCTTCCACAACCGGGCCAAGTCACTGGCCGTGCGCGTGCAGGGGCGTCCTTCCGTCTGGACATCGGATTCACCGGCGGGTTCGGTGCTGGCCGTGCATGCCGTGTCGAGCATTCTCGCCTTCGCCGGGATCGTCGGCGCCGTCGCCGAACTCGGGGACGTGGCGCGGATGTCCCGGCTCCGGGAATCGCGACCGGGCGCTGCTCCGGCCGCCGACTCGATCTTCTACGACCCGGAGTTCGACGGTCCGGCGCAGGAGCCCGCTCCGCGCATCATGATCATGTCGACCGCCCGGCGTGAGTGGTACACCCGGCAGCGGGTGATGGGACTCGGCGACGTCGACCTGGTGGTCGGTGCCGACGAGGCAGAGGCGGTGCCGCAGACCGGCGGGCAACCGTCGGACGGCCGGCGGCCGGTGCCGGGCGAGGACCCGGTGGCCGACGGCCCGGGCGACCTCCTCGATTTCCTGGTCGTCGCCTTGCGGGTCGAGATGTCGGCGGTGTATCTCCGCCTGATTGGGAACACGGTGCAATGAGGATTCTCGACGGAGTGGTGCGCCCCTACGCATGGGGCTCACGAACAGCCATCGCGTCGATTCAGGGGAGGCCTGTCCCGTCGGCGCATCCGGAAGCCGAGTTGTGGTTCGGCTCGCATCCGGCGGGCTCGGCGCGGTGCGTCGACCCCTCCGGCCCGGAGCAGCACCTCGTCGAGGTGATCGACGCCGATCCGGTGGCGACGCTCGGTGCGGCGAGCGCGGCCGAGTTCGGGAACCGACTGCCGTTCCTGCTCAAGATCCTCGCCGCCGAGGAAGCGCTGTCGCTGCAGGCGCATCCGTCCGCGGACCAGGCGCGCGAGGGTTTCGAGCGGGAGAACGCCCGCGGCCTCGCCCTCGACGCCCGTGACCGCAACTATCGCGACCCGTGGCACAAGCCGGAGCTGATCGTCGCCACCACGCCCTTCGACGCGCTGGCCGGCTTCCGCGATCCACACAAGACCGTCGCCCTGCTACGCGAACTGCAGGTCAGCGAACTCGACCACTACCTGGGAATGCTTGCCGGACAACCCGATTCCGAGGGTCTGCGGGCGGTGTTCACCACCTGGCTGACGCTGCCGGAGTCGTCGATCCGGCAGCTCGTGCCCGCGGTCCTGCACGGCGCGATCGAGGTGCTGAGCGCGGGACGCACGGAGTTCTCCGCCGAACTGCGCACGGTGTGCGAGCTCGGCGAGGACTACCCGAACGATCCCGGTGTGCTCGCCTCGCTGCTGCTCAACCACGTGCATCTCGAGCCGGGGCAGGGTCTGTATCTGCCCGCGGGCAACCTGCACGCCTACCTGCGTGGCACCGGGGTGGAGATCATGGCCAACTCCGACAACGTGTTGCGCGGCGGCCTCACACCCAAGCACATCGACGTGCCGGAGTTGTTGCGCGTCCTCGACTTCACACCGGTCGACGCCGCCCAGATGGCGCCGCCGGTGCGCATGATCGGCGCCGAACGCGTCTACCTCACGCCGGCGCCGGAGTTCCGGCTGTCGCGGATCGAGTTGGACGGCACCGGGTTGCATCACTCGTCGTCGATCTGTTTCGACATGCCCGGACCGCAGATCCTCGCCGTGCTCAGCGGCGCGGTCGAGGTGCGTCCCGGGGACGGCGCACCGCTGACCGTGAAATCAGGCCACGCCCTGTGGATCACCGACGACGACCCGGACGTGATCGTGCGGGCGGCCTCGGCGCGGGCGGTCTTCTACCGTGCGCTCGTGCCGGTTGCGGTGTCGGCAACCGAAGGTGTGTCGGCGTCTGCGACGGCCGCGGCGACCGCCACCGAGTGACAACCGCGGCGATACCTGCCCGAGCCGCTCACGAGATCCGTTCGCGCTCACCGTCAACGGGTGAGCGGCGACCGACAAAGTGAGCAAAATTGCGACGCCGCGGAGTGAGGTCCCGCTATCGCCGGACCGGCACGGCGGGTTCGGGATAGCCGCCGATCAATTTCCATTCGTCCGGCGTCGCGACCATCGTCACGAGCATCGGCTGCCCGCCGGTGTCGAGTGAGAGGTCCTGTGGCGCACGCGGATTCTGGGTCAGGGCAACAGTGTGGCCGCCGGTCGGGTCGTCGACGCCGGGAGCGGACACGATCATCCGCGTCGTATCCGGTTGCGGCGACGGGGGAGTGACGCCGTCGACGATGACGAGCGCGGGCCCCGGACGGGCCGGTGTGCGGTCGCCGGCCAGTGACAGGGCACTCGGGTCGGCGACGGCGGTGACCAGGGGGGCCCATCGGTGCGGGCGGTCGGTGTGGACGCGAACCGAGGCACCGACCGCCACGGCGCGCAGCGCGATCTGTGCGACGACGTGGATACCGGCGGCGACCGACACGGTGGCGATGCCGGGACCGACCAGTCGGGTGGCGACGGCGCGGCCCGTGTGGTCGGCACCGATGAGCTGACCGCATCCACCGGCCGGGAGGCGAACCGAGCCGATCAAGGCCTGGGCGGCCTCGCCGGTGAGCGTCGGCAGGTTCCGTTCGAGACGGGTGGGCGTCGCGATGGGGAGGCTGACGGCGAGGGCCTCGAACTGGCGCCCGTCGAGCGGCTGCAGACCAGCCGGCCACGACGGCACCGACCGTCGCGCATCGGGGAACTCGTTGAACCGCACGAACGCGGAGACCTCGACCCCGGGCCGTCCGTTGCGGTGGCGGCGGTCGGCGGCGACATGCCGGAGCCGGACGGTGAGGGTGGTGGAGACGGCCGGATTGACCCAGACGTCGCGGACCACGGCGGGCAGTGCTTCCGGTTCCACTGCGGCGCTGCGGATGCGGAGCCCGGAGACCCCGACCGATTCCCACTCCTCGGCCAGCGAGTCGATGCCGGCGCCCTCGGTCAGTTGGGTCGTGACCGAGGTGATCTGCCCGGCGGACAGGATGGTGGTGGTCAGTCCGTGTTCGGCGAGGCGTTTGGCCACACGGCGGGTGGTGACCGTCGCGGTGCGCAGGGCTCCGGTCGCGCCGCCGCCGCGTCGTGCCACGGCGTCGGGACACTCGAGCGGATCGAGTCGCAGCACGACGAACACCGAACGCTGAGCGGTCGCCGAAAGGGGTCCGAGGGTGCGGTCGTAGGTGGCCGGTGCAACACCCGAACCCCACACGCGCACACCGTGACTGATGACCTCGATCGAGCTGAGTGCGATGTCGTACCGGTCGATGCACTCAGCGAGGACGTCGAGCGGAACCAGTTGTCCGTTCTGGTCGCCGAGGGTGCTGTTGCCCGGTGTCAGGTAGGTGACCGCGGGGCCGCCCGGGTCCACCCGAACCACGGTGACCAGGGTGTCGCCGACCCAGCGGGCGCCGATGGTCGTGGGTGCCGACGACCGGCGGGCCGACGGACGGGTGGAGGGGCCGGCCAGCGGGACGTCGAACGGGGCCGGGTCGAGGTCGGCGTCGCTCCGGCGCATCCGCGACCAGGAGAACGACATCCGCACGGCGAGCCGGCCGAACAGTGACTGCCGACCGCCGACGCTCACCAGCCCGGACGCGATCACCATCGCCACGATCAGGGCCGACAGCCCCCACACGCTGCCGGACAACGCCCATACGACGAGACCGAGGGCCAGGATCACCTCGATCACCACGAGTGTGCGCAACCCCGTCGCACGCGTGTTCCGATCCACGATCCCCCCTCGATCCCGGTGCCGCGCCCGATGCGGCGTCGCCCGTCGGTGTGTCCACAGGCGGCGAAGCCCCACACGTGAGGGGCTCATGTGTCGGTTAGGCTACTACCGCGCGGCCGGGGGTACGCCGCAGGAGATCACAACCGATCCACACCGAAGCCCGTTCGCGGGCGCGTGAGATCGGCGCGGACAGGGGGAGTCGTGGCACGTCAGCTGACGACCAAGGCTCAGGTCAACGGCTACCGTTTCCTGATCAAGCGGCTCGAGCACGCGCTCGTGCGCCGCGACGTGCGGATGCTGCACGACCCGATGCGGTCTCAGCTGCAGGCACTGGTGGTCGGAACCGTCCTCGGCCTGCTCGTCCTCGGTGGCTGCGGTGTGTACGGCCTCGTCCGGCCGCAGGGGTCGGTCGGGGACGCCACCATCATCGTCAGCAAGAACAGCGGCAGCACCTACGTTCTCGTCGAGGACACCCTGCACCCGGTGCTCAATCTCGCCTCGGCCCGACTGATCACCGGGAGTTCCGAGAAGCCGACCTCGGTGGCCGACACCAAACTCGAGCCCTACGCGCGCGGCCCGCTGCTGGGTATCCCGGGCGCGCCTGCGTCCCTGCCGGGTTCGGCGCACAAGAGCACCTCGATGTGGACGGTGTGCGATTCGTCGGCGGTCTCGTCGGACTCGTCGAGCGAGTCGATCCGACAGACGGTCATCGCCGACAAGCCCGTGCTGGGGTCGTCGACCGTCGAGACCGCCCGTCCGGAAGACGCGTTGCTGGTCCGTACCGGCGACAAGACCTTCTTGATCTATCAGCTGTTCCGCGACGGGAGGTGGAGCCCGGTCCGGGCGGAGGTCGACACCGACAGTGCGCCGGTCATGCGTGCCCTCGGCCTCGACGACGTCACACCGCGCGGGATGACCCCCGGACTCCTCAACAGCTTCCCGCTCGTCGAACCGCTGGAGGTGCCCACCGTCCCCGGTGCGGGGCAGCCGGGCGCAGTCGGCTCGACGACCGTCGGTTCGGTCGTGAAGTCGGTCGACGTCGACGACGAGACCACCTACCACGTCGTGCTCCGTGACGGTGTCCAGGAGATCAGTGCCCCGGCCGCGGAGATCCTGCGTCTTGCCGACCGCGACGGCGCCGCACCCGTCAGGACGGTGGCGCCCGGCGAGCTCGCCACCCTGAAGGTGGTGGAGGAGTTGCCGATCGGCGACTTCCCACAGGTCAACCCGACGATACTCGGCCTCGCCACCGATCCGACCCTGTGCCGCAGCTGGTCCCGCGGCACCGACGAACCGCGGGCCGAGACCGCCCTGCTGGCCGGTCGCGCGCTTCCGCTGAAATCCGGTGCCCGGCCGGTACGTCTGACGTCGGCCGACGGTGCCGGGCCCGGTCTCGACGAGGTCTATCTGCCGCCGGGGTCGGGGGAGTACTTACAGGTGACCGGCAACGAGGCCGACAGCGCCCGCACCGAATCGCTGTTCTACGTAAACGATTCGGGTGTACGCTTCGGCATCCCGGACCTCGAGACGGGCGGCACCCTCGGGCTCGGCGACTCGCCCTCGCGTGCACCGTGGTCGGTGGTGTCCCTGCTCGCACCTGGTCCGACGCTTTCCGCCGAGGCCGCGCTGGTCGCGCACGACGGACTCAGAACTGCCGGGATCGACCGGGACGGTGAGTAATCCGGGTCGGCCCCGTCTCAGGACGTGAGCGGGCCGCCGACGATGTTGCCGACGATCCCGCGGATGATGTTGGTGCCGTCCTCGCCGCGCAGTTCGTCGTACCAGGCGGCCGTCTTCTCCGGGTCCTTGCCGTGGGTCACGTCACAGCGCTTGCGGGCGCGCAGCACGAGGTCGCCGGCACGCTCGGTGCGCGCGGACTGATAGGCGGCCAACGCGGCGAGCGGGTCGTCGGGATGATCGCGGAACGCGAACTGCAGGGCGACCGCGTCCTCCATCGCCAGACAGCCGCCCTGCCCGACGTCGGGGGTGGTGTTGTGCGCGGCGTCGCCGAGCACGGCGACGCGTCCCTTGACCCAGGTGTCGAACGGGTCGAGGTCCAGGATCTCGACCCGATTGGTCGTCGTGGGATCGAGCGTGCCGATGAGGGTCTGGACTCCGGGTGCCCAGTCGGCGAACTCCTCGGCCAGCACCTCGCGTGCAGTGCCACGTTCGAACGGGACGCCCGCGGGCATGGGGACGTCGAAGAAGAAGTAGAAACGGTTGCCCGCCACCGGCATCACCGACACACGACGCGAATCGCCCACGTAGGTGGTCCATTCGGTGGCCGGACCGATGTTCTCGTCGACCTCGACGAGTCCGTTGAAGTTCACGTATCCGGCGTAGCGGCGCTGGACCGGGCCGCCGAGCACGTACTCGCGGGTCAGTGACTTCGCCCCGTCGGCACCGATCACGATGTCGGCGGAATCGGTGGTGCCGTCGGCGAATTCGACGGTCGCACGTTCTGCGCCGTCGTGTACGGCCACCATCTTCTTGCCGAAGTGGATGTCGTCGTACCCGTAGGCGTTCATCAGCATCAGCTGAAGCTCGGCCCGGGCCATCGGGTAGGGGCGCTGGCCCACCTCGTCGATGAGCGGCTGCATGCTGAAGCGGCACATGGTGTCACCGGTGAAACCGTCGACATAACTCATCGAGTCGAGTATGCCGCCGAGTTCGGCGGCCTCTCTCTCCAGGCCGAGGTGGTTGAGGCATTTGACGCCGTTGGACCACACCGAGATCGCCGCACCCACCGGCTTGTTCTCGGAGACCTGCTCGTAGACCTCGACGTGGACACCGAGTTGCCTGAGGGCGATGGCCGCCGACATGCCGCCCATACCCGCGCCGACGATCACTGCCTTCACACTCACCACCGCTCTCTCGAGATCACCTGCCGGCGACTGGTGCTGCCGGCCCGACACCAGGCTAGGGCGCGACCGACGGCGGCGCGCCCCGAAGGCACGGTCGTGACGATGCTGCCCGACCGGGCGGGAGTCAGCGTGAACCGCGGGAGGTCGCGAGCACGGTGACCATGTCCTGCCACTGCGTGGTGATGGTCTCGAGATCGAGGCCGACCTCGACCATCAGGTACCGGACCGATCCGGCGGCCAGCGGAGCCTGCACGGCCAGCGACATGAAGTCGAGATCGTCGGCGAATCCCAACTGCCGCAGCAGGATCTGAACGTGTTGAGTCGACGCGCGGCCCACCGGGTGGGTCATGAAGTCGTCGGTGGCCGCTCCCGCCTCGAGCAGGATGTCGAGGTGGTCGCAGGTCAGTTTGAGCCGGGCGCGGCCGTAGGCCAGCAACCGGTCGAGCGGCGGCGCACCGGGGCCCAGCGGCTCGGGTCCGGAGAGGTAGGCCTGCTGCATCTCCGATTCGGAGTGGTCGAGGAGTGCGAGCATCAGCCCGGTGCGGTTGCCGAAGCGCCGGAACACCGTGCCCTTGCCCACGCCGGCCTCACGAGCGACCGCCTCCATGGTCACCGCGGCAGCACCGTGGTGATCGATCAGGTTCTTGGCGGCAGCCAGCAACAGACGCCGGTTGCGTGCGGCGTCGGCACGTTCGGTCCCCGAGGTGTTGAAGGAAATCTGGAGCGGGGAGTGGTCTGGCCCGTTCGGCACGTGATGAGGGTAACTCTTCACCCCGATCGGGAATCAATCGGACCCGGGTCCGGTTGCTGGCTTCGTATCCACCGCCCTCAGCGGGCCGGTGCCCTCGTCGAAAGGAATGACATGTCGGATCGAGTCGTCGAACTGGTAGCGCTCGTCGGAAGCCTTCGTGCTGCATCCATCAACCGGCAGCTGGCCCAGGTCGCTGCCGACAACGCTCCCGCCGGAGTTCACATCACCGTCGTCGACCATCTCGGTTCGCTGCCGTTCTACAGCGAAGACGTCGATGTCGAGGGCGCCCTCGACGCCGGTGTGATCGCCCTGCGTGAGGCCGTCGCCAAGGCGGACGGCGTGCTCATCGCCACCCCCGAGTACAACGGCACCATCCCCGCCGCGTTGAAGAACGCCATCGACTGGCTCTCGCGCCCGTACGGCAACGGGGCCCTCAACGGCAAGCCCGTCGCCGTCCTGTCCGCCGCGCTCGGCCAGTACGGCGGCCAGTGGACCCGCGAGGACACCCGTAAGTCGGTCGGCATCGCCGGCGGCCGCGCGATCGAGGACGCCGACCTCGGTCTGCAGATCCCCGCGCTCCCCGAGGGCGGCCTGACCGATCCCGCGATCGTGGAGAAGGTCGTCGCCTCGGTCGCCCGCATCGTCGACGAGGTCGCCGTCAGCGCCTGATCTGTTTTCCGTTTTCCTCGACGCCGCGCCGGGTATATGCCCGGCGCGGCGTCGTCTGTCCGGGTGCACAGGAAGAGGGGTGGCGACCCGGGCCTTGTGGACTGGCGGTGCACATGTTGTGGAGGACCGTTGGACAACCTGTGAGCGACACGCCGGACGCGACCGTGACACGCCGGAATTTATGATCCTGCACCCGTCCGACCTGCATGTCTTCCACCAATGTTATTCACAACCCCTTGTGGTGACCAGAAATGTCAGCCACTAGGTGTAGTGTTTGCCCTACCAGTCAGGCGGACAAGAGGAAGCGGATGTACTCCTCCGGAAACGCCAGGAAGCCGGTGACCCAGATCACCATCTTCACACTGGGAAACTGCACGTCACTGGCGATTCCAACGACCCGAGGAGAACCACTCGATGTCTTCCATCACCGTCTACACGAAGCCGGCATGTGTCCAGTGCAACGCCACCTACAAGGCCCTGGACAAGCAGGGTCTGTCCTACGAGATCGTCGACATCAGCCAGGACCCGGAAGCCCGCGACTACGTGATGGCGCTGGGTTACCTGCAGGCCCCGGTCGTCGTCGCCGGCGACGAGCACTGGTCGGGCTTCCGCCCCGACCGCATCAAGGCGCTCGCCACCGCTGCTGCCTGATCTCCCGCCGTCTGCCGTCACCATCGACCCCGCCGCGGGTGTGATCCGAAGGGGAAGCCGGATCCGCCGCGTCGGGATGTGACAGCAGAGATGAGTGTGGCCATCGGCCCGGATGCGGGAAATGGTCACGACGGTTCCGGCGTTGGAACCAGCAGGCGTCCCGACATCGGGCGCAACGAACAAACGCCATCACAATCGGTCACCGTCACCAGGGTTGGAGGGAGACATGTCGGCCACCTCGCCGTTGATCGTCTACTTCTCCTCGGTCTCCGAGAACACCCACCGGTTCGTCGAGAAGCTGGACATGCGTTCCGTGCGCATCCCGCTGACCGGCGCAGCCGGTGAATTCGGTGTCGACGAGCCCTACGTGCTGATCTGCCCGACCTACGGGGGAGGCAAGGCGACGGGTCAACCCGGCGGCTTCGTCCCCAAGCAGGTCATCCGCTTTCTCAACGACGAACACAACCGATCCCTGATCAGGGGGGTGATCGCGGCGGGAAACACGAACTTCGGTGAGGAGTTCTGCTACGCCGGCGACATCATCTCGCGTAAATGTCGCGTGCCCTACCTGTACCGATTCGAACTGATGGGCACCACCGACGACGTCGACCGCGTCCGCGCGGGACTGGCCGACTTCGCCCAGAGCCCGGCGTTCGCAACCGGTGTGTCGCTGCACGCCACACCAGCCTGACGCCCCGCCGAGCGCGTCACCACCGGACTGTCACACCCCGCCCATACGCTGCCCATGAGGCACTTGGTAAGCCCCCACTATCCGCAGGAGTCATCTGTCGTGTCGCCCACCGCCGCCGCCGTCTCGGACACCTCTTCAGCAAGCAAGTCGGGCGTGCATGCCGGCCCGTCGGGTCATGAACCCGGCGAGCTCGACTTCCATGCGCTCAACGCGATGCTCAACCTGTACGACGCCGACGGCAAGATCCAGTTCGACAAGGATCGCGAGGCCGCGCGCCAGTACTTCCTGCAGCACGTCAACCAGAACACCGTGTTCTTCCACGACCTCGACGAAAAGCTCGACTACCTCGTCGAGGAGAACTACTACGAGCCCGAGGTCCTCGACAAGTACGACCGCGAATTCGTGAAGGGCCTGTTCAAGCACGCCTACGACAAGAAGTTCCGCTTCCCGACGTTCCTCGGCGCGTTCAAGTACTACACGAGCTACACGCTCAAGACCTTCGACGGCAAGCGCTACCTCGAGCGCTTCGAGGACCGCGTCTGCATGGTGGCGTTGACGCTGGCCGACGGCGACACCGCCCTGGCCCGCAACCTGGTCGACGAGATCATCTCCGGCCGCTTCCAGCCCGCAACCCCGACCTTCCTCAACTCGGGCAAGAAGCAGCGCGGCGAGCCCGTCTCGTGCTTCCTGCTCCGCATCGAGGACAACATGGAGTCGATCGGCCGCTCGATCAACTCGGCGCTGCAGCTGTCGAAGCGCGGCGGCGGAGTTGCGTTGCTGCTCTCCAACATTCGCGAGCACGGCGCGCCGATCAAGAAGATCGAGAACCAGAGCTCGGGCGTCATCCCGATCATGAAGCTGCTCGAGGACTCCTTCTCGTACGCCAACCAGCTCGGTGCGCGTCAGGGCGCGGGCGCGGTGTACCTGCACGCCCACCACCCCGACATCTACCGCTTCCTCGACACCAAGCGCGAGAACGCGGACGAGAAGATCCGCATCAAGACGCTGTCGCTCGGCGTGGTCATCCCGGACATCACGTTCCAGCTGGCCAAGAACAACGACGACATGTACCTGTTCAGCCCGTACGACGTCGAACGCGTCTACGGCGTGCCGTTCGCCGACATCAACGTCACCGACCGCTACCACGAGATGGTCGAGGATCGTCGTATCCGCAAGACCAAGATCAAGGCGCGCGAGTTCTTCCAGACCCTCGCCGAGCTGCAGTTCGAGTCGGGCTACCCGTACATCATGTTCGAGGACACGGTGAACCGGTCGAACCCGATCGACGGCAAGATCACCCACTCCAACCTGTGCTCGGAGATCCTGCAGGTCTCGACGGCGTCGACCTTCAACGACGACTTGTCCTACTCCCAGGTGGGCAAGGACATCTCGTGCAACCTCGGGTCGTTGAACATCGCCAAGACGATGGACTCACCCGACATCGGCCAGACCATCGAGACCGCCATCCGCGGACTCACCGCGGTGAGCGACCAGACCTCGATCACCTCGGTGCCGTCGATCGAGCACGGCAACAACAACTCTCACGCCATCGGCCTCGGCCAGATGAACCTCCACGGCTACCTGGCCCGCGAGCGGATCTTCTACGGCAGCGACGAGGGCATCGACTTCACGAACATCTACTTCTACACGGTGCTCTTCCACGCACTCCGCGCGTCGAACCGCATCGCCCGCGAGCGCGGTCGGGCGTTCACCGGTTTCGAGAAGTCGAAATACGCGTCGGGTGAATTCTTCGACAAGTACACCGCCAAGGTGTGGGAGCCGGAGACCCAGAAGGTCCGGGACATCTTCGGGCAGGCCGGGATTCACATCCCGACCCAGGACGACTGGCGTGAGCTGAAGGAAGCCGTGCAGCGCGACGGCATCTACAACCAGAACCTGCAGGCCGTCCCGCCGACCGGTTCGATCAGCTACATCAACCACTCGACCAGCTCGATCCACCCGGTCGCGGCGAAGATCGAGATCCGCAAGGAAGGCAAGATCGGTCGCGTCTACTACCCGGCGCCGTACATGACGAACGACAACCTGGAGTACTACCAGGATGCGTACGAGATCGGGTACGAGAAGATCATCGACACCTACGCCGCGGCGACCCAGCACGTCGACCAGGGCCTGAGCCTGACGCTGTTCTTCAAGGACACCGCCACCACGCGCGACGTCAACAAGGCGCAGATCTACGCATGGCGCAAGGGCATCAAGACGCTGTACTACATCCGTCTGCGCCAGATCGCGCTCGAGGGGACCGAGGTGGAGGGTTGCGTTTCGTGCATGTTGTGATCCTTTGCCACACAATGCCTTTCAGTAGCTTTGGCCCCCACTCGACCAGTTAGACGAGGAACCGTCACATGACCTCCACCGAAAGCCACAGCCCCGCCGACGGCGCACCCATCAAGCTGGTCAGCCGGGTCTCGGCGATCAACTGGAACCGCGTCCCCGACGAGAAGGACGCCGAGGTGTGGGATCGCCTCACCGGCAACTTCTGGCTGCCGGAGAAGGTGCCGGTGTCCAACGACATCCCGTCGTGGGGCACGCTGACCGAATACGAGAAGCAGCTCACCATGCGGGTCTTCACCGGCCTGACGCTCCTCGACACCATTCAGGGCACCGTCGGCGCGGTGTCGCTGATCCCGGATGCCACCACTCCGCACGAGGAGGCGGTGCTCACCAACATCGCGTTCATGGAGTCAGTGCACGCCAAGTCCTACAGCTCGATCTTCTCGACCCTGTGCTCCACCAAGGAGATCGACGAGGCCTTCCGCTGGTCGGAGGAGAACGAGCAGCTGCAACGCAAGGCCCGCATCGTCATGGACTACTACCGTGGCGAGGATCCGCTCAAGCGCAAGGTCGCCTCGACGCTGCTCGAGTCGTTCCTGTTCTACTCGGGCTTCTACCTGCCGATGTACTGGTCGAGCCGCGCCAAGCTCACCAACACCGCCGACCTGATCCGCCTCATCATCCGCGACGAGGCCGTCCACGGTTACTACATCGGCTACAAGTACCAGCGCGGCCTCGAGACGCAGACGCCGGAGCGTCGCCAGGAACTCAAGGACTACACCTTCGAGTTGCTGTTCGAGCTGTACGACAACGAGAGCGACTACACCGAGACGCTCTACGACGAGGTCGGGCTCACCGAGGACGTCAAGAAGTTCCTGCGGTACAACGCCAACAAGGCGCTGATGAACCTCGGCTACGAGGCGATGTTCCCGAAGGACGAGACCGACGTGAACCCGGCGATCCTGTCGGCACTGTCGCCCAACGCCGACGAGAACCACGACTTCTTCTCGGGGTCGGGCAGCTCGTACGTCATCGGCAAGGCCGTCAACACCGAAGACGAGGACTGGGACTTCTAGTCCCGCACCGTTTTATAGCCCGAAGCCGCGCCCAGCGCGGGTTCGGGCTATAAGTCTGTGGCGGTCAGGCGGTCGTAGAGATCGCCGAGTTCGTCGATGGTCTCGGCGATGTCGGCCGGCGCCACACCTGTCGCCCGCAGCGCGGCGCGGAGATCCGAACCGTCGAGCGCGGTGAGCGGGTTCATCCGTGGGACCGACGGGAGCGGCGGCAACGGCGACGAGGTGCCGTAGAAGTCGTCGGGCCGCAGCGAGCCCGACGACGAGTCGTCGTCGGCGGCGGGGGATTGTGCGGGCCGCGAGTCGATTTCGGCGAGCAGGTCACGGAGATCGGTACCCATCACCGTCAGCAGTGTCAGCGGAGACCGGTCGATCTCGGCGGCGATCTCATAGCTCGTCACCAGCGCGTGGACGCACCGCGGAGCCTCGTCGGGGCAGGTGCAGTCGGTGGCGATGTCCGCCGATTCGGTGGGCACCAGGAGTTCGCCGAGGATAGGTGGCTGCTCGCCGCGCGTGAGTCGCATCAGTTCCTCGACGCCGCCTCGGTCGCGGAGTAGCCCGGCCAGCGTCGGTGTGTCGACCGTGCGGGTGGTGATGATGACGTCGAACGGTTCCAGTTGCGTGCCCTCCACCGACGCCGTCACCTGGCCCGCACCGATCCGCAGACCGCGCACATGCCGGTCACGGAAGTACCTGCGTGCCTTGGTGATGTGTCGGCTGTCGGCGGCCGCCTCACCGTCGGCGCCGCGGCCCTCGACCACGTCGACGAACGCCCGCGACCACGGCGTGAGACCGTATCCGCGGACGGCGATGGTGCCCCGTTCGCCTTTGCGTTGGGTGCCCTTCTTGCGCACGGTCATTCGCTCACCGCCTCGTCGCGGAGCCGGAAGAGTTCGAAGAGTTCGTCGTCGGCGAGGTCGGACACCCAGTTCTCGCCGGCGGCGACGGTGAGCCGGGACAGTTCGCGCTTCTTGGCGATCATGTCGTCGATCCGTTCCTCGATGGTGCCCACGCAGACGAACCGGTGCACCGACACCTTCTGGTTCTGGCCGATGCGGTACGCGCGGTCGGTGGCCTGATCCTCGACGGCGGGGTTCCACCACCGGTCGACGTGGATGACGTGGTTGGCCGCGGTCAGGTTGAGGCCGGTGCCGCCGGCCTTGAGGGTTGCCAGCATGACCGGGGGACCGTCGTCGGATTGGAAGCCGGCGACCATGCGGTCGCGTTCCGTGCGGCCGAGTCCGCCGTGCAGCAGCGGGATCGCGGTGCCGAACTGTTCGGCGAGCCATCCCGACAGCATCTCGCCGAACGTCGCGAACTGGGTGAAGACGAGTGCGCGGTCGCCCTCGTCGGCGACGGTGGAGACGATGTCGGCGAGCAATTCGACCTTGCCGGAACGATGTTCGCCGTCGCGGATGAGGTCGGTGCCGTCGGCGAGGTAGTGCGCCGGGTGGTTGCACACCTGCTTGAGCCGCGTGAGTGCGGCCAGCACGTTGCGACGACGCAGGGTGCGCTGCTGTTTGTCGCGCAGCGCTGCCATGAGTTCGTCGATGACCGCGCGGTAGAGCGCGGCCTGTTCGACGGTGAGGTTGGCGCGCACCGCGAAGTCCGCCTTCTCCGGCAGATCGGCGGCGATGGCCGGGTCGGTCTTCTCGCGGCGCAGGATGAACGGCCGTGTGATCGCGGACAGTCGCCTTAGGGCTCCGGGATCGCGGTCGCGTTCGATGGGTTCGGCATAGCGCGCGCGGAACACCGACGCCGACCCCAACAGTCCGGGGTTCACCAGGTCGATCACCGCGCGCAGGTCCTCGAGGCGATTCTCCACCGGGGTGCCGGTCAGCGCGAGACGGCGATCGGCGGGAATGTTCCGGATCGCCTTGGAGGCAATGGTGTTGACGTTCTTGAGGTGCTGGGCCTCGTCGACGACGACGCGGTGCCAGGGATGTCGGGAGAGCAGTTCGAGGTCGCGGCCGGCGATCGCGAAGGTTGTGACGACGATGTCGACGGAATCGCGGATCGTGGTGAAGACCGCGCCGGCGGCTCGCGACGGGCCGTGATGGATGGCCACACGCAGTCCGGGTGCGAACCGCGCTATCTCGCGAGACCAGTTGCCGACCAGCGACATCGGGCAGACGACGAGCGTCGGTCCGGGCCGGTCGGCGTCGTCGGCGATGACGCTGCGCTCGTGGCACTCGAGTGCGATCACCTGGAGGGTCTTGCCCAAGCCCATGTCGTCGGCGAGTACGCCTCCGACGCCGAGGTTCGACAGGTGTGCCAGCCAGTCCAGCCCTCGTTGTTGGTACGGCCGCAGCACGGCTTCCAGATCGGTTGGGGGTGTGACCGGTTCGGGTCGGATGGCGCCGCCTTCGGCGACGTCGTCGAGCCACGAGAGTCCTTCGACCCGGGCGACGGGGACCGGGAGCTTGTCCGACTCGCCGGTCACGAGACCGAACAGTTCGCCGAAGTCCGCGGGCGGCTGGGTTGCGGCGAGAGCACGTTGCGTCGCTACGAAGGCGGCGGCGCGCGTCAGTGCCGAACCCTCGGCGCGGACCCACACGCCACGCACCCGGACCAGATCGCCCTTCTGGCCGGACAATTCGTCGAGATCGGCGTCGGTGAGGGTGATGGCGTCGGATGAATCACCCAGTGCCAGTCTCCATTCGAACTCACGGATCTCGCGGAGACCGACCATGGCTGCGGGCGCCCCGCCGCCGGGTGGTGGCAGGGCACGCAGCGTGAGACTCGGCCGGACCTCGGCGATGGTGCGGGGGAGCAGCACCGGAATCCCGGCCGCGCCCAGTGCCGCGGCGCCGGTAGCGAACAGTTCGGCGGCGACGTCGGTGGGGAGCAGGAAGTCGAGGGAGCCGCGGTCCGGGTCGGCCCGGTCGAGTTCGGGGAACTCGCGTACCGCGGTGGCCAGCGCTGTGGTCAGCTCGTCGAGTTCATGAGCGTCGAGGCGGTGGGGTGCCACCGGCTCGATCTGACCGTCGATGCTGCGCCGGCAGACCTCGAGTCGCCAGCGCGAGGCGTCGGCGACCTCGTCGCGCGTGGGCAGGTCGAAGGTGTCGTCGTCCCACGCGTCGTCCCAATGGCTCTCGGTCAGGTCGTCGTACTCGGGTTCGTGGAGACGGAAGATCAGTGACTGGTCGTCTCGTGGCACGCCGGCATTCCACCGGGACCAGCTCCCCACAGCGGCCGCCAGACGCTCGGGGGAGCAGGGCGGGCCGACGTCGGTGCCGGGCAGCAGCGCGCGGACGACGGGCGACGCCGGACGCGGTTCGCCGAGCCGGGGGATCGAACGAGCGATCGTCGTGCGGCATTCGTAATCGACGAGCTCGGCGAGAAAGTCGTCGAGCGAGGCGTGGGAGCCGTTGTGCAGCAACGCATCCGGCGCACTGCCGAGGCCGACGGCATGCCAGCTGCGCCACGTCGGCGTCGGAATGACGACCCAGCGGAGCAGCCATTCGCCCGCGACCTGCTCGGCCGACGGCGCCACCGAGCCGGCGGCGACGAATGAACGTACGCCGTCGAGCAGGTAGCGATACCACCGGACATCGCCGGTGACCGTCGCCGACCGAGACGCGTCGAGCAGGGACACCGCCGACGTCAGGCCGAGCGTCGCCGCCCGGACGAACCGTCGGCGATTGCCCTCGCCGACGATCGGGATCTCGCTGCGGAACCGGCGGCCCGACAGGGCGTCGCGCAGCGGCTCGGGCAGGTCTGCCGGTTCGCCGTCGATCCACACGGCCATCCCCACACCGGGCCGCCACAGGACGTGGAGCGGCGCGACGGAACGGGGCCGGTGGGTTGAGGGCGAGGGGGCGGAGTCCGGCGGAGTCGGCCCACTGAGCTGCGGTTCTGATGGCATCGAGGATCGCCCGCCAGTCTAACGACGGCCCCCGACACTGCCGGTTTCCACATCGTCCGACGAGGGTAAGGGAGAAGATCGATTCCGCAGGCTCAACGCGGCACGAGAGTGCGAGGAGGCACCGATGGGACAGTCGAAGGACCAGCAGGCCGAACACGACGAGGGCACTGCCGAGGTTCGCAAGGACCCGCCCGGCCCCAAGGACCACGGACGTGAGGGCGGCATGGCGACCCGGGAGAACGCTCCCGACGCGGTGAAGCGCTCGGACCACACCGCGGACTGACGAGAAGCGACCGACGAGACGAAACCGACCGGGTACGCCGCACCGCGCGTACCCGGTCGGTTCTGTCTGGAGTCAGATGAGTCAGGAGACCTCGCGGAGGAGGCCGGTCGCGACGTCGAACACGAACCCGCGCAGCGAGCTGGTCTTGGTGATGAACGGACTGTTCTTGATGCGGTTGAGCGACTGCCGCACGTCGTCGTCGACGTCGCTGAACGCCTCGGCGGCCCACTCCGGCTTCTGCCCGATCTCGGTCTGGATGTCGCGCTTGAAATCGTCGTCGGTGAAGGTGAGCATGCCGCAGTCGGTGTGGTGGATCAGGACGATCTCGGTGGTGCCGAGCAGCCGCTGGCTGATGGCGAGGGAGCGGATCTCGTCGGCGGTGACGACGCCGCCGGCGTTGCGGATCACGTGGGCCTCGCCCTCGTTGATGCCGAGGACGCGGTAGACGTCGAGGCGGGCGTCCATGCACGCGACGATGGCGATGTGCTTGCTCGGCGGCAGCGGCAGGGGACCGTTGAAGGTCTTGGCGTACTCCGCGTTGTTGGCCAGGTACTGATCGGTGACAGTCATGCGCAAACAGTGATGCGTCAGAGAGTCCAGGGCGAGGGTTTGACCTGGCCTGATCCAAACGGTGGACGCGGGGGCCGCTCAGGAGTTGCCGTCGAGCGAACCCTTGACGTCGTTGAGGACCAGCCAGGCGGCAGCGAGGCCGGAGGAGTCGTACCAGACGGCGTCGTCGACGGCGAGCACGCGCTTCCACATCGAGGCACCCAGACCCAGCCACTCGTCGCTGAGCAGGACCTCTTCGCCGTGCTCCTGGCCCTTCTCACCTTCAAAGCTCACATAGATGAGGTCGCCTTCGGCCTCACGGAAGTTCTCGGAGGTGACGGGGAAGGAATCGGGGACCCGTTGCGGACCGGGCCGCTGGACGCCGATCTCACCGAGGACCTGGCCGGCGAAGGTGTCCATGCCGGCGATGGTCTCCGAGTCCTCGCCGAACCGGACCAGCGACACCTGCGTATGTGAGGCGTCCATGCGCCTGCCGGTCTTGGCGGCTTCGGTCGTGAACTCGGCCAGACGCTGCCGCCCGGCTTCGCTGCGGCCGACGGCGTCGGCGACGGCCTGGAACTGCTCCTGCCAGTCGCCGGCGGGGATCGTGGCCGAACGCACCGAGCCGAAGGGCTTCGACGACGCGGCGGTCTCGGGAGTGAGGAGGACGAGGTCGGCGTCGGCCTGCGACACAGCTGCGGCGTCGGGCGCGGTCCCGATCGCCGGCACCGACGACAGTCGGGGTCCGAGATAGGCGGGCACCGAACCAGGGGCAGCGGTCACGGCCGTCACCTTGTCGCCGATGCCGAGTGCACACAGGGCGTCCAGGAGCGCCGGATCGGTCACGACGATGCGGGTGGGATCGGTGGCGGCGTCGTCGGCCGGGGTGGGCGCGAGGCAGGTCTTCGAGAAGTCACGGTCGGCGGAGACGATGTTGACCTCCGCGACGCGGGTGACAGTGGTCGAGATGGTGGAGCCGTCGGGAGTGGTCAGCGGCTCGTCGCCGGAACACGCTGCCGACGCCGCGACGACGACCACGCCGAGGACCGCTGCCCAGACCGGCCGGCGTCCCCGCATACGACGAACACGTACATCCGTGACCCCGTTACCCCTGCTCTGCACCCGCCCAACCTAGCACCGGCGCCGGGGCGTCGAGCGTAGGCTTCCACGGGGCCGCCAGACCGTCGGCCGCAGACACCGAGCGGGGTCGCCAGACCACCCGGCGCGTCGAAGGAGGAAAGGGGTTTGAGCACGGCCGATGTGGTGCGTCGGGCGTCGAATACGACAGATCGTAGGACCCGTTCGGCCCGGGCGTCGGGAAGGGTTTAGGATCAGTACTCAGCGCTCGGTTTGTGTTCATGTGCCGACCGACGTTCGAAGGGGTTCGACGTCGAGCTCGCGCAAGAGGAGGATCTGTGACCGCGGTAGACCAACCCACCACGCAAGTGGCTCCAGTGCGACCATTCCCGGAGCGCTATCAGCCCAAGGGTTCGTTCATCTACAAGCTGTTGACGACGACCGATCACAAGCTGATCGGCATGATGTACATCACTGCATGTTTCGCGTTCTTCCTCATCGGCGGCCTGATGGCCCTGCTGATGCGTGGTGAGCTCGCGGCTCCGGGCATGCAGTTCCTGTCGACAGAGCAGTTCAACCAGCTCTTCACGATGCACGGCACCGTGATGCTGCTGATGTACGCGACCCCGATCGTCATCGGCTTCGCCAACTTCGTGTTGCCGCTGCAGATCGGTTCGCCCGACGTCGCCTTCCCGCGACTGAACGCACTCGGCTTCTGGCTGTTCGTCTTCGGTTCGACCATCGCCATCGCCGGCTTCATCACCCCGGGCGGTGCCGCCGACTTCGGTTGGACGGCGTACACGCCGCTGACCGACGCCGTACACAGCCCCGGCCTCGGTGCCGACCTGTGGATCATGGGTCTGGGTGTGTCCGGTCTGGGCACCATCCTCGGCGCGGTCAACATGGTCACCACCGTGGTCTGCCTCCGTGCACCCGGTATGACGATGTTCCGCATGCCGATCTTCACCTGGAACATCCTGGTGACCAGCGTGCTCATCCTGCTGATCTTCCCGCTGCTGACCGCTGCCCTGATGGGCCTCGAGGTCGACCGCCAGTTCGGCGCCCACATCTACGACCCGGCCAACGGCGGTGTCATCCTGTGGCAGCACCTGTTCTGGTTCTTCGGACACCCCGAGGTGTACGTCATCGCGCTGCCGTTCTTCGGCATCGTCTCGGAGGTCTTCCCGGTCTTCTCGCGTAAGCCGATCTTCGGATACTCGGGCCTGATCTACGCGACCCTGGCCATCGCCGCCCTGTCGGCCGCGGTGTGGGCGCACCACATGTACGTCACCGGCGCCGTGCTGCTGCCGTTCTTCTCCTTCATGACGTTCCTGATCGCGGTTCCGACCGGCGTGAAGTTCTTCAACTGGATCGGAACGATGTGGCGAGGTCACATCACGTTCGAGACGCCGATGCTGTTCTCCGTCGGCTTCATCGTGACCTTCCTCTTCGGTGGTCTGACCGGCGTCCTGCTCGCGAGCCCGCCGCTGGACTTCCACCTGTCCGACAGCTACTTCGTGGTCGCGCACTTCCACTACGTGCTCTTCGGCACCATCGTGTTCGCCACCTACGCCGGCATCTACTTCTGGTTCCCGAAGATGACCGGACGCATGCTCGACGAGCGCCTCGGCAAGATCCACTTCTGGCTGACGTTCATCGGCTTCCACATGACGTTCCTGGTGCAGCACTGGCTGGGCAACGAGGGCATGCCGCGTCGCTACGCCGACTACCTGCCGTCGGACGGCTTCACCACGCTGAACACCATCTCGACCATTGGTGCGTTCATCCTCGGCCTGTCGACCCTGCCGTTCTTGTGGAACGTCTTCCGCAGCTACCGCTACGGCGAGGTCGTGACCGTCGACGATCCGTGGGGCTTCGGCAACTCCCTGGAGTGGGCGACCTCGTCGCCGCCGCCGCGCCACAACTTCACCGAGCTGCCCCGCATCCGTTCGGAGCGTCCGGCCTTCGAGCTGCACTACCCGCACATGATCGAGCGGATGCGTGCCGAGGCTCATGTCGGCCCGGGTCACGACGCGGGCAAGGATCGCCAGATGGAAGAGGCTCGTCGCGAGCCGTTCACCGTGGGATCGCACGAGGGATCGCCTGATCCCGATCCGCGCTGACCGGTGGGCAACGACTCAACAGGCACTACCGGTACGACCGTTCTCTTCACTGTCACCGGTCCCGACCGGCCAGGTGTCACCTCTGTTCTCATGGGTGCCCTGGCCGGTCAGGCCGTTGCACTGCTCGACGTCGAGCAGGTGGTCATCCGCGGTCAGCTGACGCTCGGCGTGCTCGTCTCCGCGAACGGAGATCCCGAGACGCTGCAGGAGATCGTCGAGCAGGCGATGGCCTCCATCGGCTTCGACGTGCGGGTGGAGATCGGTGTCGATTCGGGTAGCCGTTCGACCTCGTCTCATGCCGTCGTGATCCTGGGCAGTCCGGTCACGGCCACCGCCTTCAGCGCGGTCGCCGCGAAACTCGCCGGTCAAGGCGGAAACATCGACTCGATCCGCGGTATCGCCGACTATCCGCTCACCGGCCTCGAACTGATGGTCAGCGTGGCCGGCCGCGGCGGGGTCGCCGCCGACGCCGCCCTGCGGAAGGGGCTCGCCGAAGTCGCCGCCAAGCATTCGGTCGACATCGCAGTCGAACGCGGTGGTCTGGCCCGGCGCGCCAAGCGCCTCATCGTCTTCGACGTCGACTCCACCCTGATCCAGGGTGAGGTCATCGAGATGCTCGCCGCGAAAGCCGGCCGTGAAGCCGAGGTCGCGGCGGTCACCGAAGCCGCCATGCGCGGTGAGCTCGACTTCGAACAGTCACTGCACCAGCGCGTGGCGGCCCTCGCCGGGCTCGACGCCGGGGTCATCGACGACGTCGCGAAGTCGCTGCAGCTCACGCCGGGCGCCCGCACCACGATCCGCACGCTGCATCGGCTCGGGTTCCACTGCGGCCTGGTGTCGGGTGGTTTCCGTCAGGTCATCGACGGTCTGGCCCACGAACTCGAACTCGACTTCGTGCGCGCCAACACTCTCGAGATCGTCGACGGCAAACTGACCGGACGCGTGATCGGCGAGGTCGTCGACCGGACCGGCAAGGCCCGTGCGCTGCGTTCCTTCGCCGACCAGGTCGGGGTGCCGATGGAGCAGACGATCGCCGTCGGCGACGGTGCCAACGACATCGACATGCTCAGCGTCGCCGGACTCGGCATCGCGTTCAATGCGAAGCCCGCGTTGCGGGAGGTCGCCGACGCCACGCTCAACCACCCGTTCCTCGACGCCGTGCTGTTCATCCTCGGGGTGTCGCGCGACGAGATCGAGGCCGCGGACGCCGCCGACGGCGTGTACCGGCGGGTTCCGCTCGGCTGACGTGTCGGACACGACAGACAACGCCGACGTGACGGGCTTGCCCGTCACCCGTGACGCCGTGACGCGGCCGCCGGTCACCCCCGATGCGGTCGTGGCGAACCATCGACGCCTCGTCGGATACGTCGGGGGCGGTGAGGATCCTGAGGATCCGGCCGACGTCCTGGCGATGGCGATGGTGCTGCGCGTCGAGAAGTCCGATCCGCCGGATCGCACCGACCTGTTGACCGCGGCGGCACGGGCCGTCGCGCTGCTGTGTCTCGACGACCGCGCAGCCGGTGACGGTCCGTGGGCGGCGGCGATGGACGACTGGTGCCAGGCCCGCATTCGTAAGATCGCTCGTCGAGCCCGTGGCGCGCAATGGGCTGCGGCGCAAGAGGTGTGGGGCGTGACCGCGACCGAGGGTGGCGCCGAGGCGCGCGCGTTCGTGCCCGGCCGCGTCGGCGATCTCGACCGGCGGGTCAAGAAGCTGCAGATCGGCGGCACCGAGGTCGACGGCGAACTCCCCACCGAGAGGCCGGATCACGGCGTGGTGCTGTGGACGAATCCCGGGCTCGACATGACCGTCGGCAAGCTCGCCGCGCAGGTCGGTCACGCATCGATGCTCGCCGCCAAACTTCTCGACGCCGACGAGGCGATCCGGTGGCGGCTCGACGACTGTCCGCTGGCGGTGCGTGAGGCCACGCCCGAACGATGGCGTGACCTGCTCGAGGCCGATGCGTCCGGCACCGCGGTCGCGGTCCGTGATGCCGGGTTCACCGAGATCGCGCCCGGTTCGGTCACCGTCATCGCCGAAGTCGTCGGGAACTGATCACGAGACAGGGGAGCAGATGAGCGCCACCGAACTACCGGACTGGGCGAAAAGCCTTGACCTGCAACCGCACCCGGAGGGTGGCTGGTTTCGCGAGACCTGGCGCAGCGGGATCGGGCTGCCGAACGCGGTGCTCCCGGCCGGCTACACCGGTGACCGGGCCGCCGGCACCGCGATCTACTTCGTCCTGACGCCCGGCCAACAGTCCGCGTGGCACACCGTGCGCGGCTCAGAGCTCTGGCTGCACCATCGCGGGGCGCCGGTGCAGCTCGATCTGGGCGGCGACGGCGATGCCCCCGGCGATCCGACCCCGATCATCGTCGGGCCCGACATCGAGGCCGGGAATCAGCCGCAGGCGCTGGTGCCGCCCGGCATGTGGCAGCGTGCGCGCCCCGTCGGCGACGAGGCGGCACTGGTCAGCTGTGTCGTCGTGCCCGGCTTCGACTTCGCGGACTTCCGGCTCGAGGACTGAGACTCGGCTCCGGGATCAACCGCCTACGGCCACCGGCGAATTCGCCGGGGCGAGATGCCCGAGAGTGCTCATCCAGACGTCGCGACTCGGTGCCAGCGACGCAACGATCAGCTCGTCGGCATCGGCATGTCCGGCGAACCAGCTCAGGTACTGTCGCACCTCATCGGGCGTCCCGATACCGGCGTAGGTGAGCATCTCGTCGATCTGGCGGCCTTGGGGCATCGACAGCACCGCGTCGGCTTCTTCGTCGGTGAATGTGCGGCCGCGTCCGTAGAGCAGGGAGACGCGCTGACGGCGGGCGATCTGCAACTGCTGCTGTGCGACGTCGGGATCGTCGTCGGCGATCACGCCGACACCGGCGATCACGTACGGCTCGGCGAGCACCTCCGACGGCCGGAACTCGCGGCGGTACAACTCGACTGCCTGCGTCAGGGCCTGCGGTGCGAAGTGCGACGCGAAGGCGTAGGGGAGTCCGAGGGCGGCGGCGAGCTGCGCGCCGAAGAGCGACGAACCCAGGATGTAGAGCGGTATGTGGGTCCCGGCGCCCGGCGTGGCGCGGACGCCTTCGATGCGGGACTCGTCGCCGAGGAACGCCTGCAGTTCGAGAACGTCGTGCGGGAACCGTTCGGCTGACGCGTGGGTGCGACGCAGGGCCTGGAAGGTCTGCTGGTCGCTGCCCGGGGCGCGGCCGAGTCCGAGGTCGATGCGGCCGGGATGGAGTTCGGCGAGGGTGCCGAACTGCTCGGCGATGGTGAGCGGGGCGTGGTTGGGCAGCATGACGCCGCCGGCACCGAGGCGGATGGTCGAGGTGTGGGCGGCGATGTGCGCGATGAGCACAGCAGGCGCCGACGACGCGATCGCCGACATGTTGTGGTGTTCGGCGTACCAGATCCGCTTGTATCCCCACTTCTCCGCGTTCTGCGCGAGATCGACACTGGCGGCGAGACTTTCCGCGACGGTCTCGTCGCGGCCGACGGTGGCGAGATCCAGGATGGACAGAGGAAGGTGTTGAGCGGTCACGTAGTCCATCAACCCGGCGAACCGGTCGGTGTATTCCCGTGACGTGTATCGGACACGGCTGAGCCGAACCGGTCGAACGGACGGGCGTGAGGCAGGATAGGGGTCGTGACCGAATCCGATCCCGACCTCTTGATCGACTTCCGCGACGTCGCGATCGTCCGTGGCGGCAAAACGCTTGTCGGCCCGCTGTCCTGGCAGGTCGAACTGGACGAACGCTGGGTCATCATCGGGCCCAACGGTGCCGGTAAGACGACACTTCTGCGACTGGCGGGTGCCGAACTGCACCCGACGTCGGGCACCGCATTCGTGCTGAACGAGAAGCTCGGCCGGATCGAGATCCGCGAACTCGCAACGCGGATCGGCGTCGCCAGTCCCGCTCTCGTCGACCGCGTGCCCGACCACGAGGTCGTCAGCGACGTCGTCATCTCCGCCGGCTACGCCGTCCTGGGGCGCTGGCGCGAGGCCTACGACGACATGGACCGCGACCAGGCCGTCGAATCGCTGGAGTCGATGGGCGCGGAGCATCTCGCCGACCGCACCTTCGGCACCCTGTCGGAGGGGGAGCGCAAGCGCGTGATCATCTCCCGCGCCCTCATGACCGACCCCGAACTCCTGCTGCTCGACGAGCCGGCCGCCGGTCTCGACCTCGGCGGCCGCGAAGAACTCGTCGACCGCCTCGCGACCCTCGCCGCCGACCCCGACGCTCCCGCCATCGTGCTGATCACCCATCATGTGGAGGAGATCCCGGAGGGGTTCACGCACGCGCTGATCCTGTCCGAGGGTGGCGTCGTGGCGCAGGGCCTCCTCGAGGAGGTGCTGACCAGTGAGAACCTGACGGCCGCCTTCCGGCAGCAGATCATCCTCGACAAGGTCGACGGCCGGTACTTCGCTCGACGCCGTCGCCGCGCGGGCGGTCACCGTCGAGCAGGAGGCAACTGATGACATCCACCGATCAGGGACCCGAGGTCGTGTCCGCACCGATCCGCGACGCCGCGACGGTCGTCCTGGTCCGTGACTCCGCCGACGGCATCGAGGTGTTCCTGCAGCGTCGGGTGAAGCAGATGGCTTTCGCCGGCGGCATGACCGTCTTCCCGGGTGGCGGCGTCGACAAGCGCGACGCCGGCGCCCACGTGGCCTGGACCGGGCCGCAAGCGGCGTGGTGGGCCGAGCAGTTCAACACCGATGACGAGCTCGCCCAGGCGCTCGTGTGCGCGGCCGTCCGCGAGACCTTCGAGGAATGCGGCGTTCTGCTCGCGACCACCGCCGACGGTTCTTTCGCCGACCCGGGCGCCCTCGCCGACGACCGGCAACAGCTCGTCGAGAAGTCTCTGTCCTTCGCCGAGTTCCTCACCGCGCGCGGCCTCACCCTGCGTGCCGATCTGCTGAGTCCGCTCGCGCACTGGATCACCCCGGTCAACGAGAAGCGTCGCTACGACACCCGGTTCTTCCTCGCTGCCATGCCCGAGGGCCAGCAGGCCGACGCCGAGACCACCGAGGCCGAGGTGGCGCGCTGGGTCAACGCCCGCGTCGCGATCGACGCCTGGGCCGAGGGCAAGCACTTCCTGATGCCGCCGACCTGGGCGCAGCTGCACTACGTCAGCGGCTTCCCGAGTGTCGATGAGCTGCTGGCCGCCGAGCGGTCCGTCGAGTGCATCCTGCCGAACACCACCCCGGGCGCCGGGCTCGCCGGACTCGGGTTCCCCGGCTCCGACGAGTACTTCCGCACGCTCGGCGATCAGACGCCGCCCGAGATCACGCTGTAGATCCTCACGGCTCGTCGAGATCGACGGCGTCGTCCTCGTCCTCGGCGATGTCCTCGCGATCCGCCCAGTCGAGCAGCGTGTTGAGCCGGTGGGCGACGTCGTCGATCTCGGCGTGCAGGTCGCCGAGTTCGGCGAATCGCGCGGGCACGGTGGCGATGGTGAAGTCGTCGGGTTCGATGTCGTCGATCTCGTTCCAGCGGATCGGCGTGGACACCGTCGCGCGTTGGTTGCCGCGCACCGAGTAGGCCGACGCCATGGTGTGGTCGCGGGTGTTCTGGTTGTAGTCGACGAACACGGCTGCCGGGTCGCGATCCTTGCGCCACCACGTTGTCGTGACGTCTTTGGGTGCCCGGCGCTCGACCTCGCGGGCGAACGCGAGCGCGGCGCGCCGGACCTGAGGGAACCCCCACTCGGGGGCGATGCGCACGTAGATGTGCAGACCGCGACCACCCGAGGTCTTCGGGAAGCCGCGCATGCCCAGCTCGTCGAGAACCTCCTCGACGACGTGGGCCACCCGCTGGATGCGTGAGAAGGTGCAGTCCGGCATGGGGTCGAGGTCGATGCGCCACTCGTCGGGGGATTCGGGGTCGGCGCGGCGTGAGTTCCAGGGGTGGAACTCGACCGTCGACATCTGTACCGCCCAGATCACCGATGCCAGCTCGGTCACGCACAGCTCGTCGGCGGTGCGTCCGTAGCGGGGGAAGTAGATCTCGGTGGTCTCGAGCCAGTCCGGTGCGCCCGCCGGGACCCGCTTCTGGTGCACCTTGTTGCCGCTGACGCCCTTGGGGAAACGGTGCAGCATGCAGGGACGTTCGCGCAGCGCCCGCACGATGCCGTCACCCACCGACAGGTAGTACTCGGCGAGGTCGCGCTTGGTCTCGCCGCGTTCGGTGAAGTACACGCGATCAGGGCTGGACAGGCGGACGGTGCGGTAACCCACCGTCAGCTCGATCGGCTCACCTGCGGAACCCGCGCCTTTGGCCATGTCGCCAACTGTAGGGCGCGCGGATGTGACGCGTGGGTTGTCGCAGGCTGATGACACCGGGCTGCGACACCGCGCCGACTTACCAGACGGTAGCCTTCGAGGATGCCTGAGTTCGTGACCCTCGAAACGTCCGACGACCATCCCGGCGTGGGCACCATCCTGCTGGCCCGCCCGCCGATGAACGCGTTGAGCCGCCAGGTGCAGGCCGAACTGGCCGCGGCCGCCGAGGAGGCGACCCTCCGCGACGACATCAAGGCCGTCGTCGTCTACGGCGGACCCAAGGTCCTCGCCGCCGGCGCCGACATCAAGGAGATGAACGACCTCAGCTACGCCGAGATGAGCAAGGTCGCCGGTCGTCTGCAGCGCGACCTCGGCGCCATCTCCGAGATCCCGAAGCCCACGGTCGCGGCCATCACCGGCTACGCGCTGGGCGGCGGCCTCGAAGTCGCGCTGGGAGCCGACCGCCGGATCGCCGGTGACAACGCGAAACTCGGCGTGCCCGAGGTTCTCCTCGGACTCATCCCCGGTGGTGGCGGTACGCAGCGTCTGGCGCGGCTCATCGGACCGGCCAAGGCCAAGGACCTCATCTTCACCGGCCGGTTCGTCGGCGCCGAGGAGGCACTCGCGATCGGCCTGGTCGACGAGGTCGTCGCCCCCGACGAGGTCTACAACGCCGCACTGGCCTGGGCGGGTCGGTTCACCAATGCCGCGTCAGTGGCGATCGCCGCCGCCAAGAAGGCCGTCGACCAGGGGCTCGGCGTCGACCTCCACACCGGACTCAAGATCGAGGAGCAGCTCTTCGCGGCGCTGTTCGCCACCGAGGACCGTGCCATCGGTATGAAGTCGTTCGTGGAGAACGGTCCCGGCAAGGCGGAGTTCACCGGTCGCTGACGGCGCGGCCCCACCAACATCACGACTGACCGACCCACGCGACAAGGAAGCGATCATGACCACCGACGCCACTCCGGGTATCGATCCGGCGCCGAATCCGCATGCCACCGAGGAACAGGTGCAGGCCGCTCTGAAGGACACCAAGCTCGCCCAGGTGCTCTACCACGACTGGGAGGCCGAGACCTACGACGAGAAGTGGTCGATCAGCTTCGACGAGCGCTGCATCGATTACGCGCGTGGACGTTTCGACGCCATCGAGATCGACGAGTCGCTGCCGTACGGGCGCGCGATGGAACTCGGTTGCGGCACTGGCTTCTTCCTGCTGAACCTCATGCAGTCGGGTGTCGCCGACAAGGGTTCGGTCACCGACCTGTCGCCGGGCATGGTGAAGGTCGCACTGCGCAACGCCGAGAACCTGGGACTCGACGTCGACGGCCGGGTTGCCGACGCGGAGAAGATCCCGTACGACGACAACACCTTCGACCTCGTCGTCGGACACGCTGTGCTGCACCACATCCCCGACGTCGAGCAGGCGCTGCGCGAGGTGCTGCGCGTGCTCAAGCCTGGCGGTCGTTTCATCTTCGCCGGCGAGCCGTCGACCATCGGCGACTTCTACGCGCGCTGGATGAGCCGCGCGACGTGGGCCGTCACCACCAACGTGACCAAGTTCGGGCCGCTGCAGAGCTGGCGGCGTCCGCAGGAGGAGCTCGACGAGTCCTCGCGTGCCGCGGCTCTAGAGGCCGTCGTCGACATCCACACCTTCGATCCCGACGAGCTGGCCGGCATCGCCCGTTCCGCCGGAGCCGCCAAGGTCGCCACCGCCACCGAGGAACTGGCCGCCGCCATGCTCGGCTGGCCGGTCCGCACCTTCGAGGCCGCGGTGCCGCCGGAGAAGCTCGGCTGGGGCTGGGCGCGGTTCGCGTTCGGCGGCTGGAAGCGTCTGACGTGGCTCGACGAGAACGTCTTGCGCAAGGTCGTGCCGCAGAAGTTCTTCTACAACGTGGTGGTCACCGGCACCAAGCCCGGCGATTCGTAGAAAGCGCAGGGTTATAGCGCGCATTCTCTCTACCGATCGGGTCGTCGCCTCTGCGGCGGCCCGATCGTCGTTTTCGGGACCGAGGCCGCTTCTTGCGTGCAACCATGGGCTATGGCCACCCTGCTGACGTCCGATGAGTTCGAGATCCGTCTGCTCTTCAGTGATCCGGTACCGGAGGTGAGGCAGTTCCTCCACGAGGTCATCGCGAAGCGTGAACCGATCGCTCTCGACGTCGAGGGGACGGTGCATCTGCTGAACGTCGCCAACGCCAGACACGTGGTGCTGGCCGATCAGGACCCGGACGACGAGTCGCTGGCGACCGGCGATCGGACCACGATCGTCACATCCCTCGTGGAGCTGCGTCAGTAGGCTCTGCGACGCGGCGGGCGGCCCGGGGAGACGCGGGCCACGACGGTAGCCTGCAAGGATCATGAGCTACTCCTTCAGTCTCGACGACGTCGCCTTCCTGCGGTCGCGGCATGGTGAGAAGGCCCTGGAGACGGTGTCGGCTCTGGCCCTCACCCCGGCGTCGATGCTGTCCGACATCACCGAGGTCCGCAGCCGGTATGCACCGCATGATGCCGCGCTGATCGAGACCGTCCGGAACCGTCGACGAGCCGCGTCGAAACTGCGGGACCCGGCCGAGTTGTTGCTCACCGACGACGGCGTGCAGCAGGCGACCGCCTCGGTCGTCGCCGCGCACCGCGCCGCCGAGATCGCCGCCCGGTTTCCGGCGTCGGTGGTCCACGACATGACCTGCTCGATCGGTGCGGAGCTACGAGAACTGGTGCGCGTCAACGGGATCACCGGAGTGATCGGCAGCGACCTCGACCGCGTCCGGCTCGCGATGGCGCGCCACAACGTACCCGACGCGACGCTCCTCGTCGCCGACGCGCTCACCCCGACCTCGACTGCGGACGTACTCCTCGCCGACCCCGCGCGACGGTCCGACGCCGGCCGGATCTTCCGCCTCGACCAGCTGACCCCACCGCTGCTGGAACTGCTCGCCACCTATGCGGGCCGCGTGCTGATCGTGAAATGTGCTCCCGGACTGGATCATCAGATGCTGCGCAACCGGTTCGGATTCGACGGCGAGGTCCAGGTGACCTCGCTGGACGGCGGTGTCCGGGAAGCGTGCCTGTGGTCGGGGCCGGGGATCGAGACCCGGCGCCGGGCAACGGTTCTGCGTACGCGGCCCGACGGGACGGTGTCGCAGTTCGAGATCACCGATCACGAGGACGACGACGTGCCGGCAGGCGAGGCGGGGGAGTGGATCGTCGACCCGGACGGTGCCGTCGTGCGTGCCGGTCTCGTCAAGCACTACGCCCACCGTTTCGGACTGTGGCAGCTCGATCCCCAGATCGCCTACCTGACCGGCGATTCGGTGCCTGCGGGAGCACGTGGGTTCCGGGTGATCGAGCAGGTGGGCGTGACGGAGAAGGTTCTCCGCAAGGCCCTGGCCGCGCACGGTTGCGGGCCGCTCGAGATCCTCGTCCGCGGCCTCGACCTCGATCCCGATCAGCTCCGCAAGAAGCTCAAACCCAAGGGCGCCCGGCCACTGTCGGTGGTGCTCACCCGGATCGGACGCAAGGGAACCGCCTTCATCTGCGAGCCGGGAATCAGGTTCTGACCCGATCGCTTGTAAACCGGAGCTTGACACTCGGGCGCTTGTAAACCTAGTCTTTACAAGTGTCCGAGGTGGAAGAAACAGCACGGGAGATCGAGCGATACGCGCGCAGCGTGGCGACCGGACCCGGTTCCGAACCGGGTGACCCGGGTGCCCGCGAAGCGGCTCTGACCAGAGTCCATGACGCACTCCAATTGGGCCGTCGTGCAGAGGAATTGCTCAGTGCCACGGCTCGTTCGGCGCGCGAGTTCGGGTGTACCTGGCAGGAGATCGGCGACGTCGTCGGCGTCACCCGTCAGGCGGCGTTCCAACGCTTCGGCAAACCCATCGATCCCAGAACAGGAGCACCCATGCAGAAAGTCACGATTGCCCACGCCGACGCCATGGCCCTTGACATCATCGAGAAGATCACCGAGGCCGAGTGGGCGACCGTCACGGCACGTTTCGACGAGACCATGACGGCTGCCCTGTCCGACGCCGCACTGGCCGACGCTTGGGCGTCGGTGGTGGCACTCCACGGTGAACTCGAGAGGACCGGAACGCCTTTCGTGCGCGGTCACGGCCTCCACACGGTGGTAGACGTGCCGCTCGAGCAGGAGGCCGGGGAGGTGGTTTTCCGCGTGGCGTTCGACGCCGACGGCCGGATCGCGGGATTGTTCTTCCTCAATCCCGACGCAGCGAGCCAGGAGCTCTGAGCGACCACGCACAAACACGATGCGGGCTGAGTGCCGGTTTCCGGCACTCAGCCCGCATTCTGGTTCCGGCGCTTTATCCCAGGTTGGCCTTGCTGTCGAAGAAGTACACCTCGCCGAGGTTGGTCGCGGTCGCGATCTGGCCCCAGTAGGAGACCGAGACGCCGGTCGCGAAACCCGACGAATTCGGCAGTGGCAGGGTGCGTTTCGTCGCCCCGTCGTCGGTGGAGACCTCCACCAGCGACAGCGTGTCCTTGCCGGCGTCGCGGACGACCGTCCAGGCGGTCTTCTGCTGGGTCAACGCGGACAGGCTCACCGTGGCGAGATCGGTGCGCTGCCACACCTTTTCGGCGCGGTCACCCGCGTCTCGGTACAGCGTGAGCGGGGCACCGAGCGAACCGGTGGGGATGATCAGGCCGTCGGGCGACACGGTCATCGTCGCGAAGCCGTGGCCGCCGATGTCCTGGGTCCACTTGGTCGACCCGTTCTCGGTGTTCAGGGCGACGATCTTGCCGTCGCGCGAGAAGGCGTAGAGCGTCGCACCGTCGGCGGACAGGGTCGGCGTACCGATGACGCCGCTCGGGACGTCGGTCTGCCATGCGGTTCGCACCTCGCGCTTGCCGGCGACCTTGTTGTACTTCATCGCCCGGATCTGCGACGACGCCGCGCCCTGCGGGAAGAAGTTGAGGTAGAAGCGTTCCCGGTCGGTGTCGACCGCCGCGGGTGCCGGGATCGCGCACTGCGGTCCGTTGCGCACACAGTCGCCGAAGCCGAGGAGCGGCTCCTCCGGATCGGCGTCGTCGCGCAGCTTCACCTCGGGGGCGACGAGCTCGTTGCGCTGGGTGTCGATCAAGAGGATCTGGCCCTGCGTCGTCGTCACCAGCACCTCGTTCGGCGCAGCGAACTTCGCCGACAGCGGGACACCGATCACGCCGGCGCGCCAGCGGATCGCACCACCGGCGTTGAACGCGAGGAAGGTGGCCTCCTCGCCGAGGTACGGCTGGTCGTACTGGTCGACGAGCATCGCGTTGACCTCGACCCCGGCACGCATGTCCTTGCAGAAGTTCTTGCGTCCCGACCGGCCGTCGAGCACCAGGACGTTGCAACCCTGGGTGGCATTCGACGTGACCCCCACATTGCCCTTGCCGGAGATCGTGACCGGCGCCGTGACCGGACCGCCGGTGGGTCGGGTCCAGCTGAGGGTCAGATCATCGGGGACGTCGGCGTAGGCGAAGTTCGCGTTGCCGGGCACGCCGCCGTAGCTGGGCCAGCCGACGCTCGGGATCGAGCGTACGTCGATGTGACCGTCGGAGCAGCCGGCGAGCACCAGCGAGCTCACGGCCGTGACGGCGACGAACAGGCGGGTCAGCGCAGATCGGCGGTGTCGGGACACCTGCGGTCGTGCCAAGGCCATCGGCGCTCCTCATCGTCGGTCCTCACCGGCACGCGTCGTGCCAGCAGTGAGCCTATCGTGCGCGATTTTCGGGTCGTTTAGGGTTTGTCCCATGACCACCATGTGGAACGCCTCCTACCGGTCCCGACGCCGCGCCGGCCGTCGCCGCGACCCCGAGCAGGCGCGATTCCTCACTCTCGATTCGCTGCGCTGGGTGAAACGCAACCGCGCGTACACCCCGTGGTACCTGGTCCGTTACTACCGTCTCGCGAAGTTCCGTCTGGCCAACCCGCACGTTGTGCTGCGCGGCATGGTGTTCCTCGGCCGCAACGTGGAGATCCACTGCACCCCGGAGCTCGCCCGGATGGAGATCGGCCGCTGGGTCCACATCGGCGACGGCAACTCGATCCGCTGCCACGAGGGCAGCCTGAAGATCGGCGACAAGACCGTCTTCGGCTGCAACAACGTGGTGAACGCCTACCTCGACCTCGAGATCGGTGGATCCACCCTCGTCGCCGATTGGTGCTATATCTGCGACTTCGACCACAAGATGGACGACATCACGCTGCCCATCAAGGATCAGGGCATCGTGAAGGGCCCGGTCCGCATCGGCCCGGACACGTGGGTCGCGGCCAAGGTGTCGGTGCTGCGCAACACCATCGTCGGCCGAGGCTGTGTCCTCGGCTCGCACGCGGTGGTCAAGGGGATGATCCCGGACTACTCGGTCGCGGTCGGGGCGCCGGCTCGCGTGGTCAAGAACCGCATGGACGACTGGGCCGAGAACGCCGAGCAGCGCGCCGAACTCGAACGCGCCCTCGCCGACATCGAACGCAAGAAAGCGGCGGCGGAAAAGGCCGCGGCGGAAGGGCGGTAGGCGCTCAGGGAACGGGGTGGTCGGGCTTCGCCGGGTCGCGTTCGGGCAACGGACGCATCGGAATGTCCGGTCGTCCGACCGGATGGCGCACCCGGCGCTTGGCGGCCAGGTGCACCGACGCGGTGCGTTCGGCAACCTCGGCCCAGGAGAACTCGGCGGTCAGTCGGGCCCGTGCGCGGACAGCCCGTTGCGCTGCGGCGCCGGGGTCCGAGAGCGTCGCCCGTACCGCAGCGGCGAGCCCGGCGACGTCGGCCGGTTCGAAGGTGAGGCCGGTGTCGGGTTCCTGCACGGCCTCGCCCAGGCCGCCGGCGGTCGAGACGATCAGCGGGATGCCGGTGGCCGCCGCCTCGAGGGCGACGATGCCGAACGGCTCGTAGCGGCTCGGCAAGACGATCGCGTCGCAGCGGTGCATGAGGGTCACCAGCTGGTCGTGGTCGACGGCGCCGATGAACCGCACCGCCTTGCTCACACGATGCTTGCGGGCCTGCTCCATCAGCCTCTCTCGCTGGGTGCCGTCACCGGCGATGGTGAGAGTGGTACCCGGGTGGCTCCGACGGATACGGGGGAGTGCGGCCAGCAGGTCCTGCACACCCTTCTCGTACTCGAGGCGACCGGCGAACAACAGTTCCGCCGGTCCGATGGTCGGCGTGCGGGCCGCGAACGGCCATGTGCGGATGTCGATTCCGTTGTGGATCACCGCGATGTCGGCGGCGTCGTAACCGAAGAGTCGGTTCACCTCGTCGCGCATGGATGCCGAACAGGTGATGAGAGCGTCGGATTCGGCGACGAGCCACCATTCGACCGAGTGCACCTGCCGATTGGTGCGGCCGCTGACCCAGCCGCTGTGCCGACCGGCTTCGGTGGCGTGGATGGTGGAAACCAGTGGCACGTCGAAGAATTCGGCCAGCGCGATCGCCGGGTGGGCGACCAGCCAGTCATGCGCGTGCACGACCTCGGGGATCCATCGTGCGGTGGAATCGGCGAAAGCCCGTTCGCCGGCCAGGATCCTGAGCCCGGCACGGATGAACGAGTGTCCCATGGCGAGAGTCCAGGCCATCATGTCCTGACCGAACTCGAACTCCGGCGGGTCCTCGGCGACCGCGATCACGCGCACGCCGTCGACGACGGTGTCGGTCGTCGGATGCGTGAGTGCGTCGGTGCCGGACGGGCGTCGGGTCAGGACCGCCACATCGTGTCCGGCGGCGGCCATCTCCGTGGCGAGGTGATGCACATGCCGACCCAGTCCGCCGACGACGACGGGTGGGTACTCCCACGACACGAACAACACTTTCATCCGATGCTCCCCTCGGCATCCGCGGTCAGGATCGCGTGCAGACGGCGCGCGTCGAGTGCGGGGAAGAGATTGTCGGCCCGCGCCCAGTTCTGCGCGAGCGTCGCCGCCGCGTCGTCGCGACCACGGAGCGCGGCGTCGCTGATCTCCCGCGTGGCGTGCGCGTGCGTGTGCGCACGGGAGACAGCGTACTGCGCGGCAGTGTCCTTCGACACCATGAAAGGCCAGTCGGAGGACACCGTGAGCAGCGTCTCTCGGATGATCTGATCGGCGACACGGCTGCGCTCTCCGCTACCGGCGAGGAGTTTGGCCACGGCGTCGAGGGCGGTCTCGGTCACCTCCTCGTTGAGGGTGACGAGATGCTGCACCTGTGGACCGTTCCACACGCGCCAGTCCTTACCCGACCCCCACGACGACGCGGGGAGATCGACCGGCTCGCCGACGAGTCCGGATCGCGTTGCGCCGGCGAGGGTTCCGACCTTCACCCCGACCTCGGGCAGGCGACGAAGGACGCGTTCGAGCCAGATCGGACCCTCATGCCACCAATGCCCGAAGAGCTCGGTGTCGAAGGCCGCGACCACCAGGGCGTCGCGGCCGATGCGCGTCGACTCCTCGATGAGGCGCTCGCGGACATGCCCGACGAAATCCTCGACGTGTCGGTCGATCACTGCGTCGACGTGTGCCGGGTCGTAGGGCTTCTTCTCGTCGCCCGGCACCGAGCGACCCGTGACGCGGAACCGCTTGAGTCCCGATTCGTGGTCGTAGGTGTGGAAGTCGCGGTAGGCGGCGTGGCCGGGATAGCCCGACTTCGGCGACCACACGCGGTAACTCACCGTGAGGTCGCGTCCATAGGCGATGACACCGCTGTCGCCGACCGGGCGGCCGAGTGCGGTGTCGCCGTGGAGGGTCGGGCCGTCGACCATGAAGTGCCCGACGCCGGCGCGGGCGTACTCGGCCTCCATGCCCGGCGCGAAGGCGCATTCGGGCGCCCAGATGCCTGCGGGGTCGAAACCCCAGCGCGCGTGCGCGTCGTGGAGACCCTCACGGAGGAAGAACGTCCGCAGGCGTGGATCGAGCAGCGGAGCGAACGGATGCGCGAGCGGTCCGCCGAGGATCTCGGCGACCCCGCTCGAGGCGACGCGACGAATCAGCGGCGAGGCGCCGTGTCGCCACTTCGTCTCGAAGGTCTCCAGCGCTCGCTGGGCTTCGAGGTACTCACGGCGACCGGCGTCGGCGCGGTCGGCATCGTTCGACGTCGCGGCCTCGGTCGCCCGCAGCTGCCAGTCGGCCAGCCATTCGTACATCGACGACGCACAGTGAGGGTCGTCGAGCTGCGCGGCCAGGACCGGGGTGATCCCGAGGGTCAACTGGTCGGTGAGACCGTCGTCGGCGAGGCGCTCGAGGACGTCGAGCAGTGGGATGTACGACGACGCCCACGACTGGTAGAGCCATTCCTCACCGACCGGCCAGCGACCGTGATTTGCCAGCCAGGGCAGGTGGGAGTGCAGGACGAAGGTGAACTGTCCCGGAACCTCGGGGGTGCTGATGGTCATTGCTCAGGCCCGGGTCGCCACCGCGAACAGGTCGAGCGAGGCATCGATGTCGGAGTCGCGCGCGTCGAGCACGGCGAAGTCCTCGGCGGCCACCCCGGCGACGTCGTCGACCAGGTCGGCCGGCCACGGTTCGCCGGCGAGGGCACGCTCGATCTGGGCGTCGATCAGCGATCCGCCCCACTTCTCGTCGAGCGCGGTCAGCCGCGGTCCGTGGTGCACGCCGAGCATCGCGTCGAGGGCGAACCCGCCCTCGACGATCAGTGCGGTGAGTTCGGCGGCGTTCAGCTCACGGGTGTGGAACGGGTTGAGAGGGGTGTCGCGGCCGGGGGAGAAGGTGATCCGGTTGGGCGTCGAGATCAGCAGCTCGCCGCCCGGACGCAGCACGCGTCGGCATTCGGCGATGAATGCGGCCTGGTCCCAGAGGTGTTCGATCACCTGGAAGTTCACCACGAGATCCACCGAGGCGTCGGCCAGCGGAAGATCGATCAGATTGCCCTGGTGCACGACGAGCCCGGGGTAGCGGCGACGGGTGTGTTCGACCGCCGAGGTGTCGTAATCGACGCAGACCACCGACGACGCCCCGGCGTCGGCGATCATCGCGGCCCCGTAGCCCTCGCCGGATCCGGCTTCCAGGATCTCGCGTCCCCGGCAGCGGTCGAGGATATGGCGGTAGGCGATCTCGTGGCGGCGGAACCAGTAGTTCTCCGCGGGGATACCCGGAACCGTCCGTTCACCGGTCAGCGCCAGCTGTTGGTCGGCGTCGAGGGACTCCAGACCGGTCATCCCGGCCGTCGGCGGAGAACCGAGGTCTGCGTCAGTCATCTGCAAGAGCGTAGGGCATGGGGTCGCGGCCTCCCGGTTCGTCCCGGCGCCGCGACCGACCGAGCGATCGTGCGTGATCGCTGCAGGGTTCCCTGTCCAGGTCCGACGCCGGTCCAAAGTGTGAGGTAGTCAATGTTTAGTGAGAACATAGGAGACGCTAAAGTGGTGGAGACCCATGGCCTTACCCGCCGGTAAGTTGCCGAACCCGACGCAGGAGGTCGACGTAGACCAATGACAAACATTGTCGTACTGATCAAGCAGGTTCCCGACACGTGGTCCGAGCGCAAGTTGTCCGACGACGACTACACCTTGGACCGCGAGGCAGCTGACGCGGTTCTGGACGAGATCAACGAGCGCGCCGTCGAGGAAGCGCTGAAGATCAAGGAAGCCGACGGCGGTGAGGTCACCATCCTGACTGCGGGTCCCGACCGCGCCACCGACGCCATCCGCAAGGCTCTGTCGATGGGCGCCGACAAGGCGATCCACATCAAGGACGACCAGCTCCACGGCTCGGACGCGGTCCAGACCGCCTACGTCCTGGCCCGCGCACTGGGCACCGTCGAGGGCGTCGAACTCGTCATCGCCGGCAACGAGGCCACCGACGGCCGCGTCGGCGCGATCCCGGCCATGATCGCCGAGTACCTCGAGCTCCCGCACCTGACCCACCTGCGCAAGCTGACCCTCGAGGGCGAGACCCTCAAGGGCGAGCGCGAGACCGACGAGGGCATCTTCCACGTCGAGGCACAGCTCCCGGCGATCGTCTCGGTCAACGAGAAGATCAACGAGCCCCGCTTCCCGTCCTTCAAGGGCATCATGGCCGCGAAGAAGAAGGAAGTCACCGCCGTCTCGCTGGCCGAGATCGACGTCGAGCCGACCGACGTGGGCCTGGAGAACGCCGGCAGCGTCGTGAACTCCTCCACCCCGAAGCCGCCGAAGACCGCGGGCGAGCGCGTCACCGACGAAGGCGACGGCGGCACGAAGGTCGCCGAGTACCTGGTCGGCCAGAAGATCATCTGATCTTCCCCACCAGTCCATCCGGCGAACCCCAGTCATTCAGGAGAAAACCAACATGGCAGAAGTACTCGTGCTCGTGGAGCAGGACGCCGAAGGCGCCCTGAAGAAGGTCACCAGCGAGCTCATCACCGCCGCCCGCGCTCTCGGTACCCCGTCGGCTGTCGTCGTCGGCAAGCCCGGCACCGCCGACGCGATCATCGACGGCCTCAAGGAAGCCGGCGCCGAGAAGGTCTACGTCGCCGAGTCCGACGACGCGGCCGGCTACCTGATCAACCCGCAGGTCGATGTGCTGTCCTCGATCGCCGAGAGCGCCGCTCCGGCAGCGGTCCTGGTCGCGGCCACCGCCGACGGCAAGGAGATCGCCGGTCGTCTCGCCGTGCGTCTCGGCTCGGGTGTGCTCGCCGACGTCGTCGACGTCAAGGAAGGCGGCGTGGGCATCCACTCGATCTTCGGTGGCGCGTTCACCGTCGAGGCGCAGGCCAAGGGCGACACCCCGGTGATCTCGATCCGCCCCGGTGGCGTCGAGGCCGCTCCGCAGGCCGGTGCCGGCGAGCGTGTCGACGTCGAGGTCCCGGCAGCTGCCGAGAACGCCGTCAAGATCACCAAGGTCGAGCCGAACATCGGTGGCGACCGTCCCGAGCTCACCGAGGCGTCGATCGTCGTCTCCGGTGGTCGCGGTGTCGGTAGCGCCGAGAAGTTCTCGGTCGTCGAGGAGCTCGCCGACGCGCTCGGTGCCGCCGTCGGCGCCTCGCGCGCCGCCGTCGACTCCGGCTACTACCCGGGTCAGTTCCAGGTCGGTCAGACCGGTAAGACCGTGTCGCCGCAGCTCTATGTCGCCCTGGGCATCTCGGGCGCCATCCAGCACCGCGCCGGCATGCAGACCTCGAAGACCATCGTCGCCGTCAACAAGGACGAAGAGGCGCCGATCTTCGAGATCGCCGACTACGGCATCGTGGGCGACCTGTTCAACGTCGCCCCGCAGCTGACCGAAGAGGTCAAGAAGCGCAAGTGATCCGGTAGATCACGCAGTACCCCGGTGGCCCCCGACGTTCGCGTCGGGGGCCACCGTGTGTTCGCGGCCCGTTCACCCGAGGTCGCCGGAGCGGCACGTGTTCATCCGGATCGCCCCGACACGTCATGCGGCCGTGGTCGTGGCGACGCCGGCGGTGGCTTTCATACGGGGCATGAACGCTCTACAGTCCATCGCCACCACCGCGGCAACCGATTCCGCCGTCTCGGCCACCCTGCTGACCGCCGGACCCGTGCGGGTGCTGGTGTCCGACGACGCGGCCGACATCCTTGCCGCCCAACGACTTCGCTACCGGGTCTTCGCCGATGAGCCCGGCTTCTCCGACCGTATCGGCGACGCGACCACCGGCTGCGACGCCGACCGGTTCGACGAGTTCTGTGAGCACCTCGTCGTGCGGCACGACGACCACGGCGTCATCGGGTGCGCACGACTGCTGGCACCTCCGCGTGCGATCGCCGCCGGCGGCTGGTACTCATCCACCGAGTTCGACCTGAGTCGATTGGCCGACATCTTCTCCGAGACAGTCGAACTGGGGCGCGCCTGCGTGGACGGCAGGCATCGTGACGGATCGGTCACCGCCCTCATGTGGGCGGCCCTGCTGCAATACATGGATCTCGCGGGCTACCGGTACCTGATGGGTTGCGTGTCGGTGCCGCTGCACAGCCCGGGGGAGTGGATGCCCGGGTCCGTGCTGCGCGCCGTCCGCGACCGCCTGCGCGAGGAATATGCCGACGCCGATCGACGAGTCACCCCGCTGACGCCAGCACGCATCGGTGGGCGGCTCCTCGACGACATCACGCCGTCGGACACCATCGGGATGCCGCCCCTGATGCGCGGATACCTGCGGATGGGCGCCCGTATCTGTGGTGAGCCCGCCGTCGACGACGTCTTCGATGTCGCGGACTTCCTCACCCTCATCGACCGGGAGGGCGCCAACCGGCGCTATCTCGACCGCCTGCGATCGAGTGCCCAGCGTCTCGGCTCGGCAGGGGCCTGACCGCGGTGACCATCATGCCGGTGGAGCGTCACCCGTGGTTCCCGGTGAGCACCTGCGGGCATGCCTGCCTCGGTCCGCGGGCCGAGAGGCGGGCAGCCGACGCCGTGGTCACCGGTGGGCGGTTGTGTCGTCTGGCCGCGATCGCCGGCTGGATCGTCGCGACACCCATTGCCGACGGGACGATGGCGCGGCTCCGGAGGCGGCCCCGACGAGCCCTGCGTGCGCGGGCCGCGGGTCCGCTGCTCGCCGCGCTCGGCATCAGGGTCGTCGTCGACGACCGGCGGAGGGATCCGCGCGCAACCGGACTCATCGTCGCCAACCACATCTCCTTTCTCGACGTCCTCGCGCTGGCTCTCGTCAGCCCGGCACCGGTGGTGGCGAAGTCCGACGTCGTCGACATGCCGGTGGTGGCCGGGCTCGCGCGCCGGTTCGGGGTGATCGCGGTAGACCGTGGGACGCTGCGCGGACTCCCGGCGGCAGTGGGTGAGGTCTCCGCGCGCCTGGCAACCGGATCGTCGGTGATCGTGTTCCCGGAGGGGACAACCTTCTGCGGCCGGACCGGCGGTGCGTTCCGGCCCGCGTTCTTCCAGGCGGCGGTCGACGCCGGGGTGCCGGTGTTCCCGGTTCGCCTACGGTTCCTCGGGCCCGACGGGCGTGCCGCGACGGCCCCGAGCTTCATCGGCGACGACTCACCGCTCGACACCTTGCGCCGGGTGCTGCGGGCCCGCGGACTGACGGTGGTCGTCCGCCTCGAACACGCCGAGGTGCCGGGCGCCGACCGTCGCGAACTGGCCCGGCGTTGCGAGCGTGTGTTGAGCGCCGCGGAAAGTGACATCGAACGTTCTCTGATATAGGTTCCTTCGCAAGCGGCCGCGCACGCGGCCGAGGAGATCGCCGTATGTCGAAGGAGTCCGACGATGACGTCCACCCTGACCCGAGAAGCGGCCCGCGCCAAGTTCTTCGAACTGCGGGAAGCGGAAGGGCTCGTCGACGACGCGGTCCTCGACACCGTGTGGGCAGGACTGGCGACGCTGCGTCCCGAGGAGATGCTCGGCGCCTGGAAGGGCGGTGAGTTCACCACCGGCCACGCCATCAACGGGATGCTGGCGAAGGCCAACTGGTTCGGCAAGACCTTCACCTCGCGCAGCGATGTGCAGCCGCTGGTCTGCCGTGACGAGAACGGCAAGCTGTTCTCCAACGTCAAGCTCGGCAAGGGTGAGGCGAGCCTGTGGGCGGTCGAGTTCCGCGGGGAGATCACCGCGTCGATGGTCTACGACGGCCAGCCGGTCATCGATCACTTCAAGCGCGTCGACGACACCACCGTCATGGGCATCATGAACGGCAAGGGCGGCGTCATCGACGGACGGCACCTGTACTTCTACCTCGAACGCGTCTGAGACGTCCGAGAAGGCGGCCGCGGGGTCTGGTCGGGTGGTCGGGCGCCCGATGACCAGCGCGTGCACACAGCGCTCACAAGTCGCGGAATTTGTCGACGTCCGCCGCGCGTTTATCCTTGCTAGCGATGCCCCTGCCAACCCGAGTGCCGCCGCGCACGTCCGTCTACCTCGACCACGCCGCTTCGACGCAGATGCTGCCCGAAGCCGTCGAGGCGATGACCGCTGTCTTCGGTGCCCCGGGCAACGCCTCGTCACTGCACGGTTCCGGCCGAACCGCCCGACGCCGCCTCGAGGAGGCGCGCGAGGCGATCGCCGCGGCCGTCGGTGCACGTCCGTCGGAGGTCATCTTCACGGGCGGCGGCACCGAGTCGGACAACCTCGCGATCAAGGGCATCTACTGGGCCCGTCGCCGCGCCGATGAGCAGCGTCGCCGCATCATCGTGTCGGCGGTGGAGCACCACGCGGTCCTCGACCCTGCCCAGTGGCTCGCGGCCGACGCCGGCGCAGAACTCGTGGTGCTGCCGGTCGACGCCGACGGCGTGGTCTCACCCGCCGAGCTCCGGGCCGAACTCGAGGCACACGCCGACCAGACGGCCCTCATCTCGGTCATGTGGGCCAACAACGAGGTGGGTTCCATCCAGCCCATCGCCGAGATCGCCGCGCTCGGAGCCGAGTTCGGCGTACCGGTGCACTCCGATGCCATTCAGGCCGTCGGCCACCTGCCGGTCGACTTCGCCGCCAGCGGACTGTCCGCGCTGAGCCTCGCCGCCCACAAGTTCGGCGGTCCGCAGGGCGTCGGCGCGCTGCTGCTCGGCCGCGAGGTCGCCTGCGTCCCGCTGCAGCACGGCGGCGGCCACGAACGGGACGTGCGGTCGGGAACCCAGGATGTCGCCGGCGCCGCCGGCATGGCCGCCGCGCTGACCTGGTGCGTCGAACACCTGGAGGAGAACACCGCCCGCGTGCGCGCCCTGGCGTCGCGGCTCTCCGAGACCCTGCTCGGTGTCGAAGGGGCGGTACGCAACGGCGCCGCACCAGATGCACGGCTTCCGGGAAACGTCCACGTCTCCTTCATCGGCTGCGAGGGCGACTCTCTGCTCATGCTGCTCGACGCCAAGGGCATCGAATGCTCCACCGGTTCCGCCTGCACGGCGGGTGTCGCGCAGGCCAGCCATGTGCTGCTCGCGATGGGGCTCGACATGGCCGACGCCCGGTCGTCGCTGCGGTTCTCGCTCTCCCACACGACCACCGACGCCGACATCGACGCGGTGGCGCAGGTCATCGACGAGGTCGTGGATCGAGCTCGCGCCGCCGGCCTCGTCTCCGCACCCGGCGGAAAGGTCTCGTGATGCGCGTACTCGCAGCAATGAGCGGCGGCGTCGACTCGGCGGTCGCGGCGGCACGTGCCGTCGACGCCGGGCACGAGGTCGTCGGCGTCCACCTCGCTCTCTCCACCGCGCCCGGAGCCCTGCGCACCGGATCGCGCGGCTGTTGCTCGCGGGAGGACGCCTCGGACGCCCGCCGCGCCGCGGACGTGCTCGGAATCCCTTTCTACGTCTGGGATTTCGCCGACCGGTTCAAGGACGACGTCATCGACGAATTCGTCGAGGCCTACGCCGCCGGACGCACCCCCAACCCCTGCCTGACGTGCAACGAGAAGATCAAGTTCGCCGCGCTCGCCGACAAGGCGATCGCCCTCGGCTTCGACGCCCTCGCCACCGGTCACTATGCGCAGCTCGTCGACGGCGAGCTGCGTCGCGCGGTCGACCACGACAAGGACCAGTCCTACGTGCTGGCCGTCCTGACGCGCGAGCAGCTGTCCCGCGCGCTGTTCCCGATCGGTGACACCCCGAAGGCCGAGATCCGGGCGGAGGCGGCACGCCGCGGTCTCGCGGTGGCCGACAAGCCCGACTCGCACGACATCTGCTTCATCCCCAGCGGCGACACCCGCGCCTTCCTCGGTGCCAAGATCGGCATCCGTCCGGGCGCGGTCGTCGACGCCTCCTCCGGCGAGCGCCTCGCCGACCACGAAGGAGTCCACGGCTTCACCATCGGACAGCGCAAGGGCCTCGGCATCGATGCGCCCGCAGCCGACGGCAAGCCCCGCTACGTCACCGAGATCGACCCGGCGTCGGGCACCGTCACGGTCGGCACCGCCGAGGACCTGCAGGTCTGGGGCATCACCGCGACCCGTGCGGTGTGGACGTCGGGCATCACCCCCGACGAGCCGTTCGTGGCCGTGGTCCAGGTGCGTGCACACGGCGGGCTCGCACCCGTCACCGCGACCCCGACCACCGTCGCCGGCGAACCCGCGATCGACATCGCCCTGCACGAACCGCTGACCGGCGTCGCACGCGGTCAGGCCGCCGTGCTGTACCTGCCGGACGCGGAGCACGGCGACCAGGTCGTGGGATGCGGGCGGATCGCGTCCACCTCGTCGCAGCCGACCGCCGTCGCGACTCGGTGACCACACCAGGCCTGCCCACCGGCGTCGGAACCGGCGTGGGCTCGATGCCCGGCACCGATCCGCGCGCGGCGGCCGCCGTGGTCAACGGTGAGCTCGACCTCGCACACCTCGTCGAACTCCCCGGTCGCGGGGCGGGTTCGGATCTGATCGGCCGGATGGCCGCGATCCTCGTCGACCTCCCGATGGACACCGCGACCTGGGGATACCGTCTGGCGCAACGGGAATCGCAACTGACCCGCCGCGCCCGCGACTTCCTCAAGGAGGATCTCGACGTCGTCGAGGAGCTATGGGAGACAGCGGGATTCGTCGGTACCGGGCGTCCGTTCAAGGTCCAGGTCGCCGGTCCGTTCACCACCTCGGCTTCTGTAGAACTGCCGAACGGCCATCGCGTGCTGAAGGATCCGGGAGCGGTCCGCGACATCGTCGCGTCGACTGCCGAAGGGCTCCGTGAACACGTCGGCGAGATCAAGCGCCGCCTCGGCGCACAGGTCGTCGTCCAGATCGACGAGCCGATGATCGGTCGAGTCATCGACGGAACCGTCAAGCCCCTCACCCGGTTCGACCCGATCCGGGCGGTCCCCGCCGTCGAGGCGGCGCGGGCCCTCACCGAACTCATCGAACACGTCGACGCGCCGGTGGTGCTCCACGACTGCAACCGGCCCCGCTGGGACCTCCTCGAACACCTTCGGGGCGTGGCGTACTCGATCGACGTCACCGCACCCACCGACGCCGACCTCGACGGCATCGGGATGCTCATCGACCGCGGGGACATCCTCGTGGCCGGCCGAATCCCGTCCACCGCGCCGAAGCGACCGGTGAACGCCGACACCGTCGCGACCGACCTCGCCGCCATCACCGATCGCATCGGCCTCAGCCGAAAAGTGTTGTCCGAGAATGTTATCGTCACACCGACCTGCGGTCTCGCCGGGGCGTCGGAGAGCTGGGCGAAAAAGGCTCTCGCGGTGACCGCCGAAGCGGGTCAGCTGCTCGGCACCGACCCGACCGCGCTCTGACCTCCTGGAGCCGGTGCCCTGGAAGCTCTGCGGAACGCCGCCTGCCGGAACTATCCTGCGAGGGTGCCGCATCCGATCATGTTCGACGACGCGGACCCGATCCTGGGTCGCGTCCGCGAGATCGCGCTCGCGCTGCCCGACGCCACCGAGGTCGTCGCGCACGGTCGCCCGACGTTCCGGTGCGGCAAGATGTTCGCCAACTACGGCGGCGGCCTCAAGGGTGGCAAGGTCCGCTATGACCAGTCGATCCTGTTCATCCCCGACGAGTCGGAGAAACCGGCCCTTGAGGAGGACCCGCGGTTCTTCGTGCCCGCCTACTACGGCCCCTACGGCTGGCTGGGCCTGATCCTCGAGGACACCACCGACTGGGACGAGGTCGCCGAACTCCTCGACGCGAGCTACCGGCAGGTCGCGCCGAAGCGCTCCCTGGCCAAGCTCGACGGCTGAGGTTCTGTGGATTTGAGGGCATGCCCCGAGACTCTCCCGTGACCGGAGGCGAGGTGCTCGGAAGACTCAGACCCACACATACCCCCGGATTCTCGTCCCCGTGACAGGCACCCGAGGGCAAGTTGCCCTCGACAGTCACTGAGGGGGACGAGATTTCGCGTCCGGCGGAACTATCCTGCGAGGGGCCGCATCCGATCATGTTCGACGACGCCGACCCGATCCTGGGTCGCGTCCGCGAGATCGCCCTCGCGCTTCTCGACGCCACCGAGGTCGTCGCACACGGCCGCCCGACGTTCCGGTGCGGCTAGCTGTTCGCCAACTACGGCGGCGGTCTCAAGGGTGGCAAGGTCCGTCACGACCAGTCGATCCTGTTCATTCCCGACGAGGCGGAGAAACCCGCGCTCGAAGAGGACCCGCGGTTCTACGTACCCGCCTACTACGGCCCCTACGGGTGGCTCGGACTGATCCTCGACGGTGACACGGAGTGGGACGAGGTCGCCGAACTCCTCGATGCCAGCTACCGGCACGTCGCGCCGAAACGGTCCCTGGCCAAGCTCGACGGCTGACCCTTCGAGACGCCCTCCGCAGGCTCCGGGCTCCTCAGGGAGCAGAGAGGCGAGCCTGTCCGAGCACTCCGATACCCTCGGGACGTGGCAGAAACAACGGAGTCGGGGGCCATCGAGCAGTCGGGACCCGAGGCAGACCTGCGCGAAGAGTGGGCGGCTCTCGCCGAGGAGATCCGCGACCATCAGTTCCGTTACTACGTGAAGGATGCGCCGGTCATCACCGACGGCGAGTTCGACGAGCTGCTGCGCCGCCTGCAGGATCTCGAGGAGCGCCATCCCGAGCTCGCCACCCCCGATTCGCCGACCAAGCTCGTCGGCGGTGGTTTCTCGACCGCATTCTCCCCGGTCGACCATCTCGAGCGGATGATGTCGCTGGACAACGTCTTCGACTACGAGGAGATGACCTCCTGGGTCGAGCGGGTCAACTCCGACGCCGGCGCCGAGGCCGAGTTCCTCTGCGAACTCAAGATCGACGGCGTCGCGCTGGCGCTGGTGTATCGCGACGGTGTCTTGGAACGCGGCGTCACCCGCGGCGACGGGCGCACCGGCGAGGACGTCTCCCTCAACGCCCGCACCATCGAGGACATCCCGCAGCGCCTCACGGCCTCCGACGAGTACCCGATCCCGGACGTCCTCGAGGTGCGCGGCGAGGTCTTCTTCCGGGGGGAGGATTTCGAGGCGCTCAACGCGTCCCTGGTGGCCGACGGCAAGCCGCCGTTCGCCAATCCCCGCAATTCGGCGGCCGGTTCGCTGCGTCAGAAGAACCCGCAGGTCACGGCTCGTCGCAAACTGCGGATGATCTGTCACGGTATCGGTCACACCGAGGGCTGGCGGCCGGAGTCGCTGCATGATGCGTATCTCGCGCTCGGTGCATGGGGGCTACCGGTGTCGACGCACACCACCAAGGCTTCGGGCGCTGCCGAGATCCTCGAGAAGATCTCCTACTGGGGCGAGCACCGTCACGACGTCGAGCACGAGATCGACGGCATCGTGGTCAAGGTCGACGACTTCACCCTGCAGCGCCGCCTCGGTTCCACCTCGCGTGCACCGCGATGGGCGATCGCCTACAAGTACCCACCGGAGGAGGCCACCACCAAGCTGCGCGACATCCAGGTCGGCGTCGGACGCACCGGTCGCGTCACACCGTTCGCGGTGCTCGAACCGGTCCTCGTCGCCGGCTCGACCGTCTCCCGGGCCACCCTGCACAACGGCTCGGAGGTCAAGCGCAAGGGCGTCCTCATCGGCGACACCGTGACCATTCGCAAGGCCGGCGACGTGATCCCCGAGGTCCTCGGACCGGTCGTCGACCTGCGCGACGGCTCCGAGGTCGAGTTCGAGATGCCCGAGCGCTGCCCGGAATGCGGTACGCCGTTACGTCCGGAGAAGGAATCCGACGTCGACGTCCGGTGCCCGAATCAGGAGAGTTGCCCGGCACAGTTGCGGGAGCGGCTCTTTCACCTCGCCGGGCGCGGCTCCTTCGACATCGAGGCGCTCGGCTACGAGGCGGCGACCGCGCTGCTGTCGGCCAAGGTGATCCGCAACGAAGGAGACCTGTTCTCCATCACCGCCGACGATCTCGCCCGCACCGATCTGTTCACGACGAAGGCCGGCGCGCTGTCGGCGAACGGAAAACGTTTGCTGGCCAACCTCGACAAGGCCAAGGACGTCGCGCTGTGGCGGGTGCTGGTGGGTCTGTCGATCCGCCATGTCGGTCCCACTGCCGCGCGCGCGCTGGCCACCGAGTTCGGCTCGCTGGAGGCCATCGAATCCGCCGACGTCGAACAACTGGCCGACGTCGAGGGCCTCGGCATGACCCTCGCACAATCGATCCACGACTGGTTCACCGTCGACTGGCATCGCGAGATCGTCGAGAAGTGGCGTGCGGCAGGCGTTTCCATGGAGGACGAGCGTGACGAGTCGATCGCGCGAACGCTCGAGGGCAAGACCATCGTCGTGACCGGATCGCTGGTGGACTTCTCCCGTGACGGCGCCAAAGAGGCGATCCTGCAGCGCGGGGGCAAGGCGTCGGGTTCGGTGTCGAAGAAGACCGACTACGTGGTCGTCGGCGATTCGCCGGGAAGCAAGGCCGACAAGGCCGAACAGCTCGGCGTCCCGGTACTCGACGAGGACGCGTTCAAGCGACTGCTGGAGACCGGCAGTCCTGAGTAGACGGGGTCACCGCCAGACGCGGCCGGCAGATCGGTGATGCGTTCGCCTGGTAGCACTGCCACGAAGAACAGGCAGCGTCAACCGTTCAGCGCCTTGTCGAAGGCGCGATATGCCCGCGGGTCGAACAACACGAACCGGATCTCCGTCATCATGGTGTCGGCGGACCGGACCGTGCCGACGGCCCGGCGTGCGCCGTCGTCCATCGGCCAGCCGTAGACGCCGGTCGAGATGGCCGGGAAGGCGATCGTCGATGCACCCAATTCGTCTGCGACACGCAGAGATTCACGATAGCAGGAGATCAGGAACTCGGAACGGTCCTCGTCGTATGAGTGCACCGGCCCGACGGTGTGGATGACCCAGCGTGCGTCCAGATCGCCCGCAGTGGTGGCGACCGCCTCACCGACCGGGAGACCGCGCTTGTAGCGACCGGCCCGGAGGTCCTTGCACTCGGCGAGAATCGCGGGACCCCCGCGACGGTGGATGGCCCCGTCGACCCCGCCGCCGCCGAGCAGCGTCGAGTTGGCGGCGTTGACGATCGCGTCGACCGACTGAAGGGTGATGTCTCCCTGCACGAGCGTGATGGAGGTCATGGCTCCATCATCGCGCTATCCGTCGGCGCGCAACACCGTACTGACGATGCCTGCCAGGTAGCCGAGCCGGGCGACCTCGGATGGCCGGAAATCGGGTCCGCCGATGCGGCCGAGCAGGACCGCCTTGTCGTTGGAGCCGATGGGCGCCGCGGCGAGTCGGGTGTCCATGTCCTGCCAGGCATCCGGTACCCAGTCGCCCTCCGCGTCGAGCTGTGCCGCATGCTCCAGCGGCAGCCAGTCGGCCCGGGTGAGCGGGGTTTCCGGCGCCCCGGAGGAACCGAACAGCTGCAGGACGCCGCCGCTGGCCTTGGTGATGACCATCGCCCAGGACACCCGCAGTACGCGCGGGGCGTTGTCGACGAGGACCTGGAGGCGGTCGTTGCGCTTGGCGGTGGCGACCTGGTCGACGAGTTCGAGTTCACGATGGGTGTCGAGCACACCGGAGTACGGGCGGATGGAATCCACCCGGACGCCGTTGACCTTCTCGGCGGCCGTGATCAGGCTGTCGGGCAGTGAGCCCGGCGGGACCTCGACGACGAGGTCGTCGACTGCGTAACCGTTGCCGCGTTCGACCACCTCGAGAGACAGGATGTCTGCACCGACCGAACCGAGTTGCACGGCGAGCACGCCGAGACTGCCGGGACGGTCCTCGAGGTAGACGCGCAACAGGTAAGACACGTGGGCCATTCTCGCACTCGTGAGGGTCGGGCGCGCACCGCCGGGGAGGGGCGGACCGAGCCCGGGCGTGCAAACGGTGGCTGAAGTGAGTCGGATCGGCGCGTTCCCATAGGCTGGAGAGGCACATCTGCGTCGCGAAGGCGCCGCGGTGGGCATTCATTCCCGAGCAAGTGATGGTGAGAAAGGGCGATGACGGTGGCTGGCGAACCGAAGTCCATATCGCGAGAAGAGGTCGCGCACCTGGCGCGATTGTCGCGACTGGCGCTGAGCGAGGACGAACTCGATGTCTACGCCAAGCAGCTGGACTCCATCCTGACCCACGTCGCATCGGTGTCCGAGGTGGCTGCCGACGACGTACCCGGCACCGCACATCCGGCCGAGCTCGCCAACGTGCTGCGCCCCGACGTCGTCGTGCCCGGTCTGAGCACCGACGCCGCGCTGTCCGGTGCGCCGGCCGTCGAGCAGGACCGTTTCGCCGTTCCGCAGATCCTGGGAGAAGAGCAGTGAGCCCCGCGTCGCACGCCGCAGCGCCTCGTCCCGCCGGTGACCTGACCGGTCTGTCCGCCGCCGAACTCGCCACCAAGATCGCGACCCGCGAGGTCAGTTCGGTGGAGGTCACGCAGGCACACCTCGATCGCATCGCCGAGGTCGACGGTGAGCTCGGTGCCTTCCTGCATGTCAGCGGCGCCGAGGCGCTCGTCGCCGCCAAGGCTGCCGACGATGCGATCGCCTCGGGCGACGCGGTGTCGTCGCTCGCCGGTGTGCCCATCGCGCTCAAGGACGTCTTCACCACCACCGACGCCCCCACCACGTGCGGTTCCAAGATCCTCGAGGGATGGGTGCCGCCCTACGACGCCGCGGTCACCGAACGTCTCCGCGCCGCGGGCATCCCGATCCTGGGCAAGACCAACATGGACGAGTTCGCCATGGGCAGCTCGACCGAGAACTCCGCCTACCAGCTGACCCGAAACCCGTGGGACCCCACCAAGATCCCGGGTGGCTCGGGTGGTGGCAGCGCCGCGGCACTGGCCGCGTACGAGGCGCCGCTGGCGATCGGCACCGACACCGGTGGCTCCATCCGTCAGCCGGCCGCGGTCACCGCGACCGTCGGCGTCAAACCCACCTACGGAACCGTCTCGCGCTACGGGCTCGTCGCCTGTGCGTCGTCGCTGGACCAGGGTGGCCCGTGTGGTCGTACAGTTCTCGACACCGCGATGCTGCACGAGGTCATCGCCGGGCACGACCCGCGCGACTCGACGTCGATCAACGTCCCGGTGCCCGACGTGGTCGCCGCCGCCCGCGAAGGTGCCGAGCAGGACCTCAAGGGTGTCAAGATCGGCGTCGTCACCGAACTGCAGGGCGAGGGCTACCAGTCGGGCGTGCTCGACTCGTTCCACCAGGCCGTCAAGCTCCTCACCGAGCGCGGCGCCGAGGTCGTCGAGGTCAGCTGCCCGCACTTCACCTACGCGCTCGGCGCCTACTACCTGATCCTCCCCTCGGAGGTGTCGTCGAACCTCGCACGCTTCGACGCCATGCGATACGGCCTGCGTGTCGGCGACGACGGTTCGCATTCGGCCGACGAGGTGATGGCACTGTCCCGCGAGGCCGGGTTCGGACCAGAGGTCAAGCGCCGCATCATGATCGGCACCTATGCGCTGTCGTCGGGTTACTACGACGCCTACTACGGTCAGGCACAGAAGGTCCGCACCCTGATCTCGCGCGACTTCACCAACGCCTTCGAGAAGGTCGACGTGCTGATCTCGCCGACCACGCCGACCACCGCCTTCCCGATCGGGGAGAAGGTCGACGACCCGCTGGCGATGTACCTGTTCGACCTCTGCACCCTGCCGGTGAACCTGGCCGGGATCGGCTCGATGTCGGTGCCGTCGGGTCTGTCCGAGGACGACGGCATGCCCGTCGGCCTGCAGATCATGGCGCCCGCCCTCGCCGACGACCGGCTGTACCGCGTCGGCGCGTCGTATGAGGCGGCCCGCGGCGCGATCATCTGAGGTCATCGCGGCAGGCCGGTAACCCACGTGCCTGCTCCGCCCCGTAGCGGTGTCCGACGCCGGTGGGCCCGTCGAGGGCGGACAGCAGGTCGACGCTGGTCTGCAGGAAGCTGATCACCGGTAGCCAGGGGACCTGGGGCACCCTCGGTCCGCCGAGTACGGTCCCGTCCGGCGTCGTCGCGGGACGCCACAGCGAGCTGAGCGACCACCGGATCACCGGATCGGTGCGATTGGCCACGACGACCCGCGGTGAGTCCGACTCCGCGGCCACCGTCTCGGCGGGCGGTGCGGTCAGCACGGTCTCGGCGAGCAGTCCCGGGTGGCGGTCCTCGAGCCAGGTGCGGGCGGCGTCGGCGCCGACCGCGCCCAGGCTCTGGCCGTAGAGCACCAGCAGGGGCCGGTCACCAGCGGGTCGGCCCTGCAACACCTCCGCGACCTCGCGAACCAGCGCGATCGACGACTCCGTCGCCGCGGCGTCGTCGGAGATGAACGCCTGCCACGACGGGACGTCGGCGTAGGGGAGCACCAGGATTCGGACGTCGGCGCCGAAGCGGTCGACGAAGCCGGTGACCGCGGCCGGGTCGACCCAGCCCGATCCGGTGGGGACGGCCACGATCACCGCCCGCGCCGACAGTCCGTCGGCGCCCAGCCACGTCTTCACCAATCGTGTTGCCGGACGCTCGAATTCCGGTGCCGAGAGCTCCCCGCGCAGCAGTGTCCCGGATTCGGAGACGGTACGCGGCAGCGGTTGTCCTTCGTCGGCACCCGCAGAGGCTGGGGTGAGGAGGCCCGCGGTGAGCGCGACCGCCGCCGCCGCGATGACCGCGGTGACACGAGGGACGACCACGGTTGCGGCAACGACCGCGACGGGTGCGAGCGTGGCGCCCGCCCACCAGTCGGGGCCGACCGGCAGTGCACCGACGGCAGCACGGATCAGGTTCTGCCACCACACTGCCAGTCCCGCACCGCCGGCCGCGACCAGCACGCCGACACCGAGGACGTCGCGTCGTGTCTGCCCATCCGGTTGCCCGTGGCGTCGGGATACCCATCGCGCCAACAGCATTCCGATGACCGCGCCCAGTGCCGTGACGCCGGTCGTCACGACCGTGGTCGTCATCGCATCGCGCGGAAGTGTGCCAGGGTGGAGGGCGACGAGATATGCGACGACGACGCTGATCACGAGGACAGGGTGAGGCAGGTGTCGCCCGGTGTGCGCCGACGTTGGTGCGGGCGAGGCCATCACGAGAGCTCCTCGGTGGTGGTCCCGGTGCGGGGGTGCCGGTCGACGAGTGCGCGTTCGACCGTGGTGGACACCAGTTGCGGGATCGATTCGTGCCGGGTCGGCGGTCCGCCGAACTGACGCCAGGTGTTCCAGGATAAGCCGATCCGGGCGACGCGTGCCGCGGCGTCGCACGCCGGGTTGCTGCACGAGCGCTGCATCGCGTCGATCAGCATGCGGTCCAGGGCGAACCGCGCCCACGAGCCCAGTGGACGACCGTCGGTGGCCGCCGCGCGCAGCAGGTCGTAACCGAGATCATGTGTGCGGCAGAGCGGTGTGAACCGGTCGGGGAGCGGTACCGGGGAGGAGCAGTCGCCGTTCGGGTCGCTGGGCGCACCCGCCACGACGGCCGGCGTGTAACCCATGTGCACGTCGAAGGTCGCGGGCAGGACGCCCATCGTCGTGGCCGGGGCAGGCCCCGTCAGCGCCACGACGGCGGCGGCGTACGGGTTGTCGGCGTCCTCCGGGTCGGGGACGACCACACCCATGGTCGAAATGACGTCACCGGCGACCGCGTGCGCCGTCGACATCCACTGTCCGGCAAGGAGAAAGGTCAGTGTCAGTGCGGCGACCAGCCAGCGGTGCGGACGTCGTGGGCGTGTGCGACCGGCATGATCGGTGAGTTGAGAAGTGTTGGCCGAAGGACATTTCCGCAGTGGACCTGAAGGGTTCATGGGCATTGACGCTAGGGAGCGCAACCGCCTGGCCACATCGCTCCGACGGGCGGTTCCCGCTCACCGGTCGGGGCGGGGATCCGGAGTGCGGACACCACTCGGGAACGAGTGCATCTCCCCCGAAAGTATGAGGACTGCCGGTCCTCACCGGGCCTAGGGTGAACCTCATGTTCGGTTTACGCAAGCATCTGCGCGCGGCCGGCGGCGACTTCGTTGACTGGGCGTCCACCGCGCCCATCGCCCAGGACCCCGCGGTGCGTGCCTACTTCTCCAAACGGGTCAACTGGTTCTTCTTCGTCGTCGCCTTGATCATGTACTCGATCGCCTGGCCGACGCTGCCCGTCACGCATGCCGTGCCCGTCTTCCTACTGCCTCTTGTCGCGGCGTTCGCGGCACTGCCGATCGCGCTCGCCTGGTCGGCGCCACTGGTCGGCTGGGCGATCTCGGTGGTCTCGGCTCAGGTCATCGGCTTGATCGTGCCGACGCACAGCGGGTGGGAGCTGACCATCCAGGTCACTCACTTCATCGAGTTGCTCGTGCTGACCTTCATGGTCATGCTCCGCTGCCAGCTGCGGTGGATACCGGTGGTGTGGCTGACGACCTCCCTCGTCGTCGCCTATGCGGTTCACCCGGCGTGGATCGTCGGGATCTCGGTGCTCGCGGTGGTCGTGACACTGCTCCGCGGACTGATGGCGTCACGACGGCAACTCGCCGTGCGCACGAAACAGACCGAGGAGGCGGAGGCGGAATCCGCAGAGTTGCAGGAGCGTGCACGCATCGCCCGCGACCTGCACGACGTGGTGGCTCACCGGATGTCGATGGTCGTCGTCATGTCGCAGACCGCGCGGTACCGGATCGACGACGTCTCACCCGCTGCGGCAGCCGAATTCGACGCCATCGCCGACGCCGCCCGGACCTCGCTCGACGAGGTGCGGCAGCTGCTCGGGGTGTTGCGGATCGAGGGTGCCGAGACCGTCGCGGCCCCCAATCCGGGACTGGCGCAGGTCGAGTCGCTCGTCGACGAGACCCGTCGGGCCGGCTCCGAGGTCACCCTGAACCGGGAGGTCGACGATGAGATGGTCGGTGAGTCGGCGGCACTCGTCATCTACCGGATCGTCCAGGAGTCGCTCGCCAACGCCACCCGGCACGCGCCGGGCAGCCGCACCCTGGTGAGCGTCACCCCGGGGGAACACGGCACGGTCGAGGTGGCCGTGGTCAACTCGGCTCCGACGGCGGCGCCCCTCGGGATCGGCGGTAACGGCGTCGGCATCCCCGGAATGCTCGAACGTGCTCAGGCAGTGGGCGGTTCGCTCCTCGCGGCACCGACGGTCGAGGGCGGGTTCGCGGTGCGCGCGCGTATCCCGGCGACACCGCCACGGGACGGCATCCTGCCCGACGCGGCCCGGTCCGTAACGACGCCGAAGGTCCCCTCACCGGCCTCCGACCAGTAGCGTGTCAGGCGTGCTGATCAACGCGGAACCGCTACAAGCACAGGGCAGCTCCCGCCCGATCACCGTCGTCATCGCCGACGACCAGGCGATGGTCCGACAAGGCTTCTCGGCCCTCCTCGCCGCTCAGTCCGACCTGTCTGTGCTCGGGGACGCGGCCGACGGCGTCGAGGCGGTCGAGGTGTGCAAGCGTGCGCGGCCCGACGTCGTCCTGATGGACGTGCGGATGCCACGCAAGGACGGACTCTGGGCGGCCGAACAGATCCTGTCGGCGGGACTCGAACCGCCGACCCGCGTGCTGATGCTCACCACTTTCGACATCGACGACTACGTCTACGAGGCCTTGCGGATCGGCGCATCGGGGTTCCTGCTCAAGGACGCGCCGGCCGACGAACTCGTGCGTGCGGTGCGGGTGGTCGCCGCCGGTGAGGCCCTGCTCGCGCCGTCGATCACCAAGCGGCTCATCACCGAGGTGACCGCCCGGCGTCGACGCCCCGCCCGGAACCCGGCGCTGGAACACCTCACCCCGCGGGAGCGGGAGGTGCTGGACCTGGTGGCCGACGGCAAGTCGAACGCGGAGATCGGCGCCGACCTCTACGTCACCGAACAGACCGTCAAGACCCACGTGAGTAGTCTCCTGGGCAAGCTGCGACTGCGGGACCGCGCGCAGGCGGTCGTATTCGCCTACGAGAACGGCATCAAGTGAATTCGTGCTCAGCGGGCAGGGCACCCGCGCACTAGATTGGGTGTGTTCGTCGCGTTCGAGAGGGAGGGTCTCACCACATGGCCAAGAGATTCGGCATTCTCACCTCCGGTGGTGACTGCCCCGGACTGAACGCCGTCATCCGCGGTGCGGTGCTCAAGGGTGAAACCGTCTACGGTCACGAGTTCGTCGGCTTCAAGGACGGCTGGGCGGGTCTCGTCTACGGCGACATCATGGAGTTGAACCGCTCGACGGTCCGCGGTCTGTCCCACGAGGGCGGAACGATTCTCGGCACGAGCCGATTCGGGCCCTACACCGAACCCGACGGTGGTCCCGACAACATCAAGAAGGTGCTCAAGAACCTCGGTATCGACGGGGTCATCGCGATCGGCGGCGACGGCACGGCCGCGGCGTCGAAGCGTCTGTTCGACGACGGCATCAACATCGTCGGCGTGCCCAAGACCATCGACAACGACATCGACGCCACCGACTACACGTTCGGGTTCAACACCGCCGTCGAGATCGCGACCGAGGCCATCGACCGCCTGCGCACCACCGGCAACTCGCACAAGCGATGCATGGTGCTCGAGGTCATGGGCCGCCACGCCGGCTGGATCGCGCTGCACTCGGGTATCGCCGGCGGTGCGCACGTGATCCTCATCCCGGAGAACCCCGAGAGTCTCGACCAGATCTGCGCCTGGGTGACCAGCGTCAAGGCCCGCGGCCGTTCGCCGATGGTCGTCGTCGCCGAGGGGTTCAAACTCCCCGAGATGACGGAGGCGTACTCCACCAAGGGCCTCGACGGCTTCAACCGTCCGCGGCTCGGCGGCGTCGGCGAGGTGCTGGCCCCGCTCATCGAGGAGCGCACCGGCATCGAGACGCGGGCCACCGTGCTCGGCCACATCCAGCGCGGCGGCGTGCCGTCGGCCTACGACCGCGTCCTCGCCACCCGCATGGGTATGGCGACCGCCGACCTGGTCGCCGAGAAGGGCTGGGGTCAGATGGTCGCCCTCCACGGCACCCGGATCGACCGGATCACCTTCGACGAGGCGCTCGGCGAGCTGAAGACCGTCCCGCAGGATCAGTACCAGGAGATCCGGGTCATCTTCGGCTAGACCGGCACGACTGCGGCCGGCTCGCGCGGAATGACGATCCACAGTGCCAGGTAGATCAGGACCTGCGGGCCGGGGAGCAGCATCGACAGCACGAACAGGACGCGGACCAGGGTCGGGTCCCAGCCCCAGCGTTCGGCGATGCCGCCGCAGACGCCACCCAGCCAGGCGTTCGAACGGGAGCGCGTCAGTCGCGGGGCGGACGAAGCGGGCTGTGCGGTGGTCATCGGGGTCTCCCTGCTGATCGAGGTGATGTGGGTCGGTGAACTGATGTCTACGACGGTAGGTCCGCCGACCCGTTCCCGGCATCGGTGATCACCCTGAACGTTCCCCTGGGATATCGCCGCATAAACTGGCAGCCATGACTTCCGCCGCCGTCGAACTGTTGGAGTACGACGAGGTCATCGCCGCTTTCGATCCGGTGATGGGCCTCGAGGTGCACGTCGAGCTGGGTACCGCGACCAAGATGTTCTGCGGATGCCAGACCGACTTCGGCGCCGAGCCCAATACCCAGGTGTGCCCGGTGTGCATCGGCCTGCCCGGTTCGCTGCCGGTCGCCAACGCCAAGGCCGTCGAGTCCGCGATCCGCATCGGCCTGGCACTGAACTGCTCGATCCGGCCGTCGAGCAAGTTCGCGCGGAAGAACTACTTCTACCCGGACCAGCCGAAGAACTACCAGATCTCGCAGTACGACGAGCCCACCTCATACGACGGCTACCTCGATGTCCTGCTCGCCGACGGCACCACGTGGCGCGTCGAGATCGAGCGCGCACACATGGAGGAGGACACCGGCAAGTCGCTGCACATCGGCGGCGCCACCGGTCGTATCCACGGTGCGAGCCACTCGCTGCTCGACTACAACCGCGCAGGCGTCCCGCTCGTCGAGATCGTCACCCGACCCATCGTCGGTGCGGGGGACCGTGCTCCCGAGGTCGCACGCGCGTACGTGACCGCGCTGCGCGACCTGCTCAAGTCCCTCGACGTGTCGGACGTGCGAATGGACCAGGGCTCGATGCGCTGCGACGTGAACCTGTCCCTGATGGCCAAGGGCGCGAGCGAGTTCGGGACCCGTACCGAGACCAAGAACGTCAACTCGCTCAAGAGCGTCGAGATCGCCGTCCGCTACGAGATGCGCCGTCAGGCAGCGATCCTGCAGGCCGGTGGCGAGATCGTGCAGGAGACCCGCCACTTCCACGAGACCGACGGCACCACGTCGGCCGGTCGTCGCAAGGAGACCGCCGAGGACTACCGCTACTTCCCGGAGCCCGATCTGCCTCCGGTGCAGCCGGATGCGGCGTGGATCGAAGAGCTGCGCGCCACCCTGCCCGAGCTGCCGTGGCTGCGCCGTGCCCGCATCCAGGAGGAGTGGGGTGTCTCCGACGAGGTCATGCGCGACCTGGTCAACGTCGGCGCCGTCGACCTCATCATCGCGACCGTCGACGCCGGTGCCTCACCCGAGGCCGCCCGCGGCTGGTGGGTGTCGTTCCTTGCGCAGCAGGCCAATTCGCGGGGCGTCGAACTCGACGGTCTCGCCATCACGCCGGCGCAGGTCGCCGAGATCATCGGACTCGTCGACGAGGGCAAGCTGACCACCAAGCTCGCCCAGCAGGTCGCCACCGCGGTGCTCGACGGTGAGGGCGAGCCGAAGCAGATCGTCGCCGACCGCGGCCTCGAGGTCGTCCGCGACGACTCCGCACTGCAGAAGGCCGTCGACGACGCACTCGCCGCCAACCCCGACATCGCCGAGAAGATCCGCGGCGGCAAGGTCCAGGCCGCAGGCAAGATCGTCGGCGACGTCATGAAGGCCACCCGCGGACAGGCCGACCCGGCGCGCGTCAAGGAACTCGTCCTCGCCGCCTGCTCGTAGACGCCACCTCCGCTGCGAGGCGTGAGGAGCGACAGCGACGACCGGCAGACGTCAGCTCCACCGGCAGACTTCGATCGAAGTCTGCGAGTCGAGATGAGGTTCGCCGGTCATCAGCGCTCAGGGAGCGGTGGCGCCCGGTCAGGTCCGGTCGTTGCCGCCGCCCTGCGGGAGGAAGCGGAACACGCGGTCGTCGGTCGGCTTCGGATTGCCGGCCTGCTTGTTGACCGTGGCCACCTGCAGGAGTCCGTTGGGCAGGGCCGCCATTCGGCCGAGCGCGCCGTAGCGCTTCTCGAGCGCGACGACCGGCGGCGTGATCGTCGGGTCCTCGAGGGTGGGTTCGCGGATGCCCTCGATGCGCTGGGTGCGGGTCGTCGAGACGAAGATGCTGCCGCCCGCGACACCGCATCCGGCGATCTGCGGCTTGTCGGGCCACGTCCACAGGACCTTGGGGCCGCCCTCTTCGATGACCTGCACACGGTCCTCGGTCGCCGTCTGGTCGGCGACATAGATGGTGCCGGAGGACTCGTTGGGGCACAGTGCGACCGATGATCCGAAGCCGGAGGCCAGGATTCGCGGGCGCGGACTGACACCCGAGGTGAACGAGGTCACCAGCAACAGCTTTCCGGCCAGCGACGACGGGTCGTCGGCGGCCGCGGGGTTCCCGGCGTCGCCCGTGGCCACCACGAGTTCGGTGGGCGTGCGGAAATACATCGAGCCCATGTTCCCGGTGGCGCCCTTGGGGATTCCGGTCAGGATCGGCTTCGGCACATCGTCGGGGGCCAGCCGCACGATCCGGTTGTCCGACGGCGTCGTGATCAGTGCGTATATCAGACGGTCCTGGGAGTAGGTGGGGGAGAAGGCGAAATCGATGAGTCCGCCGTCGCCCGAGGCGTCGACGGGTGCCTGACCGAGGACCCGTTCGGGGCCATAACGCTTGGTGGTGATGATCTTTCCGGTGGTGCGTTCGGCGACCACCGTGACCTCGCCCTGCTCGTCACCGGGCATCACCCCGCCCGTCGACGCGAGGCAGGTCGCGATCACCGCGGGGTCGGGGTCGACGCACGGACCGGTGGGCGGTGGCTGGGTGTCCCGCGGCGTCTCCGGCGGCGGCGTCGGCTCGGCCTGACCGCTCGGACGGTTGTTGGGACTGAACGCGCCGGCCTCCCGCTGACGGTCCTGTTCGGTGAAGTTCGCGCAGCCGCCCACGGTGAGCGCGATCACCGCCAGAACGGCCACCAGCATTCGGCCTGTCGGCCGCCCCTTCCACATGGCGTCCACAGTAATGGTGTGCCGACACCCCGCCGGGGTGCGGGGACCGCACCCCGCGAGCCTCTAGAGTCGGGCTTGTGAGCGAACGCGACACGCCGAGCGCCAGGGAGCCCGATACGTCGAGCCCGCCCGCGATGAGCCCCTACGACGAGCCGACCGGCCAGATCCCGGTCCAGGATCATCCGCCGACCCCCGCACCGCGGCCCGAGGTCGATCGCGATGACTTCTACAACCGGCACGCGCGGCGGCCGGCACCGTATGCGCGGGTCGACGACCTGGACGACATCGACCCCGGCGACGTGGAGACCCGACAGACCAAGGGGAGTGCGGACAAGCCGCCGGCCACACCCGTCCCCGTACCCCCGCGCGTCCCGGAATCCTCGAAGGCCCCGGAACCTCCCCGCACGCCGGAAGCCCCGCACGCGTCGGAGCCCGATGTCGAACCGACCGTCGCATTCGAGCGTCGCGCGGCAGCCGGTTCCGACGCCGGCGACATCCCCGCCGACGACACCGCGACCCGGCCCGAACCCGCGTTGCCGCCGGTCGGCGCCGCTCGCTACGACTTCCTCGACGAAGACGACACCGCCGGCCGCTACAGCGCGAACCCGGCCGATTCGAGCGCCGCGGACACCGCCCTGCTCGACGACGAGCCGGAGCGCAGGAGCCTGTTCGGTCGTCGCCGGAACCGGACTCCCGAGGACGAGTACGAAACCAAATCGGTCGCCGACGACGACCTCGAAGACGCGCTCGCGAAGTCCCGACGCGGCACCCTCGACCTCGGCCTGTTGCTGCTGCGCATCGCGCTCGGCGGTTTCGTCGGCGCGCACGGACTGCAGAAGCTGTTCGGACTGTGGAACGGGCCGCGCCTCAGCGGTTTCGAGCAGATGCTCGTCGACGGCGGATTCAACGCCGACTATGCGCAGATCCTCGCCATCGTCGGCGCACTCGCGGAGACGGTCGGCGGGCTCATGGTCATCCTCGGCCTCCTCACCCCGATCGGCGCCTCGGCCATCCTCGGCACGATGCTCGTCGCCGCGGCGTACCGGGTTTCCGCGGCCGGCGGCTTCGAGTTCTTCGCCGCCGCACAGGGAGCGGAGTACGAGCTGTTCCTTGCGGCCACCGCGGCCGCGGTCATCCTCACCGGGCCGGGCCTGTACTCACTGGACTACCCGCGCGGCTGGGCACGCCGACCCTTCGTCGGGTCGTTCGTGTGGCTGATCGTCGGCATCGGTGCAGCCGTCGCCGTGTGGATCCTGGCGAACGGGACCAACCCGCTGAACTGAGCTCCGCGCACAGACAACAGTGCGGGGTGCGTACCGACATCCGGTACGCACCCCGCACTCTGTGGTTCAGTGGTCAGTCGACCTGACGGACCGCGCCCTTGTCGGCCGAGGTCGCGAGCTTCGCGTAGGCGCGGAGCGCGGTGGTGACGGTGCGCTCGCGGTCCTTCGGCTGCCACGGACGCTCGGAGGCCTCCATCTTCGCGCGGCGCTCGGCGAGCACCTCGTCGTCGACGAGCACCTCGAGGCGACGGGTCTTGACGTCGATGAGGATCTGATCGCCGTCCTCGACGAGTCCGATCGCACCACCCGACGCCGCCTCCGGCGACATGTGGCCGACCGACAGACCCGACGATCCGCCGGAGAACCGGCCGTCGGTGATGAGGGCGCACTTCTTGCCCATGCCGGTGCCCTTCATGAAGGCGGTCGGGTGCAACATCTCCTGCATGCCCGGCCCGCCCGCGGGGCCCTCGTAGCGGACGACGAGCACCTCGCCGGCCTGGATGGTCTTCGACAGGATGACCTGAACGGCCTCTTCCTGGCTCTCGACCACGCGGGCCGGACCCTCGAAGTGCCACAGGTCCTCGTCGATGCCCGCGGTCTTGAGCACGGCGCCGTCGGGAGCGAGGTTGCCGCGCAGGACGCACAGCCCACCTTCGACGGTGTACGCGTGCTCGAGGTCGCGGATACAGCCGCCGGCGGCGTCGGTGTCGAGCGAACTCCAGCGGTTGGCCGTGGAGAACGGGGTCGTGGTGCGCACGCCACCCGGCGCGGCGTGGAACAGTTCGACGGCCTCGTCGGTCGCCTTGCCGCCGCGGATGTCCCAGTCGTCGAGGGCCTGGGCCAGGGTCGGGCTGTACACGGTCGAGGTGGTGTCGTCGAGCAGTCCGGCACGGCGGAGCTCCCCGAGGATCGCGGGGATTCCGCCGGCGCGGTGGACGTCCTCCATGTGGTAGTCGGAGTTGGGGGAGACCTTCGACAGGCAGGGAACGTTGCGGCTGATCTCGTCGATGGTCGACAGATCGAAGTCGGCGACCTCGCCCTCCTGCGCCGCGGCGAGGATGTGCAGCACGGTGTTGGTCGAGCCGCCCATCGCGACGTCGAGCGCCATCGCGTTCCGGAAGGCGGTCGGGGTCGCGATGCTGCGCGGCAGCACCGATGCGTCGTCCTCGCGGTACCAGCGGTTCGCGGCGTCGATGACGACCTTGCCGGCGCGCTCGAACAGCGCACGACGCGCCTCGTGGGTGGCCAGCGTGGACCCGTTGCCCGGCAGGGCGAGTCCAAGGGCCTCGGTGAGGCAGTTCATCGAGTTGGCGGTGAACATGCCCGAGCACGAGCCACAGGTCGGGCAGGCCGACCGCTCGACCTCGCTCAGCCCGTCCTCGTCCACGTCGCTGTTCGCGGAGGCGGAGATCGCGGTGATCAGGTCGGTGGGGGCCTGGGCGACGCCGTCGACGACGACTGCCTTGCCGGCCTCCATCGGACCGCCGGACACGAAGACGGTCGGGATGTTCAGGCGCATCGCGGCATTGAGCATGCCGGGGGTGATCTTGTCGCAGTTGGAGATGCACACCAGCGCGTCGGCTGTGTGGGCGTTGACCATGTATTCGACGGAGTCGGCGATGATCTCGCGGGACGGCAGCGAGTAGAGCATGCCGCCGTGACCCATCGCGATGCCGTCGTCGACGGCGATGGTGTGGAACTCACGCGGGACGCCGCCCGCGGCCCGCACTGCGTCGGCGACGATGTCGCCGACATCCTTGAGGTGCACATGGCCCGGCACGAACTGCGTGTACGAGTTGGCGATCGCCACGATGGGCTTGCCGAAATCGTCGTCGGTCATACCGGTGGCGCGCCACAGGGAGCGTGCTCCGGCGGCTTCGCGGCCGACGGTGGTGGTGCGTGACCTCAAGGCTGGCATGGGTTCCTCAATATCGATCGTCGGGTCGGGCAGAGTCGGCGTCGCCGAACGGCTTCGGGCGCTGCTGGGCCGAAGTCGTTCTCCGCGTCGGACTCTTGGCGTCAACACCGCGATCCCGGGGGTTTGTCTCACTCGGGCTGTGTGGTCCCGGGACCTGGGTTGAACGGCGTCGCACGCTGAGGGTGGGCGTCGCGAGTCGCCGAGAGACCAGGCTACTCCGCTGTGACATGCGGAAACAAAACGATTCGGACGTGCCCCCGGTGCTCCGGTGGTGACCTCAGATTCCCAGAACCGCCTTGGCGATGGAGAAGTAGACGATCAGGCCGGTCGCGTCGCAGAACGTCGAGATGAACGGGGTGGAGAAGACGGCGGGGTCCACCCGGATGGATTTCGCGACGAGCGGCATCACGCCGCCGACGGTCGCCGCCATCGTGCAGATCGACACGATCGTCAGCCCGATCACCCCACCGATGTCGACGCCGTAGACCAGTGCGGCGACGGCGAACCCGACGACGCCGAGCAGCGATCCCATGGTCAGCCCGACCCGGACCTCCTTGGCGGCGACCCGGACGACGTCGCGAGTGGTGACGTCGTCGGTCGCAAGGGCACGAGTCACGGTCGTCGCGGCCTGCGATCCGGTGTTGCCGCCGATGCCGGTCAGCAGTGGGATGAACAGCGCGAGGGCGACCTTCTGCTCGAGGGTGCCCTCGAAGATCTCCAGGACGTTGACGGTGAGGATCGCCGACACCGCGAGGACGAACAGCCACACGATGCGGGCGCGGGTGATCGACAGGATCGATGCATGGAGGTACGGCTCGCGGAGCGGCTCGCGGGCGCCGGCACGGGCCTCGTCGGTGTCGCGGGCCTGTTCGACGACCTCGACCGCGTCGTCGATGGTGAGGACGCCGACCAGCCGGTTGTCGCGATCGACGACCGGCATCGCGAGAATGCCGCGGTCGACGCATCGTTGGGCGGTGGCCTCGGCGTCGTCGTCGGCGTGCGCGAACATCGGCCTGCTCATCAGGTCGGCGATGGGTTCGTCGGGTTCCGCGAGGAGAAGGTCGCGGAGGCTGACGACGCCGCACAGGGACCGCGCGACGTCGAGGACCGGCACGGTGTAGATCGTCTCGGCGGCGTGGCCGCGGTCCTTGACCCGGGTGAGTGCGGCACCCGCGGTCTCGTCGCGTCGGGCGTGGACGAACTCGGGACTCATCCGACGCCCGACCGAACCGCGCGGGTAGCCGAGCACGACGGCGGTGACGTCGCGTTCGGCGGGGGTGAGTTGCTGGATGAGTGCGCGGGCGACGCCGGCGGGCAGTTCGTCGAGGAGTTCTGCACGGTCGTCGGGGTCGAGGTGGTCGAACGCCGCCACCACCTCGGCCGTCCCGAGATCGTCGATGAGCCGACGCTAGGAGCCCGCGGAGAGATCGTCGAAGACCTCGACGGCGAGATCCTTCGGGAGGAGACGGAAGGCCACGCCCCGCGCTTGGTGGGACAGACGGTCGAGGAGCGCGGCGATGTCACCGGCGGGCAGTGCGGACAGCGCGGTCGCGGCCGCTCCGAGTTGACCGTCGGAGATCAGGTCGTCGAGTTGGTTCGCGTCGAGCATCGCGTACGTCACCCGACGAGCCTATCGGCTGGTGTCGGTGTCAAAGCCGTTCGCGCAGCGACGATTCTGTGCCGCCGGGGACGGGTCGGGCCTACTTGTCGCGGTTTGCGGCGGCCTCGAACGGATCCGGGATGCGGCCCTTGCTGACCACGTTCAGCACCGGGAGATCGCGAAAACCGATGGCGGGCAACTTGACCCGCTCACCGTCGGGGCGGACCGCACGCACCGAGCTCCACTTGGGGAACTGCAGGCCGGCGATCTCGGACCAGGGGAGTTCGGTCGTGGACAGGGCGCCGACCGCGCGCACTCCGTCCTCGGTGACGACCGTGCGGAGGCGGTGGATCCACATGTACAGAGCCACCGGGGCGACGAAGAGGAAGGCGAACCAGTACGACGCGCCGAGCAGCAGGACCACCACGAGCGCGACCATCGGCACCGTGAAGTAGGCGACACGGTTGATGCGGAAGACCACGGGATAGGGGATCTCCGCCGAGTCGTCGGGTGTCGAGGCGGCGGGGTCGCTGGAATCAGTCGGCACACATCCATTGTGCCAACACGGCCACGGTGAACGCGGCGTCGGGTCTACCGGGCAGTAGTCGGTGAGACGTCCGTCACCACCTGTGCGTTCCCATGATGTGGGACGGCGTGGTCCGGAGTTTGACTCAGAACGACGCACGGTCCTACCGTGATCTACGTGATGACGAACGGGATCCTCGTAGTAATCGGCTGGCGCGTCGCCTGACCGGTCACCTCGCAGACCCCTACCGGCATCGACGCGCCACCCTCGAACAGCGGAAGCTGTCGGGGGTTTTTTCATGTCAGGTAGTCACATCACCCCACCACCGAAATACAGACAAGATGAGGATCGTGCAGTGAGCGCACCAACAGCACGCACCGACGCCGGCCGGAATGAGCCGACGCGCAACGCCGGACTGCGTCAGCAGTCTCCCGCGGCGGGCAACCTCCGTGCGGTAGGTCAGCACACCGTCGCGCCGGAGCGCGTCAGCGGTGCGCAGTCTGTGGTCCGATCGCTCGAGGAGCTCGGGGTCGAGGTCGTCTTCGGCATCCCCGGCGGCGCGGTCCTGCCGGTCTACGACCCGCTGCTGGACTCCACCAAGGTTCGCCACGTCCTCGTGCGCCACGAGCAGGGTGCCGGTCACGCCGCCACCGGCTACGCACAGGTCGCCGGTCGTGCCGGCGTCATGATGGCGACCTCGGGCCCCGGTGCCACCAACCTGGTGACCCCGCTGGCCGACGCGCAGATGGACTCCGTCCCGGTCGTGGCGATCACCGGCCAGGTCGGCCGCTCGCTGATCGGCACCGACGCCTTCCAGGAAGCCGACATCTCCGGCATCACCATGCCGATCACGAAGCACAACTTCCTGGTCAGCCGCGCCATCGACATCCCGAAGACCATCGCCGAGGCCTTCCACATCGCCGAGAGCGGCCGTCCCGGTGCGGTTCTCGTCGACATCCCGAAGGACATCCTGCAGAGCCAGACCACGTTCTCGTGGCCGCCGCAGATCGACCTGCCCGGCTACCGTCCGGTCACCAAGCCGCACGGCAAGCAGGTCCGCGAGGCGGCTCGCCTGATCAACGCCGCCAAGGCGCCGGTCCTCTACGTCGGGGGCGGCGTCATCAAGGCCAACGCCTCCGAGGAGCTGCTCGAGCTCGCCGAACTGACCGGCATCCCGGTCGTCACGACCCTGATGGCGCGTGGCGCGTTCCCCGACAGCCACGACCAGCACCTGGGCATGCCGGGTATGCACGGCACCGTGGCAGCCGTCGGCGCCCTGCAGCGCAGTGATCTGCTGATCACCCTCGGCGCCCGGTTCGACGACCGCGTGACCGGACAGCTCGATTCCTTCGCGCCCGACGCCAAGGTCATCCACGCCGACATCGACCCGGCCGAGATCGGCAAGAACCGTCCGGTCGACGTCCCGATCGTCGGTGACTGCAAGGCGGTCATCGCCGAGCTGACCGAGACGCTGCGCGACGAGCGGGCGACCACCGGCACCACACCGGACCTGTCCGAGTGGTGGACCTACCTCGACGGCATCCGGAAGACGTACCCGCTGAGCTACGACCGTCAGACCGACGGTTCGATGTCGCCGGAGTTCGTCATCCAGGCGCTGGGCAAGGCCGCCGGACCCGACGCGGTCTACTGCGCCGGCGTCGGCCAGCACCAGATGTGGGCCGCACAGTTCATCTCCTACGAGAAGCCGCGCACCTGGCTCAACTCCGGTGGTCTGGGCACGATGGGCTACGCGGTGCCCGCCGCCATGGGCGCCAAGGCCGCCGCACCCGACACCGAGGTGTGGGCCATCGACGGTGACGGCTGCTTCCAGATGACAAACCAGGAACTGGCCACCTGCGCGATCGAGGGCATCCCGATCAAGGTCGCGCTGATCAACAACGGCAACCTGGGCATGGTCCGGCAGTGGCAGACCCTCTTCTACGAGGAGCGGTACTCCAACACCGACCTGGCGACACATTCGCGGATGATCCCGGACTTCGTGAAGCTGTCGGAAGCGTTGGGCTGCGTCGCTTTCCGCGTCGAGCGTGAGGAGGACGTCGACGACGTCATCGCGCAGGCACGGGCGATCAACGACCGCCCGGTCGTCATCGACTTCATCGTCGGCAAGGACGCCCAGGTGTGGCCGATGGTCGCCGCGGGCACCGGCAACGACGAGATCATGGCGGCCCGCAACATCCGGCCGCTGTTCGACGACGACGAGGCGGCTTCCGACCCGGTCGACATCCACGAGACCATGACCAAGCCCGATGCAGCGGCCCCGGCCGACGCGCCGGCAGCGAAGAAGGACCAGAAGTGAGCACCACCCACACCCTCAGCGTCCTGGTGGAGGACCGGCCGGGCGTCCTGGCCCGCGTCTCCGGACTGTTCTCGCGTCGCGGGTTCAACATCGAGTCGCTGGCCGTCGGACCGACCGAGCTCAAAGGGATCTCGCGGATGACCATCATGGTCTCCGTCGAGGACTTCCCACTCGAGCAGGTCACCAAGCAGCTGAACAAGCTGGTGAACGTGATCAAGATCGTCGAGCAGGACCCGGCCAACTCCGTGTCCCGCGAATTGATGATGGTCAAGGTCCGTTCGGACTCGACCGTGCGCACCGAGGTCATCGAAGTGGTGAACCTGTTCCGCGCCAAGGTCATCGACGTGTCGCCGGAGTCGCTCACCATCGAGGCCACCGGTACGTCGGAGAAGCTCGAGGCTTTGCTGCGGATGCTCGATCCTTACGGCATCCGTGAGATCGCCCAGTCCGGCGCCGTTGCGCTCGGACGCGGACCGAAGAGCATGTCGGCCAACCGCTGACCTATACACTCCGCTGGAAACAGCGGCGAGAAATTTAAAAGTCCCTCGGCGAGAGAGAAAATCGCGAGGGGCGCCACATATCGAAGGGAAACAAAGTGGCCATCGAACTGTTCTACGACGACGACGCGGATCTGTCGATCATCCAGGGTCGCAAGGTCGCGGTGATCGGCTACGGCAGCCAGGGCCATGCGCATTCGCTGTCGCTGCGTGACTCGGGCGTCGACGTCGTCATCGGCCTGCGTGAGGGTTCCAAGTCCAAGGCCAAGGCGGAGGAGCAGGGCCTCAAGGTTCTGACCGCTTCCGAGGCTGCTGCCTGGGCCGACGTGATCATGGTCCTCGCACCCGACACCTCGCAGGCACAGATCTTCACCGAGGACATCGAGCCGAACCTCTCCGACGGCGACGCGCTGTTCTTCGGTCACGGCCTGAACATCCACTTCGGTCTGATCAAGGCTCCGGAGAACGTCACCGTCGCCATGGTCGCCCCGAAGGGCCCCGGCCACCTCGTTCGTCGTCAGTTCGTCGACGGCAAGGGTGTGCCCGCGCTCATCGCGGTCGCCCAGGACCCGAAGGGTGAGGGCCAGGCTCTCGCTCTCAGCTACGCCAGCGCCATCGGCGGTGGCCGCGCCGGAATCATCAAGACCACGTTCAAGGAAGAGACCGAGACCGACCTCTTCGGTGAGCAGGCCGTGCTCTGCGGTGGCACCGAGGAACTGGTCAAGGCCGGCTTCGAGGTCATGGTCGAGGCCGGTTACGCACCGGAGATGGCCTACTTCGAGGTGCTGCACGAGCTCAAGCTCATCGTCGACCTCATGTACGAGGGTGGCATCGCCCGCATGAACTACTCGGTCTCCGACACCGCCGAGTTCGGTGGCTACATCTCGGGCCCGCGTGTCATCGACGCCGACACCAAGGAGCGCATGCGCGCCATCCTGAAGGACATCCAGGACGGCACCTTCGTCAAGCGCCTCGTCGCCAACGTCGAGGGCGGCAACAAGGAGCTCGAGGGCCTGCGCAAGCAGAACGCCGAGCATCCGATCGAGGTCACCGGCAAGAAGCTGCGCGACCTGATGAGCTGGGTTGATCGTCCGATCACCGAGACCGCCTGAGTCTCTCTGCTCTGACCGCGGGCCCGCACCTTTCGAGGTGCGGGCCCGCCGTCGTCGGAGCGCAAAAGGGTGGGATCACGAGAGGTGCGGCGGGGCAGAAGATGTCCCGGAAATGCACAACGCCCCGGGTGTGAACCCGGGGCGTCGCGAGGGGAAGTTCGATCAGGCGATCGTGAATCCCTTGTACTCGGGGACCGAGGCCACCCGGTTCAGGATCGGCTTGATGTTGGTGCCGGTCTCCGGACCGAAGCAGCCGAGGAAGTAGTAGGCGTTCACCATGCCGACGAGGCGGTCACCGACGACGACGGGACTGCCGGAGTCGCCTTCGATCACGCACAGCTGGCTCAGATGGACGTCACCCTCGGAGAACCAGGCGATGCCACAGGTGTTGCCGGTGGTGCGACCTTCCTTGCACGCGATGGTGGGGAAGCCGATCGGCCGGGGATCGACCGAGCGGATCGTCACGCCGCGGACGGTGCGCAGCGGCACGACCTTCGAGGCGTCCATCTGGATGATCGCCATGTCGAGGTCGGAGAACGAATGGGTGATGGTGCCGGCCTGCCCGCGGTCCTGGAAGGTCTCCGAATAGACCTTCTGACCTGGGTTACCGCAGTGTCCCGCGGTGATGCCGATGAGCTTGCCGGTCTTGGAGCGGCCGATCGTCGTCAGGGTGCAGGCTGCAGCGGAGTTTCCACCCTTGAGGACAAGAATTCCAGAGCCGCCCCCGAGGAAGATCTTCGCCGGGGCCGCGACCGCGACACCCGCTCCCCAGCCGGCGAGCACCGTCGCAGCCAAAACCGCCAACAGTGCCGTCAGCTTCTTCGTCATCCGCTCTCCACTTCTGATTCGCAATGCGCCGAAACGCCTGCCGGAACTGGTCGCGGCAGGCGGTCAAAACACACCGTACCGGGACTCTCCGGCGTTCGCTCCTGCGTGGGATCGACCCGCGGTCGGTTTGCAACCCTTCCGTGATGCTTGCCGCAGCGCGCCGTAACCCCCGTCACACTCTACCCAGCCGCGCGGACACGGCGTCACTTCCAGGGTAGACCGCCTGTTCGGGGCCATCTACCAGACCTTTAAGCTGTGACACGGAGAGTCCTCGACGCTCCGTCCCGCCAAAGGTGAGAAATCGCACCTGCCCCGAACCTGGAGAAAAGACTGTGAGCTCTGCTGGCCGCCCGGTCGTACTCATCGCCGACAAGCTGGCGCCGTCCACCGTGGAAGCACTCGGTGACGGTGTCGAGGTGCGCTGGGTCGACGGCCCGGACCGTCCCAAGCTGCTCGAGGCCGTCGTCGACGCCGACGCCATCCTCGTGCGTTCCGCGACGACTGTCGACGCCGAGGTCCTCGACGCCGGCAAGAAGCTGAAGATCATCGCGCGCGCCGGTGTCGGTCTCGACAACGTCGACGTCCCCGCCGCCACCGAACGCGGCGTCATGGTCGTCAACGCGCCCACCTCCAACATCCACACCGCCGCGGAGCACGCCATCGCGCTGCTGATGTCGGCGTCGCGCCAGATCCCGGCCGCCGACGCCACCCTGCGTGAGAAGACGTGGAAGCGTTCGGCTTTCAACGGCGTCGAGATCTTCGACAAGACCGTCGGCGTCGTCGGCCTCGGCCGCATCGGTCAGCTGGTCGCCGCACGTCTGGCCGCCTTCGAGACCCACATCATCGCGTACGACCCCTACGTCTCGCCGGCCCGTGCCGCTCAGCTCGGTATCGAACTGGTCAGCCTCGACGAGCTCCTCGAGCGCGCCGACTTCATCACCGTGCACCTGCCCAAGACGCCCGAGACCCTCGGTCTCATCGGCGCCGAGCAGCTCGCCCGCACCAAGAAGGGCGTCGTCATCGTCAACGCCGCCCGCGGTGGTCTGATCGACGAGCAGGCACTGGCCGACGCCATCAACTCCGGCCAGGTCCGCGCTGCCGGCCTCGACGTCTTCGCGACCGAGCCCTGCACCGACTCGCCGCTGTTCGACCTCCCGCAGGTCGTCGTGACCCCGCACCTCGGCGCCTCCACCAGCGAGGCCCAGGACCGTGCCGGCACCGATGTCGCCAAGAGCGTCCGCCTCGCCCTGGCCGGTCACTTCGTGCCCGACGCCGTCAACATCACCGGCGGCGCGGTCGACGAAGAGGTCGCCCCGTGGCTCGAGGTCGCCCGCAAGGCCGGTGTCCTCGTCGGCGCCATCAGCAAGGAGCCGCCGACCTCGCTGGTCGTCGACGTCCGCGGTGAGCTGGCCGCCAAGAGCGTCGACGTCCTCGGACTCTCCGCGCTGCGCGGTCTGTTCTCGGCCGTCCTCGACGAGCCGGTCACCTTCGTCAACGCTCCGGCCGTCGCCGAGAGTCGCGGCGTCACCTGCGAGGTGACCACCGCTCCGGAGAGCCCCAACCACCGCAGCGTCGTCGACGTGAAGGCCGTCTTCGCCGATGGTTCGGTTCACAACGTCTCCGGCGCGCTCACCGAGCCGCGCCTGGTCGAGAAGATCGTCAACATCAACGGTCGCAACTTCGACCTCCGCGCCGAGGGCCACAACCTGGTCGTCAGCTACGCGGATCGTCCGGGCTCGCTCGGCAAGATCGGCACCCTGCTCGGCGATGCCGGGGTCGACATCCTCGCCGCTGGTCTGTCCCAGGACGCCGAGGGCGGCGGCGCGACCATGATGCTGCGCATCAGCAGCGTGCTCGCCGACGACGTCGTCGAGGCGATCGGCTCGGCCGTGGGCGCCACTCTGATCGAGCAGGTGGACCTCTCGTGAAACTCGCAATCATCGCCGGCGACGGCATCGGTCCCGAGGTCATCGGGGAGGCACTCGGCGTCCTCGAGACCGTCGTTCCGTCGGTGAGCACCACCGAGTTCGATCTCGGTGCTCGCCGCTACCACCGCAACGGCGAACTCCTCACCGAGGACGACCTCGAGTCGCTGCGCAGCCACGACGCAATCCTGTTGGGCGCCATCGGCGATCCGTCGGTGCCGCCGGGCATCCTCGAGCGCGGTTTGCTGCTCACCATGCGTTTCGCCCTCGATCACCACGTGAACCTGCGTCCGTCGCGCCGGTACCCGGGTGTCACCTCGCCGCTGGCGGGCGACCCCGAGATCGATTTCGTCGTCGTCCGCGAGGGCACCGAGGGTCCGTACACCGGCAACGGCGGTGCGATCCGCGTCGGCACCCCCCACGAGGTCGCGACCGAGGTCAGCGTCAACACCCGCTTCGGCGTGGAACGCGTGGTGCGCAACGCCTTCGGGCGGGCGCAGCAGCGTCGTAAGAAGCTGACGCTGGTCCACAAGACCAACGTGCTCGGCTTCGCCGGATCGTTGTGGAGCCGCGCGGTCGAGGAAATCGGTGCCGAGTTCCCCGACGTCACCACTGACTACTGCCACGTGGACGCGGCGACCATCTACATGGTCACCGATCCGGGCCGCTTCGACGTGATCGTCACCGACAACCTGTTCGGCGACATCATCACCGACATCGCGGCTGCCGTCAGTGGCGGCATCGGACTCGCGGCGTCGGGCAACATCGATGCCACCGGCGCGAATCCGTCGATGTTCGAGCCGGTTCACGGTTCGGCACCGGACATCGCCGGCCAGGGCAAGGCCGATCCGACCGCTGCCATCCTGTCGACGGCACTGCTGCTCCAGCACCTCGGCGAGAACGACGCCGCGGCCCGGATCGAGAAGGCTGTCGCCGACGACCTCGCCGAGCGCAGCGGACCGGTTGTCACCAGCGAGGTCGGCAAGCGCATCCGCGAACGCCTCTCCTGAGGTTCCGCGAACCAGCACCGACGCATCAACCCACCACCCGGCGATCGGGTGGTGGGTTGATCCGTATGTGCTGAGGTCTGAGGTCGCGGTCAGGTCAAACTCTCACGGGCTCCTCGACGAGGCGCTGTGCGTCGCGCGGGACCAGGGGAGTGGCGACCAGCGGTGCGAGCGCGGTGACCGCGAACGCCGCCGGGAAACCGACCGCTGCGATCAGTGCGCCCAGCACGGGCGTCGTCGCGGCGGTGACCAGGTACTGGCCCGTGTTCTGCACCGCGAGTCCGCGTCCGCTCCAGTCGGGCCCGGCGAACTCGGCGATGGCGGTGAACGCCAAGCCGTTGTCGGCCACCGAGATCACGCTCGCCACGGCCATCAGTGCGGGGGCCACGGGGCTGTCGAACCAATCCGCCACTGCGAGAGCGCACATCGATGCGATGCCGGCGACCGCGATGATCCGGATCGGGCGCATCCGGGAGAGCCAGGCGTCCGACCATCGACCCGCGGCGATCCGGCCGAGCGCGCCGACCACCTGTGTCACGGTGATCAGGATGCCGGCGCCGGCCGGCGACCAGTCGTGCGCCACGATCAGCCACGTGGGTACGAAGGTCCACATCATCGACTGCGGTACGACGAGCAGCATGCTGACGGTGTGAACCCGGGCGAGGAACGAATTGCCCCGGTAGGGGTTTCGAGTGATCGCCGGAGCATCGTCGTGGCCGCTGGGTGTCGCCCGGCGCGACGGGTCGCTGATGCCGATCAGCACCGCCAGCAAGCCGACGGCGGTGATCACGGCCGGGATGGCCAGTGCCGCAGCGGGTCCGTGGGTGGCGGCGACAACCGGCATGGTCAACGCGCACACCCCGATACCCAGAGGTTGCGCCATCTGCCGAATCCCCATCGCGGTGCCACGCTGATGGGCGGGGAACCAGCCCACCACGATTCGGCCGCTGGCGCCGTTGGCGGCGCCGGAACCGATGCCGCCCACCAGGAGAGCGGCTCCCACAAGGGCATACGACGCATCCGTGGCCGCAGCAACGGCCGCGCCGGTGGCGCCGACCAGCGAGATCGACAGGGAGATCAGCAGAATCCGGCGTTCGCCGTAACGGTCCAGCAGAATTCCCCACAGGAATGTGGCCATCGTGAGGCCGATGGTGGGGACGGCGGCGAGCGTCGACGCCGCGGTGAGGGTCAGCTCCGCATCGGTGTGCAGCGCGGGTATCAGATACGCGACGCCGCTCACGACGCAGGTGGTCGTCAGCGCGGCGAGCAGTGAGCATCCGAGGATGACCCATCTCCTGGTGTTGGAAATGATGCCGATGTCATCCATCCGAACTCACCCCGCTCTCTACTATCTCATACTATGGGACTTGAGGTTCACATTGTAAGAACTGCGAGGTGGTTCGCCAACTCGGCTCTCAACCGATGGGATCAGTCGGTGCGATAGGGTCTGGACATGCGCTTAGGTCGAATTGCGAGTCCCGACGGAGTGGCCTTCGTGTCCGTCGAAGGGGAGGGCGACGACGCTGTCGCCAAGGAGATCGCCGAGCATCCGTTCGGCACCCCGACGTTCACCGGTCGTTCCTGGAAACTGGCCGACGTCCGTGTGCTGGCTCCGATCCTGGCCAGCAAGGTGATCTGCATTGGCAAGAACTACGCCGCACATGCGGCCGAGATGGGTGGTGAGGCACCGGCCGACCCGGTGATCTTCATCAAGCCGAACACCTCGATCATCGGTCCCGAGGTCCCGATCGTGCGCCCGCCGTCGTCGGAACGTGTGGACTACGAAGGTGAACTCGCCGTCGTCATCGGACGTCCCTGCAAGGACGTCAAGGCCGGCCAGGCCAAGGACGTCATCCTGGGTTACACGATCGCCAACGACGTGACCGCCCGCGATCAGCAGAAGGCCGACGGTCAGTGGACGCGGGGCAAGAGCTACGACACCTTCTGCCCGCTCGGTCCCTGGATCGAGACGTCCTTCGATCCGTCCGACGTCGAACTCGTCACCGAGCTCGACGGCGAGGTCAAGCAGCGCACACGGACGTCGTTGATGCTGCACGACATCGGTGAGATCGTCGAGTGGATCACGCGGATCATGACCCTGCTCCCCGGTGACGTGATCCTCACGGGCACGCCCGAAGGAGTGGGACCCATGGTCGCCGGACAGCGGGTCTCGGTGACCGTCAACGGAATCGGCACGCTCTCCAATCCGGTGGTGGACAAGGCATGACAGCTCCCAGCACGGCACGCGTCAACGGCATCGACATCTCCTACAGCGTGGCCGGGAGCGGCCCGCTCGTCGTGATGGTGATGGGGACCGGAAGTCCCGGTCGCGTGTGGAAGGCCAATCAGGAACCGGCGCTGGTGAAGGCGGGCTACACCGTCGTCACCTTCGACAACCGCGGCATCGCCCCGTCGTCGGAGTGTGCGGAGGGTTTCAGCCTCGACGACATGGTCGCCGACACGGCCGCGCTCATCGAGTATCTGGACCGCGGTCCGGCCATCGTCGTGGGGACCTCGCTGGGCGCCCGGATCACCCAGGAACTCGCACTGGCCCGGCCCGACGTCGTCAAGGCCGCTGTCCTCATCGCCACCTACGGGCGCAACACCCCGCTGCAGGAAGCGATCTCGGCCGGCGAGCGCGCGCTCTACGACAACAAGATCAAGCTGCCGCCGGAGTACGAGGCCGCCATCACGGCTCATCTCAACCTGTCTCCGCACACCCTCGACGACGACCGCTCGGCCCGTGACTGGCTCGACATCATCGGGTTCTCGCCGCAGACGATGACCCCGGGAGTGCGTGCGCAGCTCGAACTCCACCACAAGGAGTCCGACCGGCTCTCGGCGTACCGCAACATCACCCGCCCGACGCTCGTCGTCGGTTTCGCCGACGACCGCACATTGCCGCCGAAGCTGGCTCGCGAGGTGGCCGAGGCGATTCCGGGCGCGGAGTACGTGCAGATCGAACGTGCCGGGCATTTCGGCTATCTCGAACAACCGGCCGAGGTGAACCGCGTGCTCGTCGACTTCTGCGGGCGGTTCCGGGACTGAACGCGCCGGTCAGCGCCTGAGGCGGTTTCGATACCCTGAGGGTCATGACCAGTAGTGAAGCCGTACGAGTCCGATTCTGTCCGTCCCCGACCGGTACACCCCATGTGGGACTCGTGCGGACCGCGCTGTTCAACTTCGCCCAGGCGCGTCACGACGGCGGAACCTTCGTGTTCCGCATCGAGGACACCGACGCCTCGCGCGACAGCGAGGAGTCGTACCAGGCGATCCTCGACGCGCTGCGCTGGCTCGGGATGGACTGGGACGAGGGGCCCGAGGTCGGTGGCCCCTACGGTCCCTACCGTCAGTCGGAGCGTCGTGACATCCATGCCGACGTCGTCGCGCGCCTGCTCGAGGCGGGGGAGGCCTACGAGGCCTTCTCCACCCCCGAGGAGGTCGAGGCGCGGCACAAGGCGGCCGGACGCGACCCCAAGCTCGGCTACGACAACTTCGACCGCGACCTCACCGACGAGCAGCGGGAGGCCTACCGCGCCGAGGGTCGCAAACCGGTTGTGCGCCTGCGTATGCCGGACATCGACCTCTCCTGGGACGACCTGGTCCGCGGTACGACGACGATCAAGGCCGGCACCGTTCCGGACTTCGCGCTGACCCGCGCATCGGGGGACCCGCTGTACACGTTGGTCAACCCGGTCGACGACGCCATGATGAAGATCACCCACGTTCTGCGCGGTGAGGATCTTCTCTCCTCGACGCCGCGTCAGCTCGCGCTGTACGAGGCGCTCATCCGGATCGGTGTCGCCGACTTCGTGCCGAAGTTCGCCCATCTCCCGTTCGTGATGGGCGAGGGCAACAAGAAGCTGTCCAAGCGCGACCCCCAGTCGAACCTCTTCCATCACCGCGACCGCGGATTCATCCCCGAGGGGCTGCTCAACTACCTGGCCTTGCTCGGGTGGGGTTTCTCCAGCGACAACGACGTCTTCTCGCTTGACGAGATGATCGCGGCTTTCGATGTGCGACAGGTCAATTCGAATCCGGCGCGCTTCGACCAGAAGAAGGCCGACGCGATCAACGCCGAACACATCCGCCGGCTCGAACTCGGTGACTTCACCGCGCGCCTCAAGGAGTTCCTGATCGGTCACGGCCACCTGTCGGAGCCGATCGACGATGTGAGTTTCGCCGCACTCGCCGAACTCGTCCAGACGCGCATCCAGGTCCTCGGCGACGCCTGGGACCTCATCAAGTTCGTCTACGTCTCCGACGACGACTTCACCATCGACGAGAAGGCCGCGAGCAAGAATCTGGGCGCCGATGCGGTGGCCGTTCTCGACGCCACGATCGCCGCTGTCGAGCCGCTGGCGTCCTGGACCACCCCGGAGCTGCAGGACGCGCTCAACGCGGCTCTGGTGGACGGTATGGAGCTCAAACCGCGCAAGGCGTTCGGTCCGGTGCGTGTCGCCGTCACCGGTTCGCAGGTGAGTCCGCCGCTCTTCGAGTCGATGGAGATCCTGGGTCGCGACAAGACCCTCGCGCGTCTCGCCGCAGCCCGGGAGATCGCCGGGAAATAGCCCTCTGAACTGCGCGTTTGTGGACTTCCGGTAACCCTTTGCTATTGTCTTCCTCGGCACTTTTCCTCAGGGAAAAGGGAAGTCCATGGGGTATGGTGTAATTGGCAACACAGCTGATTCTGGTTCAGCCATTCTAGGTTCGAGTCCTGGTACCCCAGCGAACTGAAGAAGATCGAGACCGCGAGGTCCGATCGCTGGAAGTTCCTTGGCCCCGTCGTCTAGCGGCCTAGGACGCCGCCCTCTCAAGGCGGTAGCGCGGGTTCGAATCCCGTCGGGGCTACAGAAGCTCCCTCTTCCTGCTCAGGCGAGGAGGGGGGAGTTTTTCACTGCAAGGTGAGTGCGGCCGGACCCGTGCTAGGGTCTGGTTCGCCGGAAAGTTCCAGGGCCCCGTCGTCTAGCGGCCTAGGACGCCGCCCTCTCAAGGCGGTAGCGCGGGTTCGAATCCCGTCGGGGCTACAGAAGCACCCTCCCTCTGTCCAGCAGGGGGAGGGTGCTTTTCTCTGTGAGACAGAGCAACTCGCCCGTATCGCGATGTGGTGATCGCGAGACGGGCGAGTCCGTGAGTGCGGGGATTGGGTTACAGGTACTGCGCGGTGCTTCCCGACGCCGGCATCTCCGGGATGCCGAGCTTGCGGTGATCCCACGAGCGGACGCGTGAGGGCACCAGGCGGACGGCCACGCGCTTGTGCATCATCTGCTCGACGAAGGGACGCGACTCCTCGGTGTAAGGGGCCGTGTAGCGCTCCCAGACGCTGATCCCTATCTTCAGGCAGGAGTCGGGGTCGTCGAGGATCTCGGCGGTTCCCTCGAAGCTGACGCCGCGCAACGTGTCGTAGGTGTCGCCGTCCTCGATCATCACCGTGCACCGGTTGTTGCGGCGGAGGTTGACCGCCTTCTGCGACTTGAACTTCGTCTCGAACCAGATCTCGCCGTCGATGACGCCGTACCACATGGCGACGAGGTGGATGCCGCCGTCGGGGCCCGTGGTCGCGAGGGTGGCCGTGCGGCTGCGCGCGACGAAGTCCTCGATCTCGGCGTCGGACATGACGATCTGGTTGCGTTGGTTGACTCCCATGTGACGAAGCTATCCGACGGGCCCGTCACACGGAACGGTCACTATCGGGAGCGGCTTTGAAGGTGACTCAGGCGCGGGAGGTCTGCAGGCGCTTGTGGATCGCGTCTGCGGCGGCGAGGAGATCGGCGGCCCACCGGGCGCCGGGCCGTCGGCCCATGCGGTCGATCGGGCCGGACACCGAGATCGCCGCGACGACGTCGCCGTTGCCGTCGCGCACGGGCGCAGAGACGCTCGCCACGCCCGCGGCACGTTCGCCGGCACTCTGGGCCCAGCCGCGGCGTCGGATCTCGTGCAGTGTCCGTTCACCGAAGACGCTGTCGTGCAGCAGTGCGCGCTGCGTCGCGGGGTCGGCCCAGGCGAGCAGGACCTTGGCCGCGGAGCCGGCGGTCATCGGGAAGCGCGTTCCGACGGGCACGGTGTCGCGGAGTCCGGTCGGCGGTTCCATCGCCGCCACGCACACGCGCTCGGCACCTTCGCGGCGATAGACCTGTACCGATTCGCCGGTGATGTCGCGGAGCCGGGGAAGGACCATCAGGGCCGACTCGGTCACGGGATCGTGGGCGGATGCGGCGAGTTCGCCGAGGGCCGGCCCCGGCTGCCAACGGCCGCTGATGTCGCGGGCGAGGAAGCGGTGGGTCTCGAGACCCACCGCCAGACGGTGGGCCGTGGCACGCGGGAGCCCGGTCCGCTCGCACAACTCCGAGAGGTTGCACGGGGCCTCCGCGATGGCATGGAGCACAGCCACGGATTTGTCGAGTACGCCGATTCCGCTGCTGACTCCGGATGCGCTATCCTTTCCCATAGGACGATACTAGCTGTCCAAATAGTGAGATGCACGTTTCATCGCGAGATGGGCGTGCACCGTCCGCCGAACCCGAGAAGATATCGAGTGCAGCCATGAGCAACAGCCCAGCCCAGCCGCTTACTCTTGCCGAGAAGGTCTGGCGCGACCACGTTGTCGTGCCCGGTGAAGCAGATGCGTCCGGAACCAGGAACCCGGACCTGATCTACATCGACCTCCATCTCGTGCACGAGGTCACCAGTCCGCAGGCCTTCGACGGCCTCCGGTTGGCGGGACGTCCCGTGCGGCGTCTCGACCTGACGATCGCGACCGAGGACCACAACGTCCCGACGATCGACATCGACAAGCCGATCGCCGACCCGGTGTCGCGCACCCAGGTCGACACCCTCCGCAAGAACTGCGAGGAGTTCGGTGTCCGGCTACACCCGATGGGTGATGTCGAGCAGGGCATCGTGCATGTCGTCGGCCCGCAGCTGGGTCTGACGCAGCCCGGCATGACCGTGGTGTGCGGTGACAGCCACACGGCCACCCACGGCGCCTTCGGATCGATCGCGATGGGTATCGGCACCAGTGAGGTGGAGCACGTCCTCGCCACGCAGACGCTTTCGCTGCGTCCGTTCAAGACGATGGCGATCAACGTCGACGGCGAGCTGCCGCCCGGCGTCACGGCCAAGGACCTCATCCTGGCGATCATCGCCAGGATCGGCACCGGCGGTGGGCAGGGATACGTCCTCGAGTACCGCGGCGAGGCGATCCGCAAGCTGTCGATGGAAGCCCGGATGACCGTGTGCAACATGTCGATCGAGGCCGGCGCCCGCGCCGGGATGATCGCTCCCGACGAGGTCACCTACGAGTTCCTCAAGGGGCGTCCGCACGCCCCGAAGGGTGCCGAATGGGATGCGGCTGTTGCCTACTGGGACAGCCTGCGCACCGACGACGACGCCGTCTTCGACGCCGAGGTCCACATCGACGCAACCGAGCTGACCCCGTTCGTCACCTGGGGAACCAACCCGGGCCAGGGCGCCCCGCTGGGATCGACCGTTCCGAACCCCGCAGAGTTCGGTGACGAGGTCGCGTCGAGCGCCGCTGCGAAGGCCCTCGAGTACATGGACCTGAAACCCGGTACGCCGTTGCGTGACATCAAGGTCGACACCGTCTTCGTCGGATCGTGCACCAACGGTCGCATCGAGGATCTGCGCGCGGTCGCCGACGTGCTCAAGGGGCGCAAGCTCGCCGACGGCATGCGGATGCTCATCGTGCCCGGCTCGATGCGGGTCCGCGCCCAGGCCGAGGAAGAGGGTCTCGGGGAGATCTTCCTGAACGCCGGCGCCGAGTGGCGTCAGGCCGGTTGCTCGATGTGTCTGGGAATGAACCCGGATCAGCTCGCGCCCGGCGAGCGTTGCGCGTCGACGTCGAACCGCAATTTCGAAGGGCGGCAGGGCAAGGGCGGACGGACCCACCTGGTGTCCCCGGCTGTCGCGGCCGCGACCGCGATCCGCGGGACGCTGTCCGCTCCGGCCGATCTCGGTTGAGTAACCCCCAGACCACATTCCAGACAACTTCCGAACAGGGGCTTTGAAAAATGCAGCCGTTCACCGAACACACGGGCATTGGCGTCCCGCTGCGCCGCAGCAACGTCGACACCGACCAGATCATCCCGGCCGAGTACCTGAAGCGCGTGACCCGCACGGGCTTTGAGGACGGTCTGTTCGCCGGGTGGCGCACCGATCCGGACTTCATCCTCAACAACGAGCCGTGGAGCAACGGCTCGGTGCTCGTCGCCGGTCCGGACTTCGGCACCGGTTCCTCGCGCGAGCACGCGGTGTGGGCGCTGTCCGATTTCGGGTTCCGCGTGGTGATCTCGTCTCGTTTCGCCGACATCTTCCGCGGGAACGCCGGTAAGGCCGGGCTCGTCGCTGCCCAGGTCGAGCAGTCCGACGTCGAATTGCTGTGGAAGCGACTCGAAGAGAGTCCCGGGATGGAAATCACGGTGAGCCTTGTCGATAAGACCGTCACCGCCGGAGACCTCGTGGTGCCGTTGGCAATTGATGACTACACGCGGTGGCGCCTGATGGAGGGTCTCGACGACATCGGATTGACGTTGCGCCAGGTAGACGCGATTTCCGAGTACGAATCGAAGCGCCCGTCGTTCAAACCGAGGACTCTCGCGGACTGACCGGAGACCCTTGTCGGCCGCGCGAACGGCCGGGTCCCGCCGAAGCGGAGACCTTGTGAGCTGACATGCGATTTCGCAACACGGCGTCTTAATTGGCGTGGAAGATGGACGTTTTCAAATTCGACGTTTACCGTGTGTTGGTAGCTGGCCGAAAATCGGTCAGATCAGCTTGCGGAGGTACTCATGAACAAGGCGGAGCTCATCGATGAGCTGACCAAGAAGCTCGACGCGGATCGCAAGACTGCGACTGAAGCCGTCGAGCTCGTCGTCGACACGATCGTTCGCGCGGTCCACAAGGGCGAGAGCGTGACGATCACCGGCTTCGGTGTTTTCGAGAAGCGGAAGCGCGCGCCGCGCGTGGCTCGCAACCCGCGCACGGGCGAGACCGTGAAGGTCCGTGCTACTTCGGTTCCCGCGTTCCGTCCGGGCGCTCAGTTCAAGGCCGTCGTGGCCGGCAAGCAGAAGCTTGCTGCCAGCGGTCCGGCTGTGAAGCGCGGCAGCGGCACCACCACCACGGCGGCCAAGAAGGCGGCCCCGGCGAAGAAGACCGCGGCAAAGAAGGCCACCCCGGCCAAGAAGACCGCGGCCAAGAAGGCGCCGGCCAAGACCACGGCAGCGAAGAAGACCACCGCGGCCAAGAAGGCTGCGCCGGCGAAGAAGACGACCGCAGCAAAGAAGACGACGACCGCGGCGAAGAAGACCACCGCGGCCAAGAAGGCTGCGCCGGCGAAGAAGACCGCGGCAAAGAAGGCTCCGGCCAAGAAGACTGCGGCCAAGAAGGCTCCGGCCAAGAAGTCGACGCGTCGCTGAAAACCGGCCCGGTAGGGCAAACCTCTCAGATCAACCCCTGGTGACTTCCCCGCCAGGGGTTGATCTGTGTCCGGGGGTGCTCAGCCCGGGGGCAGTGGACTCGCGATGTGATCGGCCGCCACGAGCCGGCCGTCGAGAAGAGAGCAGACCCATACGCTGCCCTTGCGGTTCGACGCCTTCGGCAGCGTGATCCCGTCCTGCTCGGCCCACCATTCCATGAGCGGCGGGATCACCTTGCCCTGGCTGCACACCGCCAGGGTGTCCGGCATCTCGGACGCCAGCTCCCGGATCCGGCGTTGTGCCGCCGCCGGATCCGCGCGGTAGACCTCTTCGGAGAGATCCGGCTCGCTCCGCGCCTCGACCTCGAGGCGGTCCCGCAGCGGCTCGAGCGTCTGCTCGCAGCGCACCCGATCCGCGGCGTGAACCCGACGGGCGCCGAAGGCCAGCAGAAGGGGGACGAGCGCCGCCGACTGCGTGCGTCCGAGCGCGTCGAGCGGACGGAGGCGGTCGTCGCCCTTGTACTGAGAGCGCCGACCGGCCTTGGCGTGGCGCACCAACAACAGGGTGTGCAGATCGGCCGGCAGCCGCGTGAACTCGCTCAGGATCTCGCGATCCAACTCGTGGCTCAGTGTCTCACGCGCCTTCTCGACCGTGAGCCAGCGCAATTCGTCGACCTCGTCGTCCGGGGTGAACGCAGCGTCGCCACCGCGCGCCGACCAGTAGCGCACGTGTTTGCGACCTGCCTCGACGTCGTAGTGGACATCGCCCAGGTGCCGTCCGAGGACGACGTGTTGTCCGGTCTCCTCGGCGATCTCGCGAACCGCGGTGTCGACGAGGGTCTCGCCCGATTCACCCTTGCCCTTCGGGATCGTCCAGTCGTCGTAGCGCGGCCGGTGGACGACGGCGATCTCCACGTCCTCCGTCGCCGTCGAGCCCGACGTCCCCGGACGCCAGACCACGGCGCCCGCGGCCCACACATCCTTCGGCGGGTTCTTACTCATCGGTGATCACCGTCGGGACGGGGCGCCGAGATCGGCCGGTCACGAAATGGTCTCCGGCCGACGACGATTGCGGCGCATCATCTGCCGCTGGTGATCGCGGACCTCTTCGCCGGCGGCGGGTGAGGCCACCCAGCTACCGTCGGTCTGCAGGACCCAGCAACGGGTGCGGGGGTCGAGGGCCGAGTCGAAGATGTCGCCGAGCTCGCCGGCAAGACGCTTGTCGCGTACGTTCACCATCACCTCGACGCGGCGGTCGAGATTGCGGTGCATCATGTCGGCGCTGCCGATCCAATACTCGTTCTGGGCACCGAAATGCAGGATTCGCGAGTGCTCGAGGAACTGACCGAGGATGGACCGGACGTTGATGTTGTCGCTGACACCTTCCATCCCCGGGCGCAGTGCGCTGATGCCGCGGACCACCACGTCGACCGGAACCCCGTTCTGGGACGCGCGATACAGCGCGTCGATCACCTGCTCGTCGACCAGCGCGTTGGCCTTCAGCTGCACGCGGGCACGATCGTCGCCCGCGCGGAACAGTTCGATCTCGCGGTGGATTCGCTCGATGATGCCCGCCCGGATGCCCTGCGGGGCAACGAGGATGTTCCGGTACTCCTTCTTGCGTGAGTATCCGGTCAGCGTGTTGAACAGGTCGGTCAGGTCCGCGCCGATGTCGGGGGCGGCCGTCAGCAGGCCCACGTCCTCGTACAACCGCGCGGTCTTCGGGTTGTAGTTGCCGGTGCCGATGTGGCAGTAGCGCTTGATCGTCGAGCCCTCACGCCGCACCACGAGACACGTCTTGCAGTGCGTCTTGAGTCCCACGAGTCCGTAGACGACGTGCACTCCCGCCTGCTCGAGTTGCCGGGCCCACTTGATGTTGGCCTGCTCGTCGAAGCGGGCCTTGATCTCCACCAGCGCCACGACCTGCTTGCCTGCCTCGGCGGCGTCGATGAGCGCGTTGACGATCGGGGAGTCACCCGAGGTGCGGTACAGCGTCTGCTTGATCGCGAGGACCTGAGGGTCGGCCGCGGCCTGTTCGATGAAGCGCTGCACGCTCGTCGAGAACGAATCGTAAGGGTGGTGCACGAGGACATCACCCTCGCGCAGCGTGGAGAAGACGCTCTTGGGCGTCTCCCGTTCGCCGAACGCCGGGTGCGTGCCCGGCACGAACGGGCGGTCCTTCAGATGCGGCCGATCGAGGTCGTAGAGCTCGAAAAGCGAAGACAGATCGAGCAGACCGGGCACCTGGATGACGTCGGCCGGGTTCACGTCGAGTTCGCGCAGCAACAGTTCGAGCATGTGCTCGCTCATGTCGTCGGCCACCTCGAGTCGGACCGGCGAGCCGAACCGGCGTCGGGCGAGTTCCCGCTCGAGCGCCTGCAGGAGATCCTCGTCGCGATCTTCCTCTACCTCGAAGTCGGCGTTGCGGGTGATCCGGAAGGCGTGATGCTCAACGACTTCCATGCCAGGGAACAGGTTGCCCAGGTTGGCGGCGATGAGGTGCTCCATGGGGAGGTACACCGCCTGTTTGGGGCGCCCGTCGTCGGCGCCGCGGTACGGCACCAGCTGATCGACCCGGATGAAGCGGTTCACATTGTCGGGGACCTTCACTCGCGCGAAATGCTCGCCGCTCTCGTTGATGTCTTTGACGGTCACCGCGAGGTTCAGCGACAGGCCGCTGATGTACGGGAACGGGTGAGCCGGGTCGACGGCCAGCGGCGTCAGGACGGGGAAGACCTCGTCCTGGAAGTAATCGACCATGCGGGCGCGTTGTTCGTCGGTCAGCTGCGACCAGGAGACGACATAGATGTCGTTGGCGGCCAACGCCGGCCGGACCGAGTCGAGGAAGACGCGGGCATGGCGGTCGGCGATGCTCTGCGTGCGGCCGGCGATGCGCATCAGCTGCTCGCGCGGGGACAACCCGTCGGCGGACCGGACCGACAGACCCGTCTCGTCGCGACGCTTCAGGCCGGCGACCCGGACCATGAAGAACTCGTCGAGGTTGGAGGCGAAGATGGCGAGGAACTTCGCCCGCTCGAGGAGCGGCAGCGAGGTGTCCTCGGCGAGGGCCAGCACACGGGAGTTGAAGTCGAGCCAACTCAATTCGCGGTTCAGATACCGGTCCTCGGGCAGGTCCGCGGACTCGTCGGGGACGAGGGTTGCGGCCGGCGGTGCATTGGGGATCGGCGTGGTCGTGACCGTTGCGGTGGTCGTTGAGGTGTCGTCGGCAGGGCTCACCCGTCAATCATGGCTCAAACTCACCGCGCTTGGGATGGGTCGGAGGCCGGAACCTCACCGTCGGCGGCACGATGTCCGAATCGGCACGGTGCGACAGGCGAAGTCGCGCACCCTCAGACGTGACGCGGACCGATCGTCACAGACGACGCAGAGCGTCGGCGGTGTGGGGGCCGAGGCCGAGTGCGCGTGCGGCGTCGAGATCGGTTGCGGTGTCGACGTCCGTACGCAGATCGGTCCACCGCGTGTGCGCGGGGTCGAGTTCGACGGCGCCGGCGGCTCGGTGCGCAGCCGCCGATCCCGGGCCGAAACGCGGTGCGTCGTCGAGCGCGCCGGGGTCGTCGGGGGTGAAGGTGCCGTGCAGCAGAACGGTGCCGGTCCCGTCGCGGTCGGTGAGGAAGCTGAGTCGGTGGGCCGGCGCCTCCTGCAGAACCTCGCGCATCGAGTCGCTGGTGGCAGCGGGCAGATCGGCCTGGACGAACACGACCCGCGTCGAATCCGGCCACGTCTCCCGCGCCCACCGTGCACCGTGACCGAAGGCGACGTTGAGTCCCGGGCCTGCGGGCGGGGAGACCACCTCGGGCAGCCCATGGGTACCGGCGCGTTGCGCGGCGGCGAGCACGTCGTCGTCGGGACTGACGACCACCACCCTCGAGACGCCGGCACCGCGCAGCGCCTCGACCGTGTCGAGGAACATCGCCAGGACCAGCCAGCCGCGGGTCGTCGGATCGTCGTGGCCGAAGGCCGACGCCAGCGTGGCCGCCAGCCTCGACTTCGCGCGATGCAGACTCTTGACCGCCAGCACGGCCGCGACCGTCGCCCCGCCGGCCGCGGGGCTCCCCGAGGCGGCGCTGAGGTCGACGCTCATGTCGACGGCGCTGTGGTCCATGCTGACCATCATGGTCCACCACGGGACCGTGGGTGACATTCCGGGTCGGTCAGAAGTGGACTGGCATTAGGGTGGGCAGGTAGTCGTTCGGTCCGGTGAAACGGACACGGGGCAGGAGGAGTGCGGTGCGCGCGGCGGTCATGGGTGCTGGTTCCTGGGGTACGGCGGTGGCGAAGGTTCTCGTCGACGCGGGGACCGAGACGGTCATCTGGGCTCGACGCCCGGAACTGGCCGATGCGATCAACTCCGAACACGTCAATCCGAACTATCTGTCGGACATCACGCTGCCCGGAGAACTCACTGCGACCAGCGACCCGGTGGCGGCCCTGAGCGGCGCCGACATCGTTGTCTGCGGGGTGCCGTCGCAGTCACTGCGGGAGAATCTCAAGCAGTGGACTCCGCACATCGGCTCCGATGCGTCGCTGGTGTCGCTCGCCAAAGGCATCGAGACCAGCACGCTGCTGCGGATGAGCGAGGTCATCGCCGAGGTCACCGGAGTGGCCGACGACCGGATCGCGGTGCTCACCGGACCCAACCTCGCGCACGAGGTCGCCGAAGGGCAGCCCGCGGCGACCGTGATCGCCTGCACCGACGAATCACGCGCGGTCACCCTGCAGAGTGCTTTCAGCACGCGCTACTTCCGCCCCTACACCAACACCGACGTCATCGGATGCGAGATCGGCGGCTCGGCGAAGAACGTGATCGCCCTCGCGTGCGGTATCGCCAGCGGCGTCGGATTCGGCCAGAACACGCTCGCCACGATCATCACCCGCGGTCTCGCCGAGACCATCCGCCTGGGCGTTGCCGTCGGCGCAGAAATCGAGACCCTCGCCGGACTCGCGGGTGTGGGCGACCTGGTCGCAACCTGCTCGTCCCCGCTGTCGCGGAACCGGAGCTTCGGTGCGCGGCTGGGCGAAGGGGCGACGATGGCCGAGGCGCAGGCGGCCACCAACGGGCAGGTCGCGGAGGGCGTGAAGTCGTGTTCGTCGGTACGCGCGCTCGCCGAGAAGCATCAGGTCCCGATGCCGCTCACGGACGCGGTGCACAAGGTGTGCCACGACGGGCAGTCGGTCGCCGACGCCATCAACTCACTGCTCGGCCGCAGTGCCAAGCCGGAGATCTACCGGGACTGAGCCCGGCGGAGCCGACCCGCGGAATCCGGCGGCAGGTCAGCCGAAGTCGAGTGGGCCGCGTTCGAGTGTCTGGTCGATGAAACCCGAGATGTCGGTGATCGGACCGTTCCCGGCATTCGACGGAACCCACAGCGCGACGTAGGGACGGTGGTCGACGCATACGTAGGCCTGGCCGGAGCCGTCGACGGTGTCGGTGATGAACCACTGCACACCGGCCTGGCCCGCGGCGTGGATCTCCTGGAGGTTGCTCGTCGGGGACAGTTCCGCCGGACGGGTCACACCGCAGCGGAGCGTCAGATCGTCGCCGGACCCCTCCGCGGGCCAGGTTGCGCGGTCCCCGGAGATCTCCTTGCTGCCGAATCCCTCGAACGTCTGCGGCACCGCCTCGAGCAGTCGCGTGCAGTCCGCTGATGCGCTGCCGTCCGCGGCATAGGACTCGACGGGATTCACTGTGTCGGGGCGCAGCGCGGCGAACGCTATGAATCCCGCGATCACCATGATGGGGATGGCGACGAGGGTCGCGATGAGCGCAGGACTCAGCCGGGAGTCGGTGCCGTAGCGCTCGTCGGCGACGGGGTCCTCGGTGGCTGTGGCGTCGTCGCCACGGGCCGGGTCACCGGCGACCGGGTCGTCCACGGGATCCTGCGGGGTGTCATCCGAACCTGCTGACGTCACGCCACCACATTAGGAGCCGTGCACGTCTGCGCCGACGCCGGGACCGGGGAACCGTGACCCGCGGGTGTTGCCGACCACCGAGCAGGTCAGGGTGCGGGTGATCCCGTCGACCTTCTGGATCTGAGGAACCACATTCTCGGTGAGTTGCGTCGCATCGGCGGCATCCACCCGGACGATCACGTCATAGGGTCCGCTGACCTCTTCGGATGAGGCGACCCCCGAGATCTCGGCGATCGTCGCCGCCGCCAGGGCGGCTCTACCGACCTCGGTCTGGATCAGTATGTATGCCTGAACCACGGACATCCTCTCCGTTCGTGCCCCATCGCCGACACGGGCTGTCGAATCCGGCGGCAATGGGTGCTGCGCGGCGAACACCGTTCGCCGTGAGCCCAATACACTGTGGCACACATTGTCACCGACAAACCCGCTCGCGCGCGACTCAAAGCGGACCCGACGAGAGTGAGACCCGACAAGTGACCCCCGAGGAAGTCGGTACCAACGGCCCCGACAACGTCGGTATGGACAGGTCCGACAGCGGCGGCTCAGACGGCCCCGACTCCGTCGGTATGGACAGGTCCGACTCCGTCGGTATCGACAGGTCCGACTCCGTCCGTATCGACAGGTCCGACTCCGTCCGTATCGACAGGTCCGACTCCGTCGGGGAGATCGGCGAGCGGGCGGTGATCGCCGCACTCACCGCGGCAGCGACCGCGGCCGGGCCCGTTGACGACATCGTGATCGGCTCGGGCGACGACGCGGCCGTCCTCGACATCGGCGGGTCGGCGGTCATCAGCACCGACACGGTGGTCGAGGGACTGCATTTCCGGTTCGACTGGTCGACGCCGCAGCAGATCGGGGCGCGGGCGGTGGTCCAGAGTTCGGCCGACGTCGCCGCGATGGGTGGTCGGACGACAGGGCTGGTGGTGTCCATCGCCTGCCCGGCTGCGACTCGAGTGGGCGTCATCCTCGACCTCAACGACGGTGTCGTCGGCGCCGCACATGCGCTGGGCGCACGAGTTCTCGGCGGGGACCTGGTGGCGGCGGAGCAGGTGGTCGTGAGCGTCACCGCGGTCGGGGCGCTCGAAGGTCGACGGCCGGTGTCGTTGGGCGGTGCCCGTCCTGGCGACGTGCTCGCCGTGAGCGGTCCCCTGGGTGCGAGCGCCGCCGGGCTCGCGGTGCTGTCGACGCCCGGCGTCGACGATGCGCAGTGGACGGAAGTGGTTGCTCTGCATCGTGTTCCGATGCCTGATCTGAGTCAGGGTCCCGTCGCGGCCGCTGCCGGAGCGCATGCGATGACCGACATCTCCGACGGTCTCGTCGAAGAACTGATCACCATGTCGCGGGCCGCGCAGGTGGCGATGGCCGTCGAGGTCGCCGCGGTGCCGCGACGACCCGATCTGGCCCGCCTGGCAACGGAACTCGGAGCGGAAGTGGACGAATGGGTTCTGACGGGTGGCGAGGATCACCACCTGCTCGCGGCCTTCGACGCCGCGTCCGTGCCCGACAGTTGGACCGTGATCGGGTCGGTCCGCGAGGCCACGTCGACGACCCCGGAGGTGTGGGTCGACGGCCGGCGCGTCGGCGGACCCGACGGACCGGACCTGCACGGGTGGCAGTCGTTCGCCGAGCCGCGCGGATGATGTGCCGAATCCGTACGGTTCCGCCACCGGAACCGCCGCGCTCCACGACACTGTGGACATGGACTCGCGATCCGATTCCGCCGGCGACTCATCGTCGTCGATCCTCCTCGCGACCGTCGTCAACCCGGCCGGACTGACGCTGGCGAAGACGGTCACCCCGGAACGCGTCCCGGTGTTCGCGTCGGTGGGGCTCGGCGCCAGTCCGTCGTGGCATGCCTTCGCGATCGACCAGACCGGAATCGCGTTCAGTGACGAGGTCGGGGTGGTGGGGGACCAGCGCATCCGGATCGATCTCGGCGCGCGGGTGGAGGTGGACCCGACGCTGAGCTGGGCGCCCGGCGAGTTCTTCGGCCTCGCCGGGGATCCGGTGCCGCAGTGCGCCCGTGGCACCCTGCGTCGCGTCGTCGCGGAACTGGCGGATGCCGGCCTGCACGCCATGGTCGGCCACGAACTCGAGTTCGTTCTCCTGGCTGCGGACGGATCGCCGCTGCCGTCCGCTCCGTGGACCCCGTATGGCGCGGTCGGGCTGCTGGAGTACGAGGAGTTCGTGCGGGACGTCCTCGTCTCGTGTCGTGCCGCGGGTATCACGGTCGAACAGCTGCATCCGGAGCATGCGCGTTGGCAGTTCGAGGTTTCTCTGGGGCCGGCGGACCCCATCACCGCCGCCGACCGGCTGGTACTCACGCGGCTCATCATCGGTCGCCTTGCCCGCAAACACGGTCTGCGCGCCGGCTTTTCCCCGAAACCCTTCGTCGACGAAGCCGGATGCGGTGCTCATCAACATGTCTCGTTACACCGTGGAGATCGGCCCCTGTTCTCGGGCGGAACCGGCGTCGCCGGGATGACGCCAGACGGTGCCCACGCGGTCGCAGGCATCGTCGACGCGCTCCTCGAACTACAGGGTGTGCTGTGCGGATCGGTGGTGTCAGGCTTGCGCATGCTGCCCGGTCAGTGGGCCGGCGCGCACGTCTGTTGGGGCGTGGAGAACCGCGAAGCGGCGGTGCGCCTGGTCCGTGCGGACTCGGCAGACGCGAGTGCCGCTGATGCCCGGCGAGATACATCGGACGTCAGGGGACGGGGTGCCAACGTCGAGGTGAAGATCGCCGACCCGTCGGCGAACGTCTACTTCGCCACCGCCGCCATCCTGGGCGCGGCGGCGGCCGGAATCGAGCGGAAGGCCACCCTGCCGCCCGAGGTCGGCGTCGACCCGCGCACCCGTGCAGCCGGGGAACGAACACTGCTCTCCACCGACCAGAGCGAGGTCGTCGACCGGATGGACGTGTCGCCGCTGCTGCGCGGGATCCTGGGCGACCCGGCGGTCGATGCGCTCGTGGCGGTCCGCCGGTACGAGGTCACCCACATCCCCGATCACACCCCCGAAGCACTCACCGAACGGTTCCGGCTGGCCTGGAGCGTGTGACCGGCGCGGGCGGGCACGGACCGCTGTCCGTACGTGGCTAGAGTCTCCGTATGGCGATCTACGCACTCGACGACCGCGAGCCCGTTCTGGGCAACGACACCTATGTCCATCCCGATGCGGTGGTGATCGGAGCCGTCACTCTGGGTGACGGCGTCTCGGTATGGCCCGGCGCCGTCCTGCGCGGCGACTACGGCACCATCACCATCGGTGAGCGCAGCAACATCCAGGACGGCACGGTCATCCACTGCACCGTCTTCGAACCGACCGTGATCGGCGCCCGCTGCGTCGTCGGACACAACGCGCACATCGAGGGCGCGACCATCGGCGACGACTGCCTCATCGCCTCCGGCTCGGTGGTCCTCAACGGTTCGACGGTCGGCAACGGAGCGATCGTCGGAGCCGGCGCCGTCGTCCCGTTCAAGTTCGACGTGCCGCCGCGCCGCATGGCGCTCGGCGTGCCCGCCCGCCTGCGCGAGAACTACGAGGTCCCCGACGGACACACCGACCTCAACAGCGACATGTACTTCCAGAACGCCCAGTACTACCGCAAGTCGCTGCGGCGACTCGACTGACACGAATGACCGCACCGATGGGACCGATGGGGAGACCGGAGTGACCGCACCGACCAAACCGCTCGCCGAGATCATCGACCCCGGCTGGGCCGAGGCCCTCGCCCCGGTCGAGCCGATCATCACCGAGATGGGCCAGTTCCTGCGCAACGAGATCGCCGAGGGACGCCGCTATCTGCCCGCCGGGCAACACATCCTGCGGGCGTTCACCCGGCCGATCGACGACGTGCGCGTGCTCATCGTCGGGCAGGACCCGTACCCGACTCCGGGACATGCTGTCGGACTGAGCTTCTCCGTGGCCCCCGACGTACGTCCGATCCCGCGGTCGCTGGCCAACATCTACACCGAGTACTGCTCGGATCTCGGATATCCGATGCCGAGCAACGGTGACCTCACCCCGTGGGCGGACAACGGAGTGTTGTTGCTGAACCGCGTCCTGACGGTCGCGCCGGGGGAGCCCGCGTCTCATCGCAAGAAGGGCTGGGAGACGGTCACCGAATGCGCGATCAAGGCACTCGTCGACCGCGACGAACCGCTCGTCGCGATCCTGTGGGGCAAGGACGCCGCCTCGCTGCAGGAGTGGTTGCCGGACGTCCCGACCATCGTCTCCGCACACCCGTCACCGCTGTCCGCATCGCGCGGCTTCTTCGGGTCGCGCCCGTTCAGCCGGGCCAACGAAGAACTCGCCGACCTCGGCGCCGACCCGGTGGACTGGCGACTGCCCTGATCTGGGCTCCCCGAGGTGCGAGGAGCGATAGCGGTGAGCGTCGACGGGCCTGGTGAGAGCGACTCACCAGGCCCGTCGAGGCTCGCTTGCAGCGATGAGAGTCAGCGACTCTTGCCGAACTCCGGCGCGCGCTTGCCCACGAACGCGTCGACCCCTTCGATGCCTTCGGCCAGCCCCGACCGCTCGGAGATGGAGCGACCCTCGAGGGCGAGCTGCTCGATGAGCGAGTTCTCCGACGAGACCGAGAGCAGGTGCTTGGTGCCGGAGTCGGCGGAGCGCGGCCCGGCGGCGATCTTCTCGGCGTTGGCGCGCGCCACGGCCTCGACGTCCTCGTCGGCGACGACCTCGGAGAAGATGCCCCAGTTCAGCGCGTCGTCGGCGGAAAGAACCCGGTCGGTGAGGATGATCTGGCGGGCCCGGGCCGCGCCGACCGCACGGGGGAGGGTCCAGGTGAGTCCGCCGTCGGGGGTGAGGCCGATGCCGCGGTACGCGGGACGCAGCTTGGACGAGGTGCCGCCGATCGCGACGTCGGCGTGCAGGACCAGCGACATGCCGGCTCCGGCCGACCAGCCCTTCGCGGCGGCGACGACCGGGATATCGGCCTCGTACAGGGCCGTCACGAAGGCATGGAAGTTGTCGGCGATCAGGCGCAGGTAGGTGGGGCGATCGTCGGCGGCGGCGAAAGCGCGCACGTTGCCGCCTGCACAGAAGTTCTTGCCCGGACCGACGAGCAGCACCGCGCCCACGTCACGACGGCCACGTGCCACCTCGCGCAGCGCCTGGGTGCCGGCGGCGATCCCGCCGTCGTCGAGGGAGTTGCCCGCGCCCGCAGCCGATACCGCGATCGTCAGGACGCCGTTGGCCTCACTGACGAGAGCCGGGGCGTCGGGCTGGGTGGTGTCGGTGGCGGGGGATTGCGTGGAGGTCATGCGCGAAACATTATCCCGCGCACACCAAAGACCCGACGCCGGGGAGCTTGCGCTCGGTGGCATCGGGTCTTGTGCTCTCGGAACCCCAAGTCACCCGCATGCGGGTGAGGAGGAGATCAGACAGCTGCGGTCTTGCCGGCCTTCAGGCAGGAGGTGCAGACGTTCTTACGCTTGCGGTTGCCCGGGGCGACCTCGACGCGAACAGACTGGATGTTCGGGTTCCAGCGGCGGTTGGTACGGCGGTGCGAGTGAGACACCGACTTGCCGAAGCCCGGGCCCTTGCCGCAAATGTCGCAGACGGCAGCCATCGTCGAACTCCCTTGATAGATGAATATGGTCTCGTGGTCAGCCTTCCGGATCGGCACCACCGGAAGGTGTGCGCGTGGACCGAAAGGCAACCCTGCAAGGATAACCAGCTCGGGTGGGTGTGACCAAATCCGGGTCGGTGTGCCTCACCTCGTGGTGCGGACGTCCCCGGGTCGTCGGGGACGCCGAGTAATCTGACACACATCCTTCCGGCCAGTCCTGTCGGCCCGCGACCCAGCCCCGTCGTAAGCCCACGTCAGAGCGAGAAAGAGTCATCGCGTGATCGCCCGCACCATCAACCCGCAGCTGCTGCGCGACTGGGCTCGTGTCTGTGTCGACCGGCTCGAGGAGTCGCGGGGCGAGATCAACGACCTCAACGTGTTTCCGATCCCCGATTCGGACACGGGCAGCAACATGCTGTTCACCATGCGTGCTGCCGCGGAGGCCGCTGCTGCCGCGCCGGATGACGCGACGTTGCCGCAGGTCGCCCGTGCGATGGCCGACGGTGCGGTGGCACAGGCCCGCGGGAACTCGGGCATCATCCTGTCTCAGGTTCTCATCGGGATGGCCGACGGTGCGGAGATCCTCGGCGACACCGACTCCCTGACCTTCGGCGACCTGGCGTCGCTCGGCCTGCGCCTGGGATCGCTGGCAGCGACCCGTGCGGTCAGCGAACCTCGCGAGGGCACGGTGCTGACGCTGGTGCGGGTGGCCGCCGAGGCGGCCGCGGCGCATGAGAAGGAGACCGCCGCCGACATCGTCCGGGCCATCGCCGACGACTGCGCCGAGGCGCTCGAACGCACACCGGAGCAGTTGTCGGTTCTGGCGTCCGCAGGCGTTGTCGACGCCGGCGGTCGCGGATTCCTCGTGATCGTCGATGCAATGGTCCAGGTGATCACCGGTGTCGCGAACCGTCGACGCCGCTATCGGGGCATCCTCACCGACAGCGCGACCCTCGGACACGGTGTCGACGACTCGTGCGTGGAGAGCAGCGATCAGGACTTCGAGGTCATGTACCTGCTCGACGGCGCGGCCGGGGACCAGATCGCCGGACTGCGCGAACGGCTGAACGAACTCGGCGACGCCGTGGTCATCGTCGGCGACAGTTCGAGCGGCGAGGGCGAGCGCTTCTCCGTTCACGTCCACACCTGCGAACCCGGTGCCGCGGTGGAGGCCGGCGCGGGACTGGGGCGACTGTCGGATGTTCGCATCAGCTGTTTCGCACTGGATGCCATTCGCGCACAAATCGATTCGAACGAGCCCCCGCCCCGGCACAAGCGTGCGGTGGTCGCGGTCACATCCGGTGAGGGTGCCGCTGACCTCTTCGCCGAGGCCGGGGCGACCGTCCTCCGTGCCGACGACGGGCTGACCGCACGCGCGTTGGGGCAGGCGATCCGCGACACCGACAGTGCGCATGTCGTCGTGATGGCCAACGGCGCGTTGAGCTCTCAGGATCTGGTCACTGTCACCACCGAGGTGCGTTCGACGCAGCGGTCGGTGCTGATGCTCCCGACGTCGTCGATGACCCAGTGTCTGGCCGCGCTCGCGGTGCACGACCCGAGCGAGATCCCGGATGTCGACGCCTACGCGATGGCCGAGGCCGCCGCCGGTGCGCGGTGGGGGTCGCTGCAACTCGCGACCACCAAGATGATGACGCTGGCCGGGATGTCGGACGTCGGCGATGTACTCGGACTGATCGGCGACGACGTCCTGGTGGTGGCGCCCGATCAGACCTCCGCGGGCACCGCGCTCATCGACCTGATGCTCGCGACCGGCGGTGAACTGGTGACGGTGCTCGCCGGAACCGACGTCGACGAGGACGCGCTCGAGGCCGTCGGCGAGCAGATGCGCCGCAGTCACCCCGGTATCGAGCTCGCGATCTACCGGACCGGGCAGCGCAGCGATCTGCTGCAGGTGGGTGTCGAGTGAACGAACTCGCTCTGGCGGATTCGCTGTCCGACGTCCTCGGGTCCAAGCCGGCCGAGAAGCTCGCAGGACTCGGCGTGACAACGGTCGGGGAACTGCTGCGCTACACACCCCGTCGGTACATCCGGCGTGGTCTCGTGGCCGACCATCAGCGACCCGAGCCGGGGGAGTGGCTCACCATCGTCGGCCGGATCACCAAGTCCGACCTGATCCAGATGAAGAGTCGTCGCGGCCAGTTCCTCAAGGTCAAGGTCACCGACGACAACGAGGTCTACGAGGCGAGCTTCTTCAACCCGAAGTTCATCCGCCACCAGCTGCGCCCCGGGGCCCGGGTCATGATGGCCGGCACGGTCAAGTACTTCCGCGAGCAGATCCAGCTGTCGCATCCGGAGTGGATGATCCTGCCCGACGGTGATCCCGAGATCGAGGACCACGTCGTCGGCTCCAAGATGCTGACCGAGATGTACGCCGTCGAGGAGGAGATCGCCCGGGAAGAGGGTGCTCATCCGCTCGTTGCGATGTTCGACCGCGAGATCCTGCCGATGTACCCGGCGACCAAAGAGGTTCAGACCTGGGACATCCTGGGTGCGGTGCGCCGGGTTCTGGACCATTGCGCGCCGATCCCCGACGCGTTGACCGATGCGCAGCGTCGTGAGCGCGGGCTCGTCTCGACCGACGAGGCGATCCGCAAGATCCATCTGCCCGACTCCGAGGACGACGTGAAGGTCGCCTCGCATCGACTCAAATTCGATGAGGCGCTGGCGATCCAGACGGTGCTCGCACAACGACGCCTCGCGGGTCGCAGCGATTCGGCGCCGCCGTGCCCGCATGTGCCCGGCGGTCTCGAGGACAAGCTGCGCGAACGTCTTCCGTTCACGCTCACCGAGGGTCAGGTTGCGGTGGGAGAAGAACTCGCCGAGGATCTCGCGCTCGCGCAACCGATGTCGCGGTTGCTGCAGGGCGAGGTGGGTTCCGGTAAAACCCTCGTCTCGCTGCTCGCGATGCTGAGGGTCGTCGACAACGGATACCAGTGCGCGATCCTCGCACCCACCGAAGTGCTTGCCGCGCAGCATCACCGGACGATGAAGAAGATGCTCGGTGACCTCGCCGACGGGGGCGAGCTGACCGCGGCCGAGGGGGCGACCCGCATCGCCCTGCTGACCGGGTCGATGAAGACCAAGGGACGACGCGAGACACTGCTCGACGTGGTGACCGGTACCGCGGGCATCGTCATCGGTACCCATGCCCTGCTCGAGGAGAAGGTCGAGTTCTTCGACCTCGGCCTCGTCGTGATCGACGAACAGCACCGGTTCGGCGTCGAACAGCGTGATGTGTTGCGCAACAAGGGGCGTGATGGTCGAATCCCGCACTTCCTGGTGATGACCGCGACGCCGATCCCGCGCACCGTCGCGATGACCGCCTTCGGCGACCTCGAGACGTCTGTCCTGCGTGAGCTTCCCCGCGGACGTCAGCCCATCTCGACGTCGGTGGTGCCGATGGGCCGGCAGAACTGGGTCGACCGGGTGTGGTCGCGTGCCAACGAGGAGATCGATGCCGGCCGCCAGGTCTATGTCGTCTGCTCGCGCATCGGCGACGACGACTCACCAGAACCCGAACCCGGCCCCGACGGCGAGAAGGGGCCGAAGACCACGTCGGTGGTCGAGCAGTACGAGGCCCTCGTGGCCGGTCCGTTCGCGCATCGTCGGGTGGAGATGCTGCACGGCCGTCTGGCGCCGGAGGAGAAGGCGGCGATCATGGACGCGTTCGGCCGCGGCGAGGTCGATGTCCTGGTGTCCACCACCGTCATCGAGGTCGGTGTGGACGTGCCCAACGCGACCACGATGGTCATCGTGGACGCTGAGCGGTTCGGTGTAAGTCAGCTCCATCAGCTGCGGGGCCGCGTCGGTCGTGGGCAGCATGCGGGGCTATGTCTGCTGATGACCAACAGCAACGAGATCTCCCAGTCGATGCAGCGCCTGCGCGCGGTCGCCGGGTCGAACGACGGCTTCGAACTCGCCCGCGTCGACCTCGAGCAACGTCGCGAAGGTGACCTGCTCGGTTCGTTGCAGTCCGGTGTCAACACCTCGCTGCGGTTCCTGTCGCTTCTCGAGGACGTCGAGGTGATCGAAGACGCGCGCGGACTCGCGGAGGACGTCGTGAGCGAGGACATCACGCTGTTGCATCACCGGCCACTGGCCGATCTCGTCGACGGGATTCTGGTTCCGCAGAAAATCGCGTATCTCGACAAGTCCTGACCGGCGGTCGCTACCCGCTTGTGGAACCGTGCGGGACCGCATTACGTCAAAGTCCCATGGTCCTTCACGAGGCGACGTTCCGTTCGCCGACGCTGCGGCGGTTGCGTATGCGTCTGCGGTGGATCGGCCGGAACGGTTCGGTATCCGGGTCGTGGTCGGCGAGGCAGTGGTGGTTGCTGGTCTTCGCGGTGGTCACGGCGATCGTGGTCGCGGTGGGGTCGGGTGGCTTCGGTCCGCGCCCCGACACCGACCCGCGGGTGCGGGCCACGGCGCGAGAAGCACTGGCGCGCTTGGCGTCCATCCCCGTGTACGCGCAGCGTCCGGACCGCGACGACTACGACCGGAGGGCGTTCGGCTCGGCGTGGACGGATGCGGTGGCCGTGGCCGGCGGTGGCAACGGATGCGACACCCGCAACGACATCCTGGCCCGCGATCTGCAGGACATCCGGGCCGGACCGGTCCCGAGTTGCCCGAGAGCGGTTGTCGCCGGGGAGTTCCGGAGTCCGTACAGCGGCGAGTTCGTTGTGTTCCGTCGTGACCGTGGGGCGTCGACCGTGCAGATCGATCACATCGTGCCGCTGGCCTACGCCTGGGACATGGGCGCGTGGTCGTGGGAATTCGGCCGACGACTCGAGTTCGCGAACGATCCGGCCAACCTGGTCGCCGTCGACGGGGCGTCGAATCAGGACAAGAGTGACTCGGAACCGGCGCGCTGGATGCCGCCGGCGCGCGGGTTCTGGTGTCAGTACGCGATCCAGTTCGTGACCGTCAGCGTGACATACGGTTTGACGATCGACGTGGAGTCACGGGAGGTGCTCGCCGACGCGCTCCGTTGCGCCGGTTGACGTGATTCAGGCGGTTTCGCCACCGGATGCGTTGTGCAGCAGATTCAATCCCACGACGCCGACCAGGATGAGAAAGATGCACCCGAGACGGGCGAGTCCGGCGGGTTCGCGGAGGAACAGCATGCCGTAGAGGGCGGTTCCGACCGCGCCGATACCGACCCACACCGCGTAAGCGGTGCCGAGCGGGATCGAACGGATCGCGTAGGCCACACCGGCCATGCTGCCGACGACACCGACGACGAAGATGACCGTGGGCCACAACCGGGTGAAGGTATCGGACTTCTCCAGCGCCGCCATGTAGACGATCTCGATCAGTCCGGCGGTCACCAACACAACCCACGGCACGTCCGACACTCCTCACCAACCCGGCTCCACACTCGTTCGTCACCCTAAGTGCGGCCGGGCCGGTCCGCTGGCCGAGCGCTCGACCAGGTCAGGCCGAGAACGTCGGTCGCCCACCCGTGGGACGCTTGAGCTGCGAGAACGCTGAGGTGGCACCGATTGTGGTGATCGCGGAGTAGAGCGCCTGCGCCTCGTCGCCGGTAGGGATGTCGGAGAGCACCGGGCCGAAGAAGTGGGTGCCGTTGATGCCGGTGATGGGGCTGCCGCCGGTCTCTCCCAGTGCTTCCTGGCTCCGCTGGTGCGCTGTTCCCAGTGTGTCGTCCCACGAGTCGTCGTCCATGGCGTCGGCCACTTCGGGAGGGAGCCCGGCCTCGGCGAGGATCTCGGCGACCACAGCGGGGGTCATCTCATCACCGGCGTGGTGGATGCGGCGGCCCATCGCCGTGTAGAGCGGCTCAACCGAATCGGCGCCGTTCTTCGCGATGGCGGCCATGAAGACCCGGCCGAGACGGCGCGAGGTGTCCCATTGCCGGCGCTGCTGGTCCGACGCGGGCTCCCGATCCTCGTTCAGGACGGCCAGGCTCATCACGTGCCAGGCGACGGTGTCATCGTGTCTCTCGGCCTGGTCGGTGAGCCATCGCGATGCGGCCCATGCGAAGGGGCACACGGGATCGAAGTAGAAGTCGAAGCGGGTCATGACAACTCCTGTCGTGTCAGGGATTCTTTTCCGGGGTCGTCGGGGTCAGGACTGATCCGACAGGGCGTCGATCGCGGCCTGCAGCTTCGTGGCGGCGTCGCGCGCGACGGACTCGAGGTCGGGCTCTCCCGAGACCTGAACCATCAGAGCCGGATTCATCGCCTCCACGAGTGTCGTGCCGGGGTGGTCCGGGTCCGACCGGACGACGACATTGCACGGCAACAACAATCCGATCTGACGTTGGACCCCGAGTGCTCGGTGGGCCAGAGGCGGATTGCAGGCGCCCAGGATCAGGTACGGCTCCATGTCCTCGTCGAGCTTCTTCTTCAGGGTGGCCTGGACATCGATCTCCGTGAGGACGCCGAAACCCTGGTCGGCGAGAGCGGCGCGCGTGCGTTCGACCGCTTCGTCGAAGGGGACGCTCATCGTGGTGCTGAGTGCGAGTGACATTGTCTTCCTTTCATATCGGCCCCGTCCCGGGCCACACGGGTTGTCATCCGTTGGCCCGGGACGGAACCGGTTCGGGGGTCAGTGCGCGAAGCTGATCTTCGGGAGGACGCGACGCAACCAGGCGGGTGACCACCATGCGGCGCGGCCCGTGATCCGCAGCATCGCCGGAAGCAGGGTGAGGCGGATCAGAACGGCATCCAGCAGGACGGCGACACCGAGGATGATGCCCATCTCCTTCGGGGGGAGAGGTTCGGCCAGGGCGAAGGTGAAGAACACCGCCACCATGACCGCTGCCGCGGCGAAGATGATCCGGCCGGAATGGGCCATCCCGTCGACCTGGGCACTTGTTGCGCTGTCGGACCGCTCGAAGTGTTCCTTCGTGGTGGCGAGCAGGAAGACCGTGTAGTCCATCGCGATCGCGAAGATCATCGCGAAGAAGAACACCGGTCCCCACCCGTCGAGGAAGCCCTGGGGTGTGAAGCCCAACAGGTCCGCGAGGTGGCCGTCCTGGAAGATGAGCTTTGCCACGCCGAAGGCAGCTGCCGTCGACAACAGGCTGACCACGGTGCCGATCAGGGCGATCAGCGGTGCCTGCAGCGAGACCAGGAGCAACACGAAGCCCAGGATGAGGATGACGGCGACGACCAGCGGGAAGTAGTCGTTCAGGGCCTGCTGGAGGTCGAGGTTCTCGGTGGGTGCGCCACCGACCAGTGCATCGCTCGGCAGGGCGCCGCGCAGGTCGTCGACGATCGTGCCCATCTGCTCATCGGACGGGTCGACTGACGGAAGTGCCTGCATGAGAACGTAATCGGAGCCGTCAGCGGCGGGCATCGGAGGGGTCACCATCTCGATCCCCGGCGACTTGGAGGCGATCGCGGCGGTCTGCTGCGCCTCGCCGGCGGGTGCGACGATCTGCAGCATGCCGGGTGCGCCCTCGCCCATCTGTGACTGGACGAGTTCGTAGCCCTGACGCACCGGCGCGTCCTCGGGGACGACGGTGATCGACGGCATCGCGACCTTCAGGCCGAACACCGGGATCGACAGCGCGATGAGAACAGCGAGGGAGCCGGCGGCCACCGTCCAGGGGTGACGGTGCAGGAAGAGTCCCCAGCGGGCGAACACGGGTGAACGGTGTTGCTGGCGGCGGGCATACGGCAACGACACCGCATTGACCCGGGGACCCAGCTTGCCCAGTGCGGCGGGCAGCAAGGTCAGGGTGGCGGCCAGGACGAAGACGACGGCGAGCATGATGCCCACGGCCATCGTGCGCACCGCGGGTGCGGGAACCAGCAGCACCGCCGACAGGCTCACCAGGACGGTGATGCCGGAGAGCAACACCGCTTTTCCTGCGGTGTCCATGGTTTCGGCGACCGCGGCACGCATGTCGTCGGCGTGGCCGCGGATTGCGTCGCGGAAGCGCGACACGATGAACAGTGCGTAGTCGATGCCCAGGGCCAGGGCGAACATCATGGCGAAGTTGATGGCCCACACGGAGATCGGGGTGACCTGGTTGAGGAGGACCAGTCCGCCCGCGGATGCGACGAGTCCGGCGATGGTCAGCAGCAGGGGGAGTCCGGCAGCGACGAGCGATCCGAAGGCGAGCACCATGATGGTCAGGGTGACGGGCCAGGAGAACAGTTCGGCCTTGATCATCGCGTCGTGATTGGCCTTGTTGAAGTCACTCCACAACGCCGACGCGCCGGTCGGATAGACCTCGACGCCGTTGCCGGACAGACCGGTCAGCTCGTCTTTGTGTTCGTCGACCGCCCGCACCATGTCGTCGGTGTTGGCGGCAGCGCCGATGAGGACGATGCCGGTGTGACCGTCGGGGCTGATGGACATCCCCGGTTGTGGTGGCACGACCTGGGCGAATCGGTCATCGGTCGCCGCGAGTTCGGTGATCTGTCCGACGACGGCCTGGACCGTGGGGCTCTCGACGCGGTCACGGTCGGAGTGGACGACCACCTGGACCGCCGCCGAGGAGTTTCCGCCGAAGTGTTGCTGGGCCAGCTCGCGGACCTGGACGGACTCGGACCCGTTGGCCTGCCATCCGGCGCCGGCGAGGGAGGAGAACACCGAGGGTGCCGCCGCTCCCAGGACCACCAGGAGCAGGACCCAGACGCCGAAAACCCAACGGGCGCGACCCGCCATCGTCGCGCCCCAGCGTCCGAGGAGCCCGGCTGTGGGACCCGAGGTATCAGGTGCTGCTTCGTCTTCGGACAAGGCCGAATTCGACGACATGAGAATCCTTTCGTTTTATACCCCTAGGGGTATCCGATCTGGCGTCGAACATACCCCTGGGGGTATCCTTGGGTCAAGGGGCCGATATCGATCGGTTGCGGAAACGGCGGAATGCCGAGACAGGAGAGGTCGGAATGACCAGTGATGTGAGGGTCCGTGCGGCCGTCGACGACGAGGCTATGGGTGCTGTCCTGAATCGGCTTCGACGCGCTCAGGGCCAGCTTGCGGGCGTGATCGCCATGATCGAGGCGGGTCGGGACTGCACGGACGTGGTCACGCAGCTCGCAGCGGTGTCACGAGCTCTGGATCGTGCCGGCTTCAAGATCGTGGCGTCCGGGATGCGGCAGTGCGTCGAGGCTGTGGACGGTGAGCGGGCCCCGCTGTCGGAGGCGGAGCTGGAGAAGTTGTTCCTCGCCCTGGCGTGAGGGGCGGGCCCGGACGCCCGCCGGGTGACGGTTACGGGAACGGAAGAGGGGGGCCGAGGAATCGGCCCTCCCTCTTCGATGATCGTCGGATGGGTGTTCGCGGGTCGGGTGCTGGGCCCTCAGCGTGGACATGAGGCGCGCGGGAGTCCGGCCTTCGCCATGAGCAGGCTGGCCGGGCACCACCCGACCGCGCTGTAGAGCAGCAGATTCGCGGCCACGAAGAGGGTGAGCACGGTCCACCACGGGGACACCGTCAGCACGAGGATGACGCTGACTGTCACCATCACGCCCGCAAGCGCGGGCACCATCCGCTCCACGGTCGATCGGGGCTGGTGGGTCTCGGTTGTGGGGGTCATGGGTTCTTCTTTCTGTTCCGGGGTCGTCTGACTGTCAAGGGACGATTACTCTGACCAATATACCCCCTGGGGTATAGTTGCGGCGAGTGCAGACGAAAGGACTCTCAGAACATGTGTCAACCGGTGACCTGTAGAACGTGTGGCAAGACCACCTGGTCGGGCTGTGGTCGTCATGTCGACGCCCTCAAGCGCCGCGTCCCCGACTCCCAGTGGTGCGACGGGCACGCAAAAGAGTCGTCCCGACGCTCGAAGTGGTGGTCCCGCGCCTGACCGGACCGGATCTCTTTGGGGACGTGCGCGGCCCGGCGCTACTCTTGAGAACGGCATATCTCCCGCGACGACCTCGTCGCGGCGACCACCCGCGAAGTCGAGGAAGTTGATGAGCGCACCCACCGCAGAGCCCTCCGTCGCAACAGGCGAGTCCGACACCGAGAAGGTCGTCCTCGGACTCGCCAGAGCTGCGAAATCGGCATCCCGCTCGCTGGGTGGACTGACGACAGCGGACAAGAACGACATCCTGCTCGCGGCAGCCGACGCCATCGAGGCCGCCACGGAGACGATTCTCGCGGCCAACGCCGAGGACATCAAGCGCGCCGAGGAGGCGGACACCGAGGCGAGCCTGCTCGATCGTCTCCGTCTCGATGCAGCCCGGGTCGTCGGCATCGCCAACGGTCTGCGGCAGGTCTCGGTCCTGCCCGACCCCATCGGTGAGGTCGTCGCCGGCAAGACCCTGCCCAACGGACTCCAGCTCCGACAGCTCCGGGTTCCCCTCGGTGTCGTCGGCATCGTCTACGAGGCGCGTCCCAACGTCACGGTCGACGCGTTCGGCATCGCCTTCAAGTCGGGCAACGCGGTGCTGCTCCGCGGATCGTCGTCGGCTCGGTCGTCGAACGCCGAACTCGTCCGCATCCTGCGGGAGACCCTGTCCTCCAAGGGAGCCAGCGCCGACGCGGTGTCGTTGCTGCCCAGCGAAGATCGCTCGAGCGTCACCGCACTCATCCGCGCCCGCGGGCTCGTCGACGTCGTGATCCCGCGTGGCGGTGCCGGACTCATCGAGGCCGTCGTCTCCAACGCGACCGTCCCGACCATCGAGACCGGCGTCGGCAACTGCCACGTCTACGTGCACGCGCTCGCCGACCTCGACGTCGCCGTCCGCGTCATCCTCAACTCCAAGACGCGCCGGCCGAGTGTCTGCAACACCGCCGAGACCGTCCTCGTCGACAAGGCCGTCGCCGCAGACGCGCTGCCCCGGATCACCCAGGTGTTGCAGTCCCAGGGCGTCGTCATCCACGGCGACGAACCCGGCATGGAACCGGCCACCGAGGACGACTGGTACAAGGAGTACCTGTCGATGGACATCGCGCTGAAGGTCGTCGACGATCTCGACGCCGCGGTCTCGCACATCGACACCTACGGCACCGGGCACACCGAGGCGATCATCACCACCGACCTCGCGGCCGCGGACGAGTTCACCCGCCGCGTCGACGCCGCCGCCGTCATGGTCAACGCCTCCACCGCCTTCACCGACGGCGAGCAGTTCGGGTTCGGCGCCGAGATCGGCATCTCCACCCAGAAGCTGCACGCGCGCGGCCCGATGGGCCTGCCCGAACTGACCTCCACCAAGTGGCTGGTCTGGGGCAACGGCCACGTTCGGCCGGCCTGATGACGACCCCTGCCGAGTACACCGCCTCCGGACCGCAGGTCGTCCCGTCGTTCACGTCGGTCGACGACGTCGTCTCGAAGCTGCGTGAGACCGGCTACCTCGCCGACGACGCCACCGCGACGTCGACCTTCCTCGCCGACCGGCTCGGCAAGCCGCTGCTGGTCGAGGGGCCCGCCGGTGTCGGCAAGACCGAACTGGCCAAGTCGATCGCCGCGGCCACGGACGCCGAACTCGTCCGCCTGCAGTGCTACGAGGGCATCGACGAGGCGCGGGCACTCTACGAGTGGAACCACGCCAAGCAGATCCTGCACATCCAGTCCACCGGCAACCGCGCCTGGGAAGAGGCGAAGACCGACATCTTCTCCGACGAGTTCCTGCTGCCGCGTCCGCTGCTGAAGGCGATCTCGCGCGAGGGCCCGACCGTGCTGCTGATCGACGAGGTCGACAAGGCCGACGTCGACATGGAAGGTCTGCTCCTCGAGGTCCTCAGCGACTTCGCGATCACCATCCCCGAGATGGGAACGGTTGCCGCGCAGCGTCGCCCGATCGTGTTGCTCACCTCGAATGCCACCCGTGAACTGTCCGAGGCGCTCAAGCGTCGTTGTCTGTACCTCTACATCGACTTTCCCGACGCCGAGCGGGAGAAGGAGATCCTCGCATCGCGGGTACCGAATCTGTCGGCGTCGCTGAGCGCGGAGCTGGTGCGCATCGTCGGCGTGCTGCGGACGCTGGACATCCGCAAGAAGCCGTCGGTGGCCGAGACGATCGACTGGGCCAACACCTTGCTCGCACTCGGTGCGGGTGAGCAGGCCGACACCAAGCGCGGCGGCCTCGACGACGGCCTCATCGCGCGCACGCTCGGTGTGGTGCTCAAGCACCGGCCCGATCTGAAGACGGCTCTCAAAGAACTCAAGCTGGGCTGATGACGACTCCGCTCGTCGCGCACCTCACCGACTTCGTCGACGAGCTGCGCCGTCGCGGGATCGTCGTCGGGCCGTCGGCCCTGATCGACGCGGCGAGCGCGATGGAGGTCCTCGACCTGCTGGAGCGCTCCCGCCTCCGCGAGGGTCTGGCGACGACGCTGCTCGTCGACAATTCGCATCGCGGGGTCTTCGACCGCGTCTTCGATCTGTGGTTCCCGGTGGGCGCGGGGATGCGCACCATCACCGAGGACCTGCCGCGCGACGAGGACGGCAACCTCGACGTCGAGGCGGTACGGGACGCGCTCGCGGAGATGCTGGCCGACGACCCGGCGGCCGGTGACGGTCGACTCGAGCAGGCGATTGCGATGATCGTCGACGAGCTGGGACGCTATGGCTCGACGAAGGGTGAGGCCTTCTCGGCTTACCAAGCGATCTCCGCGGTGAGCCCGCAGACGCTGATCGCCAAGATCGCCGCGGCGATGGCCGGGGACGGCGAGGGCGACGCGGGCCGGCCGGGCACGGAGCCGCTGTACCGGCAGGCCGCCCGGCAGAAGGCCGCCGATCTGCGGGCCGCGATCGAACGCGAGACGCAGCGTCGGATGGCCGACCGCAACGGCCGTGACAAGGTCGGCGCGTACGCGGTGCCGCCGCTGCCGGAGAACGTCAACTTCCTGTCCGCGGGCGCCAAGGAGCAGGTGGAGATCCGCAAGACCATCGAGCCGCTGGCCCGGCTGCTCGCGGCGAAGCTCGAGACGCGACGACGCCGGGCCCATCGCGGTGCGGTGGACGTGCGCAAGACCCTGCGTGCGTCGATGTCCACCGGCGGTGTCCCGATCGAACTCAGTCACCGCAAGCCGCGTCCCGGCCGCCCGGAGCTGATCATCATCTGCGACGTGTCGGGGTCGGTCGCCGGGTTCAGCCAGTTCACCCTGCGACTGGTGTACGCACTCCGGCAACAGTTCTCGAAGGTGCGGGTGTTCGCGTTCGTCGACACCGTCGACGAGGTGACCGAGTTCTTCGACCACGGCGAAGAGGACTTCGGTGCGGCGATGCACCACATGATCTCGACCGCACGGATCTCGACGCGCGACGGGCATTCGGATTACGGGAACATGCTCGCCGGCTTCGTGGGCGACTATGCGGAGACGCTGACGCATCGGGGAGCGCTGCTGGTCCTCGGCGACGGCCGTAACAACTATCACGATGCGCACGTCGATGCGCTCGCCGAACTCGTCGAACGTGCCCGTCACGCCTACTGGTTGAATCCCGAGGCGAAGGAGCATTGGGGGACCGGTGACTCGGCCGCCACCGATTACGCGGAGGTCATCGACATGTTCGAATGCCGCAATGCGACGCAGCTCGGCACGGTCATCGCCGACCTGCTGCCGATCTGAGCGCGGCGTCACCGCGTAGACTGACCGTCCATGTCAACCGACCGCCATCGTGCGCGCCGCATCGGCGTGATGGGTGGCACGTTCGACCCGATCCACAACGGGCACCTGGTGGCGGCGAGCGAGGTCGCTCATCGCTTCGAACTGGATGAGGTGATCTTCGTCCCGACCGGGCGCCCGTGGCAGAAGCTGGGCGAGCACACGACGGTGAGTCCGCCCGAGGACCGGTACCTGATGACGGTCATCGCGACGGCGTCGAATCCGCAGTTCAGCGTGAGTCGCGTCGACATCGACCGGGACGGCGACACCTACACCGTCGACACGTTGCGCGATCTGCGGAAGCAACTGCCGGACGCGCAGCTGTACTTCATCACCGGCGCCGATGCGCTGGAGTCGATCCTGTCCTGGCAGGATTGGGAGGAACTGTTCGACCTCGCTCGCTTCGTGGGCGTGAGCCGGCCCGGCTACGAGCTCGACGCCACCCATCTGGCCCAGCATCTCGCGCAGATGCCGGACGACACGCTGCACCTGCTGGAGATCCCGGCGCTGGCGATCTCGTCGACCGAATGCCGCACACGTGCGGCGCAGGGTCGTCCGGTCTGGTACCTGGTGCCCGACGGCGTCGTGCAGTACATCGCGAAGAGGAAGCTGTATCGTGCGCCTCGGGCGTCGTCGCCCGGGGTGTCCGCGCCGGGAGCGGAGCGAGCGGGCGGAGAGTCTGCCGCGCCGGGAGCGGAGCGAGCGGGTGTCGAGCCCTGAGGGAATTTCGAGAGGACTTGTGTGACTGCGTCAGCTGAAGCGTTGGAGATGGCCAAGGTGGCTGCTCTGGCGGCCGCGGAGAAGCTCGCCCATGAGGTGACGGTGATCGATGTGTCGGAACAGTTGGTGATCACCGACGCCTTCGTCATCGCGTCGGCGGACAACGAGCGACAGGTCAATTCGATCGTCGACGAGGTCGAGGAGAAGTTGCGCGAGGCCGGGCACAAGCCGCTGCGTCGCGAGGGCACCCGTGAGGGGCGTTGGGCGCTGCTCGATTACGCCGAGATCGTCGTGCACATCCAGCACACCGACGAGCGCCGCTTCTACGCGCTGGAGAGTCTGTGGAAGGACTGCCCGGTCGTCGAGGTCGAAGGACTTACGTGAGCGGGGGTCCCGACACCCACGACACTTCGGTCGAGCGTCTGACCCCGGTCGTCCGGCGGCTGATCCTGTTGCGCCACGGGCAGACCGAGTACAACGCGGGCAGCCGTATGCAGGGCCAGCTCGACACCGACCTCTCCGAGCTGGGTGTGCGGCAGGCGAATTCGGCCGCCAACGAACTGGCGAAGCGGCAACCGCTGGTGATCTGGTCGTCGGACCTGAAGCGTGCCCGCGACACCGCGGAGGCTCTCGCACAGCGGACCGGCCTTCCGGTGACAACCGATGTGCGCCTTCGTGAGACGCATCTCGGCGAGTGGCAGGGTCTGACGCATCTCGACGTCGACGAGGTCATGCCGGGCGCACGGGCGGTGTGGCGCGACGACGCGACCTGGACGCCGCCGGGTGGCGAGAGCCGCGTCGACGTGGCGAGGCGCTCCACTCCGCTGGTCGACGAGCTGATCGAGCAGTTGCCGGACTGGGGTGTCGGCGACAATCCCGAGGCGCCGGTGGTGCTGGTGGCCCATGGTGGGGTCATCGCGGCGATGACCGCGGCGCTCCTCGGTCTGCCGGTGGACAACTGGCCGGTCTTCGGTGGTCTCGCGAACACCAGCTGGGTGCAGCTGTCGGGCCATGGTGTGCCCGGCGACCTTCCGCGGTGGCGGCTCGACGTGTGGAACGCGTCGGCCGAGGACTCGGACCCCGCCGTTCAGTGACCGACGTGAACGGCGGCGCCCCCTCGGGAGAGCGCTGCATGATGGTCCTGTCCGATTCGCTGGCCTACTACGGTCCGGTCGGCGGGCTGCCCGCGAACGATCCGCGGATCTGGCCGTCACTCGTCGGCGCCGACGTGGACCTGCCGGTGAAGCTGTTCGGCCGGATCGGCTGGACGAGCCGCGACGTCTGGTGGGCGCTGACCCAGGACCCGAACATCTGGGCCACCGTGCCGCACACCGATGTCGTCGTGCTGGCATTCGGCGGCATGGACACGTTGCCCTCGCCGCTGCCGACCGCGCTGCGCGAGCAGATTCGCTACGTGCGACCGAATCGGCTGCGGCAGTTGGTGCGTGACGCGTACTCGTGGGTGCAACCCCGTGGCGCGCGTCTGGGGTGGCCGCTGGCGTTGCCGCCGAAGGTGACCGTCGAATATCTCGAGAAGATCCATGAGGCCCTCTCACAGCTCCGTCCGGATCTGCCGATCGTCGTGTGCCTCCCGCCGACGCACAGCAGCCCGTATTACGGCCATGTCCACACGGGCCGAATTCCGACGACGGCGGCGATGGCGCGGTGGGCGGAGCAGCACGGGTTGCCCTGCGTCGACTTCTATCCGGTGACGCGGGACGCCTTCGAGGATCCGGTGGCGGCGATGAACCCGGACGGCATCCACTGGGGCTTCTCCTGCCATCGTCAGATCGCCGATCTGGTGACGCCCGTGGTCGAGAAGAGTCGGGCGAACACGTAGTCGACGGACGTCGCGACTCCCATGTGAGGTCCGACCGGTGAACCGGCTAACGTAGACGGGTGCCTGTCGTCGTCGTCACAGATTCGTCGTCTCGGTTACCGGAGTCGGTCACCGAGCACTACGGGATCCGGCAGGTCCCGCTACATGTCACGATCGAGGACAAGGACTACCGCGAGGGCGTCGACTACATCCCGGAGGATGTGGTGTCGACACCGGGCGTGACCACCTCGGGTGCCAATCCGAGTGAACTGACGGAGTACTTCGAGTCGGCACTCGAAGCGAGCGAAGGTGCCGGCGTGGTGGCGGTGCACATGTCGCGAAAGCTGTCCGGCACGTGGAGCTCGGCGCGGCTGGCAGCCGAGAAGTTCTCCGGGCAGGTCCGCATCGTCGACTCCCGATCCGTCGGTCTCGCAGTGGGTTTCACCGCCATCGGGGCGGCGCAGGCGGCCGCGAACGGCGCCGACCGGGATCGCGTGTACGAGTCCGCGATCCGGCAGGCCGCGACCGTCGACTCGCTGCTGTGCGTCCAGCAGCTCGACAACCTGCGCCAGAGCGGCCGGATCTCCGCCGCCGGCAGGCTCTTCGGTTCGGCACTGTCGATCAAGCCGATCCTGCACATGGTCGACGGCACGCTCCAGCTCAAGGAACGTCACCGCACCTTCTCCAAGGCGCTCGACAAGATGGTCGACGCGGCGGTCGAATCCGCAGGAGGACGCGCGGTCACGGTCGGCGTCCAGCACTGCGAGACCCCGGACGTCGCGGCGGAAGTCCTCGCCACGCTGCGCAACCGTCTACGGATGGTGACCTCCGAGCTGACCGTCGACCTCGGACCGATCCTCGGCTCCCATGTGGGTCCCGGATCGGTCGGTATCGTCATCGCCTCGCACCTCGACCCGATCGAAGGGCTCGAGGAGAGCTGAGCGCGGTCCGGTCGGGACCTGAATCGGGAATCGGTGCACAGTCTGGTTGCTGTCCACAGATCTCTCGGCTGCGCGCCGGGCCACGTCGATTCGGCACTGAACCGCCCTAGCGTGTGGCGCCATGAGCGCATCAGGACGGCGGAATCCGCTGGACCGTCTGGGACCGGTCGTCGAGCCGCCGGCTCGTCGGGATCTGTCTCCGGCCGCTGCCGAATCCGACCCGCCGCCCGGTGTCGGTGACCCGGGCGCGGCTGTCGCAGTCGAGGAGCCCGCGCATCCCGGTTGGGGGATCGGCGGGATGCCGACGTGGCTGGATGCGCCGCCGTCGCCGTCGCCACCGCGGCGTGGTCGGGTCGGGCGATTCGACGACGTGCTCGACCCGGACGCCGACTCTCCGGGCGGGGACTGGGACGAGGACGACGACCCTGTTGCACGCCGACGCTTTGCCGTGGCACCGCCCGCGGCGATCGCGCTGATCGCGGTCGGGGTGATCGCCTGCGTCGTGGCGGGATTCGGACTGTTCCGCGGAACGGATACGACGCCGGTGGTGGACTTCGGTGCACCCGGACCGTCGTCGACGTCAGAGGTGTCGGCGCCGACTGCCGCGCAACCGAGTACGACGCCGGCGCAGTTGGTCGTGAGTGTCGTCGGCCTCGTGAACAAACCCGGACTGGTTCGTCTGGCTCCCGGAGCACGGGTCGCGGAGGCGATCGAACAGGCCGGTGGCGCCCGTAAGGGTGCGGATCTGTTGTCGCTGAATCTTGCTCAGGTCCTGCGCGATGGCGATCAGGTCCTCGTGGGCTACGCCGGTGGTGAGGGGCAGATGTCGATGCGCAGTGCGGTGGTTGGTGCGGAAGGTGCTGCGCCGGCGCCCGGTCCCTCGGCGGGCCCGGGCAGTCCGCCACCGGCGTCGTCGGCGGCGGAGGCCGGCGGTCGGGTCAACCTGAACACGGCGACCGAGACCGAACTGGATGCGCTGCCCGGGGTCGGGCCGGTGACGGCGAAAGCGATCCTCGACTGGCGAGAACGCAACGGCCGCTTCATGTCTGTGGGTCAGCTCGCCGAGGTGGACGGGATCGGTCCGGCGCGGCTGGCCAGACTTCGTGACCTCGTGACGGTCTGAGGATGGACTTTCGGCTGCTGGTGCCGGCGGTGGTGGTGTGGTCGGTGACGGCGTGCGGTCTGATGGCCCCCGTTGGTGTCGGCGTCGGCATGGCGATCGTCGCGTCACTGGTGGCCGTCGTCGGTGTGGTCGGTTCCCGCCGGTTCGGCTGGGAGTTGGTGGGGCTCGTCGTCGTGGGAGCCGGTCTGGCCGCCGCTTGTGCGGCATCGCTCGCGCTCCGGCAGGAGGCGCGCGCCGACCACCCGCTGGCACACGTGTCGGGCAAGGCGACGGCGGTCATGACCCTGCGCAGCGATCCGACCCCGATCGGACCGGCGAGGCAGGGGCGGATTCGCGTACGCGTAGGCGTCGAACAGATTGGCGGTCAGCGGGTTACGTCCGCGCCCGCGGACCTGCGTGCCGCGGCGCGGGCATGGTCGGGGTTGCTGCCCGGCCAACGGGTTGTCGCGGTCGTGAAGGTACGGCCACCGCCGAGCCGAACGCTCCTCGTCGCATCGCTGACCGCCTCGACTCCGAAGCTGATCGGCGGCCCGCCCGCGTATCAGCGAGTCGCCGGATCGATCCGGCAACGCCTGCAGCTGGTGGCCACCCGCGGCCTCGATCCGGAGGCCGCGGGTCTGCTGCCGGGTCTGGTGCTCGGCGACGAGAGTGGCGTGCACGAGGATCTGCGCGACGACTTCCGCGCCGCCGGACTGAGCCATCTCACGGCGGTGTCCGGGGCGAACTTCGCGATCGTCTGCGGCGCTGCGCTTCTCATCGTCCGGAGCATCGGGGTGCCACCGCGTGCCGCGGCGGTCGTCGGGCTGGTGGTGATCGTCGGATTCGTGATGCTCGTCCGACCCACGCCGAGCGTGTTGCGGGCAGCGCTGATGGGTGCGGTCGGGGTGCTGGCGCTGTTCGCGTCGCGTCGGTCGCAGTCGATGCCGGCTCTCGGGGCCGCGGTGATCGGTGGTCTCCTGTGGTGGCCGGAACTCGCTCTGCAACCAGGCTTCGCGCTGTCGGTGGCGGCCACCTGCGCCATCGTGCTGTGGGCACCGCGGCTGCGGGATCGGTTGCGGGGGTGGCGGTGTCCACCGGGGTTGGCGGAGGTGATCGCAATGGCGGTCACCGCGCAAGTCGTCACCGCTCCGATCGTCGTGCTGGTCACCGGTCAGCTGTCGGTGGTCGGGATCGTCGCCAATCTGCTCGTCGCGCCCGTCGTCGCGGTCATCAGTGTGGTCGGTACCGTTGCTGCCCTCGTGGGTGCGATCGGTCCACCGGATGGGGTCGGCGCGGGGATCGCGGAACTGTTGGTCCGTGCGCTGGGGCCGGAACTGTGGTGGATGATCTGGTGCGCGCACACCCTCGGCGGTCCGGGGTGGGCCAGTGTCGAGGTGTTCGGGTGAGGAGAAGTTGAGGCAGATGCCCCACGCGGGTGAGGCGGGTCGCGGACGACGCTGGGGTCATGAACACACATACACCCCGAGAAGTCGTCACCGAAGCCCGCGCTCACCCACGGCTCGCCGACGGCGATGACGAGCGATTCGCCGGGTACGGCGTCATGGGCCTGCCGTTTGCGTCGAGCCACTATCTGGCCCTGCGCGACATGGTCGCCAGTTCCATCGGACCCGCGTATCGGTCCGTCTGGCATCGAGATCCGCACGGCCTCTGGACGCTTTACACCACAACCGAGCCGGACCAGAGTTGCCCACGCTACTTCGGCGCGGGCGCGACCACACGGCGCGTTCCGTCGATCAATGTCGGATGGGCCGACGACCAGACGTTCGAGGTGACGATGGGCGACACGCTCCGCTGGACGGTGGAGCTGGCCTCGTCACCGGCGACCCGGCTGATGACCACGCTGAGCGGTGCGACGCCCACCGCAGCGTGGCGCAGCCGGACCATGCTGCACGCCGTCGGGCCGATGGCGACGCTCATGCTGCGCGCCGGCCGAATCCGCATGTGCGCCCGGACCCCCAGCGGGCCGCAGTTCCGCGGGACACCGCTGTACGTCTGGCGCGTCGCCGACAGCCGGGCGTGGCTGGACGGTGAGACTTTCGGTTCTCCCGCACCACTCGACGAACAGATCAGCATCGGCGACATCCCCCTCCCGCAACGCGGACTGTTCTTCGTCGGCCGATCGGCTTTCGATGCACCCGACGCCGCAAACGACACCACGCACGCCTTCACCGACACAGGAGTACAGACATGACCACGATGGAATCGCCGTCGCCAACGGACACCGCCCCGGCGGCAACCCTTCTCACCCGCACCGTCTACCTCGCCTATGGGGTGACTGCCTACGTCGCCTTCCTGGTGGTGTTCCTGTGGGCGATCGCGTTCGTCGAGAACGCCTCGATCGTCCTCGGCGGCGTCGATATCGTGCCGCGGACCATCGATCGTGGCGGGCCGTCGACGGGGGTCGTGGCGGCGGTGGTGGTCGACCTCGGACTGCTGACGCTGTTCGCCGCGCAGCACAGCGTCATGGCGCGCGACGGGTTCAAACGTCGGTGGACGCGCATCGTGCCCCAGCCGATCGAGCGCAGCACCTACGTCCTGGCGGCGACCGCGTGCCTGGCAGCTCTGCTCTGGTGGTGGCATCCGATCACCACCACCGTGTGGGACGTCTCCACATCGGCCTTGCGGTGGGTCCTCGTCGCGGCGTCGTTGTTCGGCTGGGTCCTCGTCCTGACCTCGACGTTCCTCATCAACCACTTCGACCTGTTCGGTCTGCGACAGGTGGTCGCCAACGCGCGTCGGCGGCCGCTCCCGCCGTATCGGTTCATCACACCCCTCTGGTACGGAATCGTGCGACACCCGATCTACCTGGGCTTCGTCATCGCGTTCTGGGTGGCCCCGACGATGACCGCCGGACATCTTCTGTTCGCCTGCGCGACAACGGGATACATCTTCATCGGTATCCACTTGGAGGAACGGGATCTGATCCGGGACTTCGGGAACGACTATGTCGAGTATCGGCGTCGCGTCCCGATGCTGGTGCCCGGGCTGCGTGCGCGTCGAGCGTCGGGGCCGGCGCACGCGCGAGTCGCCTGACACCCGAGGCGATGAGCGCGACAATGAACGTCATGAGCCCGCAAAGGGTGCTTCCGCGTCGAGTCGAGGTGCTGGCCGGCCTGTCCGTCGCCATCGACCTCGGACTCGGTCAGCCAGCCGAGCACATGCTGCGGTCGGCGGTCATCGCCACGCGATTGGCGCGCCGGCTGGGGCTCGACCGATCGCAACAGGACACCGTCTACTACGCGACGCTCGTGATGTGGATCGGCTGTCACGCCGACTCCGCCGAGTACGCGCGCTGGTTCGGCGACGACATCGCGGTGCGCCGCGACGCCTATCTCGTCGACTGGTCGGGACTTCCGTATCTGCGTTTCCTCATCGGCAATCTCGGTCGCGGAGAATCACTTCCGCATCGGATGAAGATCATGGCCGAACTCTTCCGGGATTCGCGCGGCAATATCGCGGCACTCGTGCACTCGCACTGCCTGTCGGCGGCTGCGCTGGCCGGCCACATCGGACTGGGTCCCGACGTCGAGCAGGCGATCACCTACACGTTCGAGCGCTTCGACGGGGGAGGGCTTCCCGGCGGGGTGTCCGGTGTGGAGATCCCGATCGAGATGCGGGTGGCACAACTGGCCGACATGGCCGAGGTCCACCAGCGCACGTATGGCGTCGACGGAGCGGTCGCGATGGCGCGGAGCCGGCGGGGAGGGCACTTCGATCCCGACGTCGTCGATGCCTTCGTCGACGATCCCGCGACTCTCTTCCCGGCTGACTCCGACGATCCGTGGGAGCTGGCGTTGGCGATCGCGCCGGATGCCGAGCTCCGTCTCGACGATCCGGGACTGGACCATCTGCTGCTCGCCATCGGAGATTTCGTCGACCTGAAATGTCCCTTCGCGCTGGGGCATTCACGCGGAGTGTCGGCGCTGGCCGAATCGGCTGCGGGGCACCTCGGTGTCGAACGATCGGACATCGACGCGACTCGTCGTGCGGGGTGGCTTCATGACGTCGGGCGAATCGGGGTGTCGAATCAGATCTGGTCGAAGGCCGGGGACCTCACCGCGGCGGAGTGGGAGCGCGTCCGCATGCACCCGTATCTCACCGACCGCGTCCTCACGCGCATCCCGGGTCTCCGGGACGTGGCACGCATCGCCCGGACCCACCACGAGCACCTCGACGGGACCGGCTATCCACTGGGACTCAACGGACCGGCGCTCGGGCAGCCGGAGCGTATTCTCGCTGCCGCAGTCACGTATCGGTCGGCGGTCGAACCCCGGCCGTACCGGGCGGCGATGTCGACGGACGAGGCGGTCGCACGGCTCGAGCGCCGCGCCCATCGCGGTGAACTCGACGCCGACTGCGTCGAGGCCGTTCTCGCCGCCGCCGGACACGCGCGGACCCGGGCGCGGCACAGCGACGCGTTGACGCGGCGGGAGCGGGAGATCCTCGGACTCGTCGCGCGTGGGCTGTCCAACCGGGACATCGCGTCGAAGCTCGTTCTGAGCGAGAAGACGGTGCGCAATCATGTCGAGCGGACGTATACGAAGATCGGGGCGTCGAATCGGGTGGGCGCCAGCCTGTACGCGCTGGAGAACGGGCTCGCGGGGTCGTCGTAGGTCCGTGGTCTGAGAACCGCCCGGCACGGGCCGGGCCGCACGCACGACGCCGGGACCGCCGCCGTAGTCCCCGCAGCCATGTCGGCCCGATCTGGCACGATGAGCACGTGACCGATCGCCTGCACCTGCTCCTCGGAGACGACGACTTCCTGACCGGCCGGGTGATCTCCGCGGTGGCGGAGGCGACGTCGAAGGAGGCGGGCACACCGGTCCCGGTGACCCGGGTGCGTGCGGGTGACGTCAGCGAACACGAGCTCGCCGAGTTGCTGAGCCCGTCACTGTTCGCCGAGGAACGCATCGTCGTCGTCGAGTCTGCTGCCGAAGCCGGTAAGGAGCCGGCGGCGCTCATCGCGACGACGGCCACGTCGCTGCCCGAGGGCATCACGCTGATGGTGATCCACTCCGGTGGGGGACGCGCGAAGTCGATGGTTCCGGCGTTGAAGAAGGCCGGCGCCGTCGAGCACGCGACCACCGCGCCGAAGTGGGCATCGGACCGGATGACCTTTGTCCGCAACGAGTTCCGCTCACTCGGTGTGAAGGTCAGCGCCGACGTCGTCGAGCAGGTCGTCGAGAGTGTCGGTTCCGAACTGCGTGAGCTCGCTGCCGCATGCGCCCAGCTCGTCGCCGACACCGGCGGCAAGGTGAACCGCGAGAGCGTGCAGCTGTACTACCAGGGCCGGTCCGAGGTGACCGGCTTCGAGGTCGCCGACAAAGCAGTCCTGGGGGACCGGGCCGGAGCACTCGAGTCGCTCGCCTGGGCGCTGCACCACGGAGTGCCGCGCGTACTCCTGGCCGACGCCCTCGCCGAAGCCGTCCACGCCATCGCCCGCATCCGGCCGATGGGGTCGATCGACCACTTCGCCGCCGCCTCCGAACTCGGCATGCCGCCGAACCGGGTCAAGAGCGTGCAGGCGAAGGCCAAGGCATGGGACTCGGAGTCGATCGCCCGCGCGGTCGGGGTGGTCGCGAAACTCAACGGCGATGTCAAGGGACAGGCCGCCGATGCCGACTACGCACTGACCTACGCCGTCGCCGCGGTTGCAGATCTCCGGCCGGACGGGCGTCGTCGGAACTGAGTCGGCAGTAGGTATCGGCTACTGCCGACTGGCCGAGTCTCGGTCAGCGGATCGGCGTCGAAACTCGTCCCCCTGACGCGATAGCGGGGGCAATGTGCCCTCGGGCGCCAGTCACGGGGACGACTTCTCACCCAGGCGAGGGGAGCGACTCAACCGCGCGCGGCCGGGCGGACGGTGTCTCTCAGCAGAGAAGAACGACGATCACCCCGGCAACCGCGTGGATACTACCGGGGTGATCGTGAGTATGAACATATGGCGGCGCGCCATGCGCCGAGGCGACCCGGAGGTCGGAGTGGGTCAGCTCAGAGCTTGTTGACCGCGAGAGCGATGGCCGACTTCTTGTTGGCGGCCTGGTTGGCGTGGATGACGCCCTTGCTGGCGGCCTTGTCGAGCTTGCGGCTCGCAGCCTGACCGAGCTCGGTAGCCTTGTCCTTGTCGCCGGACTCGACGGCCTCGCGGAAGCTACGGATCGAGGTACGCAGGGCCGACTTCACCGACACGTTGCGCTGCCGGTTCTTCTCGTTGGTGCGGTTGCGCTTGATCTGAGACTTGATGTTCGCCACGCGTGTTACCTCTGTCGTTGCTGGTGGATATGTCTGTCTGTTCTGGTCGGGCGGCGGACCGGTTGGCCCGAACTCGCACCGCGCGGCGTCGGCGCGTGAAGGATCTTCACGGCGTCACCGCAACAGCGGACAACTTTACCAGCCGGGATCAGTCAGCCCAAAATCCGTCGTCGGGCCGATGCGCGCCGAAAAGAATCATCGTGGGCAAAAGTCTAGGCTCGAGTCATCATGTCCGTCGTTTACGTACACATCGGCCTCCCGAAGACCGGCACCACGCACCTGCAGGATCGACTCTGGCGCAACCGTGACCTGGCGTTGCAGACGTCCGGGTTGCTCTATCCGGGCAACGTCATCTCCGATCACTTCCACGCCGCGGTCCACCTCCAGCCAGAGCGCTACCTCGACTGGGCCGACCCGGCCTTCTCCGGGGTGTGGCCCAAGCTGCTCGGGCAGATGCGGGCCTGGCCCCAGACCTCGCTGCTGTCGCATGAGCTCTACAGCACCGCGACGAGCGAGCAGATCGAGCGGCTCCTGGCCGATCTGTCGTTCGCCGACGAGGTGCACGTCATCGCAACGGTTCGCGACCTCGCCCGCCAGCTCCCGTCGGTCTGGCAGGAGAACGTCAAGAACCAGCGGCGTGCCTCCTTCGACGAGTTCGTCGACGCGGTCGCGTTCGCGGCGGAATCGAACACGGTGGGTGAGGTGTCCGCGGAGAATGCCGGTCCGCTCGTCGAGGACGAACCGTTCTGGGAGTTCCAGGACCACGTCGGCATCCTCGCCAAGTGGGCGAAGTTCGTCGGACCCGAACGCGTCCACGTGGTGACCGTGCCGCGCGGTCGGCCGGCGCAGGGCGACGCCCTCTGGGATCGCTTCCTCCGCGTCCTGGAGGTCGACGCGGCACCGCTGAACATCCCGGTGCCCAGCCTCAACAGCTCGCTGTCGGCGTCGCAGGCCGAGTTCCTCCGCGGTCTGAACCAGCGCCTGCAGCCGGAGACCATCGAATGGCGCCGGTACGAACGCATCATCAAGGGGCAGGTGATCGGCGAGATCCTGTTCGAGGCGCGCTCGGGCGCGCCCCAGGGGCTGACGGTCAAACACCGGCAGTGGGCCGCCGCGCAGGCGGCCACGATGGTGGAGGCGGTACGCAGCGCGGGATACGACGTCGCAGGCGACCTCGCCGACCTCGAGGTGTCGGCGGACGGTGCCGCCGACGACGCGCCGATGCCCTCCGATCGCGAGGTGCTCGACGTGGCTCTCGACACGATCGCCTCGATGGTCCTCGCCGCGCCGCTGCCCAAGGTCGGACCGCCGATGAAGACGCGCGCAGCCAATGTCCTGCGGCGAGTCAAGCGCCGCGCCCTCGCGATGCGACGTTCGCTCTGAGGCGCCGGCGCATGGCGCGCACGACACGGTCGGCCAACCGTGGTGCCGATTTCGCGGTTATGCGGCACCATGGCAATTTATGACCCCCGCATCGACAAGTGCGCCCGCCAAGAAGGCGCCGCGAAAGTCCGCATCCGCGAAGACAACGACGTCGAGCTCGTCCGGGAAGGCGGCCTCGGGCCGCTCCGGATCGTCGAAGAGTTCGGGGTCAGGAGGCAGATCCCGCAAGTCGAGCGGTGAGGAGAACTTCACCGGGAACTTCGGTGGGTACTCAAAAGGTCCGTACGGCAAGGCATATGACGAGATGTTCGATGCCGCGGGCGATGTGCGCACCCCGTATCGCGGCATCTACAAGGCGATGTCCGACGAGGACTCGTCCGACCTGGTCGAGGCCCGCGTCGAAGCGTTGGGCCGCGCCTACCTCGATCAGGGTGTGACCTTCTCGCTGTCCGGCCAGGAACGCCCCTTCCCGTTGGACATTGTGCCGCGCGTGATTTCGGCCGGGGAGTGGAGCAAGCTCGAAGCGGGTATCACCCAGCGCGTGCAGGCCCTCGAGTTGTTCCTCGACGACATCTACGGTGAGCAGGAGATCCTGCGCGACGGCGTGCTGCCGAAACGGCTCGTCCACTCCTGTGAGCACTTCCATCGGCAGGCAGCAAACATTCGGCCGCCCAACGGTGTTCGCATCCACGTCGCCGGCATCGACCTGATCCGCGACGAGAACGGCGACTTCCGGGTCCTCGAGGACAACCTGCGGTCGCCGTCGGGTGTCTCATACGTGCTCGAGAACCGCCGCGCGATGGCGCGCGTGTTCCCCGACCTCTTCTCCAAACACCGCGTCCGCGCGGTGGCCGACTATCCGAGCCATCTGCTGCGTGCGCTGCGCGCATCGGCGGCGTTCAACGAGGCCGACCCGAACATCGTCGTGCTCACCCCGGGGGTGGCGAACTCCGCGTACTTCGAACACTCGCTGCTCGCACGCCTGATGGGTGTCGAGCTCGTCGAGGGCCGAGATCTGTTCTGCCGCGACAACGTCGTCTACATGCGCACCACCGAGGGCGAACAGCGCGTCGACGTCATCTACCGCCGCATCGACGACGACTTCCTCGACCCGATGCAGTTCCGCCCCGATTCGATGCTGGGTGTCGCCGGACTGCTCAATGCGGCCCGCGCCGGCAACGTGGTCATCTCGAGCGCGGTCGGCAACGGCGTCGGCGACGACAAGCTGATTTACACCTACGTCCCGGAGATCATCGAGTACTACCTCGGTGAGAAGCCGAGTCTGCAGAACGTCGACACCCTGCGCTGCTGGCTTCCCGAGGAGTGCGAGGAGGTCCTCGACCGCATCGACGAGCTCGTCGTGAAACCCGTTGAGGGATCGGGTGGATACGGAATCGTCTTCGGGCCCGAGGCCACCAAGGCGGAGCTGGACACCCTGGCCCGCAAGGTGCGCAACGATCCGCGCGGCTGGATCGCACAACCCGTCGTGCAGCTGTCGACGGTGCCGACGAAGATCGGCAACGAGATCCGTCCGCGTCACGTCGACCTGCGTCCGTTCGCCGTCAACGACGGCGAGTCGGTCTGGGTCCTGCCCGGCGGCCTCACTCGCGTCGCCCTGCCGGAGGGATCGTTGGTGGTGAACTCCAGCCAGGGAGGTGGTTCCAAGGACACCTGGGTGCTCGCCAGCCGGACGTCGGAGGCCGAACGCGAACTCTCCGGCGCGAAGGTGGTCACCACCAGTGGCGTCGCCGCGGCCCGGCCCGCCGACAGCGCCCCCGACCCGGTGCACACCCAGACCCAACAGCAGCAACAGCAGGGCGGTGATCCCCGATGATGTTGGCGCGCAACGCCGAGTCGTTGTACTGGATCGGCAGGTACGTGGAGCGCGCCGACGACATGGCGCGCATCCTCGACGTCGCGATCCACCAGCTGCTCGAGGACACCACCGTCGACGTCGACCAGCAGGCGCGACTGATCATCCAGGTACTCGGGCTCGAGGCGCCGGAGACCGACGAGGAACTCGACGTCTGGTCGCTGACGGAACGCGTGGCCTACGATGCCGACGCGGTCGGGTCGATCGTCGACCTCATCCGCGCGGCACGCGAGAATGCGCGCGGCGCAAGGGAAGTCACGTCGAGCGAGCTGTGGGAGTGTCTCAACACCACCTACAACGGACTCGACGCCGCCGAACGCCGGTCGCGCCGCCTCGGTCCGCACGAGTTCCTCTCGTACGTGAAGAACCGTGCGGCCATGTTCGCCGGCCTCGCCGACGCCACCCTCAGCCACGACGACGGCTACCGCTACCTGCTGCTCGGCCGCTCCGTCGAGCGGGTCGACATGACGATCCGAATGCTGTTGTCGCGAGCGGGGGATCGAACCTCGTCGCCCGCATGGGTCAACGTGCTGGTCTCCGCCGGCGGTCACGACACCTTCCTGCGCACCTACCGCGGCGTCCTCGACGCGGAGAACATCGTCGAGTTCATGCTGCTCGATCGCCTGTTCCCGCGGTCGATCTTCCACGCGCTCAGCGTCGCCGAACGCAACCTCGGGCAGCTCGAGAAGGGTCCCAGCCGCGTCGGAGCCCAGGCCGAGGCCCAGCTGTTGCTCGGTCGGGCGCGGAGCTCGCTGGAGTTCCTCGAGCCCGGCGAGCTGCTCGACGGGCTGCAGGAACGTCTGGTTGATCTGCAGGACACCTGCCGGGCCGTCAACGAGGCGGTCACCAAGCAGTACTTCCATGTGTCGCCGTATGTCTCGTGGGCCGACACCCGCGTCAGCGACGGCCAAGCGATCGAGGAGAGTGAACTGTGAGCTGGCGTCTGCGCGTCGTCCATTCCACCGGTTTCGCGTACAACAGTCCCGTCACCTCCTCGTACAACGAGGCCCGGATCACGCCCCGTAGCGACGCCCGTCAGAACGTGATCGTCAACCGTGTCGAGACCGTGCCGGCCACCAGGTCGTATCGCTACACCGACTACTGGGGTACGGCGGTCACCGCCTTCGATCTCCATGCGCCGCACGAGGAACTCGAGGTGTCGGGGATGTCGGTGGTGGAGACCGAGGCCGGACAGCGACCAGCCGAGGAAGACCAGGTCTCGTGGGAGGACATCCGCAGCGAGGCCGTCATGGATCGCTACGACGAGATGCTCTCCAACACCACCTATGTGCCGAAGAACCGGCAGCTGATCGCGGCGGCCAAGAAGGTCGCCAAGGGGCTCACCCCGGCGGAGACGGTCGAGGCGCTGTCCCGGTTCGTCCATGAGGAGATGGAGTACGTACCCGGCACCACGGGCGTGCACACCACCGCCGTCGACGCCTGGAACGAGCGCAAGGGGGTCTGCCAGGACTACGCCCACCTCACCCTGGTGATGTTGCGCGGCCTGGGAATTCCGGCCCGCTACGTGTCGGGGTACTTGCATCCGAAACCGAATGCGGCGATCGACAAGACGGTCCAAGGCCAGAGCCACGCATGGATCGAGGCATGGACCGGCGGCTGGTGGGGCTACGACCCGACCAACGACACTCCGATCACCGAGCAGCACGTGTCGGTCGGCGTCGGCCGCGACTACGCGGATGTGTCGCCACTCAAGGGGGTCTACACCGGTGGTGGCGCAACGGATCTCGACGTCATCGTGGAGATCACGCGGCTGGCGTAGGGGAGTGCTCAGCGCCAGCCGAAGCGCGACCTGAGTTCGTCGGCGACCGCGTCGAAACGGCGACGGTCGAGGATTGCGCCCTCGCGCCGGATGCCGTCGGCGTCGACGACGAGGACACGGTCGAGGCGGACGAAGCTCGGCCGATTCTGTGAGTCCCAGGTCCCGGTGCCGACGGCGAACCAGTCGTCGTCGTCCCGGTGGTAGTCCTTGCTCGACAGCATCAGACCCAGAACCTCCTCGAAAGTGCCACCGTCGGCGGTCTCGGCGTTGGCGTCGCGGCCCACCACGAGCACCGGGCGGTCCTTGCCCTGGTTGGGGTCGTCCTCGTAGGCGACCCAGGTCCACACGATCTCGCCGGGGTCGGCGTCGCCGTCGAGTTCGGGGTTGTAGCTGATCGTGCGGGCGACCTCGGCGGTGGGACGGAGGCGGGACCGGATGCTGCGGCTCGTCACGGCCGGAATGCTCTCATCAGGAACTCGTCGACCGCGTCGGCGGTCAGCTGCGCGGTCGGCTTCTTCTTCGGGTTGAGGTCGTGACCGACCTTCTCGAGTTCGACGATCCGCGTCGGCGCGTCGATCAGGCCGATCGCCTCGGCCATCTCCTCGGTGGTGCCGAACGGGTCGGTGCTGCCGTGGACGACGAGGGTCGGCACGGTGATCGACGGCAGGTGTTCGGTGCGCAGCCGGTCGGGCTTGCCCGGCGGGTGCAGGGGATAGGAGCTGAGCAGCAGGCCGTCGGCGAGGTCGGTGCCGTCCTCGGCGACCGCCATCGACGCCTGACGCCCGCCGTAGGAGTGGCCGCCGACGAACAGCGGGCCGTCGGACTCCTCGCGGAACGTCGCGCAGGCGGCGCGGATGCCGTCGCGGTCGGCCGGCGACGTCGACGGACTCGGCGGTCCCTTGGGTCGGCGCCGGCGATAGGGGAGGTCGATCCGGGCGACGACGTAGCCGCGCGAACTCAGTTCGTCGGCGAGCGCGCGCAGGATGACCGCGTCGCGGTTGCCGCCCGCGCCGTGCGCCAAGACGATCGTGGCGCGAGGAGTGCCGTCCGGGCGGTGCACGTCGGCGGCGACGTCCTCGGTCTCGACGGTGGCGATGGTGGTCCCTGGCTTTTTCGACTCGGCGGACTCGGCTGTCACGGCTGCCACGGTAGCGCCCCACCATCCGCTTGGGCACCATTCGCGGCGCTCATGAGAACATGGTGGTCAACGTACGTGTCCATCCTCGAGGAGTAGTTCCAATTCCCACCTTCGTCGACACAACCTTCACCGACCCGGCGCGCATCCGGAACTTCTGCATCATCGCCCACATCGACCACGGAAAGTCGACGCTGGCCGACCGGATGCTGCAGCTCACCGGTGTCGTGGAAGAGCGCCAGATGCGGGCGCAGTACCTCGATCGCATGGACATCGAGCGTGAGCGCGGCATCACCATCAAGGCGCAGAACGTGCGGTTGCCGTGGCAGCTCGACGGTGACGACTACGTAGTGCACCTCATCGACACCCCCGGTCACGTCGACTTCACCTACGAGGTGTCGCGTGCGCTCGAGGCGTGTGAAGGCGCGGTCCTCCTCGTCGACGCCGCTCAGGGCATCGAGGCACAGACGCTCGCCAATCTGTACCTCGCGATGGAGAACGACCTCACCATCATCCCGGTCCTGAACAAGATCGACCTGCCCGCGGCCGACCCCGAGCGTTACGCCGCCGAGCTCGCCCACATCGTGGGCTGTGAGCCCGAGGACGTCCTGCGGGTGTCCGGCAAGACCGGCGTCGGCGTCGGCGAACTGCTCGACGAGGTCATCCGCAAGGTGCCCGCCCCCGTCGGGAACGCCGACGCGCCGGCACGCGCGATGATCTTCGACTCGGTCTACGACACCTACCGCGGCGTGGTCACCTACGTCCGTGTCGTCGACGGCAAGATCGTGCCGCGCGAGAAGATCCAGATGATGTCGACCGGCGCGACCCACGAACTGCTCGAGGTCGGCATCGTGTCGCCGGAACCGAAGCCCACCCAGGGACTCGGCGTCGGCGAGGTTGGCTACCTCATCACCGGTGTGAAGGACGTGCGCCAGTCGAAGGTCGGTGACACCGTCACCAGCGCCCGCAACGGCGCGAGCGAAGCGCTGACCGGATATCGCGAACCGCGGCCGATGGTCTACTCGGGCCTGTACCCGATGGACGGTTCCGACTATCCGGTCCTGCGTGAGGCGCTGGAGAAGCTGCAACTCAACGACGCCGCGCTCACCTACGAGCCGGAGACGTCGGTGGCGCTGGGCTTCGGATTCCGCTGCGGCTTCCTGGGTCTGCTCCACATGGAGATCACCCGCGAGCGTCTCGAGCGCGAGTTCAACCTGGACCTCATCTCCACCGCACCCAACGTGGTGTACCGCGTCGTGATGGAGGACGGCTCCGAGCACATCGTCACCAACCCGTCGGACTGGCCGGAGGGCAAGACCCGCCACATCTACGAGCCGGTCGTCAAGACCACGGTGATCGCGCCGAGCGAGTTCATCGGCGCCATCATGGAACTCTGCCAGTCGCGGCGCGGCGAGCTCGGCGGCATGGACTACCTGTCGGAGACCCGCGTGGAACTCCGCTACACCCTACCGATGGCCGAGATCATCTTCGACTTCTTCGACTCGCTGAAGTCGCGCACCCGCGGCTATGCATCTCTCGACTACGAAGAGGCAGGCGAGCAGGAAGCCGACCTGGTCAAGGTCGACATCCTGCTCCAGGGCGAGGCCGTCGACGCGTTCAGCGCGATCGTCCACCGCGACGCCGCCTACGCCTACGGCAACAAGATGGCGCTCAAGCTCCGCGAGCTCATCCCGCGTCAACAGTTCGAGGTCCCGATCCAGGCGGCCATCGGCTCGAAGATCATTGCGCGCGAGAACATCCGGGCGATCCGCAAGGATGTGCTCGCGAAGTGCTACGGCGGCGACATCAGCCGTAAGCGCAAGCTGCTCGAGAAGCAGAAGGAAGGCAAGAAGCGGATGAAGACCATCGGCCGTGTCGACGTCCCGCAGGAGGCGTTCGTCGCGGCGCTCTCCACCGATGCCGCAGGTGACAAACCGAAAGGGAAGTAGATGACGGGGCAGGACAGCGCAACCAATCCGGTACTGGCACAGAGTGATCTGCCCTACGATCTGACGGACTTCGCGTCGATCTCCGACGACGACTTCCTGCCCGCCTTCCGTGAGGCGATGGCGTCGCACCTCGCCGAGGTCGAGGCCATCGCCGCCGATCCCGCGGAACCGACCTTCGGCAACACGATCGAGGCGCTGGAGCTGTCGGGTCGCGACCTGGCCCGCGCGTCGGGCATCTTCTTCAATCTCGTCGGCCCCGACACCAACCCCAAGCGCAACGAGATCTCCCAGGAGCTCTCGACGCTGTTGACCGACCACGGCAACACGATCGCGATGAACCCGGTTCTGTTCGGCCGGATCTCGGATCTCGCGTCCCGCGCCGACGACCTCGACCTGACCGAGCCGCAGCGTCGACTCCTCGACAAGCGGTACCGCGAGTCCGTGCGTGCCGGTGCCGGTCTGCCGGAGGCCGAGCAGGAGGAGATGCGCCAGATCGCCTCCCGGCTCGCGTATCTGACGACCACGTTCTCGCAGAAGATCCTCGACGACACCAACGATTCGGCGGTCCTCGTCGAGGACGCGTCGGACCTCGACGGCTTGTCCGCCGGCCAGATCGCGGCCGCTCGACGCGCGGCGGCCGATGCCGGCCACGAGAGCGGCCACCTGATCACCCTGGAACTCCCGACCAGCCAGTCCGTGCTGACCGAGTTGACGAATCCTGCCGTGCGGCAACGGGTGTTCGACGCGTCGGTGAACCGCTGCGCGCGCGGCAACGACCACGACACCCGGGAACTCGTCCTCGAGATCGTGCGTCTGCGTGCTCGCCGTGCCGAATTGCTCGGGTACCGCGACCACGCCGAGTTCGTGATCGCCGAGCAGACCGCGCCCGACGCGTCCGCGGTCGACGACCTGCTGCGGGAACTCAACCGATCGGCGATGCGTGCCGGGGGTCGGGAACTGACGCGGCTCACCGAGTTCGCCGAAGGCGCCGAGATCGGACCCGCCGACCTGACCTTCTGGCTCGAACGTGAGAAGCAGGCCAAGTCCTCGGTACCGCTCGACGGTTTCGCCGACTACTGCGAACTCGACACCGTCCTGACGCGCGGAGTCTTCCACGCCGCCAACAAGTTGTACGGCCTGACGTTCGTCGAACGGACGGGACTGCCCGTCTATCACCCCGACGTGCGCGTCTGGGAGGTGCGGGACGACTCCGGCACCGGCATCGGACTGTTCCTCGGCGACTTCTACGCGCGGCCGTCCAAGCGCGGCGGTGCCTGGATGAACAACATCGTCGACCAGTCGTCGGTGCTGGAGACCCAGCCGATCATCGTCAACGTCCTGAACCTGACGAAACCCGATGAGGGGCAGCCGTGTCTGCTCACCATCGATCAGCTGACGACCCTGTTCCACGAGTTCGGGCATGCTCTGCACGGTCTGCTGTCGTCAGTGCAGTACCCGTCGCAGTCGGGGACATCGGTGCCGCGTGACTTCGTCGAGTTCCCGTCGCAGGTCAACGAGATGTGGGCCCTCCACCCGGATGTGCTCGCCAACTATGCGCTGCACCACGCGACCGGTGAGGCGATCCCGGCCGAACTGGCCGCCGCCGCACGGGAGTCCGCCGGCGCCGAGACCGCGCACGGGACCATCGAGTACCTCGCGGCGTCGTCGCTCGATCTGGCCTGGCATCGGTTGACGGTCGAGGAGGCCGCGGCCGTCACCGACGTCGAGGCGTTCGAGGCGAAGGCGCTCACCGAGGTCGGCCTGCAGACCGACCTGATCCCGCCCCGCTACCGCAGCGCCTACTTCAACCACATCTTTGGCGGCGGCTACTCGGCCGGCTACTACAGCTACATCTGGTCGGAGGTCCTCGACGCCGAGACCGAACAGTGGTTCCTCGCCTCGGGCGGCCTGGAGCGCGACAACGGGCGACGCTTTGCCGAGGCGACGCTGTCGCGCGGTGACAGCATCGACCCGCTGGTATCGCACGAGGCGCTGATCGGCCGTAAACCGCAGATCGAGCCGCTCCTGCGTCGTCGGGGGCTCGCGGCTTGAGCCGGGTTCGATCATGACAAGGGGACAACGCCACAACCTCGCCCGGTTCGCGGTGCTCAGCATCGTGACCGCGGTGGTCGTGTTCGGCCTCAAGCTGCTGGCCTGGTGGATCACCGGGTCGGTGGGCCTGCTGTCCGACGCGCTCGAATCGATCGTCAACGTCGTCGCCGCCGTGGGCGCGTTCGTCGCACTACGCGTCGCCGCGAAGCCGCCGGACCGGGGGCACAACTTCGGGCACACCAAGGCCGAGTACTTCTCGGCGGTTTTCGAAGGTGTCCTGATCGTCGTGGCGGCGGTGATCATCGTCGTGACCGCGATCGACCGGCTCATCAACCCCCGCGAGCTCGAAGAGATCGGGCTCGGCCTCGGCATCTCGGTGGGCGCCACGGCCCTCAACGCGGCGGTGGGGTTGATCCTCATCCGCGCCGGCCGCAAACACCGGTCGCTGACCCTCGAGGCCGACGGCAAGCATCTGATGACCGACGTGGCGACCACCGTCGGCGTCCTCGTGGGTGTGTTCCTCGTCGCGTTGACCGGCTGGCTGCCCCTCGACCCGCTGATCGCCATCGCTGTCGCGATCAACATCATGGTCGTCGGTACCCGGCTCGTGTGGCGCTCGAGTGCGGGACTGATGGATTCCGCGCTCCCCGCCGAGCAGCGCTCCGCCATCGACGACGTGCTCGACCGGCACCGCACCGACGGCATCGTCTTCCACGACATCCGCACCCGCGAGGCCGGTCACGAACGGTTTCTGCAGCTCCACATGCTCGTGCCCGGCGACTGGTCGGTGCAGCGCGCCCACGATCTCACCGAGGTCGTCGAGGACGACCTGCACGCAGCGGTCCCGGACCTGAACATCACGACGCACGTCGAACCGGTCAACGATCCGCGCGCCTACGAGGACTGGCGACTGGAATAGGAACGGGCGCCCTGACCATGGCCTGCGGGAAGTTTTGATCTCACTGATTTGAACTCCGGCCACGGCCCGGCAGGTTGCTAGCGTAGTCCGGTCTCCGCCGGTCACAGCCCTCATTCGACCGGCCCCGCCGAGTCTTGGAGGAAGAGTGAGCGCTGGCCGAGTCATGCCGCGCGGCACCCGGGTGCTGGTGAGCCTTCTGGCGTTGGCGATGGTGTTCGTCGCGGGCTGTGGTGGCGGATCGACCGACGAGCCCGGCGGAGTGGACATCTCCAGTGGCGACCGGCACCTCGACCTGGTCGCCTACGCCGTCCCCAAGATCGGCTTCGACGAGATAATCCCGGCATTCCGCGACACCCCCGAGGGCCACGACATCGGCTTCTCGGCGTCGTACGGCGCCTCCGGCGACCAGTCGCGCAAGGTGGCCCGCCGTGTTCCGGCCGACGTCGTGAACTTCTCCGTCGAGCCCGACATCACCCGATTGGTCAAGGCGGGTCTGGTCGACGAGGACTGGAAGAAGCAGGCACCGAACAACAGCACCCCGTTCGGGTCGGTCGTCGCACTGGTGGTCCGCAAGGGCAACCCGAAGGGCATCCGCGACTGGGACGATCTGCTGAAGCCCGGTGTTCAGGTGGTCACCCCGAATCCCGGCAGCTCCGGCTCGGCGAAGTGGAACCTGCTCGCGCCCTATGCCGCGATCAGTAACGGCGGCCAGGACTCGCAGGCCGGCCTGGACTACGTGGCCGAACTGGTGCGCGATCACATCAAGGTGGTGCCCAAGTCGGGTCGCGAGGCCACCACGGCGTTCGAGCAGGGTCAGGGCGATGTCTTGATCAGCTACGAGAACGAGGCGATCATGCTCGACAAGGCCAACGCCGGCGCCGGTCCGAACAGCCAGGTCGAATATGTGATCCCCCCGCAGACTTTCAAGATCGAGAATCCCGTCGCGGTCGTCAACACCTCCGACGACATCGCCGGCGCACGCTCCTTCGTTGACTTCCTCTTCACCCCGGAGGCGCAGCTGATCTGGGCCGAGCGGGGCTTCCGGCCGGTGGACCCCGCGGTCATCGAGGCGACCCGGGATCTCTTCCCTGGCGACATCGCGAAGCTGTGGACCATCGCCGAGCTCGGCAAGGTGCTCGGGAAGGGCACCGCCGAGGACAACGACGGCAAGGACCTGACCGGCTGGAAAGCCGTCGACGAGGCGCTGTTCGGCAAGAAGGGCGCCATCACCAAGATCTACGACTCAGGGGGTAAGCAGTGACCTCGGTCGACTCGACGGCCACGGAGACCGGGACACCCGTTCCCGACTCCCGGCCGCCACGCGGGTTCCTCGGACGCTCACGCACCTTCGCCGGCGTGAGCCCGATGACCATCGGCGTCGCCTGGCTCTGGCTCAGCGTCATCGTGCTGCTGCCGCTGGCCGCCATCACGGTGCAGTCCTTCGAGGACGGTTGGAGCGGCTTCTGGGAGGCGATCTCAGCGCCCGCCGCGGTGGACACCATCTGGATCACGGTGCTCGTGTCTGTGATCGCGGCGTTGATCAACGTCGTCTTCGGCACCCTGATCGCGTGGGTGCTGGTCCGAGACGAGTTCCCCGGCAAAGGGGTCGTGAACGCCATCATCGACCTGCCGTTCGCGCTGCCGACGATCGTCGCCAGCCTCGTGCTGTTGTCGCTGTACGGGCCGAACAGTCCCATCGACGTCCAGCTCAACGCCACCAAGCCCGCACTGGTGATCGCATTGACCTTCGTCACCCTGCCGTTCGTGGTGCGCCAGGTGCAGCCGGTCCTCATCGAACTCGACGTCGACGTCGAGGAAGCGGCAGCGGTACTGGGCGCGAACAACGCCACGATCTTCCGCAAGATCGTCCTGCCGGCCCTTCTCCCGGCGATCCTGACCGGCGCCGGCCTGGCGTTCACCCGTGCCATCGGCGAGTTCGGTTCCGTGGTGCTCATCGGCGGCAACATCCCGGGCGACACCCAGGTCGCCTCGCAGTACATCCAGCAGCAGATCGAGATCGATGCACCCGTCGACGCGGCAGCGATCTCCGTGGTGTTGCTGCTGATCGCCTTCGTCACTCTGCTCGTCCTGCGCGTCGCGGGCCGCCGGCAGTCCAAGAGAGAGGACGCAGACCGATGAAGGTTGCACCTCTGACGAAGTATGGGCTGCGCACCGTCGCGCTCGTCTACCTGCTCATCCTCCTGGTGGTCCCGGTCGGCACCATCTTCTACCGGTCCTTCGAACACGGTCTCGGTCAGTTCTGGGAGTGGATCACCACGCCGGCGGCCATCTCGGCGCTGCAACTCAGCCTGCTCATCGTCGCCATCGTGGTTCCGCTCAACGTGATCTTCGGGGTGATCACCGCGCTGGCACTCGCCCGCGGCCGCTTCCCGGGCAAGGGTCTGCTGCAGTCGGTCGTCGACCTGCCGTTCGCGGTGTCGCCGGTGGTCGCCGGTGTCGCGCTGATCCTGCTATGGGGCTACGGCGGCTGGTTCGGCGGTATCGAGAGTCTCGGCTTCCGGATCATCTTCGGCTTCCCCGGGCTGGTGCTGGCCACCCTGTTCGTCACGCTGCCGTTCGTCGCGCGCGAGGTCGAACCGGTACTGCGGGAGATCGGCACCGAACAGGAAGAGGCCGCAGCAACCCTGGGCGCCAGCAACTGGCAGGTCTTCTGGCGGGTGACCCTCCCGGCCATCCGCTGGGGCCTGACCTACGGCATCGTGCTGACCGTCGCACGAGCGCTGGGCGAATACGGCGCGGTGACCATGGTGTCGTCGAACTATCCCGGTGTGTCCCAGACGCTGACGTTGCTGGTCCACTCCCGCTACACCGACGACTACAACGAGTTCGGCGCCTATGCGGCCGCGACCCTGCTGATGTTCGTCGCCATCCTGGTGCTCGTGCTGATGTCGCTGATCGAGCGCCGCGCCAAGTCCCGACTCGTCGACGCCGGCGAATCCGCCTCGGGCGACGTCGAACTCACCGAGGTCGACCTCACCCCGCCGCATGGCCCCGAGTCCGTCGATGCCAAGCAGATCGTCCATCCCGACGCCCAGTACAAGGAAGGCGTGTGACATGTCCATTCAGGTGATCGGCGCGAACAAGCGCTACGGCGACTTCGCCGCCCTCGACGACGTCTCCATCGACATTCCGGACGGTCAGCTCACCTCGTTGCTGGGACCGTCGGGCTCCGGCAAGTCGACGCTGCTGCGCGCGATCGCGGGCCTCGACACGCTGGACTCGGGCATCGTCCGCATCAACGACAACGACGTCTCGCAGAAGTCGCCGCAGAAGCGCGACATCGGCTTCGTGTTCCAGCACTACGCCGCGTTCAAGCACCTCACCGTGCGCGACAACATCGCGTTCGGCCTCAAGATCCGCAAGCGGCCCAAGAAGGAGGTCGACGCCAAGGTCGACGAACTCCTCGAGGTGGTCGGCCTCGCCGTCTTCCAGCACCGGTTCCCGGCCCAGCTGTCGGGTGGTCAGCGGCAGCGGATGGCGCTCGCCCGGGCACTCGCCGTCGACCCCAAGGTGCTGCTCCTCGACGAGCCGTTCGGCGCCCTGGACGCGAAGGTGCGAGATGACCTGCGCCGCTGGCTGCGTCGTCTCCACGAGGAGGTGCACGTCACCACCGTGCTGGTCACCCACGACCAGCAGGAGGCACTCGACGTCAGCGACCGGATCGCGATCCTCAACAAGGGACGGATCGAACAGGTCGGCACGCCCGACGATCTCTACGACCGCCCGGCCAACGAGTTCGTGGCGTCGTTCCTCGGGTCGACGGTGCGTCTGAACGGCGAACTCGTCCGCCCGCACGACATCCGGATCGGACGCACCCCGGAGATGGCCTCGCCGGCCGCGGACGCGTCGCTCGACACCGGCGTGATCAAGGCGACCGTGCTGCGCGTCGTGAACCTCGGCTTCGAGACCCGCGTCGAGCTCGTCGCCGCGACGACCGGTGACGAGTTCGCCGCCCAGATCACCCGCGGCGACCAGAACGCCCTCAACCTGCAAGCCGGGGAGACGGTGTACGCGCGGGCGACCAAGGTCGCGGCACTGACCGAGGCCTGAGACCCGGCCAGAGTGCGTCAGTGATTGGCCGGCTGGAACGTGTGCTGGTGCTCGGCCTCCTCGGCGCGGATCACGTGCATGACCGCGTTGATGAGCGCGAGGTGGGTGAAAGCCTGCGGGAAGTTCCCGAGGTGCTGACCGGTCTTCGCGTCGATCTCCTCCGCGTACAGCTTGAGCGGGCTCGAGTAGTTGAGCAGCCGCTCGCACAGGGCCTTGGCCCGCTCCAGCTCACCGATCTCGACCAGCGCCGACACGAGCCAGAACGAACAGATCGTGAAGGTGCCCTCCTCACCGGTGAGGCCGTCGTCGGTCTCCTCGACCTTGTAACGCAGCACCAGTCCGTTGTCGGTGAGCTCGTCGGCGATCGCGAGAACCGTTGCGCGGACGCGGTGGTCGTCGGACGGCAGGAACCGTAGCAGCGGCACGAGAAGCAGCGATGCGTCGAGCGCGTCGTCGCCGTAGCGCTGGGTGAAAACCCCGCGGTCGTTGACGCCGTGTTCGAGGATGTCGGCCTTGATCTCGTCGGCGATCGCCGCCCACTCCCGGGCGTGGGTCTCCTCGCCGTGCATGGTGGCCAGGCGGGATCCGCGGTCGAGGGCCACCCAGCACATCACCTTCGACGAGGTGAAATGCTGCGGTTCGCCGCGGACCTCCCAGATGCCGCGGTCGGGTTCGCGCCAGTGCTTGATCGCCTCCTCGACCTGCGCCTTGAGGACCGGCCACAGGGTTTCGGGGACGGCCTCGTGGGACTTGATGTTGAGGTACACCGAGTCCAGCATCGTGCCCCAGATGTCGTGCTGCGCCTGGTTGTACGCACCGTTGCCGATGCGGACCGGGCGGGCGCCGTCGTAACCGGAGAGGTGGGTGAGTTCTTCCTCTTCGAGCGTCCGCTCGCCGCCGACGCCGTACATCACCTGCAGGGGATGACGTTCGCCGTTGGTGATGCCGGAGACGTCGGCGATGAAGGAGAAGAAGTCGTCGGCCTCACGGTCGAGGCCCAGGGTGTACAGACCCCACAGGGCGAAGGTCGAATCGCGCACCCACGCGTAGCGGTAGTCCCAGTTGCGTTCGCCCTGAGGGGTTTCCGGCAGCGAGGTGGTCGCCGCGGCCAGCAGGGCGCCGGTCGGGGAGTAGGTGAGTCCCTTGAGGGTGAGCGCGGACCGCTGCAGATGGGAACGCCACGGGTGGTCGGGGAAGGTGCCGATGTTGATCCACTGCCGCCACGATTCAGCCGTCGACCACATCTTCTGGGCGGCCTCATCCCAGTTCTGCGGTGCAGGAAACCGAGACCAGCTCAGGGCGACGAACCGGTTGTCGCCCTCGACGAGACGCGTGCGCGCCCGTGCTTCTCGCCCCTCGAGTCCGAGGCGCAGGTCGGTGGTGAGCTTGAGTGTGGGGGTGTCGGCGTCGGTGTCCCGGGCGGTGGCGATGGCTTCACCGTAGGCCGGACCCGAGTACTCCCACTTGGTGGTCCCGCGGTGGTAGTCGAAGGCCGGCTCACAGCTCATGTGCAGTTCGACGGTGCCCGACACGCAGCGCACGGTGCGGAGCAGGATGTGCTCGGCATCCCAGTCGGTGGGCGTGCGGCGATGGGTACGGGAGCGTCGGTCGTTGTCGTGCCACGGACCCATGACAAGCGCATCGCGCACGATGATCCAACCGGTCTCGGTCTGCCACGTCGTCTCGACCATCAGGCTGCCCGGCAGGTATCGGCGGTCGACGGGCACGTTGACGCCGTACGGGGCGAGGCGGAAATGGCCGGCGCTGCGATCGAGCACCGCCCCGAAGACGCTCGGCGAATCGGGCCGCGGCACGCACATCCACTCGACCGAACCGTTCCGGGCGATCAGACAGTTGGTCTCGGTGTCGGACAGGAACGCGTAGTCGCCGATGGGTGGGAAAGCGCTCCGGTGCGCCGGGTTGGTCGGGACCATGGGCGCCGGTCCCGGGACGCTGACTCGTGCGGCGTCGGTGCCGGCGCCCTGTGCGGGAGTCGCGGTCGGCAGGGACGTTACGGTGGAGTCATCTGCAACAGACATGGGAACTATCATTGCGACGGACGCTGTCCGATGCCAGTCGGCCTGAACGGGGCCGGGCCGACAGTTGATCCGGATCGGACGGACGAGGTGATGAGGTGACGGCGTTCTTCGCCTGGTGGGACGGTGTGGAGGAGTGGCTGACCGGGCTGTCCTTCGTTCCGCAGCTCCTGGTCACCGTCGCCGTGGTGATTCCGGTCGCGATCCTGATCGCCTATGTTCTCAATCTCTTGGTCGATCTGGCGGCAACGCTGTTCGACCGCCGACACTTCGCCGACGACGATGGGACCGGACTGTGAAATTGATGCGCTCGCCGGTGACCCTTGCCCTGCTGGCGTTGTTGATCCTCGTCGTGATCGCCTGGCTCATCACGATGTAGATGCCTGGGACCTGACGGGTCTCAGCGCCCGGCGATCACCGTTCGACGCTGAGTGGCTGTGCGGTACAGGCCACAGATGCCTTCGATGACGTCGGGGTGAGCGCCGAGTGGTCCGGCGACGAGTGTCTCGTCGGCCAGCGCGTCCAGAGCCGACTCGACCCGCTCGATCAGCAGACCGGCCGACAGGAAGTACGGGCTGAGGGCGATGCGCTGCGCACCGGCGACCCGGAGGCGACGGACCGCCGAGGTGACCGCGCGGTTGTTCGGACCGAGTTTGGTGGCGAAGACCACTTCGACCGGTCGATGCAGGTACGTCGACAGTTCGATGGCCCGGCGGCGGACGTGTCGGTCGGCGGACTCGTCGGATGAACCGACCGCGGACAGGATCACCCCGTCGCGCTCGCCCAGGCCTGCTTCGAGCAGACGATCGGCGAGGGCCGTCGTGAACGACCGGGTGCCGATGACGTCGGTCTGATGCGCGAACGGCCGGTGCTCGGCGATGATCGCCGGCAGGTCGACCTTGTGGTGATACCCCGCCGACAGCAGCAGTGGGACCACGACCGGATCGTCACCGTGCTCGTTCGGGCCAGACGCGAGCACATCGCCGACGAGCGGGTCGTCGAGGTCGAGGTAGGACAGGACCACCTCGACGCCCGGAAGCGTGGCGGCGACGGCGTCGCGCACACGGCGCGCGGTCGCGCCGAAGCGCGGATCGCGACTGCCGTGTGCGACGAGGACGAGAACCGGACTCACACCAACTCTTTGAGGTGCAGCGGCGCGAGTGCGTCGCCCACCAGGCCGGCGGCGAGGGTGTTGCCACCCTGCGGGTCGATCAGCAGGAAGCTGCCCGACTCGCGGTTCACCTGGTAGTCGTCGGCCGGGATGGGCTCGGCGGTCTGTACCGAGATCCGCACGATCTGGTTGAGCTCCACCGATTCCGGGGCCTCCACGAGCGCCAGGTTCTGCTCGTCGAAGAGGGCGTCGAGCCCACCGACGATGGCCTGCGTCGTCTTGGTGCCGTGTTTGAGGAGCAGACGCGCACCGGGGCGCAGCTGCTTCTCGGCGAGCCAGCAGACGGTCGCGGTGAACTGCTGCACCGGCTCCGGGGCGTCGACCGCGGCGGCGATGAGGTCGCCGCGCGAGATGTCGACGTTGTCGGCGAGCAGGATCGTGACGCTGCGCCCGGTGTGCGCGGACTCCAGCGGACCGTCGGCGGTGTCGATCTGGCTGACGGTGGTTCGCTGACCCGACGGCAGGACGACGACCTCGTCACCCACCGACACCCGTCCGGCGGCGATCTGACCCGCGTAACCGCGGTAGTCGGGGTATTCCGCGGTGCGGGGGCGGATCACGTACTGCACCGGGAAGCGCAGGCCCACCGGGGCACGCTCGGTGAGGTTGGGGACCGTCTCGAGGTGCTCGATGAGGGTCGGGCCGTTGTAGAACGGGGTGTTCTCCGAGCGGTTCGCGATGTTGTCGCCGTGCAGCGCGGACACCGGGATGGCGGTGACCTGGTCGTCGGACCAGCCGAGCGAGCGGGTCAGTTCGGCGAACTCGGCGGAGATCTCGGCGAACACCGATGCCTGATCGTCGACGAGGTCGATCTTGTTGACCGCCAGCACCAGCTGCGGCACACCGAGAAGGGCCATCACCGCGGCGTGGCGGCGGGTCTGCGAGACGACGCCGTTGCGGGCGTCGACGAGCAGGATCACCAGCTGGGCGGTGGAGGCGCCGGACACGGTGTTACGCGTGTACTGCACGTGGCCCGGGGTGTCGGCGAGCACGAAAGAGCGTGCGGGCGTAGCGAAGTAGCGGTACGCCACGTCGATGGTGATGCCCTGCTCGCGCTCGGCGCGCAGGCCGTCGACGAGCAGCGACAGGTCGGGCCCTTCGAGCCCGCGGTCCACCGATGCTTTGGTCACTGCGTCGATCTGATCGGCCAGGACGGATTTCGTGTCGTACAACAGGCGGCCGACGAGCGTCGACTTGCCGTCGTCCACACTGCCCGCAGTGGCGATGCGGAGAAGGTCGGGTGCGTGTCTCATGTCAGAAATATCCTTCGCGCTTGCGGTCTTCCATGGCGGCCTCGGAGACCCGGTCGTCGCCACGGGTGGCGCCGCGCTCGGTCAGCCGCGACGCGGCCACCTCGTCGAGCACGGCCTCGTTGTCGGCGGCGTCGGAGAGCACCGCGCCGGTCGACGAGCCGTCGCCGACGGTGCGGTAGCGCACCGAGAGACGCTGCAGCTCTTCACCTTCGCGGGGTCCGCCCCAGACGCCGGGGGTCATCCACATGCCGTCCCGCAGGAAGACGTCACGTTCGTGGGCGTAGTAGATCGAGGGGAGCAGAACCTGCTCGCGGGCGATGTAGCGCCAGATGTCGAGCTCGGTCCAGTTCGACAGCGGGAACACGCGCACGTGCTCACCCGGGGCGTGACGGCCGTTGTAGAGGTTCCACAGCTCGGGACGCTGACGCTTCGGGTCCCACTGGCCGAAGGCGTTGCGCAGCGAGAAGATCCGCTCCTTGGCGCGCGAGCGCTCCTCGTCGCGGCGACCGCCGCCGAAGACCGCGTCGAAGCGGTTCTCGGTGATGGCATCGAGCAGCGGGATGGTCTGCAGCGGGTTGCGGACGCCGTCGGGGCGCTCGGTGAGCCGGCCGTCGGCGAGGTAATCCTCGACCTTGGCGACGTGCAGGCGCAGGTTGTGACGGTCGACGACGTCGTCGCGGAACTTTAGGACCTCGGGCAGGTTGTGCCCGGTGTCGACGTGCAGCAGCGAGAACGGCAGCGGCGCAGGCCAGAACGCCTTCAGTGCGACGTGGAGGAGGACGGTCGAATCCTTGCCGCCGGAGAAGAGGATCACCGGGCGCTCGAATTCGCCTGCCACCTCACGGAAGACGTGGATAGCCTCGGATTCGAGGGCGTCGAGGGTGGTGAAGTCGTCGGCCTCGGCGGAGACGGTGGTATCGCGGATTGGTTCGGTGACGGTCATGCGTGGAGCCCACATTCTGTCTTGGCGCGACCGGCCCAGCGGCCACTGCGCGGATCGGATCCGGGTTCGGGTTTGGCGGTGCACGGTGCACAGCCGATGGAGGGGTAGCCTTCGTCGACCAGCGGGTTGACGAGCACGCCGTTGGAGTCGATGTAGTCCTGCATCGTCTCGTCGGACCACGCTGCGATCGGGTTGATCTTGACCAGCCCGAAGCCCTCGTCGAACGAGATGAGCGGCGCGTTGGCCCGGGTCGGCGCCTCCACGCGGCGGATGCCGGTGATCCAGGCGTCGTAACCGGCAAGGCCCGCCTTGAGCGGCACGACCTTGCGCATGCGGCAGCATTCGCCGGGATCGCGCGCGAAGAGGTTGCGGCCCAACAGTTCATCCTGTTCGGCGACGGTGTGCTCGGGGTTGAGGTTGACCATCCGAACCCCATACACCTGTTCGACGGCGTCACGGGTGCCGATGGTCTCGGCGAAGTGGTAGCCGGTGTCGAGGAACAGGACCTTGACCGGGTCGCCGCCGAGGTGTTCGCGGTCGATGTTCTTCACCGCGAGATCGACGAGGGCGGCGTCCTGCATGTTCGACGCGACGACGAAGTTGGTGCCGAAGGTCTCCGCGGTCCACCGGATCAGTTCCTCCGGGGTGGCGTCGGGACCGAGGTCGGCCGCGCCCTTCGCCGCGATCGCCCGGAGTTCGTCCTCGCTGTGGCGGCGGCCGGTGGCCGGTGCCGGGGTGCTGATGGTCATCGGAGAGCCTCCTCGTCGGCGCGAACGGCCCACTGCGCGAACCGTTCACCCTCTTCGCGCTGGTCCACGAAGTTGCGGACCACGCGCTCGATGTAGTCGCCGAGCTCGGTGCCGAGCACCTTGTGCTGGCGCAGCTTGCGACCGAAACCGGAGTCCAGGCCGAGGCTGCCGCCCAGGTGGACCTGGAAGCCGTCGGTCTGGTTGCCGTCGGCGTCCTCGACGAGCTGTCCCTTGAACCCGATGTCGGCGATCTGCGACCGTCCGCAGGAGTTGGGGCAGCCGTTGATGTTCACGGTGATCGGCACGTCGAGCTTCGAGTTGATGTCGGCGAGCCGCTCGTCGAGTTCCGGCGCGAGAACCTGTGAACGCTTGCGGGTCTCGGTGAACGAGAGCTTGCAGAACTCGATACCGCTGCACGCCAGCAGGTTCCGGCGCCACTGGGTCGGCCGGCCGTGCAGGCCGAGCGGCTTGAGCTCGTCGATGAGCCACTCGACCTTGTCGTCGGGGACGTCGAGGACGATCAGCTTCTGGTACGGGGTGAAGCGCACGCGGTCGGAACCGACGGCGGCGACGGCCTCGGCGGTCTTGGTCAGGATCGTGCCCGACACGCGACCGGCGATGGGGGAGAAGCCGATCGCGTTGAGTCCGTTGCGCAGCTTCTGCACACCGATGTGGTCGATCGGGCGTTCGGGCTGCACCGGAGCCGGGCCGTCGATCAGCTTGCGGCCGAGGTACTCGTCCTCGAGGACCTGACGGAACTTCTCGATGCCCCAGTCCTTGATGAGGAACTTCAGGCGTGCCTTGGCGCGGAGGCGGCGATATCCGTAGTCGCGGAAGATCGAGACCACGGCCTCCCACACGTCGGGCACCTCGTCGAGCGGGACCCAGGCGCCGACGCGCTGGGCGAGCATCGGGTTGGTGGACAGGCCTCCGCCGACCCAGAGATCGAGGCCCGGGCCGTGTTCGGGGTGGACGACGCCGACGAAGGCGACATCGTTGATCTCGTGGACCACGTCCTGCTGGCCGGAGATCGCGGTCTTGAACTTGCGCGGCAGGTTCGAGTACTTCGGGTCGCCGATGTAGCGGCGGACGATCTCGTCGATGGCCGGGGTGGGGTCGAGGACCTCGTCGAAGGATTCACCGGCGAGCGGCGAACCCAGCACGACGCGGGGGCAGTCGCCGCAGGCCTCGGTGGTCTTGAGGCCGACGCCTTCGAGGCGCTCCCAGATCGTCGGGACGTCCTCGATGCGGATCCAGTGGTACTGGACGTTCTCGCGGTCGGAGAGGTCGGCGGTGTCGCGGGCGAACTCGGTGGAGAGTTCGCCGAGCGTGCGCAGCTGCGCGACGTTGAGTGCGCCGGCGTCGCAACGCACGCGCATCATGAAGTGCTTGTCTTCGAGGATGTCGATGTTCTCGTCGCCGGTCCAGGTGCCGTCGTAACCCTCGGCGCGCTGGGTGTAGAGGCCCCACCAGCGCATCCGACCGCGCAGGTCCTGCTTGTCGATCGAGTCGAAGCCCTGCTTGGAGTAGATGTTCTCGATACGGGCGCGGACGTTGAGGGGGTTGTCGTCCTTCTTGACCTGCTCGTTGGGGTTCAGCGGCTCGCGGTAGCCGAGCTTCCACTGACCTTCGGCGCGGCGCTTGGCCGGGCGTGCCTTGCGGGCGGGACGAGCGCGCTTCTCGGTGCCGGCCTCTCCTGCAGCAGCGGGGTTGACGGCATCAGGCTGTGCGTCCGTGCTGGGGACAGCAGCAGGGGCGTC
>NZ_BACI01000073.1 GCF_000225505.1 Gordonia alkanivorans NBRC 16433 | reverse complement strand
TGAATCACCCTAGGTTCTGTGCCGCCTCCAATTTGGGCTGGTCCTCGGGGCCGAGGCCAGAGTAGTGGAGCGTTTCGAACTCGGTCGGGGGAATCTGGCCGATGCTCGAGTGCAACCTGCTGTTGTTGTACCAGTCGACCCAACCGGCGGTCGCGAACTCGACGTCGGAGACGGTCTTGTACGGACCGGAGTGGAAGATCGTGGTCCGGATGCACTCTGTCTTGTACAAGCCGTTCACCGACTCGGCCAGCGCGTTATCGTAGGCGTCCCCGACCGTTCCGATCGACGCGGCGATGTCTTCCAGGCGCAGACGCTCAGTCAGTGTAACCGATGTGTACTGACTACCGGCATCCGAATGATGAATCAGCTCAGCAGCTTTCACGGATGCCCTTCCCGATTCCGCTGCCACAGTGCCATCCGAAGCGGGACCGTCACCAGCTCCACTGTCTTCGATGTCGATGCGTGCCACGCCACGATTCGGCGCGAGAACACGTCGATGATGAACACCACGTACACCCACCCAGCCCATGTCCGGCAGTAGGTGAAATCGGTCACCCAGACCCGGTTGGGTTCGGCGGCACTGAACTGTCGGTTCAGCAGGTCCTCCGCGCGTACACCATCAGCGGATCTGACGGTCGTGCGGACTCCCTTGGACCTTCGAATCCCGTTGTGGCCTAACACTTTCATCGCTCGATCAACGGCGCCATAGGACACCCCAGGCAGGGTTGTCCGGTGCAGATGGGCGCGCATCTTCACCCGCCCGTAGAGGCCCTCCGGAGTCATCTTCCGCCGGCCGTCGTCATCGGTGCGCCAGACGACATTGCGCACCGCATCGACGACGTGGGCATCAGAGACGGTCCGTGCGGCAGGTGCCCGGGTTCGCCATGCCCGGTAGGTTCGTGCGGCAATCGTGCAGCCCTGCTCCCGCAAGACCCGGCAGATCGACTCGACCGCAAAACCGTTGGCGCGCATCTGGTCTATGAACGCCACGATCATCGGTTGCGG
>NZ_BACI01000074.1 GCF_000225505.1 Gordonia alkanivorans NBRC 16433 | reverse complement strand
AGGTGGATGCCGAAAGCGTGACGGGTTGGCCTGGTACCTGCGGTCGAGGATTGCTTGACGGTGTTGCTGTTGTCGGGCAGCGGTGCCGTCGAACACCGAGGCCGGGGTGTGCCAGGCCAACCCGCTGTGGCGGTGCTCAGTGGCGTAACGGTGCATGAACTCCGCGGTCCACTGTCGGGCGTCGTCGATGCTGTCGAACCGGTCGGGGCAGAACAGGTCATATTTGATCGTCTTGAACAGGGATTCGGAGAACGGGTTGTCATCGCTGACCCGGGGCCGCGAGAACGAGGCCTGGGTGTGGACCGCCTCCAACACATCAAGCAGATCTCGTGAGCGCATGATCGCACCGTTGTCGGCATGCAACACCTGCGGCGGTCCATAGGTGGTGAACGCGGCGGCGAACATGTCCACCGCTGACGCTATGGTCTCGACGTACTCGATGCGCCAGGCGACGGGAGATCGCGAAAACACATCGATCGCCAGATACAGCTTGAATCGTTGCCGTTGCGGGCCTTTGAGTTCGGTGACGTCCCACGACCACAGCTGTCCTGGCCGGGTTGCCGCGACCCGCGGTGTTCGACGCGACGGGCTGCCACTGTGCCGGCCACGACGCCGATCTCCCACCATCCGTTCGGCCTTGGCAATCCGGTAGAACGTGCTTTGCGAGCACGGGATCATATCGGAATCAAAAGCACGCCAATATGTTTGGCACATCGACAAATCGGTGAACTGCTCGTCGCTAAGAACGTCACACACTTGCGCACGTTCGTCAG
>NZ_BACI01000075.1 GCF_000225505.1 Gordonia alkanivorans NBRC 16433 | reverse complement strand
GCGAAAAATGGCGCAACATTCTTGATTCCGCGACGACTCGTCCTAGGCTGGGCCCATGGCGATCGGACGTCCGGCGGAGGGTGCGACCGAGGTGCAGCGCGCGCCCCGGGCGCGGATGACCGGTGCGCAGCGGCGATTACAGCTGATCGAGGTGGCGCGCGGGCTGTTCGCCGAACGCGGTTTCGAGGGCACCTCCATCGAGGAGATCGCGCAGCGCGCAGGCGTTTCCAAGCCGATCGTGTACGAGCACTTCGGCGGCAAGGAGGGTCTCTACGCGGTCGTCGTCGACCGCGAGATGGAGACGCTGCTCGAGATGGTGACCGCCTCGCTGTCGAAGAACCGGTCGCTGTACCGCATCCAGCAGGTCGCGCTCGCGTTGCTCACCTACATGGAGGAGCGCACGGACGGGTTTCGCATCCTCGTCCGCGGCGACAGCACCGCGGCGACCGGCGAGACGGCCACCTACTCAAGCCTTCTCAACGATGCCGTCAGCCAGGTCGAGCACATCCTGGCCGGCGACTTCGAGCGCCGCGGCTTCGACCCCGCCCTCGCCCCGCTGTATGCCCAGGCCCTGGTGGGCATGGTGTCGTCGACCGCGCAGTGGTGGCTCGACGTCCGCGAGCCGTCGAAGGAGGTCGTGGCCGCCCACCTCGTGAACCTCTGCTGGAACGGGCTCACCCGCCTCGACCCGTCGCCCGATCTCGTCGGCCCCGACTACGTCGAGCCCCGCGAACGGACCACCGCCGAGGACTCCTGACGCTTCGAGGCTTCCTCGCACCTGAGGCAGCAGTCAAGCCAGTACCAGGCTCCGCTTGGAGAGTCCCATCCAGAACCCGTCGATGACCTGATCCGGACGCTGTTCGACGTCGTCGCCGGCACCGAGCGCGACGAACAGCGGCGCGAAGTGTTCGATCGTCGGATGCGCATACGGCATCCCGGGCGCGGTCTGGCGAAACCTGATGAGCGACTCCACATCTCCCGCGGCAAATCGTTCGGCGGCCCACGAGTCGAACTCGGCCGACCAGCTCGGGGGAGTCGCCTCGGGTCGCCAGTCGCGCAGGAACGGCAGGCCGTGGGTGGTGAAACCGGACCCGATGATCAGCACGCCCTCGTCGCGCAGCGGCTTGAGGCGTCGACCGAGGTCGAGCAGCCGCTCCGGGTCGAGGGTCGGTAGGGAGATCTACAGGACCGGGATGTCCGCCTCGGGGTACATGACGGTCATCGGCACGTACGCGCCGTGGTCGAGGCGACGGTTGGGGTCGTGGGCGATCGTCTCGCCGTCGGGCATCATCGCGGCGACGCGTCGGGCCAGGTCCGGGGCGCCCGGCGACCGGTACTGGACGCGGTAGTACTTCTCCGGGAAGCCGCCGAAGTCGTAGGTCAGCGGCGTCCGGGAGTCGGTGGAGCCGATGGTGAGGGGCGCCGCCTCCCAGTGCGCCGACACGATGAGGATCGCTGTCGGCCGTGCGAGGCCGCCGGCGAGCTTCTTCAGCTGGCGGACCCAGGTGGGACTGTCGACGAGGGGTGGGGCGCCGTGGGACAGGAACAGGGCCGGCTGCCGGGTGGGGGAGTTCGAGCTGGACATACCCGATCTTAACCGGACTGTGGTCCGTTTTGTTCCCGAGGCCCAGGATGCCCGCTCTGGTCGGGCAATCGGCGTGGCCGCCGCACGTCGTCTCGCGTGCGGCTATAACGTTCCAGACATCCCCGTCGGCCGCTCGCGGCCCAGAGAGAAAGGGACTCCCGGCGCGTGGAGACAGTCGGCATCTATCTCGTCGTCATCTTCGGATGCGGATTCCTCGCTCGACTGGTCCGTCTGCCGACGTTGGTCGGGTACCTGGCGGCCGGATTCATCCTGCACGCCCCGGGCATCGACGACCTGCCGATCATCGACACGCTCGCAGATCTGGGCGTGACGATCCTGCTGTTCACCATCGGCCTCAAGCTGGACCTCCGGATGCTGTTCCGGCGCGAGGTCTTCCTCACCACCGCCATCAACCTCGCGGTGATCATGGGTCTCACCACCGGCTTCCTCGGACTGCTCTCGACCATCGGCGTCCGGATGCTCATGGGTGAGGGCTGGCAGACGCTCGCGCTCCTCGGTTTCGCGCTGTCCTTCTCGAGCACGGTGTTCGTGGTCCAGGTGCTCGACGAACGCTCGGAGTCCCGCTCGCTGTACGGCCGAATCGCGATCGGCATCCTGGTCCTCCAGGACGTCGTCGCCGTCGCCTACCTCACGTCGATGAGCGGGGAACCGCCGAGTCCCTGGGCGTTCGCGCTGGTCCTGCTGATCCCGGGTGCCTGGGTGGTCCGGCGACTGTGGAACCGCCTCGGACACGGCGAACTCCAGACCCTCTTCGGCGTGACGATGGCGCTCGTACCGGGATACTGGCTGTTCGAATCGGTCGGCATCAAAGGCGACTTCGGTGCCATGGTCGTCGGCGTGCTGCTGGCCTCGCATCCGCGTGCCGGAGAGCTGTCCCGCACGTTGTTCGGTCTCCGAGAACTGCTCCTGGTGGGCTTCTTCGTCTCGATCGGACTCCACGTCACGCCCACCCTCGACACCGTGCTCCTCGGCCTGGTCCTCGTGGTCCTCCTGCCGCTCGAGGCGGCCCTGTTCACCCTCGTGCTGGCCATGTTCGGCCTACGTCGGCGCACCTCGATCCTGGCAGGTCTGGCGCTGGCGAACTTCTCCGAGTTCGGCCTCATCGTCATCTCCAACGGCGTGAGCAACGACCTGCTCGACGACGACTGGCTGGTGGTCACCTCGGTCGCGGTCGCGGCGAGCTTCGTGTTCTCGACCCTCGTCAACCGTCGGGGGTCCGGGCTGGTGGCCCGGCTCTCGGCCTACGTCCCGAGAACAGCCGCCGCGAGCGCCCATCCCGACGACGCGGCGATCGACCTCGCTCCCGCCCGTGCCGTCGTCTTCGGTCTCGGCCGGGTGGGCAGTTCGGTCTACAACCGTCTCGTCGACGAGTACGGGCTGAATGTCGTCGGCGTCGAGAACGATCCGCTGAAGGTCGCCGATCTTCGTGCGCGCGGACTACGGGTGATCGAGGCCGACGCGACCGAGACGGGGTTCTGGGAACGGTGCGAGGGCGTCTCCGACCTCGACATCCTCGTGTTCGCCATGCCGTTCCACGGGTCCAACCTGGTGGCACTGGATCGAGTCGAGGAGCGTGAATTCGAGGGGACCATCGCCGTCGTCGCGCAGTACGACGACGAACGCGACGAACTGCTCGGGCGGGGTGCCGACGTCGCCTTCCACATCTACGAGGGCACCGGCGTCGGTCTGGCCGACGCCGCCGCCGAGGCCGCGGGCCTCGACCGCTGAGATCCGACTACGAGGACGGCTCCCAGAGGTCCTTCTGCATGTAGACGCAGTCGATCCACTGGTCGGCCTTGTGGCCGATCGACCGCAGGCGACCGACCTCGGTGAACCCGAACCGCGAGTGCAGGGCGACCGATCCCTCGCCACCGGTCGCCGCGATCACCGCCACGATCTGTCGCACGTTCTCAGGATCGGCCCGATCGAGCAGCCCGGCCATGAGCGCCGATCCGACGCCGCGGCCCCCCAGGCCGGGGCGGACGTAGATGGAGTCCTCGGTGGAGCGGTCGTAGGCCGGCATGGCGCGGAATGTGCCCAGGTAGGCGTAGCCGACGATGTGCTGGTCGGACTCCGCAGACAGTGTCGCGACCACGAAGGGCCTGTTCGCCTCGCGGATCGTGCGGTACTTCGCCAGCCAAGCGGTGTGCGAGGGGACCACGTAGTCGAAGGTGGCGACGGTGTTCTCCACATAGTGGCGGTAGATGTCCGCCACGCCCGCGAGGTCGGTCTCGACGGCGTCGCGCACCGTCACCCCCATGTCGTCGGTCCGGGCTCCCTGCATTCTGACGAGACTAGTGGTGTGTGGGCCACCACTTGGCTACTACTCCGCGTAATAGCGGGCGTACGCTCGGGGGTATGCCTGTGGCGTCCGATCCGGCCGAACGACTTGTGCGCGTGCACTGGTCGGTCGTCGCCGCCATGACGTCCGGGTCGCTGAGCGTCGGGGCGCACGCGCTCGCCGGGGGAGGCCTCCCGACGTCGTCGCACGTTGTCCTTCTGGTCGCCATCAGTGCCGGACTCGGTTGGGTGAGCGGGGCGGTGGGCGGGACGCGGGGACGCGCGACCGAGATCCTCTCCGTCGGTGCGGCACTCACCGTCGCGCAGCTTCTCGGGCATCTGGCGATGCACACCGGCGGCCACCACGCGTCGACGCCGCTGCTACCCGGCCCGACGATGATCGGTTTTCACGTTGCGGCGCTGCTGATCTCCGCAGGTCTGCTCGTCGGCGCGCAGGAGTGTGCACGCCGTGTCGGCTCACGCATCCTGGCGTCCACGACGCCTCCGTTGATCGCGGTCGGGGATGTCCTCGTGGTCGCGGGTGCGGTCGATCCGCTGCGACCGCTGTTCGGTCGCAGGGGTATCTGGACTCGGGGTCCGCCGGTCCTCCCGGTCTGACCCCTGATTCCTCCATTTCCCGCCGGCGCCCAGGAGCCCCGGTGGTGACTCGCGTACCCGAAAAGGCGAAACATCCATGTTCTCAAGCACTTCCACGACCCGCCGGGCTCGTCGCCCGCTGGCGATCCTCGCCGCGCTGACACTTCCGCTGGCCGTCACGACCGCATGCTCCTCCGACGACACCCCCGCCACCCAGGCCGACTCGGTGACCATCACCGACCAGTGGGTAAAGGCATCCGACAAGCAGATGACCGGTGCGTTCGGCACCGTGGCCAACACCTCCGACCGCGAGGTGACCCTCACCGGTGGTGACACCGATGTCGCCGACCGCGTCGAGGTGCACGAGATGGCCCCGGCCGGCGACGGCACCATGACCATGCGCCAGGTCGACGGCGGCCTGAAGATCGCCGGCGGTCAGACGGTCTCGCTCGAACCCGGCGGGAACCACATCATGCTGATGGACCTGAAGCGGCCGATCGAGGCCGGTCAGACGGTCACCATCACCTTGCGCTTCGGCGACGGTTCCACACGCGAGATGGTCGCGCACGCACGCGATTTCCGTGGAGCCAACGAGGAGTACACGCCGGGCCACGGCTCGTCGGACACCGGCAGTGATGGCTGAGTCCACCAGCCACGGTGACGGCAGAAGACGGGGCCGGGGCCCGGCCCTCTCGCGACGCAGCCTGATCGCAGGCGTCGCGGGAGCCGCCGGTCTCGGTGTCGGAGCCACGGCGATCGCAGCGCGGTCCACGGACGCAGCCGGGGACGCCACGCACGGCGGCGACGTCGTCGAGTTCCACGGCGTGCACCAGGCCGGGGTGACGACCCCGCCCACCGCGCACGTCAACTACGTCGGACTCGATCTCTCGGCAGATCGGGGGCCGCAGGCGCGGGAGGCGCTCGCCGGGATTCTCCGGGTCTGGACCGAGGACGCCGCCCGGCTCACGAGGGGTACGCCGGCGCTGGCCGACAGCGAACCGGAACTCGCCCGATTGCCCGCCAGGCTCACCGTCACGGTCGGCCTGGGCCCCGGCGCCTTCACCGCGACGGGACTGGAGGGCCGACGGCCCCGGTGGCTGCATCCGCTTCCGGCGTACCCCATCGACCGACTCGACGAGCGGCGCTGGGGACAGACGGACCTGCTGCTGCAGATCTGCTCCGACGACCCGGTCACCGTCGCCCACGCGACCCGGGTCCTGACGGCGAACGTGGCGGGACGGGTCCGACTGCGATGGGTCCAGCGCGGCTTCCGCAACTCCCGCGGCAGCCAGGACGAGAAGGTGACCATGCGCAACCTGATGGGGCAGGTCGACGGAACCGTGAACCTCGGGCCCGCCGACTCGGACACCCTGGTCTGGGACGACGGCGCCGAACAGCCGTGGTTCGCCGGCGGGACGTCGATGGTGCTGCGTCGGATCGCCATGGATCTCGACGGATGGCAGGAGGTCGACCCGCGCAGCCAGGAACTGTCGGTGGGACGCACCCTCACCGACGGTGCGCCGCTGAGCGGGGGAGGTGAACACGACGACCCGGACTTCGACAAGATCGTCGACGGGCTGCCCGCCATCCCGGCGTCGTCGCACATCGCCCGCGCCCGTCACCGGACACCGACGGAGCGATTCCTGCGGCGTGGCTACAACTACGACGACCCGCCGGAACCCGATGCCGACGGGACCATCCCCATCTCCAACAGCGGCCTCCTGTTCGCCGCCTACCAGCGCGATGTCGACGCCCAATACGTGCCGGTCCAGGCGCGGCTGGCCGAACACGACGCGCTGAATCAATGGACGACGCCCATCGGATCGGCGGTCTACGCCGTCCTTCCCGGGGCTCGTCGAGGAGAGGTACTGGGGCAGGGCCTGCTGGGCTGATCGACCGGCCTGAGGGGGCACGAGGCGCGGCACATACAATCGGCGGAGTGTCGACGCCCCGTGCCCTGTCCGGTCTGGCCGCGCTCGCGTGTGCGGACAAATCCTTCCGCGAGGTGCACGAACGCCGTGCCGAACGTCGCCTCGACATCACCGCACCCGACGCCGCCCGGCCGTTCCTCGTCTCCTGTCTGGCCGCCGGCGCCGAGGCCCCGCTGCTGGTCGTCTCGGCCAACGGTCGCGAGGCCGATGACCTGACGGCCGAGTTGGCCGAACTCCTCGACGACGCCGACTCGGTGGCCCAGTTCCCCTCGTGGGAGACCCTCCCGCACGAGCGGCTGTCGCCGAGCGCGGACACCGTCGGCCAGCGACTGGCGGTGCTGCACCGTCTCGCCAATCCCGGCGACAACCCGCTGCGGGTCGTGGTCACCACGGTCCGCTCGCTCGTGCAGCCGATGGCGCCGGGCCTCGGCGAGGTCGCCACGGTAACGCTGCGCGAGGGCATCGAGGTCGACTTCGACGGACTGCTGGCGCAGCTCGTCGAGATGGCCTACGAACGGGTGGACATGGTTGGACGCCGCGGCGAGTTCGCGGTCCGCGGCGGCATCCTCGACGTCTTCCCGACGACCGCCGACCACCCGGTCCGCGTCGAGTTCTGGGGCGACGAGATCACCGAGATCCGGGCGTTCTCGGTCGCCGACCAGCGCAGCCAGCCCGAGGTCGACGCGTCCGAGGTACGCATCCACCCGGGTCGTGAACTACTCCTGTCCGAGAAGGTGCGCACGCGCGCAAGCGATCTCGCGGCGAAGAACCCCGACGACACCGCACTCACCGAGATGCTCGGCAAACTGGCCGAGGGCATCCCCGTCGAGGGAATGGAAGCGCTCATCCCGGCGCTCGTCGACGGCGAGATGCAACTCCTCACCGAGGTCGTCCCCGACGGGACACGCGTGCTGATCCTCGACCCCGAGAAGGTCCGGACCCGCGCCGCGGACCTGTCCAAGACCGGTGCGGAGTTCCTCGAGGCGTCGTGGACGGCCGCGGCGATGGGCGCGAACGCCCCGATCGACCCGCGGTCAGGAACCGGCATCGACCTGCAGGCCAGCGCCTATCGTTCGCTCGGCGACGTGCGCGAAGCGACACTACAGGCCAAACGCCCGTGGTGGACGCTGTCACCGCTGTCCACCGGCAGCGGGAACGAACTCGAACTCGACCTCACCCCCGGACCCGCACCGCGCGGCGACGAGCGCGAGATCGCGGCCACGTTCGCCCAGCTCCGGGCGCATGTGTCCGACGGCAAGACCGCCGCGATCGTCGTCACCGGCAAGGGCACCGCCCAGCGAGTCGGCGAGCGGCTGTCCGAGGCCGAGGTGCCGTACGTGATCGCCGAGCCGGGGCATCGTCCCGAACCGGGCGAGGTCACGGTCTTCGGGGCCACGCTCCGCGCCGGAATCGTCTGTGCCGACGCCGGACTCGTCGTGGTCACCGAGGCGGATCTCACCGGTACGCGCGTCGCGAACGTCCGTGACGGACGCAAGCTCCCGGCCAAGCGCCGCAACCAGGTCGACCCGCTGGCGCTGGCCGCCGGCGACCTCGTCGTGCACGACCAGCACGGCATCGGCAAGTTCGTCGAGATGATCGAACGCACCGTCTCGGGTGCGCGTCGCGAGTACCTGGTCCTCGAGTACGCGTCGAGCAAACGCGGCCAGCCCGCCGACCGGCTGTACGTGCCGATGGACGCGCTCGACCAGTTGTCCCGGTACGTCGGTGGCGAGCAGCCGTCGCTGTCCAAGCTGGGCGGGTCGGACTGGCAGAACACCAAGCGCAAGGCGCGCAAGGCCGTTCGCGAGATCGCCGGCGAGCTGGTGCAGCTCTACGCCGCGCGTCATGCCGCCCCGGGCCACGCCTTCGGGCCCGACACCCCGTGGCAGCAGGAGATGGAAGACGCCTTCGACTTCACCGAGACGGTCGATCAGCTGACCGTCATCGCCGAGGTCAAGTCCGACATGGAACGTCCGGTCCCGATGGACCGCGTCATCGTCGGCGACGTCGGTTACGGCAAGACCGAGATCGCGGTGCGCGCCGCGTTCAAGGCGGTGCAGGACGGCAAACAGGTCGCCGTCCTCGTGCCGACGACCATTCTCGCGCAACAGCATCTGCAGACGTTCACCGAGCGGATGAGCGGTTTCCCGGTGCGGGTACGCGGACTGTCGCGCTTCACCGATGCCAAGGAATCCCGCGAGATCACCGAGGCGATGGCCAAGGGCGAGGTCGACATCGTCATCGGCACCCACCGCCTCCTGCAGACCGGTATCACGTGGAAGGACCTCGGCCTCGTGATCGTCGACGAGGAGCAGCGATTCGGCGTCGAACACAAGGAACACATCAAGTCGCTGCGCACCCACGTCGACGTGCTGACCATGTCGGCGACGCCGATCCCGCGCACCCTGGAGATGTCGATGGCCGGCATCCGCGAGATGTCGACGATCCTCACCCCACCCGAGGAGCGCCACCCGGTGCTGACCTATGTCGGCGCCTACGCGCCGAAACAGGTGGCCGCGGCGATCCGTCGTGAGTTGCTCCGCGACGGCCAGGTCTTCTACGTGCACAACCGCGTCTCGACCATCGACAAGACGGCCAAGGACATCGCCGCAATGATCCCCGAGGCGAGAGTCGTTGTCGCGCATGGTCAGATGGGTGAGGATCAGCTGGAGCGCACGGTGTCGGGGTTCTGGAACCGCGAGTACGACGTGCTGGTCTGTACGACCATCATCGAGACCGGTCTCGACATCTCCAACGCCAACACGCTCATCGTGGACCGCGCCGAGAACCTCGGTCTCTCGCAGCTCCATCAGCTGCGCGGACGAGTCGGACGTAGTCGTGAACGCGGTTACGCCTACCTGCTCTACAGCCCGGACCGGCCGCTGACCGAGACCGCCTACGACCGGCTCGCGACGATCGCGCAGAACAACGAACTCGGCGCCGGTATGGCGGTGGCGCTCAAGGACCTCGAATTGCGTGGCGCCGGAAATGTTCTCGGCGCCGAACAGTCCGGCCACGTCGCGGGCGTCGGTTTCGACCTCTACGTGCGGCTCGTTGGCGAGGCCGTCGAGGCGTATCGCGCCGCGGCCGACGGCAAGCCCGTCGAGACCCAGGAGACCGGGGAGGTGCGGATCGACCTGCCGGTGGATGCGCACATCCCGGTCGAATACGTCGACTCGGACCGTCTCCGTCTGGAGGCGTACCGCAAGCTGGCGTCGGCCACCGACGACGCCGAGGTCGACGCGGTGCTCGTCGAACTCAACGACCGCTACGGTCCGCCGCCGGTCGAGACGACGCGTCTGGCGTCGATCGCCCGCCTGCGTCTGCGCTGCCGCGAGCGCGGCATCACCGAGATCGGACTGGCCGGACAGGGCGTCAAGATCTCGCCGCTGCCGCTCCTCGACAGCGAGCAGGTGCGTCTCCGCAGGCTCTACTCCTCGGCGACCTTCCGCGCGACGACGTCGGTGGTCACGCTCCCGATTCCGCGGACCGGGGGAGTCGGTTCGGCACGTCTGCGCGACGACGAGCTCATCGAGTACCTCACCACGTTCCTGACGCAACTGAAGCCGGAGCCCAACGGCTGAACCGGTTTCCGGCGAGGCGGGCGGTGCCGACGGGTTCGGGGGATACGTTGATGAACATCAGGGGGGTCGAGAAAGGGCGTACGAATGACGGTGGTGCTGCTGGACCCGGCACGGCCCGACCTGATCCCCATCCGGGCCCGCGCGTGGCTCACGGGCCCGGTCAGGGTCACCGAGGACGTGCCCGCCAGTCTCCTGTGGGAATTCGACCATGTCGACGCCGTGTTCGACGAGGTGCTCGATGAGACACCGGTCGACTCCGTACTGGTGAGCACCAACGCCGATCACCCGCTCGTCCGCGCCCGCCTCGCCCGCGGGGAGCAGGTCATCACTGCGGCGAAGGTGTCGGGAATGGCCCTGCTCGACTCCGTCGCCCTGATGGACACCTTGCGCCGCAACGGTCCGTGGGAGAGCACCCAGACCCATCACTCGTTGCGTCGCTACCTCCTCGAGGAGGTCTACGAACTGCTCGACGCCATCGAGGCCGGTGACCAGGCTGAGCTGAAGGAAGAACTCGGGGATCTGTTGCTGCAGGTGCTCTTCCATGCGCGCATCGCCGCCGACGATCCCGAGGCGCCGTTCGACATCGACGACGTCGCCCGCAGCTTCACCGCCAAGGTGATGGGCCGCACCCCCGGCGTGCTGTCCGGCGCCCACGCCGACCTCGAAACCCAGATCCGCGAGTGGGAGGAACACAAGGCCGCGGAGAAGAAGCGCGGCTCCGTCCTCGACGGCGTCGCCACCACGCAGCCGTCGCCGGCCCTGCTGCAGAAGATCCTCGAACGGCTCACCGCGGCGTCGTATCCGGTGGACAGCATCCCGGCCGAGACGTGGACCGTCACCGTCACTGTCGGCGACGACAGCGTCGAGGCGCAGGCCCGGGACAAGGCCCTGGCGCTCATGGCGTCGGTCCGAGACGCCGAGGCGCGCGCGAGAGAGCGTGGCATCGAACTCGATTCGCGCGAGGCCTGGGAAAGCGTGCTGGCGGGCTGATGGCTTTCGCTCACCGTATCCGTTCCCGCTCACTCAAATTGGTTGAGCGCGAACGGATTTCGTGAGCGTCGGGCGTGGTCACTCGAAAAGTCGCTGCCCCCACCATTCGCCGGGCTCGAGGCCGGGCGGGATCGCGAAGTTCGCCGAGCCGTTGGGGATCAGGTACTCGGTCATGGCGTCCTGGCGGGACAGAACCTGCTGCATGGGCACGAACTGTTTTCCGGTGTCGCGGTTGAAGGCGATGAAGAACAGGCCGGCGTCGAGGTGGCCGAAGCCGTCGGTGCCGTCGGTGAAGTTGTAGCCGCGCCGGAGAATTCGCACTCCGCCGAGGTTGTCCGGATGTGCCAGCCGGACATGGGCGTTGCGCGCGATGATCGGGGTGCCGCCGGAGGTGATCGCGAAGTCGGGGTCGTCGAACTCGCCGGACTTGCCCAGCGGGGCGCCGGATCTCTTGGTGCGTCCGACGATCTGTTCCTGCTCGAAGAGGTTGGCGCGGTCCCACGGTTCGATGTCCATCCGGATTCGACGCGCGACGAGGTAGGTGCCGCCGGTCATCCACTGCGCCGCCGGGGGATTGTCCCCGGGGGCGACCCAGACCCAGCGGTCGAGGAGGTCGGTGTCCTCGGCGCGCAGGTTCGCGGTGCCGTCCTTGAACCCGAACAGGTTTCGGGGTGTGTCCTGGGACTGCGTCGTCGACGACGTGCGGCCGAACCCGAGCTGCGACCAGCGGACGGCCATGACACCCACCGCCATCCGCGCGAGGTTGCGGATGGCGTGGACGGCGACCTGCGGGTCGTCGGCGCAGGCCTGCACGCAGATGTCGCCATATGACCTCGATGGATCGATCTTCTCCGCCGCGAACATCGGCAGATCGACGAGTGCTGGTGGGCGGCGGTCGGCGAGACCGAAGCGATCGGGTCGGTCGGGGGCGGAGGCACTGGGCCCGAACAACCCTGGACCGAAGCCGATCGTCAACGTGAGGTGAGCTGCGCTCAGCCCCAGCGCTTCTCCGGTGTCGGCCGGCGGGGTGTACTCGCCGAGTCCGGTGGCGCCGTCGGGCTCGGTCTCCTCGCCGCGGGTCATGCGTTCGGCGGCTTCGGTCCAGCGCTGTAACACGGCGATGAGTTCGTCCCGGTTGTCGGTGACGACGTCGAAACTCGCGAAATGAAGTCGATCCTGGGCGGCGGTGATGATGCCGGCCTGGCGTGGACCGCGGAATTCGACGACGTGGTCGGCGGCCGGTGACGGCGTGGTGGCGCGGCCGACGGCCACCCCGCCCGCGGCGACGAGCAACCCGGCACCGGTGCCGCCGAGGATCGCACGACGCGACAGGCCGCGTCGCTTCGTGCGGCCTGCGGGGTCGGAAGGTTGCGCCTCGCCGGGGCGGGGGGCCGTCTCACTCATTGCTGCAACACCAGTCCCGGGACCTGCGACAGGGTGGCCGAAAGTGCGTCGATCTGATTCGACAGTTCCTTGCGCTGTTCGGGGGTCACCTTGGTGTAGGACACGTAGCCGTCACCCTCGCGGTAGGCATTCACCGAATCACGCACGGTCTTGAACTGGGCGGTGATCTTGTCCATCAGCGCCGGGTTCTTGGCGGAGATGATCGGCTGCATGGTCGCGATGGCGGTCTCCGAACCGTCGAGGTTCGCGGCGATGTCCCAGAGGTCGGTGTGGGAGTAGCGGTCTTCCTCGCCGTCGACCTTGGTGGCGGCCACCTCGTCGATCAGCGCCTGCGGGCCCTTCACGAACGACAAGGTCTCGAACTCGAAGTCGGGCTTGTTGACCTCGTCGCGCAGCTTGGTCACGTTGGCGAGCAGACCGTCGGCGATCTCGGCGATGGCCTGCGGGTTGTCGGTCTCCTTGGCGTTCGCGGCATCCGACGGCGTGATCTGGCCCGGTGTGTCGCCGATCTCGGCGGCCTGCGGCGGCCACAGGAACCGTTCGATGCGGTGGAATCCGGTGAACGGCTGGGTGCCGTCCTCGGTGTCGTCCCACCGCATGTCGACGGCGGGGTCGAGGTCGGGGAAGGACTCGGCGACCGGCTCGATCCGTTCGTACGGGGTGCGCGTGAGACCGAATTGCGCACGCGCCGCGTCGAGATCGCCCTTCCTGACGCTGTCGACGAAGGATGTCGTCTGGGCGTGCAGGGTGTTCAACTGGTTGCGGACGTACTCGAGATACTGCGCCTTGGCGGCCGTCACGTCGGCGGGGACGTCGGCCTTCTCCTTGCGCTCGCCGCCGACGTTGAGTTCGGTCCGGATGCCGGCGCCCACCATGCCGGGTTTGCACGCCACCGTATAGGTGCCGGGTTCGACGATCTCGACCGTCAGATTGCCGGACAGGCCGGGTCCGATGTTCTCGACCTCGCCGAGGACGCGGTTGTTGTTCCCGTAGACGTAGAACTCGGTGACCTTGTCTCCGGAATTGGTGACCGTGAAGTCCACGTTGCCGGTCGTCGCGTCGGTGGTCGCGAGATCACAGGCGTCGGCGGTCGACGTGACGGCGATCGCGCCCTCGGAGCTGCCCTTCTCGGTACAGCCGGCGAGGAGCACGGGGGCGATCACCACCGCGGCCGCAGCTGCGGCCACCACGGGTCTACGAGTCACTGAGGATTCCTTTCGGGGGCGGGCTCCACGGGCGCGGAGCTCTCGTCGGACGTTCTGGCGGCGATTGCGCGATGTCCGGCACGTTGACGGCGGAAGAAGATCGTGGTCACCACGACCACGTAGACGATCCACGCGATCACCTGCAGGACCGTCGGATCCGGGCGCACGTTGAATATGCCGCCCAGGATCGTGCCGTACCAGGACGACGCGTCGTAGGTCTCCGAGACGTCGAAGGCGGTGTTGCCGAGTCCGGGCAGCCAGCCCACCGTCTGCAGCGCACGGATGCCGTAGGTCAGAATCCCGGCGGCGACGACGATCAGGAACAGGCCGGTGTAGGTGAAGAACACCGAGAGGTTCATGCGGATCGCACCGCGGTAGATCAGGACGGTCAGCACGATCGCGCCGACGATCCCGACGACGAGGCCGAGCAGCGGCCACAATCCACCGGACACGCTCTCGGCATAACCGACCATCAGCAATGCGGTCTCGAAACCCTCGCGGCCGACGGCCAGGAACGCCAGACCCAGCACCGATGCGCCGCCGGTCAGCAGCGCCTTCGACATCCCGCTCTTGAGGTCGGCGGAGATGTGGGAGGAGGCCTCGCTCATCCACAGGACCATGAACGTCACGATCCCGACCGCAACCAGCGACGCGACACCGGCGATGGTCTCGGCCGCGAGCGGCGTCATCGTCGACGTGCCGAAGTGGATCACGAGGAACACCACGAGGGTCATCGCGACTGCCGCACCGACGCCCGCCCAGATCCACTTGAGGGCGTCCCGGCGGTCGGTCTTCACGACGAAGGCGATCAGGACCATGACCACGATCCCGGTTTCGAGGCCCTCGCGCAGACCGATGAGCGCGCTTCCGACCATCTGCGTCCAGACCGACGGTCCGTCGGCGGCGGCCAGCACATGTACGCCACTCGAGGCGAGTGCCGTGAGGTGATCCATCCGGGTCCGTCCGTCTCTCAGCGCCGCCGGCGCCACTAGTTCTGTAAGGCTAGCCATAGGAACGTTAGACCTGGATGGGGGTGCCGCATAGGGCATATCGCCCTACACGTGACCGGCAAGGGCGCCCACAGCAGTCCGATCAGCGGATTTGGCGCACAGTGATTTCAACCTCTCGGCCGGTGCCGTGCGCGGTATGTCGGAATCGGGTGTCCGTCCGCCGACGATTCGGCCGGCGGCCTGCGTCATCATGGGGGCCATGGCACGCGAGAACGTCATCCTGATCCACTGGCACGACCTGGGACGTCATCTGACGTGTTACAGCGCCGACGGAGTCGAGTCGCCGACCCTCGATCAACTGGCCGCGGACGGCATCCGCTTCGCCGACGCCCATGCCACCGCGCCACTGTGCTCGCCGGCCCGCGGGTCGCTCTTCACCGGACGCTACCCCCACCGCAACGGCCTCGTCGGGCTTGCGCACCACGGGTTCGAGTACCACTCCGACGTGCGAACCCTTCCGTCGCTGCTGGCCGACGCCGGGTACCGGTCGGCGCTGTTCGGGATGCAACACGAGAGCGCGGACCCGCAGCGACTCGGCTTCGATTCGGTCGACGTCTCCGACTCGCGATGCGACTACGTCGTCGAGCAGTCCCAGGACTGGCTCCGGCGCCACGCCGACGACGATCGGCCCTTCTTCCTGACCGCGGGGTTCTTCGAGACCCATCGGCCGTACCCGGCGGACGAGTACAAGCCGTCCGACACCAGTGACATCGCAGTACCGGGGTTTCTGCCCGACACCGACGACGTCCGCGACGACCTCGCGGGTCTGCACGGTTCGATCTCCAAGGCCGACGCCGCGGTCGGTCGTCTGCTCGGCACCGTCGCCGAGCTGGGGCTGGACTCCTCGACGTGGATCGTGTTCATCACCGACCACGGGCTGGCGTTCCCGCGGGCGAAGTCGACCCTGTACGCCGAGGGCACCGGCGTCGCGCTCATCATGCGGCCGCCGACGCAGCGGCACGTCGAGCCGCAGGTCTACGACGACCTGTTCTCCGGTGTGGACCTGACCCCGACCCTGCTGGACCTGCTGGGGGTCGACATCCCGGACGACGTGGACGGCGACTCCCATGCGTCGGCACTCGTCGAATCACCCGGCGCGCCGGCCGTACGCAGCGAGGTCTTCACGGAGAAGACCTACCACGATGCCTTCGACCCGATCCGAGCCGTGCGCACCAAGGACTACAGCTACATCGAGAACCTCGCGGCGCGGCCGGCACTCCTGTTGCCGCTCGACATCGCCGACAGCCTGTCCGCTCGATCGCTGGATTCCGAAGCGATCCAACAGGACCGGCCGCGGGTCGAGCTCTACGACCTGCGTTCCGATCCGTATGAGCGCAACAATGTCGCCGACGACCCGTCGTATGCCGGGGTGCGTGCCACCTTGGCCGCGACGCTGTCCGCGTGGCGGGCCGAGACCGCTGACGACCTCCCCGACGAGGCGGCCGGCACCGCCGTCGCCCAGCGATTCATGGAGGCCTTCCATGCGAAGGCGGCGCAGGTCGCAGCCCAGGAGGAGGCGCTGCCGTCCCGTCGTCCGCAGGGTTCCAAGCGCGAGTTGGCCGGGGAGATCACGTCAGGGACCCGCTGAACCGGGAGGCACGCCGGAGATCGGGACATTCACGACAGCTGGCCGGTGTCAAGGTTTTCCGCCTCTCTGCGCCTAAAAGTCCAGGTTGCGAGGGGTTTTCGGATCGTTAGACTCATCGTTCATGTCAGCAACGCCCGCCGCGGGGCCGTCGAACTATCTGGTCTGCGCGAGCCAGCGCAGCGGCAGCACACTGCTCGTCGAGTCGCTGTCGGCAACCGAGGTCGCCGGTACGCCGGAGGAGTTCTTCCAGTACTTCGTCTCCTCGTCGCAATCGCCTCAGCCACGTGAGTGGTTCGCCGGCGTCACCGATCCGACGATCCTGGAACTCCTGGACCCGGTCGATCCCGGCACCGTCGACACCCGTGACTCCGAGATCTGGCGCGCCGACATCCTGGCGGCCGGCCGCAGCGCGAACGGGGTGTGGGGCGGCAAGCTCATGTGGAATCAGACGCCGCTGCTGATCGCGCGAAGCCGCGCGGGTTCCGGATCGTTGCGGACAGCGATCCGATGGATCTTCGACGGCGCCGACCCGGTGTACGTACACGTGTACCGCGATGACGTGGTGCCGCAGGCGGTTTCGATGTGGCGCGCGGTGCAGACGCGGGTATGGCGCAACGACGGCTCGGACGATGACGGGGACGACGGCGCGGTGTACCACGCCGCGGGGATCGCGCATCTGGCCGGCCTCCTCCGCGAGCAGGAACGGCAGTGGCGCAACTGGTTTGCCGCCGAGGGCATCGAACCCCTCGACATCGAGTTCCGCGACCTGGTGAACGACCCCACCAAGGCGGCCGCGCGGGTACTCGAGAAGATCGGTCAGGACCCCGCACTGGCACCGCCGCCACCGCTGAAACCGCAGTCGAATTCGCGGTCCAAGGAATGGGCTCAGCGATACCGAGAAGACGCCGAACGGAACGGATATCCGCTGTGACGACAGTTCCCCAGACTGCAGATCCGCAGGCTGCCGACGACATCGATCACGTCACCGCGATCCGGGTCCTGGAGGCAGAGGCGGTGCACATCATCCGGGAGGTGGTGGCCGAGCTCGAGCGTCCGGTCCTGCTGTTCTCCGGCGGAAAGGACTCGATCGTCCTGCTGCGCCTGGCGGAGAAGGCCTTTCGGCCGGCTCCGCTGCCATTCCCGATCATGCATGTCGACACCGGGCACAACTTCTCCGAGGTCATCGAGTTCCGCGACCGTCGTGTCGCACCCACCGCCGACAACCCCGAAGGCATCGAGCTGATCGTGGCGTCGGTCCAGGAGTCCATCGACTCGGGTCGCGTCGCCGAGTCGACGGACCCGTCGGGCTCGCGCAACCGGCTGCAGACCCGCACTCTGCTCGACGCACTCGAGAAGGGCGGCTTCGATGCCGCTTTCGGCGGTGCCCGCCGCGACGAGGAACGTGCCCGCGCGAAGGAACGCATCTTCAGCTTCCGCGACGAGTTCGGCCAGTGGGACCCGCGTGCGCAGCGCCCCGAACCGTGGTCGTTGTACAACGGGCGAATACGGCGCGGAGAGTCGGTGCGCGTGTTCCCGCTGTCGAACTGGACCGAGACCGACATCTGGCGCTACATCGAACTCGAGGACCTCGAACTGCCGTCGATCTATTTCGCCGGTGAGCGTGAGGTCTTCGAACGGGACGGAATCCTGCTGGCGGTCTCGGAGTTCTCGCCGTCACGGGACGGCGAAGAGGTCACCACCGAGTGGGTGCGCTACCGCACGGTCGGGGATCTGACGATCACCGGTGCGGTCCGCTCGAAGGCGACCACGATCGCCGAGATCAGCGAGGCGACGGTCTCCGAACGCGGTGAGACCCGCGCCGACGACCGGACATCGAGTGCCGCCATGGAAGACCGCAAGCGCGAAGGGCATTTCTGATGACCATCACCTCTCCGGAGACGGCTGATGCCGGCACCGGAACTCCCACCGCGACCCGGCAGTTCCTCCGCATCGCCACCGCGGGCAGCGTCGACGACGGCAAGTCGACGCTGATCGGCCGCATCCTGCACGACACCGGCAGCCTGCCGACCGACCACCTCGACGCGGTCACCGACGGTGACGGGGACGTCGACCTCGCCGCGCTCTCCGACGGCCTGCGTGCCGAGCGGGAGCAGGGCATCACGATCGACGTCGCGTACCGGTTCTTCTCCACGCCCACACGCAGTTACGTGCTCGCCGACACCCCCGGACACGAGCGCTACACCCGCAACATGTTCACCGGGGCGTCGAACGCGCATGTGGCGGTGCTGCTCGTCGACGCCCGACACGGCCTGCTCCGCCAGACCCGGCGCCATGCGCGGATCGCGACCCTCGTCGGGGTTCCGCATGTGGTCGCGGCGGTCAACAAGATCGACCTGGTGGACTTTTCCCGACACCGCTTCGACGAGATCCGCGCCGACCTCGCCGAGCTCGCCGTACAACTCGGCATCGACGAGATCACGGCGATTCCGGTCGCCGCCAAGCACGGCGACAACGTGGTGCACCGGTCGGACAGCACACCCTGGTACGAGGGTCCGACGCTCCTCGAGTACCTCGAGAACGTCGAATTGCACGCGCCGGCACCGGTTGCCGAGGAATTGCGGCTGCCGATCCAGTGGGTGTCGCGACCGAGCGAGTCCCATCGTCGCACCTACGCCGGGCGCCTGGCGTCGGGAACCCTGCAGGTCGGCGACGAGATCGTCGTGCTGCCGTCGCGCAGCCGGTCGACGGTCACCGCTGTCGACACGCTCGACGAGACGAGAAAGGTCGCGGTCGCCCCGCTCTCGGTGGCTATCCAGATCGCCGACGACATCGACATCGGCCGCGGCGACATCGTCGTCAGCGGCGCCGAGGGTGCGCACGTTCCGGTGCTCGCCCGCGAGATCGACGCCCACGTGTGCTGGCTGTCGACGTCGCCGTTGCGTGCCGGAGATCGTGTCGCGCTCAAGCACGGGCCGTCGACGGTGCGCGCCACCGTCCAGTCTCTCGAACGCCGCCTCGATCCCGACACCCTGATCGAGCACGTCGGGCCGAGCGAGCTGGCGCTCAACGACATCGGGACGATCACGCTGCGTACGGCGTCGGTGGTGCCGGCGGATCCGTACGCGCAGAACCGCGACACCGGCGCCTTCATCCTCATCGACGAGGCGTCCAACGACACCGTCGGCGCCGGCACGATCCTCGAAGCGCGAGAGGTCATCCCGGGCAAGGCCACCCGAAACGACATCAAGTGGCATCCGAGTTCGCTCGCCCGCGCCGAACGGTGGGCGCACACCGGTCAGCGCGGAGCGACGGTGTGGCTCACCGGATTGCCGGCGTCGGGCAAGTCCACCGTCGCGGTGGCGCTCGAACGTGCCATCGTCAGCCGCGGCCGCGTCGCCTACCTCCTCGACGGCGACAACATCCGGCACGGCATCTCCGACGACCTCGGGTTCTCGGCCGGCGACCGGGCGGAGAACATCCGTCGCGTGGGGCATGTCGCGCGCCTCTTCGCCGACGCCGGCGTCATCGCGATCGCGTCGATGGTGTCGCCGCTGCGGTCGGACCGGGAGATCGCCCGGGAACTGCACCGCGCGGCCGGTCTGGAGTTCATCGAGGTGCACATCTCGACGCCGGTCTCCGAGTGCGAACGTCGTGATCCGAAGGGACTGTACGAACGAGCCCGGCGCGGCGAATTGCGTGGCCTGACCGGCATCGACGCGCCGTACGAGAGTCCGGAACACCCCGATCTGAGATTCGACACCACCGGCGCCGACATCGACCGGCTCGCCTCGCTGATCCTCGGCGCGCTGATGGACCGGGGCATCGTCGAAGACGGCATGATCGAGGGGTGAGTTGCTGCCACCCGCCCGGATCCGCGTCGCCGGAGTCCCGATCTGACGAACGCAATCCTGCGTCGGCAGGGGAGGGGGCGCACGGGATCGAGACCGTCGAGGTCCCCGCCGGGCGGTTCGCGATGGGCGACGCCCTCGACGAGGGGTACCGCACCGATGGTGAGGTCCCCGTCCACGACGTCGAAGTCGGTGCGTTCTCGGTGGACGTCACGTCGGTGACGAACGCCGCCTTCGCCGCCTTCGTCGAGGCGACCGGGTACGTCACCGATGCCGAACGGGCCGGCATCTCGGCGGTCTTCCACGGTTATGCCACCGCGCCCGGCGAACCCGTCCCCGAAACCCCGTGGTGGCTCGCGACACCGGGTGCGTCGTGGCGGCATCCCGGGGGACCGGACAGCGACCTGACCGGCAAGACCACTCACCCCGTCGTGCATGTCAGCCACGACGACGCACTCGCATACTGCTCCTGGGCCGGCCGGTCGCTGCCCACCGAGGCGCAGTGGGAGTACGCCGCACGCGGGGGGCTGCACGGTGCGCGGTACCCCTGGGGGGACAGACATCCCGGCCGGGAAGAGCCTCGCTGCAACATCTTTCGCGGCGTGTTCCCCGACCGTCCGGAGGGGCACGTCGGCACCGTGGACGTGCGCGCCTTCGAACCCAACGGCTACGGCCTCTACCAGTGCGTGGGCAACGTGTGGGAGTGGTGCGCCGACCGGTTCAGCGCGCGGTACTACCGGACCTCCGACTCCGTCGACCCGACCGGACCGACCCGTGGCACCCTGCGCGTCCTCCGCGGTGGCAGCCATCTCTGCCACGACTCGTACTGCAACCGCTACCGCGTCGCGGCGAGATCGTCGAACACCCCGAACTCGACGGCGAGCAACATCGGCTTCCGCACGGTGGGCGACGCCGCGTCGGAGTCCTGACGGGCCGTCGGGAACCGAAACCGGCCGCCGACAGTTGTTCCCCTGTGACCGGGTCGCTGTGTGTTGCCGAGGCGAGCGCGCCGCGGCATGTGCGATCGTGGTCGATCGGGCGGGCAGCGGCTCGCCCAGGATCTTCAGACAGGAGTGGAACGGGGAATGCGTGTGTTGGGCCGGGGGCGGAACCGTCGCTCGTGGAGGAACGGGCTGGTGGCGGGCGGTGTGGCGATCGCCTCGACGGTGCTGCTCTCCGCATGCATCGACCTGCCGTCGCTGAACAGGCCCGACATCCCCGAGGGCATCCCGCCCGGCGCGGGTGTGCCGCAGCCCTACATCGACATCAATGCGCCCGGGCGCACCGCCGACAAGATGCGTGAATGGGCCGAACCCATCTCGGAGTCGACCGGTATCCCGATCGTGTCCCTGCAGGCCTACGGCAACGCCGCGGAGATCCAGCGGCAGCAGCACCCCGAATGCGGCATCGCATGGACGACGCTGGCCGGCATCGCCGGTGTCGAGAGCAAGCACGGGCGCTATCGGGGGTCGAGCGTCGCCGCCAACGGCGACGTCAGCCCGCCGATCCGTGGGGTCCAGCTCGACGGCACCAAGGGCAACATGGAGATCCGCGACACCGACGGCGGCCGCCTCGACGGTGACCCCACCCACGACCGCGCCATGGGGCCGTTCCAGTTCATCCCCGAGACGTGGAAGCGCTATGGCGTGGACGCCAGCGGCGACGGCGTCCCCGACCCCGACAACATCGACGACGCGGCACTCTCAGCCGCCCGCTACCTGTGCGTCTCCTCGGGCAACGACATGACCGTCGCCGAGGGCTGGGAGAAGGCGGTCCGCACGTACAACAACTCGATGGCATACGTCCTCGACGTGCGCGATCACGCCAACGCCTACTCGATCAACGTCCGTTTCTGACACGGGAGCCGGACGGTTGCAGCCGTACCACGAGACCTTGTCTCGTGGACCGCGGATGCAGCCACTACTCTTTGACCTACCGACCGGCATCACAGCCGGCACGTCCACCGAGATTGGGGTTCAGCCGTGGCAATCATCGAGCAGGTAGGTGCGCGCGAGATTCTCGATTCGCGGGGAAACCCGACGGTCGAGGTCGAGGTCGTCCTGGACGACGGCACCTTCACCCGCGCCGCCGTTCCGTCGGGCGCTTCCACCGGCGAACACGAGGCCGTCGAGCTCCGTGACGGCGGCGAGCGGTACCTGGGCAAGGGCGTCACCAAGGCCGTCGAGGGCGTCCTCGGCGAGCTGGCACCCGCGGTGATCGGCATCGAGGCCGAGGAACAGCGTCTCGTCGACCAGGCACTGCTGGACTGCGACGGAACCCCCGACAAGAGCCGCATCGGCGCCAACGCGCTGCT
>NZ_BACI01000076.1 GCF_000225505.1 Gordonia alkanivorans NBRC 16433 | reverse complement strand
GTCTTCTCGCGAGCCGGATCGGCGACGCACCAGGCCCGCCCGTTGAGTTCGGAGTACAGCAGCCACTGGGCGACGGTGGTGCCCGCCCCGAGTTCGGGCAGGACGACGCGGT
>NZ_BACI01000077.1 GCF_000225505.1 Gordonia alkanivorans NBRC 16433 | reverse complement strand
GGCGGACCCGGCGGTGGCGGCGGCGCTCCCGGCGCACCCGCCGGTGGTGGCTTCCGCGGTCGTCCCGGTGGCGGCGGCGGTCGTGGCCGCGGCGGTGCAGCCGGTGCGTTCGGTCGTCCCGGTGGCGCTCCCCGCAAGGGTCGCAAGTCGAAGCGGGCAAAACGCGCCGAGTACGAGAGCATGCAAGCTCCGTCCGTCGGTGGCGTCCGTCTGCCGCGCGGCAACGGCGAGACAATCCGTCTCGCCCGTGGTGCCTCGCTGTCCGACTTCGCCGACAAGATCGACGCCAACCCGGCATCGCTGGTCCAGGCGCTGTTCAACCTCGGCGAGATGGTGACGGCGACCGAGTCGGTCAACGACGAGACGCTCGAGCTGCTCGGCTCGGAGATGAACTACCGTGTCCAGGTCGTCAGCCCGGAGGACGAGGACCGCGAGCTGCTCGACAGCTTCGACCTCACCTACGGCGAGGACGAGGGCGGCGAGGACGACCTCGCACAGCGTCCGCCGGTGGTCACCGTCATGGGCCACGTCGATCACGGTAAGACCCGATTGCTCGACACGATCCGTAAGGCCAACGTCCGCGAGGGCGAGGCCGGCGGCATCACGCAGCACATCGGTGCCTACCAGGTGAACACCCACCTCAACGGTGAGGATCGCCTGATCACCTTCATCGACACCCCGGGTCACGAGGCGTTCACCGCCATGCGTGCCCGCGGTGCGAAGGCCACCGACATCGCGATCCTCGTGGTCGCGGCCGACGACGGTGTCATGCCGCAGACGGTGGAGGCGGTCAACCACGCCCAGGCGGCAGATGTGCCGATCGTGGTCGCGGTGAACAAGATCGACAAGGAAGGCGCCGATCCGCAGAAGATCCGCGGACAGCTGACCGAATACGGTCTGGTGCCCGAGGAGTACGGCGGCGACGCCATGTTCGTCGACATCTCGGCCAAGCAGGGCGAGAACATCGACGCACTGCTCGAAGCCGTGCTGCTCACCGCGGACGCATCGCTCGACCTGCGTGCCAACCCGGACATGGACGCCCAGGGTGTCGCCATCGAGGCGCACCTCGACCGCGGCCGTGGCCCGGTGGCGACCGTGCTGGTACAGCGCGGCACGCTCCGCGTCGGCGACTCGATCGTCGCCGGTGACGCCTACGGTCGTGTCCGTCGCATGGTCGACGAGCACGGCGAGGACGTCCCCGAGGCGCTGCCGTCGCGACCGGTCCAGGTCATCGGTTTCACCTCGGTCCCCGGCGCAGGCGACAACCTGCTCGTGGTCGAGGAGGACCGCATCGCCCGGCAGATCGCCGACCGCCGCAATGCGCGCAAGCGCAACGCGCTGGCCGCGCGCAGCCGCAAGCGGATCAGCCTGGAAGACCTGGATTCGGCTCTCAAGGAGACCAGCCAGCTCAACCTCATCCTCAAGGGTGACAACTCGGGCACGGTCGAAGCCCTCGAAGAGGCCCTGCTGGGCATCGAGATGGGCGACGAGGTGTCGCTGCGCATCATCGACCGCGGTGTCGGTGGCGTCACCGAGACCAACGTCAACCTGGCGGCGGCCTCGGATGCGATCATCATCGGCTTCAACGTCCGTGCGGAGGGCAAGGCCACCGAGCTGGCCAACCGCGAGGGCGTCGACATCCGGTACTACTCGGTGATCTACCAGGCCATCGACGAGATCGAGAGCGCGCTCAAGGGCATGCTCAAGCCGATCTACGAAGAGGTGGAGCTCGGCCGCGCCGAGATCCGCGCCATCTTCAAGTCGTCGAAGATCGGCAACATCGCCGGTTGCCTCGTCCAGTCGGGCATCATGCGCCGCAACGCCAAGGCGCGCCTGCTGCGTGACAACGTCGTGGTCGCCGAGAACCTCACCGTGTCGTCGCTCAAGCGCGAGAAGGACGATGCCACCGAGGTTCGCGAAGGCTACGAATGTGGTCTCACGCTGACCTACTCGGACATCAAGGTGGACGACGTGATCGAGACCTACGAGCTGCGGGAGAAGCCGCGCGACTGATGCGCGTCAGCTTCTGAGCTCTCTCGACCCACGTCCGTGCGCGTCGGCCCGACACCGGGCCGGCGCGCACGGCACCGCTCACGGAAGGACTCCCGATGGCTGATCCAGCACGGGCACAACGTCTGGCCAAGCGGATCTCGACGATCGTCGCGTCGGCGATCGCCACCGAGATCAAGGACCCGCGCCTGGCCTACGTGACGGTCACCGACACCCGCGTGACCAACGATCTGCACGACGCGACCGTCTACTACACGGTGATGGGCGAATCCATCGACGCCGACCCCGACTACGAGGCGGCGGCCGCGGGACTGGCCAAGGCGACCGGCGTGCTCCGGTCCAAGGTCGGCGCCGGCACCGGCGTCCGCTTCACCCCGACCCTGCGCTTCATGCTCGACACGGTCCCAGACGCGGCCCGTCAGATGGAGGAGCTCGTCGCGCGCGCCCGCGCCAACGACGAGCTCGTCGCGCGGCGGGCGGCCGAGGCATCACCGGCCGGTGACGCCGATCCCTACCGCTCGGCAGACGACGCCGGCGACGACGAGTGAACGCTTCGGCGAGTGCGGCGATCGCCGCAGAGCTGGCGTCCGCGTCGGCGGTGACCATCTGCTGTCACATCCGACCGGATGCGGACACCATCGGCAGCGGTCTCGCACTGGGACTGGCCCTCGACCGGCGCGGCGTCGACGTCGAGGTGTCCTATCCCGGTTCCGAGCAGCTGCCGGCCTCCCTCGGCGGGTTGCCCGGCAGCAAACTCCTGTGTTCCCCGAACCAGGTGGTCGGGCACCCACTGGTGGTGTCGGTCGACGCCGCGAACCTCGAGCGCCTCGACTCGCTGGGCGAGGTCTTCACTGCGGCCGACACGTCGATCACCATCGACCATCATGCGTCGAATCCCGGTTTCGGTGACCTCGACCTGATCGATCCCGCTGCCGACTGCACGTCGGTCCTGGTGCTCGACGTACTCGACGAGCTCGGGGTCGAACTCGACGCCGACATCGCCACCTGCATCTACGCCGGGCTGACCACCGACACCGGTTCCTTCCGCTGGGCCCGGCCGCAGTCCTTCCGGATCGCGGCGCGCCTGCTGGAGACCGGCGTCGACGCACGCCGGTGGAGCCGCATCCTCTTCGACTCCCACCCGTTCGAGTGGTTCGCCATGATGTCCGGCGTCCTCGCCTCGGCGAAGCTGGTCCCGTCGGCGTGCAACGGCGAGGGACTCGTCTACGCGATCGTCGACCAGAAGGCCCTCGCCGGCATGAGCTGGGAGGAGTCCGAGAGCGTCGTCGACACCATCCGGACCGCCCGCGACGCCGAGGTGGCGGCGGTGTTCAAGGAGAGCGAACCGCAGGTGTGGACGGTGTCGCTGCGGTCCAAGGAGGTCGTCGACCTCGTCCCGATCGCCCGCGCCCATGGAGGCGGCGGGCATCGTCAGGCCTCCGGCTACAGCGACACCGGCACCGCCGACGAGGTGGTCGCGAGGTTGCTGGAGTCGCTCTGAGCGACACCCGCGACGAGGCCGCGACATCTGACGAGACAGGTGTCGCCCGTATCGCGACGCTGACCGTCTCGGCGCTCGCGGTCCTCATCGCTCCACCCCTCTACCTGCTCCTCGACCTCGCGGTCGTCGGCCGCCTCGGTGGCGAGCAGCTCGCCGCGCTCGGTGTCGGCACGCTGGTGCTCTCGATCGTCAGCACCCAGCTCACCTTCCTGTCGTACGGCACGACGGCCCGCTCGGCGCGCAGGTTCGGTGCGGGTGACCGTGCCGGCGCGGTGCGCGAGGGCGTGCAGGCCAGCTGGATCGCGGTCGCCGTCGGCGTGGTGATCGTGGCGGTCTCCTATCCGCTCGCGCCGATGGTCATGCGGCTCCTCGTCGGGGCGTCGTCGCCGGAGTCGGCCGCGGTGGCCGCCGATGCCGCGCACTGGATGCGCATCGCGATGTTCGGGGTGCCGCTGATCCTGCTGTCGATGGCCGGCAACGGCTGGATGCGCGGTGTGCAGGAGACGCGCCGGCCCGTGGTCTACGTGGTGATCGGGCTGTCCCTCGCGGCCGTTCTCGTGGTCGGCCTCGTGCACGGCATCGGGCCGTTTCCGCGGCTCGGCCTCCCGGGCAGCGCCGTCGCGAACGTGATCGGCCAAGGCGTCACGGGCGTGCTGTTCGCGGTGCGGGTGATCCGCGAGGCGGGCTCGTCACCGGAATCGAAGGGGTTCCGCCCCGACCGGACGATCATCGTCGCGCAGCTGGCGATGGCACGCGATCTCATCGTGCGCAGCCTGTCGTTCCAGATCTGCTTCGTCTCGGCCGCCGCGGTGGCCGCCCGATTCGGCGTCGCGCAGGTCGCGGCGCATCAGCTCGTACTGCAGCTCTGGGAGTTCATGGCGCTGTTCCTCGACTCGGTGGCGATCGCCGCGCAGGCGCTCGTCGGCGCCGCGCTCGGGGGCGGCCGCCTCAAGGTCGCCGACACCGTGGCGCGCCGCGTGACCGGGGTGTCGGTGGTCGCCGCGACCGCGATGGCCGCGGTCTTCGCGGCCGGCGCGACGCTCATCCCGCGCGTCTTCACCTCCGACGACGCCGTGCTCGACGCCATCGGTGTGCCGTGGTGGTTCTTCGTCGGCATGCTGCCGATCGCCGGCGTGGTCTTCGCCCTCGACGGCGTGCTGCTCGGCAGCGGCGATGCCGCCTTCCTCCGCACTGCGACCCTGACCGGCGCGCTCGTCGGGTTCCTGCCGCTGATCTGGCTGTCGCTGATCTTCGACTGGGGACTGGCCGGGGTGTGGTCGGGCCTGGTGGTCTTCATGGTCGTCCGCCTCGCGACCGTCGTGTGGCGCATCCGCTCCGGCCGCTGGCGGCAGACGGGAGCCGTACCCGCCTGACCCTCAGCGCTCGTCCCGGTTGTCGCCGGGGGTTCCGTCGCCGCGGGGCCGTCGGATCTGCGTCGTCCGGAAGCTCGGGTCGTCGGGTCGCCGTTGCGGCTGGGCGAGCGGGGGCGGCGGTGGCCGGTACCGCTCGGTCTCCCGCAGATCCGTCTGGCCGGCCTGCGTCCGGTAGAGCTGGGTGGTCCGGAAGCTCTCCACGTTCGGCGTGGTCGACGGCGTGCTCGTCGCGGGCGATCGGCGGGTGGCGAGGCCGATCGCGTCGCACGCCCACAGGACGAGGACGGCCGCGACGCCGAACATGGTCTCGAACGCGATCACGCCGATCCAGTAATGCAGGGGCAGGGCGACCTCGGTGGCCGTGAGGTCGACGCCGAAATCCGGTTGGTGATAGTAGGTGGCCCAGGTCCCCAGGGCGACCAGCCCGGCGGACGGGAGCAGACCCACCCAGGTCATGGCCGTCTGTCGCCGGGCGATCGACCACACGAGGATCAGGCCGGTGAGCAGCATCGCGGTCGCGGCCATCGAGGCGAGCCGGAACACCTCCGACGACCAGTCCTGGGTGACCGAGAGATCGAGGTAGAACGGGAGCAGCGCGAGTCGCTCCAACCCGACGAACAGCAACCCGAGCAGTACTGCAACGGTGACCCGCCATCCCGACCGCGCCCACGCCGCGGTGATCACCACGAAGATCACCAGGACGCCCGCGCTCAGGCCGTACTGCGTCCACCGCTCGGTGGTGTCGCCGACGGCGAATGCCGTCACCTGCGCGACGAGGTAGGCGAGCAGGATCAGGGAGCTCACGACGACCTGGACCCACCAGGGTCCGCGACTGCCCGGGAGGCGTGATCCGCTCGGGGCGACGGGTGCGCCGTACACCGCTCGATCGTCCCACGCCGACCCGCCCCGGGCACGGTGGAATCACGACCTCTGGCACGATGGATCCTCGTGGCAACTTTGTGGGCGATCAGCGATCTGCACGTCGCCCATCGGGGCAACGAGCACATCATCGACGAGATCCGGCCGACGTCGTCGGCGGACTGGCTCATCGTGGCCGGTGACGTCGCCGAACGCACCGACGACATCGTCGACACCCTGCGCCGCCTCCGGACCCGTTTCCACACGGTTATCTGGGTCCCGGGCAACCACGAGTTGTACACCACGGCCAAGGACCCGCTGCAGGTGTTCGGTGTGGCACGCTACGACTATCTCGTGCAGGCGTGCCGCGACATCGGCGTGGTGACCCCCGAGGACATCTACCCGCTGTTCGACCCGGGCGACGGCAGCGATCCGGTCCGCGTCGTCCCGATGTTCCTGCTGTACGACTACACCTTCCGGCCGGAGGGCACCGCCAATAAACTCACCGCGCTGGCGCTCGCGCGCGAGCGCAACGTGGTGGCCACGGATGAGTTCCTGCTCTCGCCCGAGCCGTTCCCGACCCGCGACGCCTGGGGTCGTGCGCGGATCGAGATCACGCGTCGCCGGCTGCAGGCCCTCGACCCGTCGGAGAAGACGGTCCTGATCAACCACTGGCCGTTGCGCCGCGAACCGTGTGATGCGCTCATCTACCCGGAGTTCGCGCTGTGGTGCGGCAGTGAGCTGACCGCGCACTGGCACACCGAGTTCAATGCGTCGTGTTGCGTGTACGGGCACCTGCACATCCCGCGCACCACCTGGTACGACGGCATCCGGTTCGAGGAGGTGTCGGTCGGCTATCCCCGCGAGTGGAAGCGGCGCGGCCTGCCGAACCCGTTGATGCGCAACATCGTGCCGGGTGACGGCCTCGGCGAGTCCGACCTCCCCGAGCACGGGGTGCGGTTCGACCTGCCGCCCGACTACGCCGAGCGTGCCGCGGAATTCCGGGCACGGGTGGAGCAGAGGCAGGCAGAGCGCCGGACGCGACAGGCGGAACGGCAAGAACGAAAGGGCGAGCAGTGATCGAACAACTCCTCCCATCCGGGGTCGCCTCGGCGGAGGCGTTCGACGATCCGCCCGGACTGATCGCGATGCCCGCCGAGCAGGCGCTCATCGGCAAGGCCGTGGAGAAGCGTCGCCGCGAGTTCACCACCGTCCGGCACTGTGCCCGGCAGGCGCTGGGTCAGCTGGGTTACGACCCGGTGCCGATCCTCAAGGGCGACAAGGGCGCCCCCATCTGGCCCGCGGGCATCGTCGGCAGCCTGACCCACTGCGACGGATACCGCGCCGCGATCGTCGCCCACGCGATGGGGGTTCGATCCCTCGGCATGGACGCCGAACCGCACGACGCGCTGCCCGACGGCGTCCTCGAGCACACCAGCCTGCCCGCCGAGCGAGAGGTCCTCGCGACCCGGCCGGCCGGACTGCACTGGGACCGCCTGCTGTTCTGCGCCAAGGAGGCCACCTACAAGGCCTGGTTCCCGATCACCAAGCGGTGGCTGGGATTCGAGGACGCCCTCATCACCTTCGAACAGACCGTGGATACGTCCGGGACGTTCGTCTCGCGCATCCTGATCGACCCGGCCGCCTCCGACGGCGGTGCTCCGGTGATCGAGTTCCACGGCCGCTGGCTCGTCGAACGGGGCATCATCACCACGACGATCGCGATGGTCTGACATGGCCGACGCAACCATCGAGAAGGCCGGCCTGCTCATCGTCGACAAGCAGGCCGGGATCACCAGCCACGACGTCGTGTCGCGGTGCCGCAAGATCTTCGACACCCGCCGGGTCGGCCACGCCGGCACCCTGGACCCGATGGCCACCGGCGTTCTCGTCGTCGGGATCGAGAGGGCGACAAAGCTTCTCGGCCTGCTATCGTTGACCACCAAGTCCTACACGGCGACCATCCGGCTGGGCGCCTCGACCACCACCGACGACCGCGAGGGGGAGATCCTCACCACCGCGGACGCCTCCGGTGTGACCGACGACGAGATCGCCTCGGGCGTCGCCGATCTCACCGGCGACATCCAGCAGGTCCCGGCGAAGGTGTCGGCGATCAAGGTCGACGGCCGGCGAGCGCACGCCCTGGTCCGCACCGGCGCCGACTTCGACCTCGAAGCCCGCCCGGTCACCGTGTCACGATTCGACGTGCTCGCCATACGGCGCGACGGCGACACCGACAACGGCACCCCGGGCGTGGTGGATCTCGATGTCGCGGTGGACTGTTCGTCGGGTACCTACATCCGGTCCCTGGCCCGTGACCTCGGCGCCGCACTGGGGGTCGGGGGACACCTCACCGCACTCCGACGCACCGCGGTCGGGCCCTTCACCCTTGAACACGCCCGCACGCTCGACGAGGTCCGCGAGGACGGCCGCGTCAGCCTCGACATCGACGAGGCCGTGAAGCTGTCCTTCCCGCGCCGCGACATCAGCGACGACGAGGCCGAATCCATCAGCCAGGGACGGTGGCTCGAGCCGATCGGCATGAAGGGCGTCTACGTGGTCGTCGACCCGCACGAGCAGGCCATCGCGCTGATCCAGGAGAAGGGCAAGCGGGCGAGTTCGGTGATGGTGGTACGACCCGCGACCCTGCGTTAGCGCGGGACGACGAAGATCGCGCGGGCGGCGATGTCGCCCAGGTCGATCGGCGCCGCGTCGTCGAGGGACACCGAGATGGTGCCGGCGAACGGCCGCTTCTCGGCGACGGTCACCACGCGGTCGAGGGCCACGCCCACCTCGTCGAAGTAGCGCAGCATCTCCGGATCGGTGTCGGAGATGCGTGCGATGCATCCCGACGCCCCGACCTCGAGGTCGGCGAGCAGGGCCGCGGCGGGAGTGGGGATCGAACCGTCGAGTGCGGGGATCGGGTCGCCGTGCGGATCCCGGTCGGGGAAGCCGAGTTTGGCGTCGAGCCGGGCCATCAGGCGGTCGGACACCGCGTGCTCGAGGATCTCGGCCTCGTCGTGCACCTCGTCCCAGCGGTAGCCGAGTTCACGGACGAGGAAGGTCTCGATGAGACGGTGGCGCCGCACCATGAGGATCGCGGCCTCGCGGCCGTGATCGGTGAGTGTCACCGCGCCGTAGGGCTCGTGGGAGACCAGACCCTGGTCGGCGAGCTTGCGGATGGCCTCCGACGCGGTGGACGGGGACACTCCGAGGGACTGGGCCAGCAGCTTGGTGGTGACCTTGACGTCCTCCCACTCCTGGCTGGTCCAGATGACCTTCAGATAGTCCTGGGTGACCTGTGACAGCTCGGTCACCGGACGGTCTGATCGCCATGGCATGGATCGAGCTTAGCGTCCCCTTGTCGCCTCGCCGACACCTCGTCGTCGGCATCGTGTCCGCTCGTAGGCGTGTGGCGGTGGTGGTTTGGAACTGGTGCTCCCCGTAGGCTGGTCGCGTGTTGCGATGGCGAGGTCTTGATGACATCCCCGCGGACTGGGGACGGTGCGTGGTCACCATCGGTGTCTTCGACGGTGTGCACCGTGGGCATGCCGAACTGATCCATGCCGCCACGAAGGCGGCGAAGGAACACGGGGTGCCCTCCGTGCTGATGACCTTCGACCCGCATCCGTCGGAGGTCGTGCGGCCGGGATCCCATCCGCCGCAACTGACCACGCTGACGCGACGGGCAGAACTGGCCGAGGAGCTCGGGATCGACGTCTTCTGCGTCATGCCGTTCACCCCGGAGCTCGCGGCCCGCTCGCCCAAGGACTTCGCCCACGACATCCTCGTGGAGACACTGCATGCCGCCGACGTGGTGGTGGGGGACAACTTCACCTTCGGACGCAAGGCCGCCGGCGATGTCGCGAAACTGACCGAGCTCGGCGCCAAGTTCGGCTTCGAGGTGCAGGCCATCTCGCTGTTCGGCGAACACGCGGTGACCTACTCGTCGACCTACATCCGGTCCTGCGTCGCCGCCGGCGACATGGACCGCGCCGCCGAGGCCCTGGGCCGCCCGCATCGGGTGGAGGGCGTCGTCGTCCGCGGTGACGGTCGCGGACGCGATCTCGGCTATCCGACCGCCAACGTCGCGCCGCCGATGTACGCCGCGATCCCGGCCGACGGCGTGTACGCGGCCTGGTTCACGATCCTCGGCGTCGGCCCGGCCGTCGGTGAGGTCGTCCCGGGGGAGCGCTATCAGGCCGCGGTGTCGGTGGGCACCAACCCGACCTTCTCCGGACGCACCCGCACGGTCGAGGCCTTCGTCCTCGACAAGAACGCCGACCTCTACGGCCAGCACGTCGCCGTCGATTTCGTCCACCGCATCCGCGGCATGGTCCAGTTCGACGGGATCGACGCCCTCATCGACGAGATGGGGAACGACGTCGCCAAGACCAGGGAGATCCTGGCGGCGGCCGAGACATCGTGAGCGCTCTCGGCAAGAGTCCCGCTCAGACGTCGGCGATCGCCGCGGCCCTCGCGTCGGTCGTGCTCGGCCTGGTGGTCGTGGCCGCGACGTTCATGCAATGGGTGGACCTCGCCGCGGTGGGACTCGCACCGCTCAACCCGAACGGTTTCGGCGTCCACGACGGGCGCTACGCGCAGACGCTCGGAACCCAGCTGACGCTCGGGTGGTTCACCGTCCCCCTCGGTCTGCTGATCATCGTCGGTGGTCTCGCCGCCCTCTACGGCCTCGTGCGGCGGGTGGGTGCACCCCACCCGGGTTTCGCCACGGTCGCCGGGGCAGGTGTCGGCGTCGTCGTCATGGCCGGGGCGGTACCCGTGCGGCCCCTCGGGCTGACGCTGCCGCTGGGGCAGATCGGGGCGACATCGGCGGCCGCCGACGTCGGTGAACCGACCGTCGGCTTGTTCCTGATGCTCGCCGCGGCCCTGACCTCCGTTGTTCTCGGACTGATCGGCGTCTCGCTGACCGGGCGAGGCGCCGAGCGTCAACCGGCCCGACGCCTGCTCGCCATCGCGATCGTCGTCGGTGCGGTCATCGGCGTGGTCGCCGTCGCCCTGGTGTGGTGGTGGCTCGGCCGTGACGCGGCCATCAGCATCCATGGACTCGGGCCGGTCCCGCACGGATTTGGGGCGGGCCCACTCCGGCAGGTAGCCTGATCAGTCGGTGTTGCTGCAGTCCGCAGTGGCGCACCGGATGTATCTGAGACGCGGCACTGAGAAACAGGAGTATCTCCATGGCTTTGACTGTCGAGCAGAAGAAGGAAATCCTCAGCGAGTACGGTCTGCACGAGACCGACACCGGTTCGCCCGAGGCCCAGGTCGCTCTGCTGACCAAGCGCATCGTCGACCTCACCGAGCACCTCAAGCAGCACAAGCACGACCACCACAGCCGCCGCGGTCTGCTGCTGCTCGTCGGCCGTCGTCGTCGCCTGCTGAAGTACGTCGCCAAGGTCGACATCAACCGCTACCGTTCGCTCATCGAGCGCCTCGGCCTGCGTCGCTGATCGCGGACCGCGACAACAGACTCACCACCGGCCATCTCCCGAACGGGAGGTGGCCGGTTTGTCATATTGAGGTATTGACACGGCGCGGTGATAGGCTGACAACGGATCGTTGCCGTGAACTGATGGCAGTGCGTGACGACGAGCCAGATCGGTCCTCGGTAGTGGCCGCCGGAACAATGGTTCCGGCCGCTTCGATCGAAGGCCGTCTGAGCACTCAACCGGGCGCGAAACGTCGCGCCATTCACCCGCTGCCGTGTTTTCTCGGCGCGTTCTGGGTCGGTCCGATCCGCGCGTGCGACGAGCTCCACAGCACGACTGCACCGGCATTCGGTGCACGCTGCGCACCTCGCGATGACCACCCTCAACCGCACAAGCGGCCATCTCTGCGTGGCCGCGCATCACGACGGCCGCTAACGGCAGCCGCTACGAAGGGATTCCACCCCACATGACAGATGTGAACACCACCGAAGAATTCACCGACGAGTACGACGACGCCATCACCGAGGCCACCGCGATCATCGACAACGGGAGCTTCGGCACCCGCACGATCCGCTTCGAGACCGGACGCCTCGCCCTGCAGGCCGCCGGCTCGGTGACCGCGTACCTCGACGACGAGAACATGCTGCTCTCGACCACCACCGCGTCGAAGCACCCGAAGGAACACTTCGACTTCTTCCCGCTGACCGTGGACGTCGAGGAGCGGATGTACGCCGCCGGCCGCATCCCCGGATCGTTCTTCCGTCGTGAGGGCCGTCCGTCGACCGACGCGATCCTCACCTGCCGTCTGATCGACCGCCCGCTGCGCCCGTCCTTCGTCGACGGTCTCCGCAACGAGATCCAGGTCGTCGTGACCGTGCTGTCGCTCGACCCGAACGACCTCTACGACGTCGTGGCCATCAACGCCGCGTCGGCGTCGACCCAGCTCGCGGGTCTGCCGTTCTCCGGCCCGGTGGGCGGCGTGCGTGTCGCGCTCATCCCGACCGAGGAGAACAAGGCCGGCCAGTGGGTGGCGTTCCCGACCGTCGAACAGCTCGAGGGCGCCGTGTTCGACATGGTCGTCGCGGGCCGTATCGTCAGCGGTGAAGGCGATTCCGCCGACGTCGCGATCATGATGGTCGAGGCCGAGGCCACCGACAACGTCATCGACCTGATCGCCGGCGGTGCCCAGGCGCCGACCGAGGCGATCGTCGCCGAGGGCCTCGAAGCCGCCAAGCCGTTCATCGCCCGCCTCTGCGAGGCACAGAAGTCGCTGGCCGCAGCCGCTGCCAAGGACACCGGGGAGTTCCCGCTGTACCCGCCGTACCAGGACGACGTCTACGAGGCCGTCGCCGCCGCCGCGACCGAGCGCCTCTCGGAGATCCTCACGATCCCCGGCAAGCAGGAGCGCGACGACAAGACCGACGAGCTCAAGGCCGACATCCTCGCCCAGCTCGGCGAGCAGTTCGAGGGTCGTGAGAAGGAGATCGGCGGCGCCTACCGTTCGCTGACCAAGAAGCTGGTGCGCCAGCGCATCCTGACCGACCACTTCCGCATCGACGGTCGTGGCATCACCGACATCCGCGCACTCTCCGCCGAGGTCGGCGTGATCCCGCGCGCCCACGGCAGTGCGCTGTTCGAGCGTGGCGAGACCCAGATCATGGGCATCACCACACTCGACATGGTGAAGATGGCGCAGCAGATCGACTCGCTCGGACCCGAGACGTCCAAGCGGTACATGCACCACTACAACTTCCCGCCGTACTCGACCGGTGAGACCGGCCGCGTCGGTTCGCCCAAGCGTCGCGAGATCGGGCACGGAGCGCTCGCCGAGCGTGCCCTCATGCCGGTGCTCCCGAGCGTCGAGGACTTCCCGTACGCGATCCGTCAGGTCTCGGAGGCCTTGGGCTCCAACGGTTCCACCTCGATGGGTTCGGTCTGCGCCTCGACCATGTCGCTGCTCAACGCCGGTGTGCCGCTGCGCGCCCCGGTCGCCGGCATCGCCATGGGCCTGGTCTCCGACACCGTCGACGGCGAGACCCGCTATGTCGCACTGACCGACATCCTCGGTGCCGAGGATGCTTTCGGCGACATGGACTTCAAGGTCGCGGGCACGAAGGACTTCGTGACCGCCCTGCAGCTCGACACCAAGCTCGACGGCATCCCCTCGCAGGTGCTCGCGGGTGCGCTCAGCCAGGCCAAGGACGCCCGCCTGACCATCCTCGACGTCATGGCCGAGGCCATCGACGAGCCCGACGAGATGAGCCCGTTCGCTCCGCGGATCACCACCATCAAGATCCCGATGGACAAGATCGGCGAGCTGATCGGCCCCAAGGGCAAGACGATCAACGGCATCACCGAGGAGACCGGTGCCAACATCTCCATCGAGGACGACGGCACCGTGTTCGTCGGCGCCTCCGATGGCGTGAAGGCACAGGCTGCGATCGACCGCATCAACGCGATCGCCAACCCGCAGCTGCCCAAGGTCGGCGAGCGCTTCCTCGGCACCGTCGTCAAGACCACCGCGTTCGGTGCGTTCGTGTCGCTGCTGCCGGGTCGCGACGGCCTGGTGCACATCTCGAAGCTCGGTAAGGGCAAGCGCGTCAACAAGGTCGAGGACGTCGTGAACGTGGGCTCCAAGCTCCGCGTGGAGATCGCCGACATCGACGAGCGCGGCAAGATCAGCCTCGTCCCCGTCGACGAAGAGGCCGACAAGGCTGAGGCCGCCGCCGACGCCTGAGCCGTTCTGATCTGAGGTACCCATCGGGCCCGCCGTCCATCCGGACGGCGGGCCCGATGTCTGTCCGCAGCCGCCTATGATCTGCAGAGATGAACGGTCCGCCTGACCAGCTGACGGTCGCGCACCGCCGCGACGCCGCGCGCACACCCGCATCGCGTACCGTGGCCGACCTGCTGCGGACCGAGCCGGTGATCGGACGGGCCGACATGACCGTGCGTCAGGCCGCGACGCTGATGACCGAGCGCGACCAGGACTACGTCGTGATCCCGCAGCCCGGCCACGGTCTCGGGCTGCTCACCGACGCCGACATCCGGGCGCGCGTCGTCGCCGCCGGACGAAACCTCGACACCCCGGTGGGGGAGGTCGTCGACGGTCCGGCGTTCGTCGTCGACGCCCGGACGTCGGCGATCGACGCCCTCACCGAGCTCGTCGACCGCGACCTCACGGTGATCCCGGTACGCGACGCCGACGGCACCGTCCTCGGCGTTGTCGGCGCGAGTGATTTCGTCGCCGACCCGGCCGGTTCGAGCATGCCGCTGCGCGAACAGATCTCACGGTCGCAGACGGTGGAGGAACTGCAGGGACACGCGCAACGCATCCCGCAACTGGTCGCCGATCTCGTGCGGCGCGATCGACCGGCACACGAGGTCACCCAGGTCGCCTCCCTCATCGTCGACGCCGTCGTGCTGCGGGGACTGCGGCTGGTCGTCGACTCCCGTCCCGACGTCGATCCCGCCGCGTACACCTGGTTGTCGCTCGGCAGCAATGCGCGTCGGGAGCCGGTGCTGAGTTCGGATGTCGACTCCGCGGTCGTGTTCGACGACTCGCTGGGAGGGTCCGAGCTCGACGGCTACCGTGGGGCTTTCGCGGAGCTCGACGACCTGTTGCGCGGTGCCGGCCTGACCGTGGACACCAAGGGCGCCGTCGCGTCGAAGCCGTTGTTCTCGCGGACCCGCAGCCAGTGGCAGACGGCGGCACGAGGGTGGATCGACACGCCGCTGGAAGACAAGGGGATGATCTTCACGTCGCTGATCCTCGACGGCCGGCCGCTGGCCGGGCCGCGTCGTGGTTCGGCGGCACCGACGCCGGGAGTCGAGATGATCGGCGCCCTGCGCGCCGACCCGCGCACCATGCGGTTGCTGCTCGAGGAGTCGTTGTCGACCAAGGCGCGACTGCGCTCGATGCGTGACGTCCTGACCCGGCGCCCGGGGGCGTTCGACGTCAAGGCCAATGCGCTGACGCCGCTGATCAACATCGCCCGCTGGGTGGCGTTGAGCGTCGAATCCACCGAGGTGAACACACGCGCGCGTCTCCAGGCGGCGTCGGGGAGCGCCTTGCTCACCGACGACGATGCGACGACGCTGACGGAGGTGTTCGACGTCCTGCAACGGGTGCGGTTGCGGTATCAGGTCGCGCAGTTCGATCGTGGCGAGACACCGACGGACGTGCTGGAGATGGGGCGGCTGTCGCCGCTGGACCGGAGCCTGGTGGCGCAGGCGGTGCGAGAGATCGCCGGTGTCCAGCGCAGAATGGCGGGTATGAGCCACTACCAGGTGAACTGAGATGCCATGTGCCTGATCCTCTTCGCGTGGAACGCACATCCCGAGCACCGGCTGATCGTCGCGGCCAACCGCGACGAGTACCACCGGCGGCGCACGTATGCGCTGTCCCGGTGGGATGAGCTGCCGATCATCGCCGGACGCGACGCCCTCGCCGGCGGCACCTGGATGGGTGTGTCCGCCGACGTCCCCGGCCGGGTCGCGATGGTGACGAATGTGCGGGTCGGTCCGCCCGAACGCGCCGGGGTCCGCTCGCGCGGGCAGTTGCCGGTGGACTTCCTTGACGGCGACGAGGACCCGAAGGTGTTCGCCGATCGCGTCGTGGAACAGGCCGCCGACTACGACCCGGTGAACCTGCTCATCGGTGATGCCACGGATCTGTGGTGGGTGACGAATCGACCGGCTCCGCACGCCGAGCGGGTGGCCGACGGCGTGCACGGCGTGTCCAACGGTGCGCTCGACAACGACTGGCCGAAGGTCGCCGACGGTACTGTTGCACTCCGTGACCTGATCTCCGCCGGCGCCTCCGACGACGACTACTTCTCGATGCTGGCCGACCAGGACCGCCCCGACCCGGTGCGGCTGCCCGACACCGGCGTCGGAGCCGAGTTCGAGGCGGCCCTGTCGTCGAAGTTCATCAACATCCCGGGATACGGGACGCGGGCGTCGACCCTGCTGCGCATCGGTCACGACGGCCACGGCGCGATCGTCGAACGCCGCTACGGGTACCGCGGGAAGCGGCGGGGAACCACCCGCATCGCCTTCTGAACGCGGGTGGCCGCGCTGATCAGTTGTGTGCGAACGGCATCGCCGCGACGGGGAGACCGAGCGCCTCGCCGACCTCGGCGGTGAACAGCTCGCCGCGATGGGTGCTCAGACCCGATGCCAGTGCCGGATCGGTGTCGCAGGCCTTCTTCCAGCCCTGATCCGCCAGGCGCAGCACGTAGGGGAGGGTCGCCCCGGTGAGCGCGTGCGTGGATGTGCGGGCGACGGTGCCGGGCATGTTGGCCACGCAGTAGAAGGTGGTGTCGTGCACGGTGAAGGTGGGGTCGGCGTGGGTCGTGGGATGCGAATCCTCGAAGCAACCGCCCTGGTCGATCGCGATGTCGACGAGAACCGCACCCGACTTCATCTGCGCGACAAGGCTGTTGGGCACCAGGACCGGCGCCTTGGCGCCCGGGACGAGGACGGCGCCGATGACCAGGTCGGCCTTCTTGACCGCGTCGTCGAGCGCGAGCTTGGTGCTGTAGCGGGTGTGGACGCGGCCGGCGAACCGGGCGTCGATCGCGCGGAGCTTGGCGATGTCGAGGTCGAAGACGGTGACCTGGGCGCCCATGCCGACGGCGATCGTCGCCGCGTTGACGCCGCTGACCCCGCCGCCGATGACGACGACCTCGGCCGGCTCGGTGCCGGGGACGCCGCCCATGAGGACGCCGCGGCCACCCTCGGACTTCATCAGGTGATAGGCGCCGACCTGAGGTGCGAGCCGTCCGGCGACCTCACTCATCGGCGCGAGAAGGGGGAGCGCGCCGTCTGCGGTGCGGACCATCTCGTAGGCGATGGACGTGGTGCCGGAGGCGAGCAGCGCATCGGTGCACTCCTTGCCGGCGGCCAGGTGGAGGTAGGTGAAGATCGTCTGGCCCGCGCGCATGAGGTCGAACTCGGAGGCGATCGGTTCCTTGACCTTGAGCAGCAGATCGGCCTGCTCCCAGACCCCGGCGGCGGTGCCGAGGATCTGCGCGCCGGCGGCCTTGTAGTCGTTGTCGGTGATGGCCGACCCCTCACCGGCGCCCGCCTGGACGATGACGTCGTGGCCGCGGTGGTGCAGCTCGGCGACGCCCGCCGGGGTGACGGCGACGCGGTACTCGTGGTTCTTGATCTCGGTGGGGACGCCGACGCGCATGATGCTCCCTCTCTTGTCGAAGTTTGTGCAGGAAACCTGTCCTGAGGGTGAAGGAACTTCAGACGTGACACAATGCGGGTGAAGAAGATTCTTGACCAGCCGAATCTGACGAAGATGTTTCTATCGAGGAGGGTTCGATGCCTGCCGCACCGAAGGATGTTCAGCCCGGGGAGCTCGACGCGACGGACCGTGAACTGCTGAAGCTCCTGCAGTCCGACGCGCGCATGCCCAACAGTGAGCTGGCACAACGCGTGGGGATCGCCGCGTCGACGTGTCACGGCCGCATGCGCAGGCTCGTCGAACTCGGTGTCATCCGTGGTTTCTTCGCCGACGTCGATCCCGCCGCCGTCGGTCGCCCGCTGCGCGCGATGGTGGCGGTCAGTCTCCAGTCCGATGCGCGTGGGCAGATCCGGCGCTTCGTCGGCGAGATCGCCGCGTACGACGAGGTGATCGACGTGTTCTTCCTCGCCGGCGCCGACGACTACATGCTCCACGTGGCGACCGCCGACACCGAGACGCTGCGCCAGTTCGTCGAGCGGCTCAACAGCCGTCGCGAGGTCGCGGGCACCACCACGTCGCTGGTCTTCGAGCATCGCCGCGGCGATGCGCCGATCTATTGAGAATGTCCTCGCCACTAGACTGAGACCCGTTGGCACGTCGAGATCGAAGAGGGTGGACATGAGCGGTATCACGGTGGGCGTCCTGGGCAGTCAGGGCAAGGTCGGGCAGGCGATCGTCACGGCGGTCGAGAAGGCCGACGACCTCACCTACACCGTGGGCGTGGACAAGGGTGACTCGCTGGAGTTCTTCTCCGACACCGACACCCAGGTCGTCGTCGACTTCACCCACCCCGACGTCGTGATGGACAACCTCAAGTACCTCATCGCCAACGGGATTCACGCCGTCGTCGGTACCACCGGTTTCACCGAGGAACGCCTCGAGACCGTCCGCGGCTGGCTCGCCGAGAACCCGAAGGTCGGCGTGCTGATCGCCCCGAACTTCGCGATCGGCGCCGTCCTGTCGATGCGTTTCGCCGCGCAGGCCGCCAAGTACTACGACTCGGTCGAGGTCGTCGAACTGCACCACCCGCAGAAGGCCGACGCCCCGTCGGGCACCGCTTACCGAACCGCCGAACTGATCGGCCGCGCACGTGCCGAGGCGGGCGTCGGACCGAGCCCCGATGCGACCACCTCCGAACTCGACGGTGCGCGAGGGGCCGTGGTCGACGGTGTGCACGTCCATTCGGTGCGCCTGGCCGGCCTCGTCGCCCACCAGGAAGTGCTGCTAGGGACCGAGGGTGAGACGCTCACCATCCGCCACGACTCGCTCGACCGGTCGTCGTTCGCGCCCGGTGTGCTCCTCGGGGTGCGCAGCATCGCGGACCGTCCGGGTCTGACCATCGGACTCGAAGAACTGATGGACCTCTGATCACCATGGTCGATGACGGCACTCACGACGAGGGCACCCACACCGGCGACACCGAGGGCGGCGCGCCGCAGCTGGGGCCGAAGAAGAAGGACGCGCGACCGATCGTCTGGATGATCGGGTTCCTCGTCGTGGCGCTGATCGTCTACTTCGTGCTGCTCGGCTGGCGTGGCTTCCAGCTCATCGCCACGGGGACCGCAGCGGGAATCGGGTTGGGGCTCGGTGTCATCGCCCTACCGCTCATCGGCGCCTGGCTGATCTACGCGACGCTCCGCGCAGGCCTGGAACACCAGAAGCTCGCCGCGATCATGGCCGAGGAGGGTCGCGAGCTCGACATCTCGAACCTTCCGCACCGCGCCTCCGGCCGCATGGAACGCGGCGCCGCCGACGAGCTGTTCGCCCAGGTCAAGGCCGAGTGGGAGGCCGATCCGAACGACTGGCGGAACACATACCGCATCGCCCGCGCCTACGACTACGCCGGCGACCGCCCCCGAGCCCGCGCGATGATGAAACGCGCGGTCGCGCAGTTTCACGGCAGCGAGCAGTAGGGACCCGGGAGGGCCAGATGGTTCTGCTCGAGGGTGCGAACGCGGCTGATAGGTTGCTGGCGTTCGCGGGGAGGTCGTGATGTCCGACGATGCCAAGCGACTCCTGATCGTTCACCACACGCCGTCGCCCCACTGCCAGGAGATGTTCGAGGCCGTCATCTCCGGTGCGACGGACCCGGAGATAGAAGGCGTCGAGGTGGTCCGTCGAGCCGCGCTGGCGGTGACCGCGAGCGACTTCCTGGAGGCCGACGGTTACATCCTCGGCACCCCCGCCAACCTCGGATACATCAGTGGCGCACTGAAACACGCCTTCGACGTCAGCTACTACCAGATCCTCGACTCGACGCAGGGTCGCCCGTTCGGTGCGTACTTCCACGGCAACCAGGGAACCGAGGGCGCGGAGAAGGCCCTCACCTCCATCACCACCGGCCTCGGCTGGGTGAAATCCGCTGAGTACGTGGTGGTTTCGGAGAAGCCGACCAAAGTCGACCGCGAAGCGTGCTGGGAGTTGGGCGCGACGGTTGCGGCGCAGCTCATGGGCTAGTGTCCTCGGCCGCGTCCCCTGGGCCGGCGGCTTCGTTCCTTTTCGCCTCGATCAACCCCCGTCGTCCATTGGCGCCGTGTGTTCCGCGGAACACTTGCGAGTCTGTGACCTGCAGAATTGTCGGTGCCCGGCGATAGCTTGTTCGTATACCTGTTCGAACTGGCTGGGGGGTCGGGATGTCTGTTACCGCGTTACGTGCCGAGGGTGTGTCGTCGATGTTCGATGGCGCGGATCCGAAGTCGTTGTCGGACGAGGTGCTCGAGGTTCGGGTGCTCGGTTACGCCGCACAGATCACAGCGTTGACGGCCGATCTTCTTGATTTGGTGGCGGAGTTGGATGAGCGGGAGTCGTGGCGGGGGCCGGGGATTCACTCACTGGCGCACTGGCTTTCCTGGAAGGCGGGGATTGCGCCGCGGACGGCGCACGAACAGGTGCGGGTCGCGAAGGCATTGCGCGAGCTCCCGCTGATCCGGCAGCACTTCAGCGAAGGTCGGCTGACGTATTCCAAGGTGCGAGCGTTGACGCGGGTGGCCACGCCGATGCGGGAGCCGGAGTTGGTGAATCTGGCGTTGTCGTGCACGGCGTCGCAGCTGGAGAAGGCGGTGCGGGCGATGCGGCAGATCGACCGGGGCTACAGCGATGGTGGGGAGTTGACGCCGCCGGCGGAGTCGTCGGCTCGGTGGAAGTGGAATGCGGATGGATCGTTGTCGGTGTCGATGACACTGACGCCTCTTGATGGGGCGCGGTTTCTGGCGGGGACGGTGCGCGCGGAGTATGAACGCGCCCGCACGATGGGCGATCCGGACCTGCCGAGTGTTCCGCGGAACACTCCCGGCGAACTGGAAACCGAATCCGGGGAGACGGATTCGGAGGTGAAGCCGGCGAATCGTCGGGATCTGTGGCGAAACGTACCGTCAAATATTGCTGCGGCGGTGGTGGCGATGGCCGATGCGGTGCATGAGGGAATCGCGATGCCCGACCTCGCTCCCGGGGCCGAGATCTTGATCCATGTCGGAGACGGGGTGGAGCATGCGCATCTGGATGACGGTCCGGCGTTGTCGGAGGCCGAGGTAGAGGAAGCGGCGTGTGGTGCGTCGTTGCGGGAAGCGTTGTCCCGCCGGGTGGCGGGGAGTCCGGGGAAGCGGGCGTTGTTGGGGTTGGGGCGCAAGCAGCGGGCTCCGTCCAAGGCGATGATTCGGGCGTTGTTCCTGCGGGATCGGTGTTGTCAGACGCCGGGATGTGGGCGGACGCGGCATCTGCATGCGCATCATGTGGTGTTCTGGTCGGCCGGTGGGGAGACCGAGTTGGACAACCTGATTCTGTTGTGCGGCTCGTGTCATCGAGCATTGCATCGGGGCGAGTTTGCGATCAAGGGACTTGGGCAGCAACGGTTTTCGTTCCATATGTCCGATGGTTCGGTGATTCAGTCGAGTCCACCGACAGGCGCGTCCGGACAATGGCGACCGGACGGACGGATTGCCGCGGGTGCGACGGTGCCGATCGGTGGCGGGAAGCTCGATCTCGGGTACGCCACCGAGGTGATCTACGCGGTGTGGGAATGGAAGGAGCGCCAGTCGACGGCCAATCCTGCGGCTGCTTGATTCCGGCCGGCCCGCCCAGAGTGCAGAGCGTTCCGCGGAACGCTCGTGACGCCGATTGTCCGGTGCGCTGTTAAGCTTTCTCCCGGAGTGCCGGGAAGTCTGGTCGGCTGCGTGTTTGTCGTTGGTCGTGATCCGCGGTCGGCGGCGACGCGTACGTTGCCGCACCACTGAGGACGACCATGCACTCACTTCAGCACCCTGAACCGAAACCACGCCTGTTCGCGCGAGGCTCCTGGCCGGAGACCTCCCGCATCACCGACATCCTCCGCAAGGAAACCGTCGGCGGGATGCTCCTCCTCGTTGCCACCGTGGCGGCGTTGGCGTGGGCGAACTCCCCATGGTCGGCGGCGTACTTCGATCTCGCCGATGTTCGAGTCGGTACCGACGCCCTCGGCCTGCACCTCGACCTCACCCTCGCCACCTGGGCGGCCGACGGCCTCCTCGCGATCTTCTTCTTCATCGTCGGCCTGGAGTTGAAGCGAGAATTCGTCGCCGGCGACCTGCGTGACCCCGCCCGGGCCGCGCTGCCGGTGGTCGCCGCCATCGGGGGCATGGCGGTACCGGCCGTCATCTTCGTCGCATTCACCGCACGAGCCGGCGACGGCGCAGTACAGGGGTGGGCCATCCCGACGGCCACCGACATCGCCTTCGCGGTCGCGGTGCTGGCGGTGATCTCCACACACCTGCCCGCGGCGCTGCGTACCTTCCTCCTGACCCTGGCAGTGGTCGACGACCTGCTCGCGATCACCGTCATCGCGGTGTTCTACAGCGACACGATCAACGGCTCGGCCCTGGCGCTCGCGCTGCTGCCACTCGCGGCGTTCGCGATCTGTGTACAGCGGGGGATACGCGCCTGGTGGATCCTGCTTCCGCTCGCGGTGCTGACATGGGCGTTCGTCCACGAGTCAGGAGTGCACGCAACCGTCGCGGGGGTGTTGCTCGGGTTCACCGTCCCGGTCCTGCACCGGATATCCGACGACTCGGCCAAGCCAGGTCTCGCCGAACAGTTCGAGCACCGGATCAGGCCCCTCTCAGCAGGTTTCGCGGTCCCGGTGTTCGCCTTCTTCGCCGCAGGCGTCGCCATCGGCGGGCTCGACGGTCTCCGCGACGCCCTCGGCGATCCCATCGCGCTCGGCATCGTCTTCGGGCTCGTCATCGGCAAGGTGGTGGGGATCGTCGGCACCAGCGCCCTGCTGGCCACCTTCACCCGCGCATCGCTCGACGCCGACGTGCGGTGGATCGACGTGGTCGGCGTCGCGATGCTGGCCGGAATCGGATTCACGGTGTCGCTACTCATCGGTGACCTCGCCTACGAATCGGGCACCGAACGCGACGAGCTGGTGAAGATCGGGGTCCTGGCCGGCTCCCTCATCTCCGCGTCGGCGGCCGCGGTTCTCCTTCGCCTACGAAATCGTCACTACCGCGCAGTCGCTCGCGAAGAGTCGCGTGACGACGACCACGACGGAATACCCGACGTCTACCAGCGAGAGCAGTGACATGCAGCAGACCGGACTCGGCGTGATCAACGTTCCCGAACGCGCACAGAATCCAGTACGTGCGATCGGTATACGCGTCGCCATCGCCGTCGGCGTCATCTCGATCGCGACGGCGGTGGTCTACGTCGACCGGGATGCCTACAGCCACGCACTGGATGCTCCACTCACACTCCTGGACTGTCTGTACTACGTCACCGTGTCGCTCTCGACCACAGGTTACGGCGACATCGCTCCCATGACCCCGGGAGCTCGAGTCGTCAACGTTCTCGTGGTCACGCCGTTGCGCGTCCTGTTCCTGGTGGTGCTGATCGGGACGACTCTCGAGGTGCTGACCGAACGGTCTCGTCGGGCGTGGCGGATTCAACGGTGGCGGCACAACCTGCGCGACCATCACGTGATCGTCGGCTTCGGCACCAAAGGTCGAAGTGCGGCCCGCGCGCTCATCGACGCCGGCGTGGACACCGCGAGTCTCGTGGTGGTCGACAGCGACCCGAATGCGCTCGACGCCGCGGAATCGCTCAACCTGGTGGCTGTTCGTGGAGACGCCACACGGAGTGAGGTCCTCAAGCTGGCCGAGGCCGGCGCGGCCCGTGCCATCCTCATCGCTGTTCACAGCGACGCGACAGCCGTCCTCATCACCCTTACCGCCCGCCAGCTCAGTCCCGGGGCCAACATCGCGGGTGTGGTCCGCGACGCGCAGAACGTGTCGCTGCTGCGCCGATCGGGTGCCGACACCGTCGTCGTCTCCGCGGCGACCGCGGGGCGCCTCATGGGAATTGCGACTCGGACACCACATGTCGTCGAGGTGGTGGATGACCTGTTGACTCCGGGAACACGGCTGTCGATGGTCGACAGGCCCGAGGACCGTTGACCGCGGCAATGTTCCGCGGAACACCTACCTGGGGGTCAGCTTGATGATCGGCAGTTCTCGATCGGTCTTCTCCTGATACCCGGCGAACCGCTCGTTCTTGCTGATCTGATTCCAGGCCTGGGCGCGTTCGTCGCCGTGGAGCTGCTGGGCGCGGACCTCGACGGTCTTGCCGCCCACCTCGATCCGGGCCTTCTCGGGGTTCGCTTTCAAATTGTGGTACCAACCGGGGTTGTTCACGGCTCCGTTCGCCGACGCCACGATCAGCCAGCTGCCGTCGGGGCCCGGGAACCAGGCGAGCGGGGTGGCCCGCTCCTGACCGCTCTTGCGGCCGACGGTCGTCAGCACGAGCGCATTCATCCCGCCGAACTGTCCCTTACGGCGGATCATCGGCGCGACGACCTTGTTCACGATGCGCATGAAGGGGCCCTTCGGCACCCGGCCGCCGCGCGTACCCGCCGAGGTCTCGAAACTCATCGTCGAACTCTCCTTCGCCAGATGGTCTCAGTGTGCGCCTCCCGAGTGTTCCGCGGAACACTTCGGACCTGCCAGATCGGGCTCCGCACTACTCGACGTCGGCGAGGAGCCTGCTCACCTCGTACTGCCGCACCAGGAACGCCTTCTCGTCGAGCTTCTTGCGGCGCATCCAGGAGGTGACCTCGGAATTGCACTTGCTGGCATTGCACGAACCGCAGCACGGGACGACGTTGGTCACGGTGTAGCGGCCGCCCCGCGAGATCGCCAGCATGCAGTCGCGCTGGAGGGCGACGCCGTCCGCGCCGCAGTACGCGCACCCACCCCAGGCCTCCTGGAGTGCGAGCCACTGGGTGTCGGTGAGGTCGTTGTCGCGGGAGGCGACGCGCTTGCGACGCCGCTTGGCATAGCGGTTGGCGCGGGTGGTGCTGCGAGTGGCCACGGGAGGAGGATACCCCCGACGCCACATGCGTCACTGCAGTCACAGCAGGTGGTTGCCGCGTGTCGTGCGGGCGGCGACGTGTCGGGGGCTTTGCCTAGACTGACACCCGTGAGTACGGCCATCCGCGACATCTCATCGACCGGGACGATCCCCACTCCTTACGAGGACCTGCTGCGCCTCGTGCTCGAGACGGGCACCCCGAAGGCGGATCGCACCGGCACGGGCACAAGAAGTCTCTTCGGGCATCAGCTGCGCTACGACCTCGCCGAGGGCTTTCCGCTGATCACCACCAAGAAGGTGCACCTCAAGTCGATCATCTACGAGCTCCTCTGGTTTCTGCGCGGCGACTCCAACGTCCGCTGGCTCCAGGAGCGCGGCGTGACGATCTGGGACGAGTGGGCCGACACGAACGGTGAGCTCGGACCGGTGTACGGCGTCCAGTGGCGCAGCTGGCCGACTCCGTCAGGGGAGCAGATCGACCAGATCTCCGCAGCTCTCGAGATGCTCAAGACCAATCCGGATTCACGACGCAACATCGTGTCGGCGTGGAACGTGGGGGAGATCCCGCAGATGGCGCTGCCGCCCTGCCACGCGTTCTTCCAGTTCTACGTCGCCGACGGCAAGCTCTCCTGCCAGCTCTACCAGCGCTCGGCCGACCTGTTCCTCGGCGTGCCGTTCAACATCGCGTCGTACGCGCTGCTGACCCACATGATGGCGCAGCAGGCGGGCCTCGAGGTCGGCGAGTTCGTGTGGACCGGCGGCGACTGCCACATCTACGACAACCACCTCGACCAGGTGAACCTGCAGCTCTCGCGCGAACCCTACCCGTATCCGAAACTCGAGCTACGCAAGCGGGATTCGATCTTCGACTACGAGTACGACGACATCGAGATCGTCGGCTACCAGTCGCATCCCGGGATCAAGGCGCCGGTGGCGGTGTGACCCGCCGAGTCCGGCTCGTCTGGGCGCAGGGCCGCGAGGTCACCGGTGAAGGGGCCGCGATCGGACGGGACAACACCATCCCCTGGCGCGTCCCCGAGGACATGGCCCGGTTCAAGGAGAAGACCCTCGGCAACCCGGTCGTCATGGGCCGCAGGACGTGGATTTCCCTGCCACCGAAGTTCCGGCCGTTGCCGGGCCGCACCAACATCGTGGTGACACGCAATCCGGACTGGTCCGCCGACGGTGCGGTGGTGGCCCGATCCGTCGAGGAGGCGTTGGCTCTCGCCGACGGCGACACCGTCGGTGTCATCGGCGGTGGCGAGATCTATCGGGCGGCAATGCAGTTCGCGACCGAACTCTGCCTCACCGAGATCGACGTCGACGTCCCCGGAGCCGACGCGTTCGCGCCGGAGATCGGGCCGGAATGGACGGTGGCCGACAAGGGGGAGTGGCGGACCTCGACCACCGGTACGCCCTACCGCTTCATCGACTACACCCGCTGATGGCGCCGGACCGGCTGTCTCCGGCTCAGGCGCGTCGAACCGCGCTGGCGGCACAGGGTTTCGCCGATCGCGCACCGTCGGGCACCCCGACCATGGCCCACCTCAAGCGCGTCGTCGGCCGGACGGGTCTGCTCCAGATGGACTCGGTCAACATCGTCGCGCGGGCGCACTTCATGCCGCTGTACAGCCGGCTCGGTCCCTATGACCCCGACCTCCTCCATCGCGCCGCGTGGCAGCCGACGAGGGGCCGACGGCTCCTCGTCGAGTACTGGGCTCACGAGGCCGCACTCATCCCGGTCGAGGACTGGCCGCTGTTCCGTTGGCGCATGTACGAATTCGCCGACGGGCGGTACCGACACACGCGTGAGGTCATGCGCCGCAACAAAAGTCTCGCCGCGGACGTCCGCAGCGTGATCGAGGAGACCGGTGCCGCGATGCCGCGGACCATCGAGGAGAAGCTCGGCATCGAACGCGAGCCGGGCACGGCGGGGAGCTGGTGGCAGCGCGGCGAGGTCAAGCACCTGTGCGAGGCGATGTTCGCCGCAGGCGACCTGTCGGCGGTGCGGAACGGCAACTTCATGCGCCACTACGACCTCACCGAACGGGTCGTGGGCGCCGACATCGCCGCGCAGCGTCCGGATCGCGCGCAGGCACACCGGGATCTTCTCGCCCGGGCCGCGCGTTCACTCGGCGTCGCGACCGTCGCCGACCTCGCCGACTACTACCGCATCAAACCTGCCGACGCCCGGCCGGCCGTTGCCGACCTGGTGGATTCGGTTGTGCTGCACGAGGTCTCGGTGGACGGATGGCGCGACCCCGCCTATCTCGCCGACGGTGCGCCGATGCCGCGAAGCATCGACACCTCGGCGATCCTCTCGCCGTTCGACCCGCTCGTGTTCTTCCGGCCGCGAGCCGAGCGCCTCTTCGACTTCCACTACCGCATCGAGATCTACGTCCCCGAGCACAAACGCATCCACGGTTATTACGTGCTGCCCTATCTGCTGGGCACCGACATCGCCGCACGCGTCGACCTCAAGGCCGACCGCAGGTCCCGAACCCTGTTGGTACTCGGTGCCTTCTGTGAGTCCGGGCACGATCGCGGCACCGTCGCCGAACGATTGGCCGCCGACCTGCGGACTTTCGCGCGGTGGCTCGACCTCGACGACGTGTCGGTCGGCACGAAGGGTGACCTCGCGCGCGATCTCCGAGTCGTGATGGGATGCTGAGCACCGGGAGAACGCGAACCAGCGGAACAAACATCCGGGGACCAGAAGGAGAGTAGCGACGATGACCGTGTCGTATGAAGGCAACGACTACCGCTTGGTGATGTTCGACCTCGACGACACACTTGCCCCCTCGAAGAGCCCGCTCGATGACCAGATGGTGGACCTGCTCCATCGAATGCTCGACGTGAGCCTCGGGTGCATCATCTCCGGCGGCAACTTCACCCAGTTCGAGAAGCAGGTCCTCGCGCGCCTCGGCACCTTCGACTCCGTCGGCAACCTCCATCTGATGCCCACCTGCGGCACCCAGTACGTCCGTTGGGCGGGCAGCGAGTGGGAGACCGTCTACGCCGAGTACCTGACCGACGATGAGAAGAAGCGCACGGTCGACGTCCTCGAGACCGGTGCCAAGGCGCTCGGCATCTGGGAGAGCGAGACCTGGGGCGAGATCCTGGAGGACCGCGGCAGCCAGATCACCTTCAGTGCGCTCGGGCAGAAGGCCCCGGTCGACGCCAAGGCCGCCTGGGACCCGGATGGCGCGAAGAAGGAGTCGCTGCGCGCCTACGCTGCCGAACGTCTGCCCGACCTCGAGGTCCGCAGCGGCGGTTCGACGTCGGTCGACGTCACCAAGAAGGGCATCGACAAGGCGTACGGCGCGCTCAAGCTGATGGACATCCTCGGCCTGACCACCTCCGACATCCTGTTCTTCGGCGACCGCCTCGACGAGGGTGGCAACGACTACCCGGTCAAGGCACTCGGCATCACCTCGATCGCCGTGCACGGCTGGCCCGACACCCACGCCAAGCTGTCGGCGATCCTGGATCAGAGCTAGACCGCGGGTCGCCCGACCGGCTGGACCCGCTGCGTTCCGCTGCGCACCCGGAAGGACTTGGCGTAATACTGCCCCGAACGCGGGTTGGTCTTGTCGTTGAGGAAATACCAGTCCATCTGGGTGGCGGACGGCGTGACGGTCAGCACCGAGTATCCATGCGAGTCCAACTCGCAGTAGCGGATGTGGTGATTGGCGGCCCCGAACGCGGCCGCGATCGTCGGACCGGCGGTGTTCTCCGGCACGTTGAACATCTCGTCGATGTTGGTCGACGTCACCGACGTCCCGACCAGTTCTGTCGCGACGGTTCCGGCGCCGGGATAGTTCGCGACGTCGACGGGGATGTCACAGGCCCACGACGAGTGGATGTCGCCGGTGATGAACACGACGTTGTCGACGCCGTTGCTCGTGATCGAGTCGAGCAGACGCCGGCGGTCGGCGGCGTAGCCGTCCCACTGATCGGCGTTGTAGGGGATGCCTTCCCGCGGAACGCCGAGCAGCTCGGTGACCGCGCCGGTGGTCTGCGGGTCGAGCGGCGGGATCAGCACCGGCGTGATCATCACCGGGTTGCCGACGATCCGCCACCGGGTCTCCGACGACGCGAGTCCGTTGGTCAGCCACGACATCTGGGCGCGGCCCATCATCGTGCGGGCGGGATCGTCGATGCGTGACGACACCGCGTCGACCTGGAGGTCGCGGTAGGAACGCAGATCCAGCATCGACAGCTCGAGCAGCTTTCCGAACCTGAGTCGGCGGTACAGATGTCGGCCCTGCGGGTCGACGCCCGGTCGGATCGGCATCCACTCGGAGTAGGCGCGCAGGGCCGCGCTGCGGCGCACGATCCACGAGCCCTCGCCGGGCTGATGGTTCTCCGCGCCGTCCCGCCAGCTGTCGTTCGACGACTCGTGGTCGTCCCAGATGCAGATGAACGGCGTCGACCGGTGCAGTGCGGTGAGGTCGGGATCGGTCTTGTACTGCCCGTGGCGGGTTCGGTAGTCGCGCAGTGTGCGGATCTCGTGGCGCGGGTCGTGGATGCGGACCGCGCCGGTCTTCCCGGTGTACCGGCCGGTTTGGTACTCGTAGTAGTAATCGCCCAGGTGCACCACGGCGTCGAGGTCCGGCTGGTTGTTCAGATGCCGGTAGGCCGAGAAGTACCCGGCCTCCCAGTTGGCGCAGGACACGACGCCGAAGCGGAGCCGCGCGACGTCGGCCCCGGTCGCGGGAGCGGTGCGGGTGTGGCCGACCGGCGAGACGGCCCCGGCGGCCGGTCCGGACGTCACGGTGAACCGGTAGTGGTAGGTCGTCCGCGGACTCAGCCCGGTGGCGTCGACCTTGACGGTGAAGTCCTTCTCGGCCGACGTCTGCTCGACCCCGGAACCGACGATCGCACCGAAACCAGCGTCCCGAGCGATCTCCCAGCGGACCGAACATGGTTGTCCCACACCGGAACCCGGTGTCGATGCGGGGGACTGGGTGATGCGGGTCCACAGGATGACCGCGTCGGGCAGCGGGTCGCCGGAGGCCACGCCGTGAGCGAAAACGTTTCGCGGGGCGGCTTGCGCCGAGCCGGATTCGGCGACGGCGGGCAAGGTGAGGGCGGCGCCGGTGACGACCGCACCGGTTCGCAGGAAAGTCCGTCGGGTGGACTCATGCCGAGTGGACACATAGGGACCTTACCCACCGCGGACCGCGACTTCAGGCCGAATCCACGCCCCGTGGAGCGGTGGGGGACAATCAGGGCACACAAACGTCGAACGGAGGGGACTGCGTGTCCGAGTTGGTGCCACTGAAGGTGCAGATGGTCGCCATGACCCAGTTCACCCCGCCCGAGGACGTGCCGTGGAGCACGGATGCCGAGGGCGGCGAGGCGCTCGTCGAGTTCGCGGGCCGCGCCTGCTACCAGAGCTGGGACAAGCCCAACCCCCGTACCGCCACCAACGCCGGCTACCTCCGACACATCCTGGAGGTCGGGCACCTGTCGCTGCTCGAGCACGCCTCGGTGACCTTCTACATCTCCGGCATCTCGCGCTCGTGCACCCACGAGCTGATCCGCCACCGGCACTTCTCCTACTCGCAGCTGTCGCAGCGGTTCGTGCCCGAACACGACTCCAACGTCGTGGCGCCGCCGGCGATCGTCGGCGACGAGCACCTCGAGGAGCTCTTCACCGCCGCCACCGACGCGAGTCGCGAGGCCTACACCGAACTCCTCGATGCGCTGGAGGCGAAGTTCGCCGACGTGCCGAACGCGATCCTGCGCCGCAAGCAGGCACGTCAGGCGGCACGATCGGTGCTGCCGAACGCCACCGAGACCAAGATCGTCGTGACCGGCAACTACCGGGCGTGGCGGCACTTCGTCGGCATGCGCGCCACCGAGCACGCCGACGTCGAGATCCGGCAGCTCGCCGTCGAATGTTTGAGGCAGTTGATGCAGGTGGCGCCCACGGTTTTCGGCGATTTCGAGATCGGCACGCTCGCCGACGGCACCGAGGTCGCGACCTCACCGTTCGTGCTGGAAGGGTGAGACCCGTCACGGATACGGAGGCGGTAGCCTTTAGCACCATGAACGCAGTCCAGGAACCGCTGCACGAGCATCCCTTCGGGACGAACGTGGTGGCGATGGTGACCCCCTTCCGTCCCGACGGAAGTCTCGATCTGGACAAGGCCGCCGTCCTGGCCGACCACCTCGTGTCGAAGGGTTGCGACGGGCTTGTCGTGTCCGGCACCACCGGCGAATCGCCGACCACCACCGTGCCCGAGAAGCTCGACCTGCTGCGCGTCGTGCTGGACGCCGTGGGCGACCGCGCCCGGATCACCCAGGGTGCCGGTAGCTACGACACCGCCGAGAGCGTGCGGTTCGCCATCGAATCGGAGAAGATCGGCGCCCACGGTCTGCTCGTGGTGACCCCGTACTACTCCAAGCCGCCCCAGGCCGGCCTCCTCGCGCACTTCCGGACCGTCGCCGACGCCACCGCACTTCCCGTGCTGCTCTACGACATCCCGCCGCGCTCGGTCGTGCCCATCGCCAACGAGACGATGCTGGCGCTGGCCGAACACCCGAACATCCGCGGCGTCAAGGACGCCAAGGGCGACCTGCACTCGGCCGCCGGCCTCATCGCCACCACCAAGCTCGAATACCTGTCGGGCGAGGACGCACTCAACCTGCCGTGGCTGTCGATCGGTGCCACCGGTTTCGTCAGCGTGATCGGGCACCTAGTTCCGGATCGCCTGCGCGAGATGCAGATCGCGGTGGAGAAGGGGGATCTCGCCACGGCGCGGACCCTCAACACGTCGATGCTTCCGCTCGTCAACGCCATGGGACGCCTCGGAGGTGTCACGATGGTGAAGGCGGCGCTGCGCATTCTCGGACTCGAGGTGGGCGATCCGCGCCTGCCCCAGGTGCCCGCCTCCGGGCCTCAGATCGAGGAGCTGATCGTGGATCTACGTGCGGCAGGTGTTCTCGCCTGATGTCTGACAACACCGGCACTGACACCAACGGTCCCGAAGCACGGACCACGCGCCCCCGACGCCGTGCCGCCTCCCGTAAGGCCGGACCGCCGAGTACGCCGCCGGTGGAAGCGGTCCCGGTCGACACGGTTCCGGCCACCACCGCGCCCGACGCGGGCCCGGCTCGCCAGGCCCCCGCGAAGACCGAGACCGCACCCAGGCATTCCGCCAAGCAGAAGTCCGGTTCGTCGTCCGGTGGCCGGCGCGGCCGGCACGAACGCGGCGGCGACTCTCGCGGTCGCCGCAACGAGCAGGCGACCCCGGCGCCGGTCGATCGCCTCGGCACCCCGCGCCGCCTGCCCAAGGGTGGACTGCGGATCGTCGCGCTCGGCGGTATCGGCGAGATCGGCCGCAACATGACCGTCTTCGAGTACGACGGACGTCTGCTGATCGTCGACTGCGGTGTGCTGTTCCCCGAGGACCAGCAGCCCGGCGTCGACCTGATCCTGCCGGACTTCCGCTACATCGAAGACCGCATGGACGACGTCGACGCGGTGATCCTCACCCACGGCCACGAGGACCACATCGGCGCGATCCCGTTCCTGCTGCGGCTGCGCAGCGACATCCCCGTCGTCGGTTCGAAATTCACGCTCGCCCTCGTCGAGGCCAAGTGCCGGGAACACCGCCTGCGGCCCAAGCTCGTCGAGGTCGCCGAGGGGGAGCGGACCGACCACGGCCCGTTCGAGTGCGAGTACTTCGCCGTCAACCACTCGATCCCAGACGCCCTCGCGGTCGCGATCCGCACCCCCGCGGGTCTCGCGCTGCACACCGGAGACATCAAGCTCGACCAGCTGCCCCTCGACGGTCGGCTCACCGACCTCGCCGGCTTCAGCCGCCTCGGCGACGAGGGTGTGGACCTGTTCCTCGTCGACTCGACCAACGCCGAGGTCCCCGGCTTCGTCACCCCCGAACGCGAGATCGGCGGCGTGCTCGACCAGGTCATCGGCAAGGCCAGGCAGCGTGTCATCGTCGCGTCCTTCGCCAGCCACGTGCACCGCATCCAGCAGATCATCGACGTCGCGCACACCCACAATCGGCGCGTCTGCTTCGTCGGCCGGTCGATGGTGCGCAACATGCAGATCGCGCAGGACCTGAACTACCTGTCGGTGCCGGACGGTGTCGTCGTCGACCTCGACACCGCCGCGACGCTTCCCGACCACCGCATCGTGCTGATCTCCACCGGTTCGCAGGGCGAGCCGTTGTCGGCGCTGTCGCGGATGGCGCGCGGCGAGCACCGCCAGATCAACATCCGCGCCGACGACCTCGTCGTGCTGGCGTCGTCGCTGATCCCGGGCAACGAGAACTCGGTCTTCGCCGTGGTCAACGGTCTGGCCAAGCGCGGTGCCACCGTGATCACGCAGCAGAGCGCGAAGGTGCACGTGTCCGGCCACGCCTCGGCCGGCGAGTTGCTCTACCTGTACAACGCGGTGCGCCCGTCGAACGTGATGCCGGTGCACGGCGAATGGCGTCATCTGCGCGCGAACGCCGCACTCGCGGTCGCGACCGGCGTGCCGGAGGACCGCGTCGTGCTGGCCGAGGACGGTGTGGTGGTCGACCTCGTCGACGGCCGCGCCGACATCGTCGGCCGCGTCCCGGTCGGACACGTCTACGTCGACGGACTGTCCGTCGGCGACGTCGGCGAGTCGACCCTGTCCGAGCGTCTCGTGCTCGGCGAGGGCGGCTTCATCGCGATCACCGTCGCCATCGATGCCACGACGGGTCGCGCGGTCAGCTCGCCGGAGGTCTCCGGCAGAGGCTTCTCCGACGACCCGGACGCGCTCAAGTCGGCCGCCGACCTGGTCAACCAGGTCCTCGACTCGCTCGCTGCCGAGGGCGTCAACGACGCGCATCGCATCGCGCAGGGAATCCGGCGCGCCGTGGGCCGCTGGGTCTCCGACGTCTACCGTCGCCGGCCGATGATCGTGCCGACGGTGCTCGCCGTGGGCGCCGACTAGTTCTCGCTACTGTGGGCTGGGTGACCGGTGCACAGGAGGAACGAGCGGCTCTCGTCGAGACCATGAAGAAGGTGGGCCCGGACGCGCCCACCCTCTGTGAAGGTTGGACCACCCGCGATCTGTTGGCTCATCTCGTCGTCCGCGAACGACGCCCCGACACCGGGCCGGGCATCCTGATCCCGGCCTTCGCCGGCTACACCGAGAAGGTGAGGACCAAGGCCGCCCGGCGGGACTTCGACGAACTTCTCGACGAACTCGCATCCGGGCCGCCGGTCTACTCGCCGTTCAAACTCGTCGACCGGTTCGCCAATCTCGCCGAGATGTTCGTCCACCACGAGGACGTGCTGCGTGGGGGAGCGGACCCGGCGGGGCGCTGGACGCCGCGGATGCTGTCGCCCGAACTCGAGGCCGAGCTGCGCGGTCCGGCCACGTCGATGGCGAAGATGACCCTCAAGAAGATCCCCGCGCGCGTCACCCTGCGCACGACCGCCGGCGAGGACCTCGTCACCGTCGGCTCCGGGAAAGAAGTCGTGGTCACGGGATCGATCGGCGAACTCGTCCTGTTCGCGTTCGGACGCGCCCCCGTCGCAGTCACCTTCGACGGCGATCCGAGCGCGATCGCCGCGGTTCGTGACAGTTCTCACGGCCTGTAGGGCGTGTCGGCGATGCAGGCGGGTAACAACTTCGACACGTCGCCGTTATCAGTGTTGCCCGTGTGACTGAAGTGAACAGAGCCGACTAGTCTGTCGGTATGGCTTCGAAGGCAAGCACGGGTACGCGCACGTCCGCGTCGAAGGCATCCGGCACACGGTCGGGTGGCACGAGCACCGGACGGTCGACCGGGTCGGCGGCACGTTCCGGCGCGAGCCGGTCAGGCAAGAGCACTGCGAACAGCCGCGGGGCGAGCAAGTCGTCGACCCGTGCCGGTTCCGCACGGTCCGGTGCGGGCAAGTCCGGGGCCTCGCGCACGTCGAGCCGATCCACGAGCACCGGGTCCCGCAGCCGGCAGTCCGCCACCGCGACACCGCGTCGCCGGAACACCTCCGCGTCGGCCGAGTCGGTCGATCTGCACCGCCGTTCGGTGGCCGCCGCCGGCGCCTCCGCGGTGGGGAAGGGGATCGGCGCAGGCTGGTCGCTGTTCGCCCGCGGTGTCGGCAGCGCGGCTCGCGTGGGTTCCGGCGTCGGCCGGGGGCCGCGCACCGAGTCGCGACCGTTCGACGACGATGATCTCGAACTGGATGCCGTCGACGCCGACTACGACGACGAGGTCGACGCCGATGGTGCGCCCGGTCCGCGTGGACCGGCTCCGCGCGGGCAGGGACACAGTCATCGCCGCGACGGTGTTGCTCTGGGACTGCTCGCGCTGGGTCTGTTGTTCGCGGCCAGTGTCTGGTTCGGGGCCGCCGGACCCGTCGGCGCATTCATCGAGGCGCTGATCCGCGCGATCGTCGGCTCGGCGGCGGTCGTGGTGCCGGTGGCGCTCGTCGTGGTCGCGATCATGCTGATGCGACGCCCCGCGGCACCCGAACGACGTGGCCGCTATCTCGGCGGCGGGTCCCTCGTCGTGCTGCCGCTGCTGGGCATCATGCATCTCATCGCCGGTGCACCGCTGGATCTGCCGGGCCGATCGTCGGCGGCGGGTTTCGTCGGTTTCGCCATCGGCACGCCGCTCACCACGGGCGTCACCGCCTGGGTGTCCGTCCCGATCCTGTTGCTGTGCATGGCCTTCGGCGTCCTGATCCTCAGTGGACGCACGGTGCGTGAGGTCGTCGACGCCGCCGCCGGATATCTCGGACTGGGTGTGCCCGGTGCCGACGACGCGCCGTGGGAGAGCGACCTCGACTGGGACGAGGACGCGGAGAACTACGAGGATCCCGACTTCGGCGATCCCGCGGCGGACGACGCCGACGATGACGCCTTCGGCTCCCGCGCGACACGTCGCTCGTACTCGTCGAACCCGTACGACAACTACCCGCCCGACGAGACCCCGTCGCGGCCGGTGAGCCGATCGCGCCGCAAGCCGGCCAAGGTCGCCGAGGAGCCGATCGAGGAAGCGGTCACCGAGAACTTCGCCGACGCCTACACCGAGCCGTTCGGCGACAACGCCGCCGACGAGCAGATGACCGAGGTCATCGAGCCACCGGCCCGCCCGGCCACTGCACGTCGTACGACGCCGGCCGCGCGTCCGGCGCCCAAGCCGGCACCCGCAGCGGAGCCGGAACCAGAGCTCGACGACGAGGCGTTCGCACCCTCGGAACCGGCAGCCGAGGGTGACTACATCCTGCCGCCCCCGCACCTGCTGCTCGAGGGCGATCCGCCGAAGGCCGGCACCAGCGCCAACGACGAGATGATCGACCGGATGACCGGCGTGCTCGAACAGTTCAAGATCGACGCGGCCGTCACCGGCTACACCCGCGGACCGACGGTCACCCGCTACGAGGTCGAGCTCGGACCGGGCGTGAAGGTCGAGAAGATCACCGCGCTCCAGCGCAACATCGCCTACGCCGCGGCGACCGACAACGTCCGCCTGCTCGCGCCGATCCCGGGCAAGTCCGCGGTCGGTATCGAGGTGCCCAACGCCGACCGCGAGATGGTCCGCCTGGCCGACGTCCTCAGCGCGCCGTCGACCCGCAAGGACAAGCATCCGCTCGTCATCGGTCTCGGCAAGGACATCGAGGGTGACTTCGTCAGCGCGAACCTGGCGAAGATGCCGCACCTGCTCGTCGCCGGTTCGACCGGCTCGGGTAAGTCGAGCTTCGTCAACTCGATGCTGGTGTCGCTGCTCAGCCGCGCCACTCCCGAGCAGGTCCGGATGATCCTCATCGACCCGAAGATGGTGGAGCTCACCCCGTACGAGGGCATCCCACACCTGATCACCCCCATCATCACGCAGCCCAAGAAGGCTGCCGCCGCCCTCGCGTGGCTGGTGGAGGAGATGGAACAGCGCTACCAGGACATGAAGGCCTCGCGGGTTCGCCACATCGACGACTTCAACACGAAGGTGCGTTCCGGCGAGATCACCACCCCGCTCGGCAGCGAGCGGGTGTACAAGCCGTACCCGTACATCCTCGCGATCGTCGACGAGCTGGCCGACCTGATGATGACCGCACCGCGCGACGTCGAAGAGGCGATCGTGCGCATCACCCAGAAGGCGCGCGCGGCCGGCATCCACCTGGTCCTCGCGACCCAGCGTCCGTCGGTCGACGTGGTCACCGGTCTGATCAAGACCAACGTGCCGTCTCGCCTCGCCTTCGCCACGTCGTCGCTGACCGACTCGCGAGTCATCCTCGACCAGCCCGGCGCCGAGAAACTCATCGGCATGGGCGACGGACTGTTCCTGCCGATGGGCGCCAACAAGCCCATCCGCATGCAGGGCGCCTACATCTCCGACGAGGAGATCGCGGCCGTCGTCGACTTCGCCAAGGAGCAGGCCGAGCCCGAGTACACCGAGGGCGTCACCGCGGCGAAGGCCGGCGAGAAGAAGGACATCGACAGCGACATCGGCAACGACCTCGACGACCTGCTGCAGGCGATCGAACTCGTCGTCTCCAGCCAGTTCGGTTCGACGTCGATGCTGCAGCGCAAGCTACGCGTCGGCTTCGCCAAGGCCGGCCGCCTGATGGATCTCATGGAAACCCGCGGCGTCGTCGGACCGAGTGAGGGCTCCAAGGCGCGCGAGGTGCTCGTGAAGCCCGACGACCTCGCCGGGGTCATCGCCTCCATCACCGGCGGCGGGGACGACGAGTCGGCCGAGAGCTGAGGAAGTGGCTGAACAGGGATTTCCGTGGCCGCCTACCGGCATCCGGTAGGCTGGCCGCCAGATCCATGAGGGGAGTATCCCCGACGCGGCGTCTCCGTCAGTACGGTGCCGATCCGCGGTGATGCCGATCATCACCGCCTCGGTGACCCGGAGCGTCGGCCCCCGAATCCCGGGTGGGAGAGACCTCTGGCTCATCAGCTGATGCTGCCTGCTGGAGGACTACTGTGGACGTTTCTTTATCCCTATGGCTGATCACCGTTGCGGTGATCCTCGGATTGTTCGTGTTCGACTTCTTCTCACACGTGCGCGTGCCCCATGCACCGTCACTCAAGGAGTCGGGCACCTGGTCGGCGGTTTACATCTCGCTCGCCATTGCCTTCGGTGTCTTCGTCTGGTGGAAGTGGGGCGGAACGTTCGGTGGCGAGTACTTCGCCGGGTACGTCACCGAGAAGGCGCTCTCGGTGGACAACCTGTTCGTCTTCGTCATCATCATGGCGAAGTTCGCGGTGCCGCCGGAGTACCAACAGAAGGTGCTGCTGCTCGGCATCGTGATGGCGCTCGGCATGCGCGCCGTCTTCATCGCCGTCGGTGCGGCCGCCATCAACGCCTACAGCTGGGTGTTCTACCTGTTCGGGGCCTTCCTGATCTTCACCGCGGTCAAGCTGCTCCGCGAGAGCGACGACCCCGTCGAACACGAGGAGCAGCGGGAGACCAGGCTCGAACGCTTCGTCAAGCGGTTCCTGCGCACGCATGACTCCTACGACCGCGACAAGCTCTTCACCCGCGTCAACGGCAAGCGGCTCGCGACGCCGATGCTGATGGTGCTCATTGTCATCGGCTTCACCGACTTGCTGTTCGCACTCGACTCGATCCCGGCGATCTACGGCCTGACCTCCGAGCCGTACCTGGTGTTCACCGCCAACGCCTTCGCGCTCATGGGCCTGCGCCAGCTGTACTTCCTGCTCGGCGGACTGCTCGACCGGCTGGTGTACCTCTCGATCGGCCTGTCGATCATCCTGGCGTTCATCGGCACCAAGCTGGTCCTGCACGCCCTGCACGAGAACACGCTGCCCTTCGTCAACGGCGGCGAGCACGTGAGCGTCCCGGAGATCTCGACGCCGCTGTCGCTGTCGGTGATCCTGGGTGTCCTCGTCGTCACCACCGTCGCGAGTCTGGTGAAGAGCAGGTCAGGGGCTGACAAGGATCAGGCGCAGACCTGACGCGACCCGTCAGAACGGTCCGAAGACCTGGTTCCACTCGTCGATCCGCACGGCGTCGACGGCCTCGTGAGCCTGGAACGGGTCGTTGGCGAGGAAGGCCTCGGCGGCCTCGAGGTCGGCCGCGCTGATGATGATCAGCGCGCCCGACCCGTCCGGGTACGGCCCGGCGAGGAGCACGTTGCCCGCCTTGTTCTCCTCGCCGAGCCACTCCCGATGCAGCGGACGGTGCTGGTCGCGGAGTGCGGCCTTGGCCGGACGGTAGGTGTACTGGACGGCGAAAAAGGGCATCTGCTCACTCCTCGGAGATGGTGGCCAGCATCCTGGTGTTCCCCAGGGTGTTGGGTTTGACGTAACTCAGGTCCAGGAACTCGGCGACACCGGTGTCGTAGGAGCGGCACATCTCCTCGAACACCTCACGCGTGACCGGGGTGCCCTGGATCTCGCTGAACCCGTGCTTGGCGAAGAAGCTCGTCTCGAAGGTCAGCACGAAGACGCGGGACAGTTCGAGTTCGCGGGCGATCTCCATCAACCGGCCGACGATCTTGTGACCGATCCCGCGACCGGAGAACGTGGGGTCGACCGCGACCGTGCGGACCTCACCGAGATCGGCCCACAGCACGTGAAGGGCCCCGCAGCCCACGACCTCCCCGTCGAGTTCGCCGACCCAGAACTCCTGCACCGACTCGTACAGGGTGACGAGGTTCTTCTCCAGGAGGATCTTGCCCGCGTACTCGTCGATCAGTTCCTTGATGCGCGGCACGTCCGAGGCACGCGCGCGTCGCACCACGACATCGCCAGTAGTCGATTCGGGCGCAACGGGATCCGCCGTGGATTCGGGTTCGGCGGGCTCCGGGGAGACGGGGGACATGGGACATCACCTTAGTCCTGTGCGGACATGCGCATCGGCCCGGTTTACCTTCTGCGCGGCGTGGGCCGATACCCTGTTGAGCGTGCGTATGAGAATTCCCGTGTATCGCGGAACCCGTCCGCGCCCGGGGGTGTGCTCATGACCGATCGCATTCGGCGGGCCGTCGACGAAAAAGGTATCGCGAATGTGGGCCGCGGGCCGGATCACATCACCGATCCGGTCGACCCGGTCCCGGTGGTCAACATCGCGAACGCACTGACTGTCTTCCGGATCCTCCTGGTCCCGGTGTTCCTGGCGGCCCTGTTCATGGAGTCCGGTGAATCCACGCTGTGGCGCACGGTGGCCACGGTCGTCTTTGCGGTCGCGGCCCTCACCGATCGGTACGACGGGCGCATCGCCCGGCAGCGCGGCCTGATCACCGACTTCGGCAAGATGGCCGACCCGATCGCCGACAAGGCCCTCATCGGCGGTGCGCTCGTCGGGCTCTCGATCCTCGGCATCCTGCCCTGGTGGGTCACCGCGGTCATCATCGCGCGCGAACTGTGGGTCACGGCGCTGCGCTTCTGGGTGCTGCGCCACAAGGTGATCCCCGCCAGCCGCGGCGGGAAACTCAAAACCCTGCTGCAGGCGGTCGCGATCGGTCTGTACCTCGCGCCGCTCGGCGGGGGATGGCAGATCGCCGCCGGGATCCTGATGGGTCTCGCGGTGGTCGTGACCATCTACACCGGGCTCGACTACACCTGGCAGGCGATCAAGGTCCGCTCCGGCGGGTCCGGCACCGGCACCCCCGATCCGGGGTCGGCGCCGCAGGCGCGACGGGCCGTCGGAGGAACCGGCGCGGGCCGCTGAGTTCGACTACTGTCGGGGGAACCGCGGCCGGGGAACGATCCGGCCGCGTGAGGCGTTGGCTGAGGAGTGAACAGGGAGAGGAGACTCGATGGCGATGCTCTTACGTGAGGCGCTCGGCGACAGCCTTCGTCGGGTCCGCACGCAGCAGGGTCGGACCCTTCGTGAGGTGTCCACCGGTGCACGCGTGAGTCTCGGTTACCTCTCCGAGGTCGAGCGCGGTCAGAAGGAGGCCTCGAGCGAACTGCTCGCGGCCATCTGCGACGCACTCGACGTGGAGATCGCCGACCTCCTCCTCGACGTCGGGCACGCGATGCGTCCCGCCGAGACGGTGGCCCCCGAGGTCGCCGAGGCCGGTCTCACCGCGACCAAGGTGGTCATCCCCGCGCCTGCCGGACGCCGCGACGCGACCGCGCTGGCCGCGGCCTGAACGCGCAGCCACTAGATTGGTCTGCACAGTCCTCAAACCCTTGAATGGAGTGACGTAGAGCATGGCGAACCCGTTCGTGAAGTTGTGGCGCTACCTGACGGCACTCGGTAACGCGAAGATCGACGAACACGCCGACCCGAAGGTCCAGATCCAGCAGGCGATCGAAGATGCTCAGCGTCAGCATCAGGCGTTGTCGCAGCAGGCCGCCTCGGTCATCGGCAACCAGCGACAGCTCGAGATGAAGCTGAACCGGCAGCTCGAGGACATCGAACGCCTGCAGGCCAACACCCGTCAGGCGCTGACGCTCGCCGATCAGGCCGCGGCCGCCGGGGACACCCACAAGGCCACCGAGTACACGAACGCCGCCGAGGCGTTCGCAGCCCAGCTGGTGACCGCGGAGCAGAGCGTCGAGGACCTCAAGTCGCTGCACGATCAGTCGCTTCAGGCTGCCGGCCAGGCCAAGAAGGCCGTCGAGCGCAATGCGATGATCCTCCAGCAGAAGCTCGCCGAGCGCTCCAAGCTGCTCAGCCAGCTCGAGCAGGCGAAGATGCAGGAGCAGGTCAGCGCGTCGCTCAACCAGATGAGCGAGCTGTCGGTGCCCGGCAACACCCCGAGCCTCGACCAGGTGCGCGACAAGATCGAGCGCCGCTACGCCAATGCCCTCGGCTCGGCCGAACTGGCGAAGAACTCGGTCCAGGGCCGGATGCAGGAGGTCGAGCAGGCCGGCATCCAGATGGCCGGTCACTCCCGCCTCGAGCAGATCCGCGCCAGCATGCGCGGCGACGCCCTGCCGTCCGCCGGAGCGACCGCACCGCCGCTGCAGAAGGGTCAGCCGGCGACGCAGGCCACCCCGCCGACCACCGAGCCGCCCGCGCAGAACTGATCCGCGGCACGTGCATGTCGCACTTGTCGCGGGTTCTGATGCAGGACATGCCTTTCCGGCCTTCGCCCTCGCCGAGCGTTTTGTCTCGGCGGGGCACCGGGCGACGGTCTACACCGGACTGAACTGGTCGGATGCCGCGCGTCGTCGCGGCATCGACATCGCCGAACTCCCGGGTCTCGCGGCCACGGATGTCGACGACGACGCCGACGCCGGGGACAAACTCGGCGCCCGTGCGGCGCGGATGGCGCAGCTGCTGGCACCCGTGCTGTCCGAGTCCGGCGCCGAACTCGTCGTCTCCGATGTCATCACCGTCTGCGGGGGATGGGCGGCGCAGCTGAACGGCCTGCCGTGGATCGAGCTCTCGCCACATCCGCTGTACCTGCCGTCCCGCGGACTACCGCCGATCGGTTCGGGTCTCGCCCCGGGAACCGGGTTTCGTGGTCGCGTCCGGGACGCGCTGATGCGTGCCGCGACCGCGACCTCCATCCGCAAGGGCGAACGGCAGCGTGCCGCTGCGCGGGTGTCGATCGGTCTGCCCGCCGCCGACGACGGCCCGAGTGCGCGGTTCGTGGCGACCCTGCCCGGCCTCGAGGTGGCACGGCCCGACTGGCCCGCCGACACCCATCTGATCGGCCCACTCCTGTGGGAACCCACCGACGACCTCTTCGACCGCCCCGCCGGTGACGAGCCGCTGGTGGTACTCGCGCCGTCCACGGCCGAGACCGGCGCCGCCGACATGGTCGGTGTGGTGCTCGAGGCGCTGTCCGAGCCGGTTCTCGGACGGCGTGTCCGGGTGGTGGTCTCCGGGCTGCACCGGCCGACGGCCGAGGACCTGGCCCGCTTCGGCGGCGGCGTACCCGCCCCGATCACCGCGGGACTGGGACGGCAGGACGAGGTGCTGGCCCATGCCCGGGTACTCATCTGCGGCTCCGGGCACGGCATCCTCGCCAAGGCGATGACCGCCGGGGTGCCGGTGGTCGCGGTACCCGGCGGCGGCGATCAGTGGGAGCTGGCGAACCGTCTCCAGCGCGCGGGTGCGGGCCGGTGGGTCCGCCCGCTCACCGTCGACGCCGTCGCCGACGCCGTCCGCGCGGTCCTCGACGACACCGGACACGCCCGCTGCGCCGAGCGGATCGGGGAGAGCGGCACCGACACCGTCGACCCGGTGGTGGTGGCCGAACGTAGGGTGGGGCTGTGCGCCTGACCGAGTTCAACGAACTGATGAGCACCGAATTCGGTGTGACACGGGCGGATTCGATCCTCGTCGACCATGTGCTCACCGAGTTCGCCGGCCGCACCGGTGCGCAGGCGATCGACGACGGGATCGACCCCCGCGATGTCTGGGTGGCGATCTGCCGCGACTTCGACGTGCCGCGACAGCGGTGGTGACACGCCCCGCGTGTCGCACTTGCCATCGAACACCTGTTCGTTCATTCTGGTGATCAGACGGAACCGAACGGGCCGCCGCCGCGTCTGAAGTATCGGGACCGAGGAGAAGAATGGGTCGCCGGGAGCGCCGCCAAGACTTGTCGGACCCACGCGATACCTTTCAGACATGAACGCCCGGACCGCACCGACCACCCGCCGGAAATCCGGCTCACAACCGAGGAGAACTCCGATGGCATCTGCGCCTCAAGACCGTGAGAAGGCCCTCGATCTGGCCCTCGCCCAGATCGACAAGAACTTCGGCAAGGGTTCGGTCATGCGTCTCGGTGAGGAGACTCGTCAGCCGATCGAGGTCATCCCGACCGGCTCGATCGCACTCGACGTCGCCCTCGGTATCGGTGGTCTGCCCCGCGGCCGCGTCGTCGAGATCTACGGTCCGGAATCCTCGGGTAAGACCACGGTGGCGCTGCACGCCGTCGCGAATGCCCAGGCCCAGGGCGGCATCGCCGCCTTCATCGACGCCGAGCACGCTCTCGACCCCGACTACGCCGCCAAGCTCGGTGTCGACACCGACGCGCTGCTGGTGTCCCAGCCCGACACCGGTGAGCAGGCTCTCGAGATCGCCGACATGCTGATCCGTTCGGGCGCTCTGGACATCCTGGTCATCGACTCGGTGGCCGCACTGGTGCCCAAGGCCGAGATCGAGGGCGAGATGGGCGACAGCCACGTCGGCCTGCAGGCCCGCCTGATGAGCCAGGCGCTGCGCAAGATGACCGGTGCGCTCAGCCAGTCCAAGACCACCGCGATCTTCATCAACCAGCTGCGTGAGAAGATCGGCGTCATGTTCGGTACGCCCGAGACCACCACGGGCGGTAAGGCTCTCAAGTTCTACTCGTCGGTGCGCCTCGACGTCCGGCGCATCGAGACCCTCAAGGACGGGACCGATGCCGTCGGTAACCGCACCCGCGTGAAGGTCGTCAAGAACAAGGTCGCGCCGCCGTTCAAGCAGGCCGAGTTCGACATCCTCTACGGTCACGGCATCAGCAAGGAGGGCTCGCTGATCGACATGGGTGTCGCCGAGGGCTTCATCCGCAAGTCCGGCTCGTGGTTCACCTACGAGGGCGATCAGCTCGGCCAGGGCAAGGAGAACGCCCGCAAGTTCCTGCTCGAGAACCTCGACATCCGCGACGAAATCGAGAAGAAGATCAAGGAGAAGCTCGGCGTCGGCGCCACCGTCGACGCCGACGACGTCGCCCCGGCGCCAGTCGAATTCTGATCGGTCCCGCCTGATCCGATATGAACGAGGCATCAAGCCCCGAACGGACGGACCCCGAGCGGACGCAGAAAAAGGGACCCAGTGCATGGGACTCCGCACTGCGGCTGCTCGGGGTCCGTGCGCGTTCACGGCACGAGATGCGGGAGAGGTTGACCCGCAAGGGATTCGACGCCGACACCGTCGACGAGGTGATGGCACGGCTCGACAAGCACCAGCTGCTCGACGACACCGATTTCGCCGCGGAGTGGGTGCGTTCCCGACACCTGAACTCGGGTAAGGGACGTGTGGCGCTCCGTCACGAACTGCGCACCAAGGGGATCTCGGAGTCGATCATCGCCGAGACCCTGGCCGACATCGATCCCGATGACGAACGCGGGGTCGCGGCGGGACTCGTCGAGCGAAAACTGACGCCGTCGGTCGTCGAACGCGTCGTCGCCGATCGTGCCGAGCGCGAGAAGACGCTGCGCCGGCTGGTCGCATTCCTTGTGCGGCGCGGTTATTCGCAGTCGCTGGCCTTCGACGTGGTGGGGGAGGCGCTCGGCGCGTTGGACGACGCCTGACGCCTCCCCGTCACGGGATCACTCGGATCAGAGCAGGTTCTCCGACGCGGCCTGCTCGGTCTTCTCCGGGTCCGCGGGCTCGGTCGCCCGACGCCCCTGACGCAGCCGTCGTTCGACGTAGGTCGCCAGGTTCGACAGCCCGAAGTTGATGAGGATCATGATGATCGCCACCACGATCAGCGCCGGGATGTAGTTGCCGTAGCGCGAGGCCGACAGCAGACCGCTGCGTACGACCTCCGAGTAGCCGATGATGTAGCCCAGCGCGCTGTCCTTCAGGGCCACCACCATCTGCGAGATCAGTGCCGGCATCATCGCGGTGATCGCCTGGGGGAGCAGCACGATCCTCATCATCTGGCTCTTCCGCAGACCCAGCGCCATCGACGCCTCGGTCTGGCCCTTCGGCAGCGAGTTGATGCCCGAGCGCAGGATCTCGGCCATCACCGACCCGTTGTAGAGCGTGAGGCCGGTGACCACGGCGGCGAACGCCAGCATCGACGACGGGAAGATGCCGTAGATGGCGAACAAGAACCAGGTGAACACCATCAGGATCAGCACCGGGATCGCGCGGAACACCTCGACGAATACGCTCGAGACGGCACGCACCCAGAGATGATCCGACAGCCGGCCGATGCCGAGGACGGCACCGAGGATCAGCGACAGCACGATCGAGACGGCGGCCGCCGCGAGCGTGCGCCACAGGCCGGGCAGGATGTAGCCGGTCCAGGTGGACCAGGTGACGAACGGGCTCCACTTCTCGCCGGTGAACTGCTCGTTGGCAGCGAGCACGGTGATCACGTAGATCGCGATCGCCGCGAGGATCGCGATGAACAGGATCGCTGTCAGGCGGTTCCGGGTTCGTGCGCGTGGGCCGGGGGCGTCGTACAGGACAGTCGATTCGGCGCTCATCGTTTCACCGCCAGTCGCTTGGCGAGGTAGCCGAAGACGGCTCCCTCGGTGAGGGTGATGATCATGAAGCCCACGGCGATGACGCCGAAGATCACGAACAGCTGGTCGGAGAAGGTCTCGATCTCGGTCTTCATGAGGGCCGCGGCCTCGGCGACGCCGATGACCGAGGCGACCGTGGTGTTCTTCGTCAGCGCGATCAGCACGCTGCCCATCGGACCGATGACGGCTCGAATGGCCTGCGGCAGCACGATGATCCCGAACACCTGGGTGAAGGGCATGCCCAGCGACCGCGCTGCCTCCGCCTGCCCGAGGGGCACGGTGTTGAAGCCGGAGCGCAGCGTCTCACAGACGAACGTCGACGTGTAGAGGACGAACGCGAGCACCGCGAGCCAGAAATTGTTGGACTTGATCGTCGGCGCGAAGGTCAGCCCCAGGTTCTGGTACAGGCCGATCGCGCAGAACAGCACGACGAGCGTCAACGGGGTGTTGCGGACGACGTTGACGTAGACCCCGGCGAAGGCGCGCATCACCGGGACGGGGGACACCCGCATCGCGGCGAGGATCGTGCCCCAGACCAGCGAGCCGATCGCCGAATAGAAGGTCAACTGGATGGTCACCCAGAAGGCGGGCCACAGCTGGGGGCCCATGCTCTCCCACAGAGAGGCGTCATTCATCGATTACTCCTCTCACTCGAGTCCGGGCGGGCACGGCGTGGACGGTGAATCGAGGAACTCGAGGTCACCGGGGTCCGGCAGGTAGGGGAACTTCGAACCGGGACGGTCCGCGCGGGCGATGATCTCGTCCACGTACTCGTTGCCGAGTGCTTCGCGGAGGTCGGCGTTCCAGGGCGACTCGATGCCCTCGGCCGGGGTCAGCATGGTGTCGAGGGCCTTGTTGATCGCCTCGACCGCGGCGGTGTCGCCGAGTGCGACACCCACGCCGTAGCGTTCGGTCGAGAACGGGCTGCCCGCCGTCTTCAGCGCGTCCTTGACGCACGCGTCCTTGAGGTACGTCATCTCGACGAGCTTGAACTCGTCCTTCCAGAAGTTGGAGTAGCCGGCGAGGATCGCCTCGTCGGTCGTCAGCGCGTCGACCTTGCCGCGGCGGAGCGCCTCGACGCAGGCCGAGTAGGAGTCGTACTCCTGCAGCTGCACGGTCGGCAGCTGCGCCTTCACGTTCTGCGCCGACGTCGAGCCGGTGACCGAACAGAGCTTCTTTCCGTTGTCGAGGTCGGCCAGCTCGGAGATCGAGTTGTCGTCGTCACGCACCATCAGGCCCTGGTAGGTCTGCAGGTAGGGGCCGCCGAACGACACCTTCTTGGAACGGCTGGCGTTGATCGAGTAGGTGGCGGCGATCAGGTCGACCTCGCCGTTGTCGATCATCGCCTCGCGGCGGGCCGACGGCGTCTCGCGCCAGGTGATCTCCGGGTGATCGACGCCGAGGTCGTCCGCGATGGAGTTGACCACGTAGGTGGCGACCGACGCGTCGAAGCCGGTGACGTTGCCGTCCGGCTCGTACAGGCCGAGGCCGGGCTGGTCGAACTTGACGCCCAGGACGACCGCTCCGTCACGGATCGAGCTGAGCAGGTTGCGGGGTTCGGTGCTGCCACATCCCGACAGCAGTCCGGCGAGCAGTGCCCCGACCGCGACGACCAGTCCGGCGCCACGCCATCGGGACACCTGCGGGCGTACTCGGTGTGTTTCCTGACTCATCCGCATCTCAGTGCCCCAGGATCTTGCCGAGGAAATCGCGTGCTCGGTCGGTCTTGGGGTCGGTGAAGAAGGTGTCGGGTTCGGCGTCCTCGATGATCGCGCCGTCGGCCATGAAGATCACCCGGTCGGCGGCCTTGCGGGCGAAGCCCATCTCGTGGGTGACCACGAGCATCGTCATGCCCTCTTTGGCCAGGGCGACCATGACGTCGAGGACCTCGTTGACCATCTCGGGGTCGAGCGCCGAGGTCGGCTCGTCGAACAACATGACCTTCGGATCCATGGCGAGGGAGCGGGCGATGGCGACGCGCTGTTGCTGGCCGCCGGACAGCTGGGCGGGGTACTTGTCCTTCTGGCTGGCGATGCCGACCCGCTCGAGCAGTTCCAGCGCCCGCTTGCCGGCGTCGGCCTTGGACTTCTTGCGCACCTTCGTCGGTGCGAGGGTGACGTTCTCGAGGATCGTCTTGTGGGAGAACAGATTGAAGGACTGGAACACCATGCCGACGTCGGCACGGAGTCGAGCGAGGTCCTTGCCCTCGGCGGGCAGGAGCTGACCCTCGACCCGGATCTCACCCTCGTCGATCGGTTCGAGGCGGTTGATCGTCCGGCAGAGAGTGGACTTGCCCGATCCGGACGGACCGAGGACCACGACCACCTGTCCGGCGGGAACCTCGAGGTCGATGTCCTTGAGGACGTGCAGCGACCCGAAGTGCTTCTGCACCCCGCGCATCGCGATCATCGGCTGGGACCCGGGGTCCGCGGACTTGCTCGGCGAAACGGTCATTGGAGAACCCTAACCAAATTCGTGCCGAGGAGCGGTACCGGTCACGCAACGTCGGCGATTTGCGTCGGCACCGTACCCTGGTAGGAGTGAGTATCGAGTTGTCGGATCGGCCTGACCAGGCTGCATCAGCCCCAGGCCCCCTCGGCGATCAAGCACCCCGCAGCTACCAGGTTCGAACCTACGGCTGCCAGATGAACGTCCACGACTCCGAACGCATCTCCGGGCTCCTCGAGGACGCGGGTTATGTGCGTGCCGGCGAGGACGACGACGCCGATCTGGTCGTGTTCAACACGTGTGCCATCCGCGAGAACGCCGACAACAAGCTCTACGGCAACCTGTCGCACCTGGCGCCGGTGAAATCCCAGCGGCCCGGCATGCAGATCGCCGTCGGCGGTTGCCTCGCGCAGAAGGACAAGGACACCGTCATCGCCAAGGCGCCGTGGGTCGACGTCGTGTTCGGCACCCACAACATCGGCTCGCTGCCGGCGCTGCTCGACCGTGCCCGTCACAACGAGGAGGCGCAGGTCGAGATCCTCGACTCCCTGGAGCGCTTCCCGTCGACGCTGCCCGCCAAGCGCGACTCGGCCTACTCCGGTTGGGTGTCGGTGTCGGTGGGCTGCAACAACACATGCACCTTCTGCATCGTGCCGTCGCTGCGCGGCAAGGAGGTCGACCGCCGACCCGGTGACGTGCTCGCCGAGGTCCGGGCACTCGTCGACCAGGGTGTCGTCGAGGTGACGCTGCTCGGTCAGAACGTCAACGCCTATGGCATGTCCTTCGCCGATCCGGACCAGCCGCGCAACCGCGGCGCCTTCGCCGAACTGCTGCGTGCCTGCGGCGACATCGAAGGACTCGAACGGGTCCGGTTCACCTCGCCGCATCCCGCCGAGTTCACCGACGACGTCATCGAGGCGATGGCCGAGACCCCCAACGTGTGCCCGCAGCTGCACATGCCGCTGCAGTCCGGCTCCGACCGCATCCTGAAGGCGATGCGACGCAGCTACCGCCAGACCAGGTTCCTCGGCATCCTCGACAAGGTCCGCGCGGCGATGCCTCATGCGGCGATCACCACCGACATCATCGTCGGGTTCCCGGGGGAGACCGAGGAGGACTTCCAAGCGACCCTCGACGTCGTGGAACGCGCCCGGTTCTCCAGCGCCTTCACCTTCCAGTACTCGCCGCGCCCGGGAACCCCGGCCGCGACGATGCCCGACCAGGTGCCCGCCGACGTCGTCGGTGAGCGCTACCAGCGACTCATCGCGCTGCAGGAACGAATCTGCCTGTCCGAGAACGAATCCCTGACCGGCACCGAGGTGGAACTGCTCGTCGTCGCCGACGAGGGACGCAAGTCCGCCGAGACCCGGCGGATGACCGGTCGCGCGCGGGACGGACGCCTGGTGCACTTCGCGCCCGGCGACACCGCGGGCATCCGACCCGGCGACGTGATCCACACCGTGGTCACCGCGGCCGCGCCGCACCACCTGATCGCCGACGCCGGGGTGCTCTCGCACCGCCGCACGCGCGCCGGCGACGCCCACGAGCAGAGCCGCACGCCCACGACCGCCCCCGTCGGAGTCGGCCTCGGCCTGCCGACGATTGGTCCCCCCGTACCCACCCCCGCCACCGCCGCTGCACCCGCGTCCGCCGGATGCGGCTCCTGCGGCTAGAGCGCGCGCCACACCAGACCCACTCGTGAGAAGAGGCGATGACATGTCCGAGAACCCGGACCGCACACCCGGCGCTTCCGACCGGGACGCGTTGAAGGAATACGAACAGGACCTGAGGAAGGCCGAGCGCAAGGTCGCCGGTGAGATCGACCCCGGCGCACGCGCGGTGGTCGTGGCCATCGCCGTATTGCTGGCCATGGTGTCGCTGGTCCTGCCGCACACCGGCTCGGTCACCGGCCTCGAGGTGCTGTCCTTCGCGCCGGAGGCCGCAGCCGAACGAGTCACCATCGTGTCGAAGATCTTCGTCTACCTGGTGGCGATCTTCGGCATCGTGGTCTCGATGCTCGCGCTGCTGACCCGCCGGTGGATTCTGGCGTGGATCGCCTTGTGCGGCTGTGCGATCGCCTGCGTGGCCGGAATGCTCGCCTGGTGGTCGCGCAACACCCCCGGCGTCGGTGGCGTGGAGCCTCCGTCGGGTGTGGGCATCGGACTGGTCCTCGGCTGGATCTCGGTCTTCGTCCTGACCTTCCACTGGTCACGCGTGGTGTGGGCGCGCTCGTCCTACCAACTGGCGATGGAGGCCGAGCGTCGCCGCCAGGCTGCCGAGCAGGAAGCCTATGCCTCGGCGCTCTACCACAAGGACCCCGAACAGCCGAAGTAGTCGGCGGCCCGGGGTCCTCGGGTCGTTGTAGCGGGTTCGCTCAGCGGTCGGTGACGGCGCTGTGGGCGGCCTCGGCCCACTCGCGCCACTGCGCGGCCTGCTCGCGCAGCGACGCCGCCTCACGGTCCTTGCCCTTCTCCACAGCCTTGCGGGCCTGCTCCTCGAACTGCGCGGCGCGGTCGGCGAACTGGGCGGCACGCGCCTGGGCCTCCGGGTCGGTGCGCTGCCACTGGGCGTCCTCGGCGTCGCGGATGCGCTTCTCGATCGCTCGTGCGCGTCCCTCCAGCGAGTGCATCTGATCGCGCGGGACCTTGCCGATCTCGTCCCACTTGTGGCGGAACGCCCGGAACTCACGACGCGCCGCGTCGAGGTCGGCGGCCGGGTCGATGGCCTTCTCGGCGGCCTCGAGCAGCGCGATCTTGGCGGTCGCGTTGGCCGCGAACTCGGCGTCGCGTTCGGAGGTCGCGGCGTTGCGGGCGTTGAAGAAGACGTCCTGAGCGGCCTTGAACCGCTGCCAGAGTGCCTCGTCGGTGTCGCGGGGCGCGCGGCCGGCGGCCTTCCACTCACCCAGGAGTTCGCGGAACCTGGCCGAGGTGGGACCCCAGTCGGTCGACGAGGACAGTTCCTCGGCGCGGGCGATCAGCGCTTCCTTGCGTTCCTTGGCCCCGGCGCGCTCGCGGTCGAGCTCGGCGAAGTGGGCACCACGGCGGCGGTTGAAGGCATCGCGTGCCTTCGCGTAGCGCTTCCACAGGGCGTCATCGGTCTTGCGATCGATACCCTTGATGGTCTTCCACTCGTCGAGGATCTCGCGGAGTCGATCGCCGGCACCCTTCCAGTTGGTGGCCTCGGCGCCGATCTGTTCGGCCTCGGTGGCAAGGGTCTCCTTGCGGGCGATGGCGGTGGCGCGGGTCTTCTCACGCTCGGCGCGCAGCGACTCGGCGACCTCGTCGGCGGAACCGACGATGGCCTCCAGTCGACGCTGTAGCGCGGCGACATCGCCGATGACGTGGGCGTCGGGCAGGTCGTCGAGCAGGTGCTTGGCGGCTGCCTGGGCCTTGCGCGGGTCACCGGACCGTGCACTGAGACGTTCCTCGAGGATCTCGACCTCGGTGGCGAGGTCGTCGAAGCGGCGCGCGAAGTGGGCCAGACCCTCTTCGACGGTGCCGGCCTGCCACTGGCCGATCTCGCGCTCGCCGTCGGCGGTCTTGAGCCACACCACACCGGAGGAGTCGATGCGACCGTATCGGTGCGGGTCGCCGGCACTGATGTGCGTGATGACGGGTTCGTGCGGACCGGGTCGTGGGCCCGGCTTGGGACGCGGACCGGGTTTGGGGCGGGGCGTCGGGACCGGAGTGCTCGTCTGCGGCGCCTCGGTGGCCGTGGAGGGATCGGTCGGGTGGGTCATCTGCACATGTCCTGCCGCTCAGTGGTGCCGCGCGTCACGGCTGCCGGTCGCTGGGTCGGTTCTCGCGGGGCATCGTAACGCCCCGTCGACAGCCGACAGTACGGATCCATTCAAGCAGTTCAGGCGCGTGCATGTGGCGTGCGCGGCGAGTTGTCGGAATCCGTGTCGGGGTTCGGGCGTCGGTCGCGATGTCTGGTTCGACTAGCGTCGTGGTGTGCTTGCGGCCGTCGTCTTCGTACCGAGTGCCCCGTTGCTGGTACCCGAATTGGCCGGTCCGTCGGCGTTCGACACCGAACCCGTGCGATCGGCGGTGCGGGATGCCCTTGCCGACGCGGCGTCGACCGGGATCGATCGCTGGGTCGTGGTCGGCGCCTCCGACGACCCGGTGACCGGACCGGTGGAGGAGTCGGGGTCGGGCGGTTTCGCCCGGTACGGGGTCGACGTCCGGGTGAGCGTGAGCGATCGGACCGGTCGTCGGATGAGTCTGTCCGCCCTGATCGGAGCCTGGCTGCGTGAGTGGGCGGCGCTGGGACCGACGAGCATGTCGATCGTCGGCCGGGCGACGACGCCCGCCGAGTGCGCGGTCATCGGTGCGGATCTCGGCGCACGGCTGAGGAAGTCGCCGGAGCGGATCGGACTCCTGGTCGTCGGCGACGGCTCGACCGCGCTGACCCCCAAGGCGCCGGGCGGTGGCCGACGGGATTCCGCGGTTGCCCTCAACGACTCGATCGTCGCGGCGATCGCCGCCGCCGACACCGCTGCCCTCCTGGACCTCGACGACGCGCCCTGCGACACGGAGGGAGTCGGCGGCCGGGTCGCATGGCAGGTCGCCGCCGCCGCGGTCGACCACTCCGGTTCCGGCGTCGTCGCGAAGACGAGGTACGCCGAAGCCCCGTTCGGGGTCGGCTACGTCGTCGGCACGTGGACCGTCACCGGTGACCGTTCATGAGCGACCAACCGGCCCTGCGGCCGATCATGGTCGTCGGCCCGACCGCGTGCGGGAAGTCCGACCTCGCCCTCGACCTGGCCGAGCGGCTGGGCGGGGAGATCGTCAACATCGACGCGATGCAGCAGTACCGCGGCATGGACATCGGCACGGCCAAGGTCCCGGTCGCCGAACGCCGCGGCATCCCGCACCACCAGATCGACGTCCTCGACGTGACCGAGGTGGCCACCGTCGCCCGGTACCAGCAGGCCGCGGCCGCCGACGTGGAGCGACTCCTCGCCGCAGGTCGCGTCCCGGTCATCGTCGGCGGTTCGATGATGTACGTCCAGGGGCTGCTCGACAACTGGCAGTTCCCGGCGACCGACCCCGAGGTCCGCGGCCGGTACGAGGAGATGCTCGCCGAACGCGGCGTCGCCGAGATGCACCGGCTGCTGGCGTCGGTCGACCCCGCCGCGGCCGCAACGATTCTCGACACCGACGGCCGGCGCATCGTCCGCGCACTGGAGGTCGTAGAACTGACCGGGCAACCGTTCGCGGCGTCGCAGCCGACGATCGGCGAACCCCGGTGGGGGACCGTGATCCTCGCGCTCGACCGGGAGACCGCCGAACTCGACGACCGGATCGCGCGTCGTACCCGGCTGATGTTCGAGACCGGGCTGCCCGACGAGGTCGAGACCCTGTGCGCCGGCGGACTGCGGGAGGGGCGCACGGCCTCGCAGGCGATCGGCTACAAGCAGGTGCTCGCCGCCCTCGACGGTGAGTACGACATGGCCCAGGCCGAGGAACTCACCTTCATCGGCACCCGCCGGTACGTGCGCAGGCAGCGGTCGTGGTTCCGCCGCGATCACCGCGCCGTCTGGCTCGACGCCGCCGCCCCCGACCTCGCCGACCGCGCCCTCGCCGCCGCCGCTGTCTGAGGTCACCGGCGCCTGACGCTCTGCGCGAGAAGTAGTCTGGTGCGCGTGAGTTCTCATCAGACGGGTCTGCGCTTCGTCAAGGGCCACGGCACCCAGAACGACTTCGTCGTGCTCGCCGATCCGGCCGCCGAGCTGTCGCTCGACGCCGAGATGGTCGCGGCACTGTGCGACCGGCAGCGGGGCATCGGTGCCGACGGTCTGCTGCGCGTGGCGCGCACGGGTGCGCTCGTCGAACGCGGCGTCCTCGACGCACTGCCGGACGGCGTCGCGGCCGACGACTGGTTCATGGACTACCGCAACGGCGACGGCTCGATCGCCGAGATGTGCGGCAACGGCGTCCGGGTCTTCGCCCACTTCGTCCGCGCGACCGGACTCACCGACACCGACACCTTCACCGTGGGCTCGCGTGCCGGAGCCCGGCCCGTGACCATCCACTCCTTCGACGACGTGCACGCCGAGGTCACCGTGGAGATGGGTGTCGCCCGCCTCGACGGCACCTCGGTCGTGCGCATCGGCGACGACATCTATCCGGGTGTCAAGGTCGACGTCGGGAACCCGCACCTGGCGTGCGTGGTCGCCGACCTCACCGCCGACGGCCTCGCGGCTGTCGACTTCACCGCCGGCGTGGTCATCGAGGCCGACGACTTCCCGAACGGGGCCAACGTCGAGCTGCTCACCCCGCCGGTCGAGGACGTCGACGGACGTCTGTACGCGCGGATGCGGGTCTTCGAACGCGGCGTCGGAGAGACGCGTAGCTGCGGAACGGGCCTGGTCGCGGCCACGCGCGCCGCCCTCGACGCGCGCGGCCAGGACACCGGCGAGCTGCGCATCGGCATCCCGGGCGGCGAGGTCACCGTGACGATCCGGACCGACGGCTCGACCCTGCGTGGCCCGTCGATGCTGGTCGCCGACGGCGTCCTGCGACCGGGCTGGGACCGCTGAGCCGATAATCACGTGCTCGGCGGGGGCGGGGCGTGAGACCATGGATCCCGTATGACCGAATCATCAGCACAGATCCTGTCCGACGCGGACCTCGACGATCGCCCCGGTGACCCCCACCGCGACGACGATCCGACCGTCGGCGAACTCCAACTCTCCGAGCGTGCGTCACTCCAGCGCGTCGCCGGGCTCTCCACCGAACTCACCGACGTCACCGAGGTCGAGTACCGGCAGCTCCGCCTCGAGAAGGTGGTCCTCGTCGGTGTCTGGACCGAGGGCAGCGCCGCGTCGGCCGAGGCCAACATGGCCGAGCTCGCCGCCCTGGCGGAGACCGCCGGTTCGCAGGTGCTCGACGCGTTGATACAGCGCCGTTCGAAGCCGGACTCGGCGACCTACATCGGTAGCGGCAAGGCCGAGGAACTCCGCGAGATCGTCCTGGCGACCGGGGCCGACACCGTCATCTGCGACGGTGAGCTCACGCCCGCCCAGCTGACCGCGCTGGAGAAGGTCGTCAAGGTCAAGGTCATCGACCGGACCGCCCTGATCCTCGACATCTTCGCCCAGCACGCCACGTCCCGAGAGGGCAAGGCGCAGGTCTCGCTGGCGCAGATGGAATACATGCTCCCGCGCCTGCGTGGTTGGGGTGAGTCGATGTCCCGGCAGGCCGGTGGCCGTGCCGGCAGCAACGGCGGTGTGGGTCTGCGTGGGCCCGGTGAGACCAAGATCGAGACCGACCGCCGGCGCATCCGTGAGCGGATGGCCAAGCTGCGCCGCGAGATCCGCGACATGAAGAAGGCGCGCACCACCAAGCGTGCGGCGCGCAACCGTTCGGCCATCCCGTCGATCACCGTCGCCGGCTACACCAACGCCGGCAAGTCGAGCCTGGTCAACGCGATGACCGGCGCCGGTGTGCTCGTCCAGGACGCGCTGTTCGCGACCCTCGACCCGACGACGCGCCGGGCCACCCTCGACGACGGGCGGGCCGTGGTCTTCACCGACACGGTCGGTTTCGTCCGCCACCTGCCGACCCAGCTCGTCGAGGCGTTCCGGTCGACGCTGGAGGAGGTCGTCGACGCCGATCTGCTCCTGCACGTGGTCGACGGATCGGATCCGTTCCCGATGGAACAGATCTCGGCGGTACGTCAGGTCATCAGCGAGGTCGTCGCCGAGGAGAAGGCGGAGGCGCCGCCGGAACTGCTGGTGATCAACAAGATCGACGCGATCGACGGTAACCGGCTCACCGAGCTGCGCGGCGCGGTCGGCGCCGACGCGGTGTTCGTCTCGGCACGCACCGGCGAGGGACTGCCCGAACTGTTCGACCGGGTCCGCGAGTTCGTGGGCCGCGAAGACGTCGAGCTCACCATCGAGGTGCCGTTCTCCCGCGGCGACATCGTCTCCCGGATCCACAGCGAGGGCGAGGTCCTCACCTCCGAGCACACCGAGTCGGGTACCACCATGAAGGTCCGCGTCCCGGCCGCTTTCGCGGGCGAGATCGCGGACCTCGAGGTCTAGCTGTCAGTCGGCATCCAGGTCGGTTTCGACGAGGGTGACGATCTTGTCGAGCGCCGCCTGGTCCTCGGCGGTCACCACGACCCGGGTGCCCTTCTCGGCGCCGAGCGTCATGATCATCAGCGCGGAACCGGCGTCGACCGGGTCGCCGCCCTCGAGTCCGAGGGTCACGGTGCTGCCGGTGTCGGCGACGGCCTCGGCGATGATCGTGGCCGGCCGGGCGTGCAGGCCGACTGCCGATCCGACGGTGACGGTGGTGCTGGGCATGGTGCCTCCTGTGTTGGCGATTGCTTGTCGGTTGGTGGTTGTGCGTGGCGATGTGGTCGCGCGTCGGGGTCTGGACTTCAGGCTGCCACGGCCTCGAGATCGGCCGCGGCGATCTCGCGGGTCCGGCCGAACTGCTTCGCCGCGATCACCACGACCGCGCTCAGGACGGTGCCGGCGAGCAGGGCCACGAGGAACAGCACCCAGCTGTTCATGGCGAAGAAGACGAAGATGCCGCCGTGCGGGGCGCGGAGCTCGACACCGAATGCCATGATCAGTGCGCCGGAAAGGGCGCCGCCGGCCATCATCGACGGGATGACTCGGAACGGGTCGGCCGCGGCGAACGGGATGGCGCCCTCGGAGATGAACGACGCCCCGAGAAGCCATGCGGCCTTGCCGTTCTCGCGTTCGGGTTCGGTGAACAGGCCGGGACGCAACACCGTTGCGAGCGCCAGGGCGAGCGGCGGGACCATGCCGGCACACATGACGGCGGCCATGATCTGGAACTGTGCGGGACCGGCGGTCGCGGCATCGGCGATACCGGCGGTGGCGAACAGGTAGGCGGTCTTGTTGACCGGGCCGCCGAGGTCGAAGCACATCATCAGACCGAGCACGATGCCCAGGACGACGGCCGATCCGCCGGACATGCTCTCGAGTCCGGAGTTCATCTGCTCGGTCAGCCAGGCGAGCGGCTTGCCGAGAACCAGGTAGAGCAGACCGCCGACGATCAGGCTGCCGAACAACGGGATGACCACGACCGGCATCAGTCCACGGGCCCACTGCGGCACGGGGAGTCGCGAGATCCACAGGCACGCGGCACCGGCGATGAGGCCGCCGATGAGTGCGCCGATGAAGCTCGCGCCGACTGCGAGGGACACGATGCCCGCGACGAAACCGGGTGCGATGCCGGGACGATCGGCGATCGCAAAGGAGATGTACCCGGCCAGGACCGGGACGGCGAGTCCCATCACCCCCGACCCGATCGCGAAACTGACCGCGCCGAGGTACTGGAGGAGACCCCCGGAGGGGAGATCCCAGAGGCTGTTGTTCAGGGCGATGAAGGCGGCGTCGTTGAGGGAACCGCCGGCATCGAGCGTACTGTTGGCGATCTCGTAGCCCGCGAGCAGGAAGCCCAGCGCGATGAGCAGACCGCCCGCCGCGACGAACGGGATCATGTAGCTGACACCGGTCATGAGTGCCTGACGGGTGCGCCCGGCCAGTCCGACGCCGGATGAACCCGCCTCGGCGGACTCGGTGCCGCCGTCGTCGGTCACGCGAGCCGCATCCGGATTCCGTCCGGCCGCAACGGCTTCGGCGATCATCGTGTCGGGTTCGTTGATGGCGCGCTTGACGCCCGAGGCGATCACCGGCTTGCCGTGGAAGCGGCCCTTGCCCTTGACCCCGATGTCGGTGGCGAAGATGACGGCGTCGGCGGACGCGATGACCTCGGGATCGAACGGTGTGGTGGCCGAGGAGCCCTGCGTCTCCACCGCGAAGTCGACCCCGGCCCGTTCGGCAGCGTACTTCAGTGCGTCCGCGGCCATGTAGGTGTGCGCGATCCCGGTGGGGCAGGCGGTGATCGCGAGGATGCGCGGCCGGTTCTCGGAGACCGTCTCGCTGCGCTTCTCGGTGGCGGCCGGGGTCTCCCTCGCCGCCGGGGCTGCCGGGGGAGTGGCGGCCTTCCCGGCGTCGGGATCGATGGCCGCGGTGACCAGTTCGATGACGCGGTCGTCGGTCTCGGCCTCGCGGAGGCTCGCCACGAAGTCGGGGCGGACGAGCGAGCGCGCCAGGGAACTCAGCAGTTTCATGTGCGCGGCCGCACCGCCCTCGGGGGCGGCGATGAGGAAGACGAGATCCGCCGGACCGTCGGGTGCGCCGAAGTCGACCTTGCGGGACAGGCGCGCCATGGCGAGGCTCGCCGACGTCACCGATGCGGTGCGGGCGTGCGGGATCGCGATGCCACCGGGTAGTCCGGTGGCGGACTTGGCCTCTCGCTCGAGTGCCGCCCGGGCCAGGTCGGCGGGATCGGTGGTCCGTCCGGCCGCGGCCAGAGCATCGGCGAGAGTGGTGATGACGGCGGCGGGGTCGGCGCCGGCGTCGACGTCGAGACTCACCGTCTGCGCGGTGATGATCTGCTCGGTCATGGGATGTCCTTCGGCAATGTGGGTCGGGGGTTTGTGGGGGTCCTGTGGGCGCGGGATCGGCTTCATCTCATCGGCCGGCCCCGGAGAGTTCCGTGATCGTGACCCCGGACAGGTCGAGATGATCGGGAGTGGGGGAGGCGGTGCCGGCGAGCGCGGCGGCCGCCGAACCGTAGGCGACGGCGGAGCGGAGACATTCCGGAGCCGACGCACCGCGCGTCTGGGCGATGAGGAAGCCGGCCAGGGACGAGTCGCCCGCGCCGACGGTGCTGCGCGGGACGATCGGCGGTGGGGTCGCGCACCAAGTGCCCGCAGCGGTGACGAGGACGGCGCCCCGCGCCCCCAGCGTCGCCAGGACGCTGCCGCCGATCTGCTCGACAAGGGCCTGCGAGGCGGTCACGACCGGCCGGAGATCGTTGCGCGACAGGGAATCACGGAGCTCGGCGGCATCGGCGCCGGTGAGTTCGGCGAGTTCGTCCTCGTTGGGTTTGATCAGGTCGACACGTCCTGCCGCGGCTGCGCGCAACGGTGCTCCCGAGGTGTCCACGGCCACGCGGCATCCGGCGGTGACCAGCGCGTCGGCGACCGTCCGGTACCAGTCCTCCGGCACGCCGGGTGGAAGTGATCCACACAGCGTGACCCACTCCGCGCCGTTCGCGTGGGTGCGGATCAGAGTGGACAGCGACTCGAGCTGAGCTGCTGTCAGGGTCACGCCCGGGGCGTTGATCTTCGTGGTGGTGCCGTCGGATTCGGCGATGGTGACGTTGGAACGGACCTCGCCGTCGACGGGGACGGCGTCGTAGGGGAGTCCGAGGTCGTCGAGCGCGGCGAGCAGGGGGTCGCCGGTGCGAGCGGGCAGCAGGGCCCGTGTCGAGAGACCGGCGGCGGCGACGGTGCGGGCGACGTTGACGCCCTTGCCGCCCGGTTCGGCGCGGACGACGCCGGCCCGCTGGACCTCGCCGCGTCGCAGCGGGGTGGCGAGTTCGAGGGTGCGGTCGACGCTGGGATTGGCGGAGACGGTGAGGATCACGCGATCACGACCTCGACGCCGCGGGCGGACAGTGCGGCCGAGAACTGCGGATCGACGCCGGAATCGGTGATGAGAACGTCGATGTCGTCGATGCCGGCGAAACCGGACAGCTCCTCGCGCTCCATCTTCGAACTGTCGGCGAGGACGACGACGCGGCGGGCTGCGGCGACCATCGCCGCCTTCACCGCCGCCTCGTCGGGATCGGGGGTGGACAGACCGTGCGCCTCGCTCAGGCCGTTGGTGCCGATGAACGCGGTCGTCACGCGGAGTCGGCCGAGCGCGGCGACCGTTTCGGCGCCGACCGTCGCCTGCGTGAGTCCGCGGACGCGACCGCCGAGGGAGTGGAGACCGTCGGCATGGCGTCCGGCGAGCAGCCCGGCGATCGGGAGGCTGTTGGTGATCAGTGTGAGATCGCGGTCGCGCGGCATGGCCTCGGCGGCCCGGAAGGTGGTGGTGCCGGCGTCGAAGAGCACCGATCCGCCGTCGGGCGGGAGGAAACGAAGCGCGGCACGGCCGATCGCGGCCTTCTCCTCGGTCTGTTCCGTCTCGCGCTCGTCGATGCCGAGTTCACCGATCACGCGCAGGACCTCGGGGCGGACGGCACCGCCGTGGACTCGCTGCAGGTGCCCGGCACGTTCGAGCACCGCGAGGTCGCGGCGGACCGTCTCACTGGTCACGTCGAACTTCGCGGCGAGCTCGGCGACCGAGGCGCGTCCTGCGACGCGTACCTCCTCGGCGATGGCCTGCTGTCTCTCCTCGGCGTACACACCGGCTCCGTTCTGATCGTTCCCGTGGCGCTGATCGGGCCGTCCAATGTGGGAACATGTGGCTTTGCGTGTTGTAGTAATTGTGTTTACGCCTGTTTATGTTGACAAGTCAAGAAGAATTTGTAACCGTGGTCACATGACGCAGATTCTGACGGGGACGCCGGTTGTCGGTGGTGTGGCTCTCGGGCCCGCACTCTGGCCGGGACGCCGACCCGACCACTCCGCAGAGGCACTGGGCGCAGGCGTCGAGATCGCCGAGGACCGTCGCGCCGACGAGGCCGAACGGTTCACCGCCGCGGCGGCCGCGGTCGCCGCGCGCCTACGTGAGCGTGCATCGCAGAACACCGGCGTCGCCGCCGAGGTGCTCACCGCAACGGCCGGACTCGCGGAGGACCGCGGCTGGATCGGTGCCGCCTCGGGTCTGATCGCCAAGGGCGCCTCGGCGCCGTCGGCCGCCGTCGCCGCCACTGAACAGTTCGCCGCCGTGTTCACCAAGCTCGGTGGGCTCATGGCCGAGCGCGTCACCGATCTCAACGACGTCCGCGACCGCGTCCTCGCCGAACTCCTGGGCCTCCCCGAGCCCGGCGTGCCCACGCCGGACGTGCCCTCGGTCCTCCTCGCCGACGACCTCGCGCCCGCCGACACCGCGGGGCTCGATCCCGCCACCACCATCGCGCTGGTCACCCGCCTGGGCGGGCCCACCAGCCACACCGCGATCATCGCCCGGCAGCTCGGCATCCCGTGTGTCGTCGCGGTCCCCGGTCTCGCCGGGATCGACTCGGGCACGGTGATACTCGTGGACGGCACGACAGGCGAGATCGTCGTGCAACCCGACAACGCCGCCGCGCGGGCCCGTGTCGACGAGTACACGCGTCAGGCCGCACGGGTCGCCGGCTGGTCGGGCCCGGGTCGCACCGCCGACGGTGTGGAGGTGGCGATCCTGGCCAACGTCGCCGACGGATCGTCGGCCCGTGCGGCCACCGATCATCCGGTGGAGGGCGTCGGACTGTTCCGCACCGAACTGGCCTTCCTCGAACGCGCCGACGAGCCGTCGGTGGAGGAACAGGCGGACATCTATCGCGAGGTGCTCGACGCGTTCGGCGGCCGCAGGGTCGTCATCCGTACGCTCGACGCCGGCTCGGACAAGCCGCTGCGCTTCGTGCACCAGCCCGAGGAGGCCAACCCGGCGCTCGGTGTGCGCGGCGACCGGATCGCCTTGGCACACCCCGAGATCCGTGCCCATCAGCTCGACGCGATCACACGCGCCGCGGAGGGTTCCGAGACGAGCCCCTGGGTCATGGCGCCGATGATCGCCTCACCGGCCGAGGCGGCCGCCTTCGCCGCTCAGGTACGGGAACGCGGACTGGTCGCCGGGGTGATGATCGAGGTCCCCGCCGCCGCGATCCTCGCGCCGGCGATCCTGGCCGAGGTCGACTTCGTCTCGATCGGCACCAACGACCTCACGCAGTACACGATGGCCGCCGACCGGATGTCGGCCGATCTCGCATCGCTGACCGATCCGTGGCAGCCGGCGGTCCTGCACCTCATCGCGACGGTCGCGCGGGCCGGACGGGATCAGGGGAAACCGGTGGGCGTGTGCGGCGAGGCCGCGGCGGACCCGATCCTCGCCTGTGTGCTCGTCGGGTTGGGTGTCACCTCGCTGTCGAGTGCTCCGGTGGCGGCCGCCGCGGTCGGTGCCCGCCTCGGCGGCGTCTCACGGTCGACCTGCGAAAACGCGGCGACAGCCGCGCTCGCCACCACCGATCCGGCTGCGGCGCGCGAGGCTGCCGCCGCGGTTCTCGAGAACGAAGAGGTCAGATACGCCGCATCACGGTGACGACCTTGCCGAGGATCACGGCCTCGTCGCCCGGGATCGGGTCGAACAGCTCGTTGTGCGGCATCAGCCAGACATGACCCTTCTGGCGTTTGAAGGTCTTGACCGTGGCCTCGCCGTCGATCATCGCGGCCACGATGTCGCCGTTGTCGGCCACGTTCTGCTGGCGGACGACCACCCAGTCGCCGTCGCAGATCGCGGCGTCGATCATCGACTCACCGACGACCTTCAGCAGGAACAGCGAACCCTCGCCGACGAGCTCGCGGGGGAGCGGGAAGACGTCCTCGACGGCTTCTTCCGCGAGGATCGGGCCGCCTGCGGCGATCCGGCCGAGCACCGGCACGAAGGTGGGCTCGGGTAGCGCACCACCGGTCGGTGAGGTGGGCGTCGGCGGCTCGCTCGGTGCGATGTTGACCGCTCGCGGACGATTCGCGTCGCGCTTGAGGAGGCCCTTGCGTTCGAGCGTCCGCAGTTGGTGGGCGACGGAGGAGGTCGACGTGAGACCCACCTCGTCACCGATCTCGCGGATGCTCGGCGGGTAACCGCGCTCGCGCACGGATTTGCGGATCACCTCGAGAACTCCGCGCTGCCGCGGCGTCAGCGAGGCCTCGGCCGCCGCCATGTCTGCCGGGGCGACGGGCTCGTCGGCGCCCCGCGCTCCGGTGCGCTTACCGCCGTCATCGCTCATGATCGGGTTCCTCTCGATTCCGAACGTGCTGGTAGATCGCTTGTCTGACGACGACCCTAGCCGAGAATGCCGACCGCATCAAACATTTGTTCGACGTGTTGCGAGACAAGTGTCGGAGTGCCGTGCTACAAATCGAACATCAGTTCATCGAACAGATGATCGACAATCGAACAGTTCGAACGCCGACGACGCAGTCGGAGCACGGACAAGCGTTCGACCGGAAACACGGAGGGCATCATGCGCACCGCCACTCTCATCGACCCCGACCGCTCCACCGATTCGGTCCGTGGTGACGTCCTGGAGCGTCCGCGCCCGATGCGCCGCGGCGACGGCCGCCGGCCCGTCGACGGGCGTCCGGTGCCGGAGTCGGCGGTCCGGGTCCGCCGGGTCGCCTCCACCCGGTGCGCCTCGCCGGTCGGTATGCGGGGTCGTGCACCGGTCGTACCCGTCTCGCGTGTTGCGCATACCGCGCCCTCGGCCGTCATCCGGCGGCGTCGGCGCACGGCGACGGCAATTCTCGCCGGCGTCGGGCTCGCTCTGGCCGTGTGGGTCATCGCGGTCGTCGGTCAGAACTACGCCGCGACGGTCACACCTTCTTCGGTCGGCACCGAGGTCGTACACGTGCGGTCGGGCGACTCGCTGAGCACCATCGCATCGCGCGTCGCCCCCGAGATGCCGCGTGAGGCGGTCGTCGACGAGATCATCCAGCTGAACGACCTCCCGTCGAGCGGGCTGCGCGTCGGTCAGCCGCTGCTCGCCCCCCGGTACCACTGAGCACGGGCGGTATCCTCGATGTCACAGGGACCGGCCGACTACCGGCCTGGCATGCGGCGCGGCTGCACCAGAGTGTCCCGTGACCTGCGTGAGGATACGATGCGCTGCCCCTTCTGCAAGAACGACGACACCAAGGTCATCGACTCGCGTGTCGCTGATGAGGGGCAGGCCATCCGGCGCCGCCGCTCCTGCGTGGAGTGCGGGCGACGCTTCTCGACCGTGGAGAGCGCGGTGCTCGCGGTGGTCAAACGCAACGGCGTCACCGAACCGTTCAGTCGCGAGAAGGTGATGAGGGGCGTCCGGCGCGCATGCCAGGGACGCCACGTCGCCGAGGACGCATTGGCGCAGCTCGCCCAGCAGGTCGAGGACACCGTACGTGCCAGTGGATCGGCCGAGATCCCCAGCAACGAGGTCGGTCTCGCGATCCTCAAGCCGCTGCGCGACCTCGACGAGGTCGCCTACCTGCGGTTCGCGTCGGTCTATCGCTCGTTCGACTCCGTCGAGGACTTCCAGCGCGAGATCGACGACCTCCGAGCCGCCTCAGCCGAGTCGGTCAAGAGTTCGTAGGACCCGCTTCTCCGACACCGGGTACGCGGTGCCGAGCCGTTCGGCGAACAATCCCACCCGCAGCTCCTCGACGAGCCACTGGGCCTCGTCGTTGACGTGCGCCTTCCGGTGGTCGGGCACCTGAGTCAGTCGTTGCGCCCACCGCTCGGTCACCCGGTCGACGACGGCTACTCCGGCCTGATCCCGGGCCGCCGATGCAGGGAGCGCCGACAGGCGGGCCTCGGCGGCCGCGAGGTAGCGCGGCACATTCTCCAGATGTCGTCGTGCGGTGGCGGCGACGAATCCGTCGAAGACGAGATTGTCCAGCTGTTCGGCGACGTCATCGGCCGCGAGTGAACCGGCATGTCGGTCGATCGCGGCACGGACCGGTGCCACCCAACCGAGGGATTCGACGGCGAGAGAGAAGTAGTCCGGTGCCGACTCGGTGATCCGTGGACGCAACTTCTCGGTGAGCACGCGGAATGTCTCGGGAGAGCGCACCGCCGACAGGGTGCCGGCGTCGAGGCCCGCCACGACATCGCGGATGGCGCGACGTGTGCAGTCGGCCAGCAACGCATCGAGATCCGGGTAGGGGCTCTGGCTCAGCGCGAGTCGACCCGCGGCCCCGAGGGAACCGGCCACGCGGCGGTGCAGGGGCGGGATCGCCAGGTCGAGGAGCGCGACGATTCCTCTCGCCGCCAATCGATCACGGGTCTGCTCCGACGCGGCGTCGATCACGACCACCCCGCGCGTGCGTCCGGCGTCGTCGGTGATCGCGTCGATGGTCGGGTAACGGGTGAGGCGTTGTCCGGCGATGTCGACGGTCCGCTGTGCGGCGAGAGTGCCGATGCCCTCGTCGGTCCAGGCGCGATACAGGGTGCGCTTCACCGTCTTCGACGCTGCCGGGGTGGCCGCGCGCTGCAGTTCGGCGATGGAATCGGCTCGCGCGGTGATCTCCCCGGCGTCGTCGGCGACCGCGAAATGCATCCGTAGGTGGGCCGGAATCCGGTCGACGTCGAAATCGCCTGCGGTGACCGTCATCTGCGTGATCGTGGTGAGCTCGCGAGCGAGCCCGACCGTGAGCGGCTCGCTCCGTGGGGTGAGGCGGGCCAGTGCCAGTTCGGCGAAACGCTGTGCCGGCGACATCGACTTGCGTAGCTGCTTCGGCAACGACTTCACCAGTGCGGTGGCCAGTTCCGTCCGCATGCCGGGCACCGACCAGTCGAAACCCGCCGGGCGCACGTGGGGGAGCAGTGCGCGCGGGATGATCACGGTGACACCGTCATCGGGGGCGCCGGGCTCGAACCGGTAGCGGAGTTCGAGTCGGGTGTCGCCCTGCTGCCAGGCGCCCGGATAGTCGGTGGGGGCGGCTTCGGTACTCGCCGCGACGTCCTCCGGCTTGAGATCGAGCAGAGCCGCATCGGAGCGTCGGGCCTTCTTCCACCACGTGTCGAAGTGCCGTGCGGAGGTGACCTCGGCGCCCACCCTCTTGTCGTAGAACTCGAACAGCTGGTCCTCGGTGATCACTAGTCCGCGTGTGCGCATACGGTTCTCGACGTCGGAGGCGGCCTCGAGCAGTGCGCGGTTGCGTTCGAAGAACGGGTGCTGCGTACGCCAGTCGCCCTCGACGAGGACATGGCGGATGAACAGTTCGCGTGAGACGACCGGGTCGATGGGGCCGTAGTCGACACGACGACGCGCGACGAGGGTGACCCCGTAGAGGGTGACCCGCTCGTAGGCCATCGCGGCACCGCGCTTGGACGACCAGTGCGGTTCGCTGTGCGTGCGCTTGACCAGATCGCCGGCCAGCTTCTCCGCCCACAGCGGGTCGATGCCGGCGACCGTGTGCGCGAACAGTCGCGAGGTCTCGAGGACCTCGGCGGCCATGATGAACGGCGGCGGCTTCTTGGCGAGCGGGGACGCCGGGAAGATCATCAGCGTCGTGTTGCGCGCCCCGGTGAACTCGCGGCCCTCGGTGTTGCGGGCGGCGATGTTGGACAGCAGTCCTGACAGGATCGCGCGATGGACGGCGTCGGCGTCGACCTCGGGCAGGTCGGAACCGGCCGGACTCACCGGCCAGTCGAGGTCCTTGACGATCTCGGTGAGCTGGCGATGCAGGTCCCGCCATTCCCGGATTCGCAGGAAGTGCAGGAACTCCCGTTCGCACATCCGACGGAACTTGCTGCTGGACAACTCCTTGCGCTGTTCGTCGAGGTAGCGCCACAGCTCGACGTAGGACAGGAAGTCCGACTGCGGCACGACGAAGCGCCGGTGCGAGGCGTCGGCGGCCTCGCGATGTTCGGCCGGACGCTCGCGGGGGTCGGGCAGGGACATCGCGGAGGCGATGACCAGCAGGTGGTCGAGGCAGCCGAGTTCGCGACCCGCGATCAGCATCCGTGCGATCCGCGGATCCACCGGGATCCGGGACATCGAGCGCCCGACGGGGGTGAGGCGCGGCGGGCCGCCCTCACGGCTCACGGTGATCGCCCCGAGTTCGGTGAGCACACCCATGCCGTCGCGGATGGCGCGCTCGTCGGGCGGCTGCACGAACGGGAAGTCCGCGATCTCACCGAGTTTCAGCGAGGTCATCTGGAGGATGACGGCGGCGAGGTTGGTACGCAGGATCTCCGGGTCGGTGAACGCGGGCCGGGCGTCGAAGTCGTTCTCGCTGTAGAGCCGAATGCACACACCGGGGGCGACGCGACCGCACCGCCCGGCGCGCTGGCGGGCGCTGGCCTGCGAAACCGGTTCGATGGGAAGGCGATTGACCTTGGTGCGGGTCGAGTACCGGCTGATACGAGCGGTGCCGGTGTCGATGACGTAGCGGATGCCGGGGACAGTCACCGACGTCTCGGCGACGTTGGTGGCCAGCACGATGCGGCGACCGTTCGACGGGGCGAAGACCTTCTGCTGGTCGGCGATCGACAACCGCGCGAACAGCGGGACGATCTCCGCGCCGCCGTTGCGGCCCGTTCCCGTCCGGCGCTTCAACGCATCCGCGGTCTCGCGGATGTCGCGTTCGGTGGGGAGGAAGACCAGGATGTCGCCGCGGCCGCCGGCCCACAGTTCGTCGATCGCGGCGTCGATGCCCTGGATCTGGTCGAGGTCGGCGTGTTCGCCGCCGCCGGTGTCGTCGCCGCTGTCGGGGCGCTCCTGCAGACTCAACGGCCGGTAACGGACCTCGACGGGGTAGGTGCGACCCGACACCTCGATGACCGGGACCGACATCTCGGGTGTGCTGAAATGCCGTGCGAAGCGGGCGGGTTCGATCGTCGCCGAGGTGATGATCACCTTCAGGTCCGGTCGTTGCGGTAGCAGCCGTCGCAGATAGCCGAGGATGAAATCGATGTTGAGGCTGCGCTCGTGGGCCTCGTCGATGATGAGGGTGTCGTAGCGCCGCAGCATCGGATCGGTGGCGATCTCGCGGAGCAGGATGCCGTCGGTCATCACGCGGATCAGGGTGTCGGCGCCCGAGCGGTCGGTGAACCGGACCGAATAGCCGACCGCGTCACCGAGTTCGGTGTCGGTCTCGTCGGCGATGCGCTTGGCCACCGAGCTCGCCGCGATACGACGCGGCTGCGTGTGGCCGATGGTGCCGCGGATGCCCCGGCCGAGTTCGAGGCAGATCTTCGGCAGCTGCGTGGTCTTGCCGGAACCGGTCTCACCGGCCACGACCACGACCTGGTGGTCCCGGATCGCGGCGGCGATCTCCTCGCGGGCGGCCGAGACGGGGAGTTCGTCGGGGAAGCGCAGCACCGGCACCGTGGCCCGGCGACGGTCGAGGCGGTGCCGGGCCTTCTCGACGTCGGCGACGAGCTGTTCCCATCTGTGCGGATCGGGGGTGCGGCCGAGTTTGTCGACCCGGCGGCGCAGACGGTGGGCGTCGACGATCGCGACCGCGTCGAGCGACCGCAGCAGTTCGGAACGGGAGATGCCGGGCTGAGGATCTCGCGGGGCTGGATCTGAGGACTCGACCGACATGATGACTCCAGGATATGGGTCGATGCCGGGGGCGCTCACCTCGCCCGGCATCATGGTGGGCATGTCTGAAACTTCTGGTGCTCTGTGGCACGGCTTCGCCGACATGGGTGCGGTGACCGCGAGTGGCCCCTTCGTCGTGACCAAGGGTGAGGGGACCCGTATCTGGGACCGCGAGGGCAAGGAATACATCGACGCGACCGCCGGTCTGTGGTTCACCAACGTGGGCCACGGGCGTACCGAGATCGCCGACGCGGTGTCGCGTCAGCTCGGCACCATCGCGCACTACTCCAACTTCGGGGACATCGCGAGCGACGTCACGCTGCAGCTCGCCGACGAGCTCGCCGCGATCGCGCCGGTGCCCGGGTCGAAGATCTTCTTCACCTCGGGCGGCAGCGACTCGATCGACACCGCGGTCAAGCTGGCCCGCCGCTACTGGGTGGAGCAGGGCAAGCCCGCCAAGCGCGTCGTCATCAGCCGCACCAAGGCCTATCACGGCATGCACGCCGCCGGTACGTCGCTGGCGGGCATCCCGCTCAACCACGACGGCTACGGCGAACTCATGCACGACGTGCAGAACGTCGACTGGGATGACGCGAAGAGCCTGCTCGGTCTGATCGAGCGGGTCGGCGCCGAGAACATCGCCGCGTTCTTCTGCGAGCCGATCATCGGCGCCGGTGGCATCTACCTGCCGCCGGCCGGATACCTGGACGAGGTCCGTGCGATCTGCCGGGACCACGACATCCTGTTCGTCGTCGACGAGGTCGTCACCGGCTTCGGCCGTATCGCCGGCAACTCGTGGTTCGCCTCGGCACGTTTCGACCTGCAGCCGGACATGATCACCACCGCCAAGGGGCTCACCTCGGGCTACGTGCCGATGGGTGCGGTCTTCATCGCGCCGCGCCTCGCCGAACCGTTCTTCGCCGGCGGCGTCTGGTGGCGCCACGGCTACACCTACGGCGGTCATGCCGCGGCCGCGGCCGCCGCACTGGCCAACCTCGAGATCATCCGCCGGGAGAACCTGCTCGCGGAGGCCACCCGACTCGAGGGCGACCTTGCGGCGGCCCTGTCCCCGCTGGCCGACCTCGACGCGGTGGCCGAGGTGCGCACCGGGCTCGGTGCGGTCACCGCGGTGCAGCTCGCCGATCCGGCGACGGCGCCGGCCACGGTGGTGAAGCTGCGTGAGCACGGCGTCAGCACACGCGCCGCCGGGCAGGGTGCGCTGCAGATCTCGCCCTCGTTCGTCATGACGACCGACGAGGTCGGCGAGATGGCCGACCGCATCCGTGCCGCGCTGAGCTGACGGCCCGAACACTGTCGAACACCACGAAGCCCGGCTGCCGAAAGGCAGCCGGGCTTCGTCGTGTTGCCTGGATCAGGCGTTCGCGAGCACCTCGGTGGTGGCGATGGCCTGGGCCACACCGGTCACGATCGAGGCGACCTTGAGGGCCTCGAAGATGGCCTCGCGGTCGACGCCGGCCTCACGCAGGGTGTTCTCGTGGGCGGCGACGCAGTGTCCGCAGCCGTTGATCGAGGACACGGCGAACGACCACAGCTCGAACGCGGCCTTGTCGACACCCGGGTTGCCGATGATGTTCATCCGCAGGCCGGGACGCAGGTCGTCGTACTTGCCGTCGAGGAAGCCGCGACCGCGGTAGAACACGTTGTTCATACCCATGATCGACGCGGCACCGAGTGCGGCGTTGTAGGCCTCGGCCGACAGGTTGTCAGCGGCCTCGTCGGCGATCTCGCTGAGCACCTTGGCGCTCTTGGTGGCAGCGGCGGTCGACAGCAGGGTTCCCCACAGCTGCTCCTCGTTCAGCGCGGTGGTGCGGCTGATCGAACCGAGGTTGAGCTTGAGGTCCTTCGCGTACTCCGGAAGGGCTTCCTTGAGATTGTCGATGCTCATCTTGATCTCCTTCTCTAGACGCCCGAGGACATGAGCTCGCCGGCGTCGATCGTCGGGTCACCCTTCTTCCAGTTGCAGGCGCACAGCTCGTCGGACTGCAGGGCGTCGAGGACGCGCAGCACCTCGTCGACGTTGCGGCCCACGGAACCGGCGGTGACCGACACGAACTGGATCTCGTTGTTCGGGTCGATGATGAAGGTGGCGCGATCGGCGACCCCGTCGGCGTTGAGAACGCCTGCAGCGGTGGCCAGCTCACGCTTCAGATCGCTCATCATCGGGAACGGCAGGGTCTTCAGGTCCTCGTGCTGTGCACGCCACTGGAAGTGGACGAACTCGTTGTCGACCGAGGCGCCGAGCACCTGGGTGTCACGATCGGCGAACTCGTCGTTCAGCTTGCCGAACGCGGCGATCTCGGTCGGGCACACGAAGGTGAAGTCCTTCGGCCAGAAGAAGACGACGCGCCACTGGCCGGGGTGGTCGTCGGAGGTGACGGTGGTGAAGTAGTCATCGGGCTGCTGGGCGTTGACCTTGCTGAGGTCGCCACCGATCACGGCGGTGAGGTTGTAGGCGGGGAACTGGTCACCGATGGTGAGCAGGGCCATGTATCGCTCCTTCAGCTGAGGGGGTGTACCGGAATTGCGCGCGAAAGACTTTCGCGACGTACGAGTACTATCGTGCCGGAAATTCGACAAAAGCGAAACGTGATTAGTAGCACTACACTGATAGCCATGCCCGATAAAACTTATCAGCCCACCATCGCCGGTCTGCGCGCGTTCGTGGCGCTCGCCCAGCGCAGACACTTCGGGTCCGCCGCCGCGGACCTGGGAGTGAGCCAGCCGTCGCTGTCGCAGGCCCTGTCGGCGCTCGAGACGGGTCTCGGGGTGACGCTCGTCGAACGGACGACGCGCCGGGTGCTGCTGACCCAGGACGGCGAGGAACTGCTGCCGCGGGCGATCGCGGCCGTGGACGCCGTCGACGAGTTCACCGCGGCGGCCGCGGGTGCCGGTCAGCCGCTGCACGGGGCGATCCGGCTGGGAGTCATCCCGACGGTCGCGCCCTACGTGCTGCCCGCGGTGCTGCGCGGACTCGCCGAGAGGCTTCCGGACCTGCGGCCCCGCGTCGTCGAGGAACAGACCGGGCGGCTCGTCGAACAGCTGCGGGGCGGCACGCTCGACGTGGCGCTCCTGGCGCTGCCGCTCGACGTGCCCGGAATCGCCGAGATACCGCTCTACCGTGAGGATTTCGTCCTCGCCCTGCCGGCCGGGCACGCTCTTGCCGGCAAACGACGGGTGGACCCGAGCGCATTGGCCGACCTGCCGTTGCTGCTGCTCGACGAGGGGCACTGCCTGCGGGACCAGGCGCTGGAGGTGTGTGCTCTCGCTGGGGTCCGGCCCGACCTGGGGCAGACGCGCGCGGCATCGCTGACGACGGCCGTGCACTGCGTCGTGGGCGGGCTCGGGGTGACCCTCATCCCGCAGACCGCGGTCGCGTCGGAGACGGCTTCGGGGGACCTGGCGATCGCCACCTTCGCCTCGCCGCGACCGGGGCGGCGGATCGGGGTCGTCTTCCGCCGGTCCGCACGCCACGACGACGCGTATCGACAGCTCGCGACGATCATCGGGGAGATCGTCGCCGACACCGGCGCCGTCACGCCGGTGTGAGGGTCAGACCTCCGCGGCCTGGGCGGCGAGTGCCTCCCACTCGTCGACGAGACTCGAGTCGACCTCGCGGACCATGGTGCCGAGATCGGCCACGATCTGTTCGATCTCCGGCGTCACCGCACTGGTCGGAACGCCCTGGCGGAGAACCCGATAGCAGTCGGACAGGTAGCGCAGCACCACGCCCTCGCTGCGGGCGAGACCGTAGGCGGAGATCAGCTCGGTGAAGGTCATCGCCTTCTCCAGCATCTCGCGGAGCACCGACTTCGGGTTGGGTGGGAACGACGCCACCCAGGGGTGACCGCGCCGGTAGATCTCGAAGGCGCCGAAGATCTCCTCGAAGAGCGGCTGCGGCCAGGTGATGTCCTCCAGCCGCGTCATCCGTTCCTCGTACTCGATGCCGTCGGCCTTCATCTCGGCGATCGCGGCGTCCCGGGCGACCTTGCGCTGGGCGAGCAGCAACGGTCGCGGGTTCTCCAGCGTCGACTCGAGAACGGAGATGACATCGAGGGCGTACGTGGAGGATTCGGGGTCGAGGATCTCGAACGTGGCCATCGCGAACGCGGACAGCGGGTTGGTCAGCGCGAAGTTCTCCGGCATGTCCACGCTGAGCGCGATGTGCCGGCCGGTCTCGTCCGGTTGGTCGAGCTGCACGACGATGCCGGCATCGCGCAGGCCGCGATAGAGCTCGATGGTGTGCTTGATGTGGCGCAGCTGCCGATCTCGCGGTTCGTGGTTGTCCTCGAGCAGGTGCCGGATGGCGGCGAAACAGTCGCCGGGACGGCCGAGGACCTCGAGCAGCATCGCGGTGGTCATCTGGAAGTGCGACCGCAGCGGCTCGTCGGGCGCGTCGATCAGCTGGGTGAAGGTCTTCTCTCCCCACGACACGAAACCCTCGGGAGGCTTGCGGCGCACCAGTTTCCGCAGCTTCTTCGGATCGTCGCCGGCCTTGGCGACGGCGCGGGCGTTCTCCACGTCGTGCTCGGGTGCCTGAGCCACGACGTACCCGACGGTGTCGAAGCCGGCGCGGCCGGCGCGGCCCGCGATCTGATGGAACTCCCGCGCCCGGAGGCGACGGACGCGGCGACCGTCGTACTTGCTCAACCCGGCGAACAGCACCGTGCGGATCGGCACGTTGATGCCCACGCCCAGCGTGTCGGTGCCGGCGATCACCTTCAGGAGTCCCTGCTGCGCAAGACGTTCGACGAGGCGACGGTAGCGGGGGAGCATCCCGGCGTGGTGGACGCCGACACCCGAACGCAGCAGCTTCGACAGGGTGTTGCCGAAGCCGGTGGAGAAGCGGAAGTCGCCGATCGCCTCGGCGATGGCGGCCTTCTCCTCCTTGTCGCAGATCTTGACGCTCAGGAGAGCCTGGGCGCGTTCGACCGCGGCGGCCTGGGTGAAGTGCACCACGTAGACCGGGGCGCGACCGCGGTCGACGAGATCGGCGATGGTCTCGTGGATCGGGGTCATCGCATAGTCGTGGACGAGCGGCACGGGCCGCTGGGCGCCGGTGACCTCGACCGTGTCGCGGCCGGTGCGGCGCGCGAGATCGTCGACGAAGAACGAGACGTCACCGAGCGTTGCCGACATCAGCAGGAACTGCGTGGAGGGCAGCTCGATGAGCGGGACCTGCCACGCCCAGCCGCGGTCGGGTTCGCCGTAGTAGTGGAACTCGTCGGCGACGAGCGTGCCGATGTCGCTGTCGCCACCGGCGGCGAGGGCCAGGTTCGCGACGATCTCGGCGGTGGCGCAGACGATCGGCGCATCCGGGTTGACCGACGCGTCACCGGTCAGCAGACCGACCTGGTCGGCGCCGAACATCCCGCACAGTTCGAAGAACTTCTCGCTGACGAGGGCCTTGATCGGCGCGGTGTAGAAGGCCCGCTCGCCCCGGCAGCGCGCGAAATACAGTGCGCCGGCGGCCACGAGCGACTTGCCCGAACCGGTCGGGGTCGCCAGGATGACGTGGCTGCCGGCGAGCAGCTCGAGCAGGGCCTCTTCCTGGTGTTCGTACAGGTCGAGGCCACGATCGGTCCACCACTGTGTGTAGGTGTCGAGCGCCTGGTCCTCATCGTCGACGGGCACCAGGGCCGTCGGGCTCGCGGTCAGATCGACGATCGCGGTCCCTCGTCTCCGGGCTCATCGTCCTTCGGGGTCTGCTCGGCTGCCTGCTCGGCGAGGAACCGTTCGAGTTCGGCGCCCAGTTCGTCGCCGCTGGGCAGCGACTCCTCGGCGGCGAGCAGCGACGCGCGCTCCTCGGCGGCCTGGGTGAAGGTGTCGTACTGCGTCTCCAATGCGGCGACGACCGACTCGATCTCGGAGTTGCCCTCGACCTCGGTGTCGACCTGGGCGCGCACCTTCTCGGCGGCGCTCTCGAGCGCGGCGAGCGGCAGGTCGAGACCGGCCAGTTCGGCGACCGCGGACAACAGTCGCGCAGAGGCCGCCGGGTAGTTGGTCTGCGCCAGGTAGTGCGGCACGTGGACCGACAGGCCGGAGGCCCGGTAGTCGTGCTCACCCATCCGCAGTTCGAGCAGCATCGAGGCGCTCGCGGGCAGCTTCATCGCCGAACCCCAGCGCGGGAGGTCGCCAAGGGCGTCGGGGTCGCTCCCGTGCGCGGTGATCGACGGCGGACGCGTGTGCGGCACGGCCATCGGGATGGCGTTGAGTCCGATCACATCGGTGACGCCCAGCCGGTCGGACAGGCGGCGCACCGCGTCGACGAACTGCTCCCAGCGCAGATCGGGTTCGGCGCCGGCCAGCAGCAGGAAGCCCTTCCCCGAGTTGTCGCGGATCGCGTGCAGGGTCAGCGCCGGCATCTCGACCTCCGTGAAGGTCTCACCGCTGAACGAGATCGTCGGGCGGCGGGAGCGGTAGTCCATCAGCTCGTCGGACGAGAACGTCGCGACCAGTTCCGACTCCAGGCTGTCCCGGAGGTGGGCGGCCGCGAGAGCGACGGCGTGGCCGGCGTCGGCGAACCCCTCGAGAGCATGGATCAGAACGGGGCCCGTGCCGTCGGCGCGGGTGACCTTCGGAGCGGGAAAGGCGAGTTCGTACAGCGCGTCGTTCCGCGCGGGTTGCTCGTCCACGTCATCCCTCCTTGTACGTGGCGGCCGTGGCACAGCACGGCCGGATTCTCGTCATATGTCTCATTGTCTCGCACCTCCGGTCGCGGTTGGGCACCGGCGTCCGGCGAGACACCGAATATGTAACGACATAGCCGCGCCAGGGATTCCCTCGTCGGGTGTGTCACCCGCACGGGCGGGCTCTCGCGGTGGCACAGTAGATCGCTGTGACCCCGGCAACCGCTGCACCCCGTACGTCCTCCGGACGCCGCCTGCCCGTGCTCGTGCTGGCCGCCGCCTGCGTCTTTTTCGCCGGTGGTGTCCTCTCGGCGTGTTCGATCGCGGGTGACGCCCAGTCGGCGAACCCGGACCTCTCGTCGAGGTCGGTGCTGGCCTCGGACTTCCCGGGTGGACCGGCGAGCCCGATCCCGCCCCAGGCGGTGGCCAACGCACTGGCCGACGTGACCGGCAGCCCGGCGCCGGGGCAGGGGGCCGACACCGAGGTCTCACCGGCCGACTGCGCACCTGCCCCGGTCTCCGCCGACGGCGCCGTCGCCTTCCTCGGCCCCGGCACCGCGGAACGCTCGACCCTGACCACCGTCGTCGCCCACGTCGACACCCCGCTCGCCGAGGTCGTGCAGCGCGCCGAGAGGTGCCCGGAACTGACAACGACCACCTTCGGGGCGTCGTCGACGGTGACCACCGAGGTCCTGCCCGCCCCGCCCGCACGGGACGGCGTCGAGACCGCGACCATCCGCCGCACCATCGTCACCGGCGGTGGTACCGCACCGGTCACCACCAGCTCGCTCGCATTGACAGGCCAGCGCGACGGGGTCCGTGTGTACGCCGAATATCGTTGGCCCGCAGCAGGTCCGGTGCCCGCCGAGGATTCGGCTGCGCTCGACGAGCTGTTCACCAAGGCGGTGTCGGCCGCCTTCGGCTGAGAAGACCACGGCCTGTGGACGGGCCGCCGCGGTTGTCCACAGGTCAGCCGGCGCGCCGTCGAGGCGCCCTCACGCGGCCGATGCTTCGTGCATGCCCGCCTTCGCGTCCTCCCGTTCCGTCCGTGACCCCATCGACCCGACGACGCTGCTGACGGCGATACCGGCGTTGCTCGGCTTCATCCCGGAACGCTCGATCATCGTGGTCGCCTTCGCGCCCGACCGGGGGATCTCGGCCACCATGCGCCACGATCTCGCCCTCGACGACGCCGGCGAACCGACATCCGAGCTGTCCACTGTGCTCGCGGGACTCGGGGCGATCACCCACTCCTACGGCGCCGACGAGGTGGTGGCGATCATCGCCGACAACCGCTATCCGGCCGACAGTCCTCGGTATCGACGGGTGCTCGCGATCGCCGACCGCCACTTCGACGCCATCGGGGGTGTCGCCGCCGGATTCGCTCTGTCCGCCTTCGATGCCGGGGCGGCGTGGTCGGTGATCTGGTGTCCCGACGGGCAAGCGTGGTCGGTCGACGTCCTCGACGACCGCGAGGGCGTCCTCGACGATCCGCAGACCTGTCCGACCGCCATCGCCGAGGCGGTGAAATCCGGCCGGCGCATCCTGCCGCGCCGGTCGGAGATGCGGGCCATGCTCGAACCGGTCGCCGGGGAGTGCAGCGCCGGACGGCCCTGCCCGGACTGCACCCGCGGCGTCGTTCCACTCGGGCGGGCGATGTCCGACGCGCAGCTGCTGGACCTCACGATCGGATCGGTCGCCGACGGCGGGGGACCGCTGGACTGCGCGGAGGTCGCCGTGCTGGAACAGGCCGTCCGACGACCTCAGGTCCGCGACGCCGCGCTGGCGCTCGCCGTCACCGACCTACGAGAAGACGCCGAATCGGTGTGGCGAGAACTCACACGCCGCCTGGCCGGACCCGGCCGTGCAGGAGCGGCCACCCTCCTGGCACATCTGCACTACATCGGCGGGGAAGGGGCGTACGCCGGAGTCGCACTCGACGTCGCCCTCGAAGCCGACCCGGACGCGAACCTGGCCCGACTCCTCGACACCGCCCTGCGGGCCGGCGTCCGGCCGACGATGCTGTGGGAGATGATCGACGGTTCCTACGGCACCGCCCGGGAACTCGGGGTCCAGATGCCAGAGATCACCCGGCGCGCCGCCGGGTGATCTCCGAGATTTTGTGGTGCCGGCCTCGTTGGGCCAGACCGCTGCCGCGTCAGACCTTCTCCACGACCTTCTCGACGAAGACCGAATGCGCCATGTCGGCGGAGAGCTCCAGGCCCTCGTGTCCGGGGGTGTTGATCGTGATGGTGCCGGCGACGTTGGTCACGGTCACGCGGGCGTTCGGAACCACGCCGGCCTCCCGCAGATGCGAGATGAGACCCACGTCGGACTGTGCGTGCTCGGACAGTCGCCGCACGATGACCGCCACGGTGTCGCCTGCGGGCAGATCCGCGATCCGGGTCGCACCGTCGTCGGTCGAGGACACCTCGACGCCGAGCAGATCCAGACCCGGGATCGGGTTGCCGTAGGGCGAGGTCGTCGGGTACTCGAGCACGGCGAGCAGACGACGCTCGACGTTCTCGCTCATCACGTGCTCCCAGCGGCAGGCCTCCTCGTGGACCTGGTCCCAGGGCATGCCGATGACGTCGACCAGGAGCCGCTCGGCCAGGCGGTGCTTGCGCATGACCGCGACGGCCAGCGACCGGCCGCGCTCGGTCAGTTCGAGATGGCGGTCGCCCGCGACGCGCAGAAGTCCGTCGCGTTCCATCCGGGCGACGGTCTGGGAGACGGTCGGGCCGCTTTGGTCCAGGCGCTCGGCGATACGCGCCCGCAGCGGCATGATCCCCTCTTCCTCGAGGTCGTAGATCGTCCGCAGATACATCTCGGTGGTGTCAACCAGATCGTTCACTGTGCCCAATCCCTTTCGTCCCCGCCAAGATTACCCTGTTCGCCCACGGTGACAGCCCTCTCACGAGGCCGCGGCACATGGCGACGACCCCGACCGTACCCACATGTGGTCGAACCGACATCGTCCAGCCGCCCGCCAGGTGAACCACTAGCCTGAACCTGTGACCGACACTTCCACGACGGCCGTCATCTGGAGCGAGGACTTCCTGTCCTACCGGTGGGCCCACACCCACCCGATGAATCCCGTGAGGCTCGCGCTGACGATGACCCTCGCCCAGAGCCTCGGGGTGCTCGACGACGTCGAGACGGTGCCGCCGCAGGCCATCGACGACGACGCCCTCACCGCGGTGCACACCCGCGACTACATCGACGCCGTCCGCGCGGTGGGTTCCGGCACCGCGTCGCTGTCGGGTCCGCTGCTCGAGCGGCTGTTCGGACTGGGCGACGCGGACAACCCGGTGTTCGCCGGGATGCACGAGGCCGCCCGGCTCCTCGTCGGCGGCACCCTCGCCGCCGCGCAGACCGTGGCGTCGGGTGCCGCGACCCGCGCGGTCAACATCGGCGGTGGCATGCACCACGCGATGAAGGCCCGGGCCGCCGGGTTCTGCATCTACAACGACTGCGCGATCGCGATCCGATACCTGCTGGACAAAGGCTTCGACCGGATCGCCTACATCGACGTCGACGCCCACCACGGCGACGGCGTCCAGGTGGAGTTCGCGGCGGACCCGCGCGTGATGACCGTCTCGCTGCACCAGCATCCCGCGACGCTGTGGCCGGGGACGGGCTGGCCGACCGAGGTCGGCGACGGCGACGCGCAGGGGAGTGCGGTCAACCTCGCGCTGATGCCCAACACCGAGGATCGCCTGTGGCTGCGGGCATTCCATGCCGTCGTGCCGTCACTGATCGCCGGGTTCAAACCGCAGATCATCGTCAGTCAGTGCGGCGCCGACAGTCATCGCGCCGATCCCCTCACCGACCTGTCGCTCACCGTCGAGGGGCAGCGCGCGGCGATGATCGCGATGCGTGATCTCGCCGACAAATACTGTGAGGGACGGTGGATCGCGGTCGGCGGTGGTGGCTACGGCGTCGTCAACGTGGTGCCGCGCAGCTGGACCCACCTGCTCGGCGTCGCTCTCGACCGGGAGATCGACCCGACCACGACCATCGACGAATCCTGGTGCGCCACAGCCGAACAGATCTCCACCCAGGTGCACTCCGACTATGCCCGGCCGCCGGTCGGGGTGATGGGCGACGGCGGCGACGTCGACTATCAGCCGTGGGACGGCGATGCGGGTCAGGAGCCATTCGAGGGGGTGAGTGCAACGGCACAGCGACAGACCGATCGCGCGATCCTGGCGACCCGCCGCGCGGTGTACCCTCTGCACGGTCTCGACCCGGAGGATCCCCGTGACTGATCAGGACGTGTCGTCCACCCCAGAGCAAACGCCGACCACGCCGGAAACACTGGCCGATCAGCCCGAACCCCGTGGCGCGTGGGACTATCCGCGACACTGGATCGCCGACGTGCTGGCCTCCGACGGCGGGGTCGTGCACCTGCGTCCGATCGTCCCCGACGACGCCGAGCGGATCGTCGCCTTCCATTCCAAGCTCTCCGAACGCACCCGCTACATGCGGTACTTCGGCCCGACACCGACGCTGCCGCCCCGCGAGGTCGCCCGGATGACGACCGTCGACCATCAGCAGCGCGTGGCGATCGTGGCGGTGCTCGGCGGCGAGATCATCGCCGTCGGCATCTACGAGGGACTCGCCTTCGACGGCAAGCCGGAATCGGCCGAGGTCGCCTTCGTCGTGGCCGACGAACACCAGGGCCGCGGTCTCGGACCGATCCTGCTCGAACACCTCGCGGGCGCCGCGGCCGAGAACGGTTTCACCCGCTTCGAGGCCGAGGTGCTCAGCGAGAACCCGAACATGGTCGCCGTGTTCCGCGACGCCGGCTACCAACTCGCCCGCAGCTTCGACGGCTCGACGGTGCACGTGGAGTTCCTGATCGACCCGACCGAGGCGCTCCTGTCGGTGCGCAACGCCCGCGAGAACGCGTCGGAGGCCCGCAGCGTCGCGAACCTGCTGCGCCCCACCTCGGTCGCGGTCATCGGTGCGTCGACCGATCCGAACAAGGTCGGCAACGCGTTGCTGGCCAACATCATCGCCGGCGGGTTCACCGGTCCGGTCTTCCCGGTGAACGGACCGGCCCGCGTCGAGGAGGAGCCCGGTAGCGACGCGCAGCGGCTCGGTCGCATGACGAGCCCGAGCCGGAAGCGAACCCGCGAACGGCCGCCGTCGGTCCGCGGCATCCGTGCCTACGAGACGGTGCGTGACATCCCGGACCCGGTGGATCTCGCGGTGGTCGCGGTCCCGGCGTCCCGGGTCGACGACGTCCTCGACGACTGTCTGGTGAAGGGTGTGCGGACGCTGGTCGTCGTGTCGGCGGGTTTCGGTGACTCCGGCGAGGAGGAGGGCCTCGAGAACGAGCGTCGCCTCGTCGCGCAGGTCCGCGAACACGGCATGCGGCTCGTCGGGCCGAACGCGCTCGGCGTGGCCAACAACGACGCCGGGATCGCGCTCAACGCCACACTTGCACCGCGGATCCCGGCTGCCGGCCGGGTCGGGTTCTTCTGCCAGTCCGGTGCGCTGGGCATCGCGATCCTCGACACCGCTGCCCGGCGGCAGATCGGGTTGTCGACCTTCGTCTCGGCGGGCAACCGTGCCGACGTCTCCGGCAACGACCTGCTGCAGTACTGGGACAGCGACGCCTCGACCGACGTGATCCTGCTCTACCTGGAGAGCTTCGGTAACCCGCGCAAGTTCTCGCGCATCTCGCGGCGGGTGTCGCGGGCCAAGCCGATCGTCGCGGTGAAGTCGGGCAGGGGAGCGATGAGCCCGGTCCGTGCGGCCCGGTCGACGGCCAACTTCGACGACCAGATCGCGCGCATGATGCTCGAACAGGCCGGTGTCATCCAGGTCGAGACGATCCCCGAGTTGTTCGACTGCGCGGCGTTGTTCGCCTATCAGCCGCTACCGCGCGGACCCCGCGTTCGGATCATCGGCAACTCGTCGGTGCTGGGCAGTCTCGCCGCCGACCAGGCACGCAACGGCGGCCTCGAGGTCGTCGACAACATCGACCTCGGTGCGGGGGCGTCGGAGGAACTGTTCGAAGATGCCGTCTCGGCGGCCATGACCGACACCGGCGTGGACGCGATCATCGTCGTCTTCGTGCCGCCGGTGGCGGTGGACGCCGACTGGCACGCCCGCGCACTGATGGCCGCGGCCAACACGCCGGGTGCCGATGGCGAGAAGCCGATCGTCACGACGTTCCTCGCCGTCGACGGCATCCCGCCGGGTCTCACCAAACCCGGCCCGAACGGTATGCCCGAACGCGGGTCCATCCCGTCATATGCCAGCCCGGAGCGCGCCGCGGCGTCATTGGCCCGTGCGTGGCAGTACGCGAAGTGGAAGTTGCGGCCGGAGTCGGCGATCCACCGGGCCGAGGGCACCGACCCCGAGGCGGCCCGTATGTACGTCCGCGAGGCGATGGACTCGGACGGGCAGTCGTCGGACCGTCTCCTCGGCCAGGTCGAGTCGGCGAGACTGCTGCGCTGGTACGGCGTCTCGGTCGTCCCGTTCCGTGAGGTCAGGACGATGCACGAGGCGTCGGCCGCAGCGCGGGAACTCGGCTTCCCGGTGGCGGTGAAGGCCACCTCGCCCAAGTGGCGGGGTCGTCTCGACCGTGAGGGTGCCCGGCTCGACCTGCCCGACGCGACGGCGGTCGTCAACGCGTTCGCCGAGCTGAGCGAACTCACCGGCGATCACGTCCTGCATGTCCAGAAGATGGCCCCGAAGGGCGTCGGCACGGTCATCCGCGTCCGCGACGACGAGTCGTTCGGGTCGGTGATCTCGTTCGGGTTGTCCGGGCGGACCTTCGACCTGCTCGGGGACCACGGCTACCGGGCGATCCCGCTCACCGAACCCGACGCCCGTGAACTGATCGACGAACCGCGTTCGGCGCCGCTCCTCTCCGGGTATCGAGGTGAGGAACCGGCCGACAAGGAGGCACTCGTCGACCTGTTGCTGCGGATCTCCACACTCGTCGACGACATCCCCGAGGTGCGCGACGTGCTCTGCGACCCGATCCTCGTGTCGGTCGAGGGCGCCTCGGTGCTCAACGCCCAGATACGAGTCGGCCCGGTGCCCGGAAGACGGGACACCGGACCGAGACGGCTCAG
>NZ_BACI01000078.1 GCF_000225505.1 Gordonia alkanivorans NBRC 16433 | reverse complement strand
CCACACCTATCCCCGCCCACCAGCGTGTCGAAGCACTACGCCGACAACCCGTAACGGCTTCCACACCATCCCGGTGCCGGCGGCAGAATCAGTGGGTGCTCTTCGGCACCACGATGATCGGGACCGAAACAGCTCGGAGTATCTTCGCGGCGGTGGTCCCCAGGAACAACGTGTTCGGGGCGGCCAGCCGGCTCGAACCGACCATCACCAGATCGCCGTCGTGCCACTCGAGTGACTCCACCGCTTCCTCGATGGTGGAGCCCTGTGCGACCGTCGACGTCACCGGGAAGTCCTCCGGCAGTTGGGTTCTCGCCTCATCAAGGGCCCGCTGGGCGTGTGCTCGGGCAGATTCGACAGCGGTGTCCTCAGGGACGTTCCGCCAGGGCTGCATGTCGTCGATTGCGAGAATCGACACCAGCCGGATAGGCCGATGTGCGCGGATGCCACTGCGGATCGCGGTTTCGAACAACAGTGGCGCACCCGGACGGTCGCCGATGGTCACCGTGATCTCGCGTACCTCGTCGGCGCCGAGATGTGCGAAGCCGGGCGGCGCGAGGGCGACCGGGATCGGTGATGAGTGCAGGATGTCGTTCACGACGGTCCCCAGAGTGTGCCGGCCGCGGATGCCACCGCCGGCTCCGCCGATGACGAGGATGTCGGAATCGGTGCGTCGGGCCTCGATGATCAGCCCCTCGGCGGGGTTGGCGTGTTCGGCGATCGTCGTCGTGGTCTCGATGTCGTCGGGCAGGCGGGCGGCCGCCTCGTCGAGCCAGCGACGAGCGGCGCTGTCGAGGGCATCGGAGAGTCTCTCCACCGCGTCGTCGGCCCCGGCCGGCTCGGGTGGGATGACGATGCAGATCTCGAGCTCGGCGTCGAAGGTGCGTGCCAGGCACGCACCCAGGGCCACCGCGTCCTCGCCCCCGGAAGTGGCGATGTATGCGACGAGCAGCTTCATCAGTGCTCCCAACCTTCTCCTCGGGGCGAACACACTCAGGCACCAGCCTAGTCACGTCTGTGCCGGATCCACGGCTGTTGTGTGCCCCGTCGCGTCACCCGCCGCGTCGGCTACCCGATCACCGCTGGACACGCTTAGATTGCCCCATGGAATCCCTTGTCGACGGCTACCTGCGCCACATCATGGACGAAGTCCGGGGCGACCGGTCGGGCGACGTCGCCGACTACATCCCGGAACTGGCCGTCGTCGATCCCGAGGGCTTCGGATTGTCGCTGTGCGTCCACGACGGATACATGTACTCGCATGGGCACTCCACCGAGACCTTCACCATCCAGTCCGTGTCCAAGCCGCTGACCTACGCGATGGCACTGCGCAAGCACGGTGTGGCCGCGGTCGACGCCAGGATCGGCGTCGAACCGTCCGGTGAGGCGTTCAACGAGATCAGCGTCGACGACCGGCGTCGTCCGAAGAACCCCATGATCAACGCCGGTGCCATCTTCGCGGCGTCCATGCTCCTGCCCGCCTCGCGCGACGTGAGTCGCGACGACGTCGACGCGGCCTTCGCCGAGATCGTCGAGTTCTATTCGGGTTGTGCGGGCCGGCGCCTCACCATGGACGAGGAGGTGTACGCCTCCGAATCCGCGACCGGATCGCGCAACCGGGCGATTGCCTACATGCTCGACAGCTTCGGCGCATTCGACACCGATCCGGACGCCGCGATCGACCTGTACTACCGCCAGTGTTCGATCCGGGTGACGACCGACGACCTGGCCGGTATCGGTGCGACCATCGCCAACGGCGGCCTGAACCCACGCACGGGCCGCGTGGTCTTCTCCTCCGAGATCGCGCAGCGTCTGCTCAGCGTGATGACCACCTGCGGGATGTACGACGGGGCGGGGGACTGGGTCACCTCGGTCGGACTGCCGGCCAAGAGCGGCGTCGGCGGCGGAATCCTCGCCGTCCTCCCCGGACAGCTGGGCATCGGCGTCTACTCGCCGCGACTCGACGAACACGGCAACAGCGTTCGCGGCGTCGAGACCTGCCGGCACCTGTCGAAGGACCTCGGGCTACACATGTTCAACGTGACCCGCGAGAGTCGGGTGACGATCCGCGCGGTCCACGACCTCGCCGACACCCCGGTGAGTGCCGAATGGAGTGAACGTGAGCGCAGCTATCTCCGGACCTGCCGCGACAAAATCCGTGTCTACGAGCTCCAGGGCGATCTGACGTTCGCCGGAGCCGAGAGCGTGCAACGACGCCTCGAGGCCGACCTCGACGACTACACGGTGGTCATCGTCGAGATATCGCGTATCGGTGTCATCGACGCGGTCGCCCGGACAATGGTTCTCAGCATCAAGCGGTTGCTCGACGACAGCGGACGCCGGGCAGCACTCGTCGATCCCGATGGTGTGGTGCGGGCCAGTGTGATCCGCCATCGAGCCGACGGTACCGCGCCCGATCTCGACGCGCCGGCAGACCTCAAGGGCTTCGATCCGGCGCTGCCGCACGTGCACGCCACGATGGAGGATGCCGTCATCGACGCGGAGACGTTCATGCTCAAGCACTACTACGACCAGTGAGTCCGGACGCTCCTCAGGGATCACACGAGCCCCGGCGCGGGGGCGTGAGAACGGTGCAGCCGATGCCCTAGGGTGGGCTCGTGCGTCTCGTCATCGCGGAGTGTCAGGTCGATTACGTCGGGCGGCTGACCGCCCATCTGCCCATGGCCAAGCGACTGCTCCTGGTCAAGTCGGACGGCTCGGTGAGCGTGCATGCCGACGACCGCGCCTACAAGCCTCTGAACTGGATGAGCCCGCCGTGCTGGCTCACCGAAGCCGCCGTGCCCGAGGGCACCGAGGCGGAGGCCTACTGGGTCGTCACCAACAAGGCCGGCGAGGAACTGCGCATCACCATCGCCTCGATCGAGCACGACTCGCAGCATGAACTCGGCATCGACCCAGGTCTGGTCAAGGACGGTGTCGAGGCGCACCTGCAGGAACTGCTCGCCGAACACGTGGAGACCCTCGGGCCCGGCCACACCCTCATCCGCCGCGAGTACATGACGGCGATCGGACCGGTCGACCTGCTCTGCCGCGACGCCACGGGCGCCACCGTCGCCGTGGAGATCAAACGGCGCGGGGAGATCGACGGAGTCGAGCAGCTCACGCGCTACCTGGAATTGCTCAACCGCGACACCACACTGGCCCCGGTGGCAGGCGTCTTCGCCGCGCAGCAGATCAAGCCGCAGGCCCGGACCCTCGCCGAAGACCGTGGAATCCGTTGCGTCGTACTGGATTACGAAGCGCTGCGCGGTGCGGAGAGCACGGAGTTCCGGCTCTTCTGAGCCGGACGCAGAGTCCTGACCCGTAGAACGCCGCTCAGGCGTTGGCGCGGGCCTCCGGCGACAACTTGCGATTGAGCAGCTCGAGATCGTCGGTGTCGGAAAGCACCGCGTACTCGGAGTCCTCCGGCTGGGCCAGCAACTCGGGCAGTCCGGCGAGCTTGTCGCGGAGCTGACCCAGGTTGGCCGCGATCTCCTGACGCGCACGGTCGGCCGCTTGCGCCATCTCGCGCGATCGGTTGAGGCGTTCGCCGGCGATGTCGAGCGCGGTCTGCCGGATGTGGTTCGCCTCGTCGAGGGCACGCTCGCGCTGGTCGGCGAGTTCGGCATCGTGACGTTCGCGTTCGGCGGCGCGTTCACGGGCGCTGACGGCCTCGAGTTCGGCGACCTCCGACTTCGCCTTCTCGACGATGCGACGGGCCTCGTCGTTGGCTGCCTTCATCGTCTTGGTGTGCTCGGCTTCCATTGCCGCGGTGCGCTCGGCGATGAGGCGTGCAGACTCGGACTCGTTGGCCGCGGCGGTCTCCTTGACCTGGCGGGCGCGGGCCGAGGCCTCGTCGACCAGCTTCTTCGCCGCCGCCTGCGCCTCGCTCCGGATCCGCTCGGCCTCGGCGGACGCGTCGGAGCGCATGTCGGCGGCTTCCTGGCGTGCGATGGAGAGAGTCTCGGCGGCTTCGGCGGAGGCCTCGGCACGCATCTCCGACGCCTCGTCGGACGCGAGCTGGAGCATCCGCGAGAGGCGCTCGCTCATTCCTTGAGCGGTGGTGGGCGGCACCGAGAGCTTGTCGATCTCGCGGCGGAGTTCGGCGATCTCGTCGCGCGCCTCTTCGAGATGAGAGGCGAGCTCGTGGGCGTTGGCGGTGGCGGCGTCGCGATCGGCGGCGAGAACCCGCAACTCGGCATCGAGTCGCTGGAGATGGTCGGCGACCTGCTCACGGTCATAACCGCGCATCACGATCGCGAAGGGCAATTGCCGTGCGGGACCTGGCATGCGGGCCAGTGTATCCGAGACGCCCGGAGCTCGAAGCCCGGTCGGAGTCGCGTCGGGGTGTGGTGTCGGCGTTATCGGCGACACGGTCTTCGGTGGCGGCGCATGGACGACCACTCGGGTGCGCACGCGCCGCCACCGGCGTTCATCCCAGCGTGTGGGCCGGGTGTGATGCGGAAGGATTCATCAAGCGGCCGAACGGTTTTGGGTTCGGGTGGCGTGTCGAATCGGTCAGTGCGCTGCGTCGGCGGCAGGCTCGACGAGCTCGAGGAGGACGCCACCCGCATCCTTGGGATGGACGAAGTTGATGCGCGAGTTCGCGGTGCCTCGTTTCGCGGCGGGGTAGAGGACGCGGACGCCGGCCTCGGTGAGGCGGGTCATGACGGCGTCGACGTCGGTCACGCGTACCGCGAGCTGCTGCAGTCCGGGGCCGTTGCGACCGATGAACTTCGCGATCGTCGACTCCTCGTTCAGTGGCGCGAGAAGCTGGATGACGGCGCCACCGCCGGCGGGGCCGACCATGGCCTCCTCGACACCCTGCTCGGCATTGGTCTCCTGATGGAGCGTCTCGAAGCCGAGATGTGTCGCATACCACTCTTTGGCGGCGTCCAGGTCCGGAACGGCGATACCGACGTGGTCGATCGCGACGACCAGGTCGGAGATCAGGGCGGTCGCGCCGGCAGAAGTGCTGGGGTCAGATGCAGAGGTGCTCATGTCACAACGGTAGCGTTGAGGGTCAGAGCGCACAGAGCGGGCGCTCGGTAGCCCCCCGCACGACCCACCCCCGGAGGTTCCTTTCCATGTCCTCGACTGCTGACAACACGACGGTCATCGTCGCCGGTGCACGCACGCCTTTCGGCCGTCTCCTCGGTTCGCTGAAGGACTTCAGCGGCGTCGACCTGGGTGCGGTGGCCATCAAGGGCGCACTCGAGAAGTCCGGTGTCCCGGCTTCGGAGGTCCAGTACGTGATCATGGGCCAGGTTCTGACCGCGGGGGCAGGTCAGATGCCGGCTCGTCAGGCCGCGATCAAGGCCGGCATCGGTTGGGACGTCCCGACCCTGACCATCAACAAGATGTGCCTCTCGGGCATCGACGCCATCGCGCTCGCCGACCAGCTCATCCGCGCCGGTGAGTTCGACGTCGTCGTCGCCGGCGGCCAGGAGTCGATGACCCAGGCCCCGCACCTGCTGCCCAACAGCCGCGGTGGCTTCAAGTACGGCAACACCGAGCTCGTCGACCACATGGCCTTCGACGGTCTGCACGACGCCTTCACCGATCAGCCGATGGGTGCGCTGACCGAGCAGGGCAACGACAAGGACGGCTTCACCCGCGAACAGCAGGACGAGTTCGCCGCCCGCAGTCATCAGCTCGCCGCCGCCGCGTGGAAGAACGGCGTGTTCGACGACGAGGTCGTGCCGGTGTCGATCCCGCAGCGCAAGGGTGACCCGATCCAGTTCGCCGAGGACGAGGGCATCCGCGCCAACACCACCGCCGAGTCGCTCTCGGGCCTGCGTCCGGCCTTCCGCAAGGACGGCACCATCACCGCGGGCAACTCCTCCCAGATCTCCGACGGTGCGGCCGCGGTCGTCGTGATGTCCAAGGCCAAGGCGGAGGAGCTGGGCGTGACCTGGCTCGCCGAGATCGGCGCCCACGGCGTCGTCGCAGGTCCGGACTCCAGCCTGCAGGCGCAGCCGGCCAACGCGATCGCCAAGGCCTGCGCCCGTGAGGGCATCGCCCCGGCCGACCTCGACCTCATCGAGATCAACGAGGCCTTCGCCGCGGTCGGCCTGGCCTCGGCGCAACAGCTCGGTGTCGACGAGGGCAAGATCAACGTCAACGGTGGAGCGATCGCCGTCGGCCACCCGATCGGTACCTCCGGCGCCCGAATCACCCTGCACCTCGCCCTCGAGCTGCAGCGCCGTGGCGGTGGCGTCGGCGCGGCCGCGCTGTGCGGTGCCGGCGGCCAGGGCGATGCCCTGATCGTCCGCGTCCCGAAGGCCTGACACACCCGCTGAAGGAGACTTCTACGACACTTTGTCGTAGAAGTCTCCGCCGGCAGGCAGAATGGTGAACATGCTGTCTTTCTTCGACCTGACCACGCCCGCCAAGCGCTTCCGCCTCGTCGCCGTGGCGGAGGCGATCACCTGGGCGTGGCTGATCGTCGGGATGATCCTCAAGCGCGTCAACGACGACCCCGAGGCCATCGCGCTTCCCGGCGCCACCCACGGTGCCGTCTTCGTGATCTTCGTGATCGTCGCCCTGATCACCGCGTTCCAGCTCAAGTGGAATTCCGTGAAGTGGGAGATCCCGCTCGGCGGGCGACGCATCGGCATCCCGATCGTCACCCTGCTGGCGCTCGCGTCGAGCGTTCCGCCGTTCGGCACGATCGTCTTCGAGTGGTGGGCCAAGCGCAACGGCCACCTCGCCGAGTTGTCGGCCGAACAGTCGCCGCAGCAGGCCACCGCCTGATCCCGGAGGTGGTCCCCTGATCGTCGCATTCAGCCTCACGCCCTCGGGCGGAACCGCCGTCGACGCCGACGGCGGGATGAGTGCGGCGGTCGCGGCCGCCGTCGAGGTGGTACGTGCCTCCGGGCTCCCGCATCAGACCACGTCGATGTTCACCTACCTCGAGGGCGACTGGGACGAGGTGATAGCGGTCGTCAAGGCCGCCACCGATGCCGTCGCCGCCCATGCGCCACGCGTGGGACTCGTGCTCAAGGCCGACATCCGTCCCGGGCACACCGGCGAACTGACCGGCAAGGTCGAGCGGGTGGAACGCCACCTGGGTTCGGGCTCCTGAGTGCAGGTGCACCCCGCGACCGAACCTCGCCGCTCTCGGCGGGCGGTCGCCACGATCTTTGCTCTCAACGGCTTCCTCGCCGCCATGTGGGTGGCGCACATCCCGGTCATCAGCGGCCGCACCGACGTCGGACACGACGAGCTCGGCGGCCTGTTGCTCCTCCTGGGTGGTTCCGCCTTCGTCGGCATGCAACTGTGCGGCCCGCTGATCGACCGCTGGGGTTCCCGGCCGCTCACCGTCTTCGCCGCATCGCTGCTCTCGGCTGTCATCATCACGCCGGTGCTGGCCGTCGACACTCTCACCCTCGGCGCCGCCCTCGCGGCCTTCGGCTTCGCGAACGGGTGCCTCGATGTGTCGATGAACGCCCAGGCCGTCGCGGTGGAGCGCGCCTACCGCCGGCCGATCATGTCCTCCTTCCACGGCTTCTTCTCCGCGGGAAGCCTCGTCGGGTCCGGCGTGGTCGCGGCGACGCTGTGGGCCGACGCCGGGGTCGTGCCGACCGTCGCCTGCGCGGCCTTCGCGGGCTTCCTGGTCGTCGCCGCGGTCGCGCGCCAACTCACCGGAGACGACAAGGCGCCGGCGGGCCCGGCGCCGGACACATCGTCTGACATCGGCGCCGGCTCGTGGTGGCACGGCATCGACCGGCGTCGGCTGGCGCTCCTCGCGGTCGTCGCCTTCGGGCTGATGCTCGCCGAGGGCACCGCCTACGACTGGAGCGCCCTGCACATCGTCGAGAGCCACGGGACCAGCGAGGCGATCGGCGCGATCGCCTTCGGCGCCTTCAGCGCGACCATGACCATCGCGAGATTCGTCATCGACCGGGTGGTCGCCGCGGTGGGTGCGGTCCGCGTGCTCCGGGTCGGCGCGCTCGTCGGCATGGCCGGCATGACGATCGCGATCGCCTCCCCGATACCCGCCCTCGCGGTCCTCGGATGGGCCGTCTTCGGCCTGGGGCTGGCCGGCCTCATCCCGCAGATCTTCACCGCCGCGGGCAACCTCACCGATTCTGCGGGCGGACGGACGATCTCGATCGTCGTCGGCTGCGGGTATCTCGGCATGCTCGCCGGTCCCGCCGTCGTCGGGTTCATCAGCAGCCGAACGAGTCTCGACACCGGGTTGGTCGCAGCGCTGGCCGCGCTGCTTCTCGCGGTGTTCTTCGCCGGGGTCGTCCGCCCGCGCGAACAACCGGTGTCCGCGCTGGGCGAACCTCGGTCATCGAGCCCGGGTGGTCGTGCCACACTAGAGGAGTGACGCGACCAACCAATCGTCAGCAGGCCGCCGCGGCGGCCCGTCAGCAGGCTGCTGCCGCCATGGCCATGACCGGTGCCGTCGATCTCGGCGGAATCAAGGAACGGGCCGAAGCCCAACGGGCCCAGTCCCAGCGAGCCCAGCGCCCCCAGGCGCAACGCGATGACACCGCGGGCCCCGGCACGCCGCCCCCGTCCGCGCCTCCGGCTGCGGCCGGTGCGAGCGTCATCGACGTCACCGAGGAGACCTTCGAGGCAGAGGTCCTCAACCGGTCGATGCAGCAGCTCGTCGTCGTCGACCTCTGGGCCGAATGGTGCGGGCCGTGCAAGCAGCTCTCGCCGGTTCTCGAGCGTCTCGCTGCCGAGTCCGGTGGCCGCTGGGTGCTCGCCAAGGTCGACGTAGACGCGAATCCCCGTATCTCGCAGGCCTTCCGGGTGCAGTCGATCCCGATGGTCGTGGCGATCGTGCAGGGACAGCCGGTCACCGCGTTCAACGGGGTCCGGTCCGAAGCGGAGATCACCGCGTGGATCGACGAGATCTTCGCGCAGGTCGGCAACGCACTGCCCGACGCCGCCGCCGGAGCCGCGCCCGAGCCCGAGCAGACCGATCCGCGCATGCTCGCCGCCGAGGAGAAGCTCAACGATGGCGACTTCGACGGAGCGCTCGCTGCCTACCGCGCCGTCGCGGAAGCCGAACCCGACAACGTCGAGGCGGCGTCGGCGGCGCGGAACCTCGAGTTCATCCTGCGCGCGCAGGCGCACGACCCAAGCATCGTCGAGACCGCGTCGCCGCGCGACATCGACGCCCAGCTCGCGGCCGCGGACGTTCTGCTGCTGTCGCAGCAGCCCGAGGCGGCCTTCGACCGCATCATCGACGTGGTTCGCGTGACCCACGGTGAGGAGCGCACCCGCGCCCGGACGCGGCTGCTCGAGCTGTTCGAGCTGTTCGATCCGGCCGAACCCTTCGTCGTGTCCGCGCGGCGGAAGCTGGCCAGCGCGCTCTACTGACCGGCAACCCGGACGTTTCGGCAAACCCAGCATCTCCGTGATGCTGGGTTTGCCCATAACGGGGTGGGTTCAGGGACGGCGGGGAGCCAGCCAGATGGCGGAGTTGGCCGGCAGCATGATCCGGGCCGACGTGGGGCGTCCGTGATACGACGGCCCGTCGGCGGTCACTGCCCCCAGGTTGCCGCGGCCGGCACCGCTGTAGGCGTCGGCGTCGGTGTTCAGGATCTCCTCCCACACCCCGCCCTGCGGCAGACCGACCTGGTAGTCGGCGCGGTCCGAGCCGGAGAAGTTGAAGATGCAGGCGACGACCGACTCGTCCTCCCCGAACCGCAGGAAGCTGATCACGTTGTTCGCGGTGTCGTTGGCGTCGATCCACTCGTAGCCCAGGGGTGTGATGTCCTGCGTGTAGAGCGCCGGGGACGCCTGGTAGATCCGGTTGAGGTCGGTGACCAGCGCCGAGATCCCGGAATGCAGTTCACCCTCCCAGCCCTCGAGCTGATGCCAGTCGAGGCTGCGGTTGTCGGCCCATTCGCCGACCTGGCCGAACTCCTGACCCATGAACAACAGCTGCTTGCCGGGGTGCGACCACATGTAGGCGAGGTAGACGCGTGCGCCGGCGGCCTTGGTGAAGGAGTCGCCGGGCATCCGCGTCCAGAGCGTGCCCTTGCCGTGGACCACCTCGTCGTGCGACAGCGGCAGCACGAAGTTCTCACTCCACGCGTACATCAGCGAGAACGTGATCTCGTGGTGGTGGAAGCTGCGGTGGATCTGATCCCGCGACAGGTAGTCGAGGCTGTCGTGCATCCAGCCCATGTTCCATTTGAAGCTGAAACCCAGGCCGCCGAGATCGGTCATCCGGGTGACGCCCGGCCAGGCGGTGGACTCCTCCGCGACGGTGATGACGCCGGGGAAGTGTTTGTGGACCGTCGCGTTGGTCTCCTGCAGGAATTGCACCGCCTCGAGGTTCTCGCGACCGCCATGGATGTTGGGTCGCCACTGTCCGTCGGGGCGTGAGTAGTCGAGGTAGAGCATCGACGCGACGGCGTCGACGCGCAGGCCGTCGATGTGGAACTCGCTGAACCAGAACAGCGCGTTGGCGACCAGGAAGTTGCGGACCTCGTGGCGGCCGAAGTCGAAGACGTAGGTGCCCCAGTCGAGTTGTTCGCCGCGCATCGGGTCGGCGTGCTCGTAGAGCGGGGTGCCGTCGAAGCGCGCCAGGGCCCACTCGTCCTTGGGGAAATGCGCGGGAACCCAGTCGACGATCACCGCGATACCGCGCGAATGCAGGTGGTCGACGAGATAGCGGAAGTCGTCGGGGGTGCCGAACCGGGCCGTCGGCGCGTAGTACGACGTCACCTGGTAACCCCACGAACCGCCGAAGGGGTGCTCGGCCACGGGCAGGAATTCGACGTGTGTGAAGCCCTTCTCGACGACGTAATCGGCCAGCTGATGGGCGAGCTCGCGGTAGCCCAGGCCCTGACGCCACGACGCCAGGTGCACCTCGTAGATGCTCATCGGCTCGCGATCGGGCGAGGAGGCCTCCCGTCGCGCGATCCAGGCGTCGTCGGACCAGACGTACTGCGACTGTGTCACGACCGACGCGGTCGACGGCGGGGGTGTGGTCCGGTAGGCCATCGGATCGGCCTTGTCGCGGATAACGCCGTCTGCGCCGTGCACCCGGAACTTGTAGTGCGCACCGTCGCCGACGCCGGGGACGAACACCTCCCAGACCCCGCTGACCCCGACCTTGCGCATGGGAGCCATGCGGCCGATCCAGTGGTCGAAGTCCCCGATGACGGCCACACCGTGCGCGTTGGGTGCCCAGACCGAGAACGCGGTGCCGGTGACCTCGCCGTCGGCGGTCGTGTACGAGACCACGCGGGCCCCGAGTGCCTGCCACAGCGCCTCGTGCCGGCCCTCGCTGAACAGGTGGATGTCGATGTCGCCGAGGCTCGGGAGGAAGCGGTATCCGTCGGCGACGACGAACTCGGCGGTGCCGCCGGAACCGTCGGGATAGACGATCCGGTAGCGGTAGTCCATCAGGTCGGCGATCGGCACGGTGACGACCCAGAGGTCGTCGGTCTGGCGGGTCATCGGGTGATCGACACCGCCGATGACCGCGGACACCGACAGCGCGTCGGGTCGCAGGGTGCGCAGGATCGTGGTTCCGCCCGGCGCGTCGTGCGCTCCGAGGAACGCGTGCGGCTCCGGATGGGTCAGCGCGTCGAGGCGGCGCAGGTCGTGATCGGACGCCTTCGGGTCGGGGAGGGACTCGAGATCGGTCACGGGCACCTCACTGGATTCGATAGGCGAGTCGCGCTGCGGCAGCGGGGTCGAGTGGCGGCAGGGCCAGAATGTGGGCGACCGCGCGCCACGGCTCGAGCCGGACGTAGTTGTCCTGCCCCCACCAGTACTCCTTCCCGGACACCTCGTCGCGGACCGAGAAGTGGTCGTACCACTCGAATCCGAGTGCGGGGAGATCGAGCCACACGGTCGATTCCTCAGCGGCGTACGGGTTGAGGTTGATGACCACCACGACACGGTCGCCGGTCACCGGATCGATCTTCGAGTACGCGATGAGCGACGGGTTGTCGACGTGGTGGAAGTGGATGTTCCGCAACTGCTGCAGGGCGGGATGCCGGCGGCGGATCTCGTTGAGCGAGGTGATCCACGGTTCCAGAGACTCGCCGCGGCTCGTCGCCGCCTTGTAGTCGCGCGGGCGCAGTTCGTACTTCTCGGAGTCCAGGTACTCCTCGCTGCCCTCGGCGACCGCCACGTGTTCGTAGAGTTCGTAACCGCTGTAGACGCCCCAGGTCGGGGCGAGGGTCGCGGCCAGGGCGGCGCGCAACGCGAACATGCCCGGGCCGCCGTGCTGCAGGCTCTCGTGGAGGATGTCCGGGGTGTTCACGAACAGGTTGGGGCGCGCCTCGTCGGCGTGCTCGGCCAGCTCGCGACCGAACTGCTCGAGCTCCCACTTCTCCGTTTTCCAGGTGAAGTACGTGTAGGACTGGGTGAACCCGAGGCGGGCGAGACCGTAGAGACGTGCCGGTCGGGTGAAGGACTCGGACAGGAACAGCACGTCCGGGTTCCGTTTCTTGACCTCGCTGATCAGCCACTCCCAGAAATTCGGGGGCTTGGTGTGCGGGTTGTCGACGCGAAAGATGTCGACGCCCAGACCGACCCAGTGCAGGACCACCTTCAGCACGGCTCGGTAGATGCCGTTGCGGTCGTCGTCGAAGTTGAGCGGGTAGATGTCCTGGTACTTCTTCGGCGGGTTCTCCGCGTAGGCGATCGTGCCGTCGGGCTGGATGATGAACCAGTCGGGGTGTTCGGTCGCCCAGGGATGGTCGGGTGCGCACTGCAGTGCGAGGTCGAGGGCGACTTCGAGACCCAGCTCCCGCGCCCGTCCGACGAAGTACTCGAAGTCCTCCTCGGAACCCAGCTGCGGGTGGATCGCGTCGTGGCCGCCGTCCTTCGACCCGATGGCCCACGGCGAGCCGACGTCGTCGGGCCCGGCGACGAGCGTGTTGTTGCGTCCCTTGCGGTTGACCTCGCCGATGGGGTGGATCGGCGGGAGGTAGACGACGTCGAATCCCATCCCGGCGACGCGGGGCAGATCCTCGGCTGCGGTGAGGAAGGTGCCGTGCACCGGGTTGCCCTCGCCGTCCCAGCCGCCGGTGGACCGGGGAAAGAACTCGTACCAGGACCCGAAGAGGGCGCGGGTGCGGTCGACCCACACGCGGTAGGTGCGGCTCTTGGTGACGAGTTCGCGGACCGGGTTGTCGTGGAGCAGTTCGACGACCTCCTCGGAGATCGCCAGACTCACCCGGTTCTCGACACGGCGGCGTCGGGCGCGGAGCAGACGAACCGCGTCGAGCAGGAGTTCACGGTTCTCGTCGACGATGCCCTCGGCGGCGCGCTCGAGGATTCGGGCGCCGGTCTCGAGGTCGTTGGCCAGGTCGGCGGCGCCCTGACCGGCGTCGAGTTTCTTGATGACCGCCGATCGCCAGGTGGTGTACGGGTCGCTCCAGGCCTCGATGCGGTACGACCAGAACCCGACCGTGTCGGGGACGAACGCCGCGTTGAACGTGTCCGGTTCGGGCGCCGGCGTCATGCGGATGTCGAGGACCCCGCGTCGCGGTGCCTCGATGTGCAAGGTGACGCCGATCGCGTCGTGACCTTCGCGCCATGCGGTGGTGCTGATCGGGAAAAACTCTCCCACAACGGCTTTCGCGGGCTGCTGCCCTGCGGAGACGAGGGGTGCGATGTCATCGATACCCATGCGCCCGATCACTCGAAGCCTCCTCTCGTCAGCTCCCGCGACTGGCCAGGGTGCGTTGTCGGTCTCGCCTGCGTTGGTATCACCGCTACCCAACCTAGTGCCCCGCGTACGCGATTGTCTTGTCGTACGCGGTCCTCGTGTCGGGTGTCTCCTCGCGGGCCGATCAGCCCACCGGACGGGGTGCCGCGGTGAGCCGGCTGAGCGCAGAGCGGACGACCGCGGGGTCGGTGGTCCGCCACATCGGCGGCAGCGAGGCGAGCAGATAGCCCCCGTAACCGGCTGTGGCCAGCCGGGAGTCCAGCACCGCGACGACGCCGCGGTCGTCGACCGAACGCAGCAATCGGCCGGCGCCCTGCGCGAGCAGCAGCGCCGCGTGGTTGGCGGCCACGGACAGGAAGCCGTTGCCGCCCCGCGCGTCGACCGCGCGTTGCCGCGCGGTGAGCAGCGGGTCGTCGGGGCGGGGGAACGGGATGCGGTCGATGAGCACCAGACTCAGCGAAGGCCCGGGTACGTCGACGCCCTGCCAGAGCGACAGCGTGCCGAACAGGCACGTCTCGGGGTCTTCGGCAAAGCGTTTGACCAGCGTCGAGGTGGTGTCGTCGCCCTGGCACAACACCGGATGATCACACCGTTCGCGGATGGCCTCGGCCGCCTCGCGCGCGGCGCGCATCGACGAGAAGAGTCCCAGGGTGCGCCCGCCGGCGGCGTCGACGAGGTTCGCGATCTCGTCCATCGTCCGCGGCGCTATACCCGACCGATCGGGCCGGGGAAGGTGCCGAGCGACGTAGAGGATCGCCGACTTCGGATAGTCGAACGGAGAGCCGGCGTCCAAGCCCGTCCACCGTGCCGAACCCGAATCCGAGGGCACCGCTTTGCCGCTGGCCGTGATGTTGCGCGAGGCCGCCGGGTCGGGACCTGGTTCATCGGTTCCCGGTTCGTCGGCGGCCGGACGATCGGTGCCGCGTCCGGACGCGGGCAGACCCCACGTCGCGGCCAAGGCGTCGAACGAACCACCGATCGTCAGGGTCGCGGAGGTGAGGATCACCGTCGAATTGGCGAACAGCGACGCCCGCAGCAGGCCCCCGACCGACAGCGGTGCGATGTGCAGCACCGGTCGGGGTTCGGCACCGCGCCGGGAGGTGTCGAGGCCGACCCACACCACGTCCCGGCGTTTGGACTCGTCGGGTTCGTCGAAGGCGCCGAGGACGCGCACGACCGTGTCGTGCATGTCGTCGAGCGAGGTGAGGGCCGCCGACCGGGCAGCGGCCGCGCCGTCGTCGCCTGCGCCGGGAGCGCGCACCGGGCCGATCGCGGTACGGGTCTGCCACAACCGGTCACGCAACATCACCAGCACGGAGGTCGCGTCGGGAGGCAGCTGGTTCCACTGCGTCTTCGGGGCGGTTTCCAGCAGCTCGCCGAGTTGCTCCCCGGCGCCGAGGAGCGCGTCGGCGGTCTCCTCGTCGACGAGCTTGCCGACGCGCCGGGAGACGAGCGCGATCGACGACGCGGACAGTTCGTCGGTGGCCACCGAGGTCATCCGATCGACGAGCTCGTGGGCCTCGTCGATGATCACGACGTCGTGCTCGGGGAGCACGTTGGCGGGACTCGTCGCGTTGATCGCCAGCAGCGCGTGGTTGGTGACCACCACGTCGACCTTGCCGGACCGGCGGCGGGCCTGCTCGGCGAAACAGTCCTCGCCGTAGGAACAGTTGGCGGCGCCGAGGCATTCGCGCGCGGACACGCTGACCTGTCGCCAGGCGCGGTCGGCGACACCGGGAACGAGGTCGTCGCGGTCGCCGGTCTCGGTGTCGCTGCTCCACTCCCGCAACCGGGTGACATCGCGTCCGGTGCGGGACAGCTCGAACGGATCGAACAACTCGGTGTCCGGCTCGTCGGCGGTACCCGAATGGATCTTGTTGAGGCACAGATAGTTACCGCGACCCTTGAGAATCGCGAAGGTCGGCTTGCGGCCGATCGGCTTGGCGAGGGCGCCGGCGAGACGGGGGAGATCGCGCTCGATCAGCTGCCGCTGCAGTGCGATCGTCGCCGTCGACACCACGACGGTCCGGCCGGTCTCCACCGCGTGGCGGATCGCCGGTACGAGGTACGCCAGCGATTTTCCGGTGCCGGTGCCGGCCTGCACGGCGAGATGTTCGCCGGTGTCGATCGCGTGTGCGACGGCGGACGCCATGGCGACCTGACCGTCACGTCGACGACCGCCGAGCGCGGAGACCGCGGTGTCGAGCAGTTCGGTCACCGGGGGAGTGTTCGGCATGTGGTGTTCCGGGGTCCTCGTTCGAGATGGTGCGAGATGGGGTGTGTGAGTTTCAGACGGATCAGCGGGCTCTGCGGTTCCCTCGGGGACTAACCCGTGCCGTAGGAGCCGTCGTAGAGCAGATCGCCCACGAGTTCGACCCCGGCCTCACGCATGCTCGACAATGCGTCGGACGTGGTCTCCGCGCCGACGCCCGCGGTGAAGTTGAGCAGCACCCGGGTCGTGAAGCCCGCCTTCACCGCGTCGAGCGCGGTGGCGAGGACACAGTGATCGGTGGTCAGGCCCGCGATGTCGATCGACGAGATCTTGTGATCGCGCAGCCACTGCTCGAGCGTGGTCCCGTCGTCGGCGATGCCCTCGAAACCCGAGTACGCGGCGTCGTACTCGCCCTTGGAGAAGACCTCTTGCGCTGCGGCGTAATCGAATTCGGGATGGAACGCGACGCCGTCGGTGCCGACCACGCAATGCGGCGGCCAGGTGTCGACGTAGTCGGGGTCGTCGGAGAAGTGAGCGCCGGGATCGATGTGGTGATCGCGTGTCGCGACGACGGTCCGGTACTCGCCGAGGATCTTGGTGATCGCACGGGCGACCGCGGCACCGCCGTTGACCGCGAGGGAGCCGCCCTCGCAGAAATCGTTCTGGACGTCGACGACGACCAACGCGTCGGCCGGCTTGGTGCCGTCGTTGCGTTCGCTGCTCATCAGGTACTCCCTGGCGGATCGAAGGGTGTGCTCGTCAGCCGAGCTGGTAGCGGGTCGGCACCGCTGGGTCTCCGTGAGAGAGGCCGAGGCCCTCCCACGGCAGGCTCACCAGCCCCGCCGCGAGGTGGGCGCGCGCGTCGGTCAGCGATGGCAGGGATGCCACCGGCTCCCCGCCGCGGACCAGCGGGATCTGCAGATCCCGGAGGTGGAGACCACCGTCGGCATCAGGGCGCGGCCCGTCGGCTCGGTAGACGATCTCCTCCACGATCGTCCCACTGCCCCGCGCGGCCCGCACGGCCGCCTTCGCGCCGCCGCGCGATTCCTTGTGGCTCGACCGCTTGGCGACGGGCAGACCGTCCACCTCGACGAGCTTGTAGACCATACCCGCGGTCGGTGCGCCGCTCCCGGTGACCAGCGAGGTCCCGACACCGTAGGTGTCCACCGGCTCGGCGCGCAGCGAGGCGATCGCGTACTCGTCGAGGTCGCCGGACACCACGATCTTGGTGTTCGTCGCCCCGAGGTCGTCGAGCTGAGTGCGCACCTGAGGCGCGAGCACACCGAGATCCCCCGAGTCGATGCGCACCGCACCGAGTGCGGGGCCGGCGACCTCGATCGCGTTGCGGACGCCCTGGGTGATGTCGTAGGTGTCGACGAGCAGTGTGGTGCCGACTCCGAGGGCCTCGATCTGCGCGGCGAAGGCCGCCTTCTCGTCGGGGCCGTCGGGTCCGGTGAAACCGAGGGTGAAGGCATGGGCGGCGGTGCCCGCGCTGGGCACGCCGAAACGACGATTCGCCTCGAGGTTCGACGTCGCGGCGACACCGGCGAGGTAGGCGGCGCGGGCACACGCGACGGCGGCCCGCTCGTGGGTGCGTCGGGAGCCCATCTCGATGATCGGGCGGGAACCGGCCGCGCTGACCATCCGGGCGGCGGCCGAGGCGATGGCGCTGTCGTGGTTGAGGATCGACAGGATCAACGTCTCGAGGAGAACCGCCTCGGCGAACGGTGCCCGAACCGTGAGGATCGGGGAACCGGGGAAGTAGAGCTCGCCCTCGCGGTAGCCGTCGATGTCCCCGGCGAAGCGATAGTCGCGCAGCCATGCGACGGTCTCGGCGTCGAGGAACTGCTCCACGACGGCGATCTCCTCGTCGCCGAAACGGAACCCCGCGAGCTCGGCGAGGACACGTCCGGTACCCGCGACGACGCCGTACCGACGACCGTCGGGGAGTCGGCGGGCGAACACCTCGAACACGCACGGCCGGTGCGCGACCGGGTGCCGGAGAGCCGCTGCGACCATGGTCAGTTCGTACTGGTCGGTCAGCAGCGCAGTGTTGTCGATGCTCACTATCGCGTTACCCTTGTCCTCATGGCGCCTGACGAAACTCGTGCGCACGAGGCTACCCCCGGCGGTACCGCGGTTGCCGAACCCGCGGTGGCCGACGGCGCGGCGGATCTCGACAAACCCTGGATGACCGTCGTGTGGGACGACCCCGTCAATCTGATGCGGTACGTGACCTTCGTCTTCCAGAAGATCTTCGGCTACTCGGAGTCGCATGCCAATCAGCTCATGATGCAGGTGCACACCGAGGGCAAGGCCGTGGTCTCCAGCGGCGATCGGGACAAGGTCGAGGCAGACGTGCGCAAACTGCACGCGGCCGGCCTGTGGGCCACCATGCAGCGCGATTCATGACCGGGACAGAGATGCTGCCGCCGGGGACCGGACCGTCGTCGACGGTGGGGAGACACTGAGGCGTGCGCACCTGGAAACGCAAGGGCCGCGGCGAGTCGATCCGGATCACCTCCCAGCTCGACTCGCACGAGGCCGAGTTGCTCGCGTCGCTGGTCTCCTCGATGTGTGAGCTCCTCGCCGAACGCGCCGACACCGCGCCGAGCGACGCGCTGTCGGAGGTCACCGGCATCCGCATCGGTCACTCCGACGCGCCGGACGACGCCACCCTCGGCCGCCTGCTGCCGGATTTCCATCGGCCGGATCAGGACGAGGAACTTTCCGCGGAGGTGGTCAACGGCCGACTCAACTCCGCGCTGCGCAGCGTCAACGAGCCGAAGATCATCAACGCCAAACTCGCTGCGGCCCACACACTTCTCGACACCCTGCCGGACGGGGGCGGCGACCTCGCGCTCACCGTCGACGAGGCGACCGCATGGCTGACCGCCCTCAACGACGTCCGTCTCGCGCTCGGGGCGATGCTCGGCATCTCGGAGGACACCCCGGATCGGCTGCCGCCCGACCATCCGCACGCCGCGCATCTCGACGTCTATCACTGGCTGACCGTGATGCAGGATCTGCTCGTGGAAGCGGTGATGTGACCTACGATCCTCGTTGACGCAGCTCCTTTCGGGAGTTTTGTCCGAGTTCGGAGTTCCGGTCGGGGATCGACGAGAGCAGAGGTGCACGTGACGACCATCGGACGACCCGCCCGCCCGGGTGACCGCATCACCGACGTCGTCGGGATCACTGTCGGGCACAGTCACCGCGTCGACGCCGACGCCGAGGTCTCCGGCACCGCTGAGACGCCCGACGGCCACGGCTGGGCCACCGGTACGACGGTGGTCCGGATCTCGGGGCCGGGCGCGATCGCGGCGGTCGACGTGCGCGGCGGAGGCCCGGGCACCCGGGAGACCGATCTCCTCGATCCGTCGAACACCGTGCAGACCGCGCATGCCATCGTGCTCAGCGGCGGCAGCGCCTACGGCCTCGCGACGGCCGACGGTGCGATGCGCGCGCTCGAGGCCGAGGGGGTCGGCCTGCCCCTGGACACCAGGGGGCACGTGGTGCCCATCGTGCCGGCGGCGGTGATCTTCGATCTGCCGGTCGGCGCGTGGGATCACCGGCCCGACGCCGACTTCGGTGCCGAGGCGGTCCGCGTGGCCGGGACCGACTTCGCGGTCGGCAGTGTGGGAGCGGGAGCCGGTGCCCGGGCCGGTGCGCTGAAAGGCGGCGTGGGCACCGCCTCGGTGACGATCGAGACGGGTCCGGCGGCCGGTGTCACGGTCGGTGCGCTGATGGTCGCCAACCCGGTCGGCGCCGTCATCGACCCGACCACCGGGCTGCCGTGGGACCTCGGCGAGAGCGAGCTCGCCGAACTGGGCCTGACGCGTCCCGAGGCCGCCGACATCGCGCACCTGGCCGAACTCGCGGAGAAACACACCGTTCTGAACACCACGATCGGGGTCGTCGCCACCGATGCCGCACTCGATGCGGCGATGACCCGCCGGATCGCCATGGCCGGTCACGACGGCCTGGGTCGCGCCATCCGCCCGGCCCACTCGCCGCTCGACGGCGACACCATCTTCGCTGTCTCCACCGGGGCGGTCCGGCCGGAGTCGACCGATCCGGCGACCGCCTCGCCGCCCGGCATGCACGCGGACGCGGCGATCATCGCCGAGGTCTCCCGATGTGCGGCCGACGTCGTCCAGCGGGCGATCGTCGACGCCGTGCTGGCCGCCGAGTCGGTGGCCTCGATCCCCACGTACGCCGACGCCGCACCGTCGGCTTTCGCCTGACCTGCTCGTACCGGTCACCCGCCGGTGACGCCGGTCATAACCGGTTTCGGAATAGGCGTTCACGGGCCGGCGTTCCCATCAGACAAGTGCGACGACCGGTCGCCGAACCGACGTGCCCGTAACGGGCCCCGCGTCTGCGAAGGAGAACGGGACACCGATGCTCGAGATCGATCAGGAACTCGTCGACGCGATGGTCGCGCACGCCCGCGCCGATCATCCGGACGAGGCGTGCGGCGTGATCGCCGGGCCGGAGGGTTCCGACGACCCGCAGCGGTTCATCCCGATGGTCAACGCCGAACGGTCGCCCACGTTCTACCGATTCGACTCCGCCGAGCAGCTGTCCGTGTGGCGCGAGATGGATCGTCGCGACGAGGAGCCGGTGGTGATCTACCACTCGCACACCGCGACCGAGGCCTACCCGAGCCGCACCGACATCTCCTACGCCGGTGAGCCCGGCGCCCACTATGTGCTGGTGTCCACCCGGGACCCGGAGACCGTCGAGATCCGTAGCTATCGCATCGTCGACGGCACGGTCACCGAAGAAGAGATCGAGATCAGGAGCTGAATATGCCCGTCACCGTGTCCATCCCGACGATCCTGCGGACCCACACCGGCGGCGCCAAGCGCGTCGAGGGTTCCGGTGCGACGCTCGCCGCGCTGATCGACGACCTGGAGTCAGGCAACCCCGGACTCAAGGAGCGCCTGGTCGCACCCGATGAGAAGGGCACCGCAAAGCTGCACCGGTTCGTCAACGTCTACGTCAACGACGAGGACGTCCGGTTCTCCGGCGGTCTCGACACCTCCATCGACGACGGTGACGAGGTGACCATCCTGCCCGCGGTCGCCGGCGGCTGCTGAGCGTGGCGCGCTACGACTCACTCATCGACTCGGTCGGCCACACCCCGCTGATCGGGCTGCAGAGGCTCTCCCCGCGCTGGGACGACTCGGCCGACGGACCGCACGTGCGGCTCTGGGCCAAGCTCGAGGACCGCAACCCGACGGGCTCCATCAAGGACCGTCCGGCGCTGCGCATGATCGAGCAGGCCGAACGCGACGGGCTCCTGCACGTGGGTTCGACGATCCTCGAACCCACCAGCGGCAACACCGGGATCTCGCTGGCGATGGCCGCGAAACTCAAGGGCTACCAACTGATCTGCGTGATGCCCGAGAACACCTCCGAGGAGCGCCGGTCGCTGCTGCGGATGTTCGGCGCGAAGGTGATCTCCTCGCCGGCCGCGGGCGGGTCGAACACCGCGGTGGCCGTGGCCAAGAAGCTGGCGTCGGAGAACCCCGACTGGGTGATGCTCTACCAGTACGGCAACGCCGCCAATGTCGCCGCCCACTACGAGGGCACCGGCCCGGAGCTCTACGCCGACCTGCCGGAGATCACCCACTTCGTCGCGGGCCTGGGCACCACTGGGACGCTCATGGGCGTCGGACGTTTTCTGCGCGAACGCAATCCCGAGATCGAGATCGTCGCGGCCGAACCCCGCTACGGCGACGAGGTGTACGGCCTGCGCAACATCGACGAGGGCTTCATCCCGGAGCTCTACGACGACTCGGTGCTCACCCGCCGGTTCTCGGTGACCGGCGTCGACGCGGTCGCCCGCGTGCGCGAGCTGATCGACCTCGAAGGCATCTTCGCGGGCATCTCCACCGGCGCGATCCTGCAGGCCGCACGCGGCATCGGGCGCCGGGCGATGAAGGACGGCATCCGTGCCGACATCGGCTTCGTGGTTCCCGACGCGGGGTGGAAGTATCTCTCGACCGGGGTCTACGAAGGTAGCCTGGACGACGCGGAGCAGGCACTCGAAGGTCAGCTCTGGGCGTGACCGGGAGTGCCGGAACGTCACCTGAGATGAGTCGAGACCCGAAGAGAAACTGGCCATGACGTCGTACACCCCACCGGTCGGGCAGGAACAGCCGCGGCGCTCGCGCCCGCTCTGGCTGCGTTCGCTGATCACCACCGTGTGCATCATCGCGGCGCTGTTCGTCGTCGAGCTGATCGACGCGGCCACCCGATATGACCTCGACCAGAACGGCATCGAACCCCGCCAGGTCGACGGACTCGACGGCATCCTCTGGGCGCCGATGCTGCACGCCGACTGGGAACACCTGTTCGCCAACCTCATGCCCGGGGCGGTGCTCTGCTTCCTGGTGCTGATGACGCAGCGGTTCCTCATCGTCACCGGCATCATCTGGGTGATCTCCGGGGTAGGGGTGTGGTTGTTCGCCGCGCCCTACTCGATCACGGTCGGCGCGTCGGGCATCATCTTCGGCTGGCTCACCTTTCTCATCGTGCGTGGTCTGTTCAACCGCGACCTGTGGCAGATCCTCGGCGGCGTCGTGCTCTTCCTGATCTACGGTTCGATCCTCTGGGGCGTGCTGCCGAGCAATCCCGTCGTCTCCTGGCAGGCGCATCTGTTCGGCGCGATCGCCGGCGTGCTGGCCGCCTGGTTCCTCGCCTCGGGCGACCGCAAACGCAAGCAGCGCACCGCGACCCCGGGGGTGGCGTCATAGCCGCGCAACCCAACATGCCCGTCTGGACCTCCGATCCCGAGGCACCCATCGGGATCTTCGACTCCGGCGTCGGCGGACTGACCGTGGCGCGCGCCATCATGGACCTGCTGCCCGACGAGGACATCGTCTACATCGGCGACACCGCGAACGGCCCGTACGGTCCGCTGAAGATCCCCGAGATCCGCAAGCACGCGCTGGCGATCGGCGACGACCTGGCCGAGCGCGGCGTCAAGGCGATCGTCATCGCCTGCAACACCGCGTCCGCAGCCTGCCTGCGTGACGCCCGGGAACGCTACGCGCCGATCCCGGTGGTCGAGGTCGTTCTCCCCGCGGTGCGTCGAGCGGTGGTCGCCACCAAGAACGGCCGGATCGGCGTGCTCGGCACCGAGGCCACCATCTCCTCACGCGCATACGAGGATTCGTTCGCCGCGGCCCGCGACGCGGTGATCACCGCAGTACCGTGCCCGCGCTTCGTCGACTTCGTCGAACGCGGGATCACCAGCGGCCGCCAGATCCTCGGTCTGGCACAGGGGTACCTCGAACCACTGCAGCAGGCCGGCGTCGACACAGTCGTGCTCGGCTGCACGCACTACCCGTTGCTGACCGGCGTCCTGCAGCTCGCGATGGGCGACGAGGTGACGCTCGTGTCCAGCGCGGAGGAGACGGCCAAGGACCTCTATCGCGTCCTCACCGAGAAGGACCTGCTGCACCCGCACACCGGTCGGGAGGCGTCGCGCGTCTTCCAGGCGACCGGCGACCCGGAGATGTTCGCCAAGCTCTCGAGACGGTTCCTCGGGCCCGTCGTCGGTGCTGTGCAGCACCTTTAGCCGACTCGGGCAATCTTCGCGGCCCACTTGTGACCCGGTAACCCGGCAGCGACTCGCGCGGGCATGGCACAGTAGGGCTTATGCGTCTCACGGTCCTCGGATGTTCGGGCAGTGTGGGCGGACCGGGGGCGGCATGCTCCGGCTACCTGCTCTCTGTCCCCGGCGAACAGCCGGTGCTGGTGGATTGCGGACCGGGTGTCTTCGGAGAACTGCAACGGGTCACCGATCCCTGCGGGGTCTCGGTGGTTCTCAGTCATCTCCATGCCGATCACTGCCTGGATCTGCCCGCGATGTTGGTGTGGCGCCGGTATGCGCCCTCGTCGGCGACGGAACGCGCCCCGCTCTACGGACCCCCGGGAACGGCGCTGCGGATCGGCCACGGGTCGTCTGAATTCCCGGGCCAGGTCGACGACATCTCCGACACCTTCGACGTCCACGAATGGCGGGACGGGGTCGAGGTCACCCTCGGCGGCATGCGGATCAAGTCGGTGAAGGTCAACCATCCACCGCAGACGTACGGGCTGCGCATCACCGGCCCGCAAGGGCAGGTCATCGCCTACAGCGGCGACACCGCCCCCTGCGACGAACTC
>NZ_BACI01000079.1 GCF_000225505.1 Gordonia alkanivorans NBRC 16433 | reverse complement strand
TCAGATCGTGGCCCCCACGTCCTTGGCGACGATGTGGTCGAGCGCGCGTTCGGCCACCGCGGCGATGGTCATGGACGGGTTGCAGGCTGCGGTGGTGCCCGGCATGAGCGCACCGTCGAGGACGTAGAGACCGGGCTGCCCCTTGACCCGCCCCTCGAGGTCGCAGACCGTGCCCATGTTGGCGCCCCCGAGTGCATGCCACGTCGACGGGAAGAATGCGTTGGTGTCGGTGAGGATCGCGTCGGGCCCGGCGATCCTGCGGACCGCGCCGTCGATGTGTTTGGTCTGGATCTCCGAGTCGCCCTCGTGCGGCCACTTGATGATCGCGTCGCCGGCCCTCGAGTCGTAGGAGATGACTCCGCGTCCGGAACTGACACCGAAGCCCACCAGCATCGTGGTCCCGGCGTAGACCGGCATCGGGGGCAGAGACGCCTGGATGACGGTGAACGCACTCTTCGGGTTGCTCCAATTGGGACTGCCGTACACAACCGGACCGCCTTGCGCCGTGCCGAAATCGATGCTCGGGCTCGTCCACGTGTAGATGCGGTCGGCATTGGTCCCCCAGCCGCGGCCGAGGCCATCGGGCAGGTCGGTGATCGCGCCTGCCTCGCGGGCCCGCACGAGAAGCTTGGTGGTGTTGACACTGCCCGCCGCCATGATGAGCGTCTTGGTGACGATCTCTTTGTGCTCCAGCACCTTTCCGGTCTCATCGGTGCGTTCGACGTCGAGGGACCACTTGCCGTCCTTCCGCCTGCTGACCTGCCGGACGGTGTGCAGTGTCCGCACGGTCACGAGCCCGGTCGCCTCGGCCTGCTTGATGTAGGTGACGTCGACGCTGTGCTTGCCGCCGTTGTTCACGCCGATCGCGCCGTCACCGTTGGTGTAGGACGGCTTCATCTCACCGCGGAGCTCCGCCTCGGCGTATCCCCAGTCGATGGGCATCGGGATTTTCTGCAGCGGGAGTCCCTCGGCGCGAACCCGTTTGGCGAACTGACGCGGGGCCAGATACTGGGGTGACCGCACCACCGAGTCGGGTGCCACCGCGACCTTGAGCATCTCGGCGACCCGCGGATAGTGCACGCGGTTCATCAGCTGCCAGTCGAGAGCGTTGGGGAAGTGCTCGTTGAAGACCGCCTCGCTCGGCTGCAATGTCATGCCCTGATAGACCAGCGATCCGCCACCGAGTCCCGCCGGACACAACGCCGTCATGTTCTCGCCCGCAACCGATTCGAACAGTCCCACATAGGGTTCGACGCTCAGCGGTTTACCGAACAGATTCGGTGTGGACTCGTGCCACAGCATGCGTTTGTCGGGGCTCAACGCCCGCGGGAAGGTCTCCGAGTTCGGCCCGGTCGGCCATCGCTTCCCCCGCTCGAGCATCAGGACAGGCACACCGGCCTGCGCCAGGCGGAGTGCCGAGACACCTCCACCGAATCCGGAGCCGACCACCACCACCCGATGCTCCTCCCGGGTGCGCCGGACACGGCGCGTCGGCGCCGCCGACGCCGGGGTCCCGTTCGCGGACACAGCGATCGCGCCCGCTGCGCCGGCCGCGGTGACCGCCGCAGCCTTGAGGAAGGTTCGTCTCGTCGGTAACGCCCCGGACATGGATCTCCTGTCGTCGGTGCACGAGACGATCCCGCACACGCATGCACTGAGGAAGTCACGGCACTCTCGACCGCGATAGGGAGAAGATGACGTCTGCGAGATGCAGCCGCCCGAAGCAGAATTCGGCATGAACACAGTCCTGTCAAGGGCTACAACGGTTTTCGTCCCTCGTTCTGATCAGCTCGCCGCAAGGCTTGACAGATGCTGAGTCATATGACTGAATCGATGGCCAGCGGGTCAACACGACAGACCCACAGCCGACGATCGACCCGGGGTGGGTCTGTCGAGTAGGGCCGCGGATCCGGCGGGCTCTTCTGATGCGCCCCCTCGGTCATGGTGCGCTGAGGGGTGCACACCCTGACCGGGTCTCGTGTCCAACTTGCTGCCCGCGTTCGCTGTTAGGGTGGCCCGATTATTCGCGGCCGGGGGAGATGCATGTCAGATCACTTGCAGGACAAGACCATCATCATCACGGGAGCCGGTGGCGGATTCGGCAAGGCCATCGCCCAGAGGTGCGCCTCGCGTGGTGCCCATGTCGTCGGCGTGGACATCGACACCGACGGTCTGACCGCCGTTGTCGACGGCATCGTCGCCGCCGGCGGATCGGCGGTCGCGCAGGTCGCCGACGTGACCGACATGGCACAGATGCGGTCGGCCGCAACGCTCGCCGTCGAGAAGTTCGGGGCCATCGACGTCATCGTCAACAACGCCGGCGTCATGCCGTTGGCCTTCTTCGCCGATCACGAACGCGCCTGGGAGAAGTGGCACAAGGCCATCGACATCAACATCAAGGGCGTCGTGAACGGCATCTCCGCCGTCTACGACCAGATGATCGCGCAGGGCCGCCGGCAGGTCGTCAACATCGCGTCGATCTACGGCAACGGCGGCTTCGAGGGATCGGGTGTCTACAGCGCGACGAAGGCGGCGGTCACCATGCTGTCGGACTCGTTGCGGATCGAGGCGAAGGGCAAGATCAAGGTCACCACGGTCAAGCCCACCGGTGTCGCGGGCACCAATCTGGCGAGCTGGATCGTCAATGACCGCGCGATCCGCGGCATCGTCGGCCAGCGCGCGGCGTCGTACCGGGAGCACGTCGTCCAGATGCTCAAGGGCGAACTACCGCCCGAGCTGACCGACGCGGACTCGATCCGGTACTGGCTCATCACTCCCGAGGACCTGGCCGACGCCGTCGTCCACGTCATCGATCAGCCCTGGGGGATCAGCCTCTCTGACGTGACCGTGCGCGCGAGCGGCGAGGACTACCTGTACTGACCTCGCAATCAGCGGCGACGATGCTCCCCGCGGTACTTGCGGTGGTACTCGTCGTACAGATCGGAGTTCTTCTCCCGCTCGAGCCGGTTGATCAGGTCTGGGTTGAGTCCGTGCTGGGCCAGCCGATGACGGCGGTACACGCGGTTCAGCGCGATCGAGAAGAACAGGTAGGCGATGAGGATCGGAAACGTCATGATGACCCGCACACCCCAGTCCGCCGGGACGAACATCATCGGGCTCACGAGGATGATGCAGGGGATGGCCCACCGCACGACCATCCGCCACGAGGCCCCGGGTCCCGCGAGGTCGTTCTCGACCCAGGCGGTCATCGACTTCGGCAGGGGCGCCCAGTAGCAGTACTTGATGTACTCCCAGACGTTCGGGGTGGTGCGTTGTGTCGTGCTCACTCCTCGATCGTGCCCCATCGGGGAGGCCGACTCCAAGCAGGTTGACGCAGGCCACACTCCCGTCGACCGGGCCGCTCCCACGCGATCGCCCATAGACAGACCCCGATAATCGGGCAAATGGGCCATGGCTGCGTGTGCTCGACGGCTGTTCGGTCGGTAGTCTGACCGCGACTCGGCACGGCGTACCGGCGAAAGGACTCCCCGATCATGAGCTCGGACCCGACGGCTGCCGACCCCATCGGCCCCGACGCCATCGGCGGCCTGGAAGCCGAGCTCACCGATTTCTGGCGACGCGGCCGAATCCGGACGCGTCTGCGGGCCCGCGAGATCGACGGCCGTCTCGACCCGTCGTGCTATCCGCTCATCTCCGTGCTCGCCCGTCACAACTCGATGCCGATGTCCGACCTGGTCAGTGCGGTCGGGATGGAGAAGTCGACGGTCACGCGGCAGATCGACGCGGTCGTACGACTCGGGCTCGCCGAGCGGCACCCCGACCCGCGTGACGCACGGGCCCGCATGGTCACGCTGACCGATCATGGGCGCGAACGGGTCGACGCCGTTCTCGCGTCGGCGATCTCCGAGTGGCGAGCCCGTCTGGCCCAGTGGAACCCCGAGGACATCCGCACCCTCACACGCCTGCTCCACCGGCTCGGCGAGGCGACCAACGACCCGGTCGTCGACCCGGAGTCCTGACGCGCCGGGTCGGGCAGGCGGCACAATTCCCCACCGGGTTCCGGGCATCGGGAATAACCCGTTTAGTTGCGCGTTACACCTTTCGCGCCCTATAGTTGCAGCATTCAACTAAACGGGCGGCGGCCTATGCCGGACCCCCGTTTCCGCCAGCTGTTCCCGGCACCTGAGTCCACGAGGTCGACGAGCCCGTTTTTCGTCGATGTTCTGTGGTCGCCGCCATCCGGCTCCGTCCACACGGCGCACGCACGACCCCGGAGGAACCCCCGTATGACAACGTCCCCACCACAAGTGGAACCCGTCGACACACCGATGACCCACAAGCAGCGCATCAACGCGCTGATCGGCCTGCTGCTCGGCATGTTCGTCGCCCTGACCTCGGCCACGATCGTGTCCAACGCATTGCCGACGATCATCACCCAGCTACACGGCACCCAGGATCAGTACACCTGGGTCGTGACGGCGACCCTGCTCGCTTCCACGGCCGCCACCCCGATCTGGGGAAAGCTGTCCGACGTCTTCAGCAAGAAGCTCCTCGTCCAGCTGTCGCTCGGCGTGTTCACGATCGGCTCGATGCTCGCCGGTCTGTCGACCTCGGTCTCGATGCTGATCGGCTTCCGCGTGATCCAGGGCCTCGGCCTCGGCGGCATGCAGTCGCTGGTCATGATCGTCATCGCGTCGATGTTCAGCCCGCGTGAGCGCGGCCGCTACCAGGGCGCCATCGCCGGCGTCATGTCGATCGCAACCGTCGCCGGACCACTGATGGGCGGCGTCATCGTCGACACGAGCTGGCTCGGTTGGCGCTGGACGTTCTACGTGTGTGTCCCGCTGGCCGTCATCGCCATGATCGTCGTGCAGCGCACCCTCAACCTCCCGGTCGTCCGGCGCAAGGTCTACATCGACTACGCCGGAGCCCTGCTCATCTCGGCCGGCGTCAGTGTCATCCTGATCTGGGTCACCCTCGCCGGCAAGAACTTCGACTGGGTCTCGGGCGTGTCGTTCGGTCTCGTCGCACTCGGACTCGCCCTGCTCGCCGTCGCGATCTGGGTGGAGTCCAGGGCCAAGGACCCGATCATCCCGCTGCACCTGTTCAAGGAGCGCACGACCACCCTCGCGACCATCGCCAGCATCGCGGTCGGTGTGGCCCTGTTCGGCGGCGCGGTGTTCCTGGGCCAGTATTTCCAGATCGCCCGCGGCTACTCCCCCACCGCGGCCGGGTTGCTGACCCTCCCGATGGTCTTCGGCTCGGTGGTCTCGGCGACCCTCTCCGGGCGCCTCATCACCAAGTACGGCCGCTGGAAGAACTACCTGGTCGCCGGCTCGATCGTGATGGCGGTCGGCTTCGGCCTCCTCGCGACGATCGACGCCCACACCAACATGGCGGTCCTGAGCGGCTACCTGTTCGCGCTGGGACTCGGTATGGGCATGACGATGCAGAATCTGGTGCTCGCGGTGCAGAACACCGTGGAGCCGAAGAACCTCGGTGCGGCCACCTCGACCGTGACCTTCTTCCGCTCACTCGGTGGTGCAGCCGGCGTCTCGGTGCTCGGAGCGGTGCTGTCGAACCACGTCACCGACCTGATCGGTAAGGGCCTGCGCGCGATCGGCATCACCCAGTCCGGCTCCGGCGGTGCCGGCCTGTCCAACCTCAACGAACTGCCCGCACCCATCGCGGCGATCGTCCGCGGCGCGTACGGCGACGGCACAGCCCGGATCTTCCTGGTCTCGATGGCGATGGCGATCGTCGGCACGATCGCGGTCCTCTTCATCAAGGAGGTCGCTCTCAACACCCTGACCGGTGAGGAGCAGCGGCTCGCCGCGGAGGCGGCCGTGGAGACGGCCGACGAGGAGTTCGCCCAGGTCATCGCCGGCGAGACGTTCGACGGCACAGGGGTCGACGCCGACCTCGACCGGCGGGCGCTCGCCGACCCGGCGGTGAAACCGGTCGACCGCAGCTCATGACCCCCGCCCGCGACGGCGCACAACGCCGATCGTGACGCGGGACTCACAGATGGTCGGGTTGATCCCGATCGCGTTGACGAACCCGACAAGTGCAGGTGATCCTTGGCCGGTGAATTCGGACCAGTCGCCCTCCTCGGACTCAGCCCTGCTGCCGCTGGAGGGGATCACCGTCGTCGCCCTCGAGCAGGCCGTCGCCGCTCCCCTCGCCACCCGGCACCTCGCCGACCTGGGTGCACGGGTCATCAAGGTCGAGCGCGTGGGTGAAGGGGACTTCGCCCGGCAGTACGACTCGGCTGTACGCGGCGGCGCGGGTTCGCATTTCGTGTGGCTGAACCGCGGCAAGGAATCGGTCGAACTCGACCTCAAGAGCGAAGCCGGCCGCGACGCGATCAAGACGCTGATCGCCGGAGCCGACGTCTTCCTGCAGAACCTGGCTCCCGGCGCCGCGGCGCGCCTCGGACTCGGCGCCGACGTCCTGCGCGCCGACCATCCCGAACTGATCGTCGTCGACATGTCCGGCTACGGCGACGCCGGCCCGTTCCGCGACCGCAAGGCCTACGACATGCTCGTCCAGGCCGAGACCGGCCTGATCTCCGTGACCGGGACGCCCGAGGACATGACCAAGACCGGCATCCCGTCCTCCGACATCGCCGCCGGGATGTACGCCCTCACCTCGGTGCTGTCGGCGCTGTTCCGCCGCGCCACCACCGGCATCGGCGCACGGGTGGCCGTGTCGATGTTCGACTCCACGGTCGAGTGGATGGGTCACGCCATGTACATGCGGCTCTACGGCGGCAAACAGATCGCTCGCGTCGGCCTCGGCCACGCGGCGATCGTGCCGTACGACAAGTACCCCACCCAGGACGGCACCATCCTGATCGGGGTCCAGAACGACCGCGGGTGGGACACGCTGACCCGCGTCGTGCTCGATCGCCCGGATCTCGCCGAGGACCCCCGGTACAAGACCAACATCGATCGCGTCTCCCGTCGGGCGGAGGTCGACGCCGTCATCGCGGCGGAGACCAAACGGTTCACCACCGAGGAGCTCGACCGGCGCCTCGCCGACGCAGGTGTGCCGGCCGCCGAGATCCGCGATCTCGAGGCCGTGGTCGAGCATCCGCAGCTCGGCGAACGCGACCGCTGGCGCGACGTCGACACCGAGGTCGGACCGATCAAGGCGGTGCTGCCGCCGATGACGTTCGACGACGTCGAGCTCGCGATGGGACCGGTACCCGCCCTGGGCGAACACACCGACGCGGTGCTCCGCGAGTTCGGCATCGTCGCGGGCGAGCGGCCGTGACGGCGATCGGCTCAGCGTAGGATCGGCTGGGCGGACCTGCAGCCCTCGGGTCGCGCATTTTCTTGCACGGATACGACGACCTCTCGGAGGCGATATGTCCGACGATTCGCTCTACACAACCCGGGATTCGGGCGCGCCGGCCGGGAGTGACGAACACTCTCTGACCGTGGGCGCCGGAGGACCGATCGTCCTGCACGATCACTATCTGATCGAGCAGATGGCCCAGTTCAACCGCGAACGAATTCCCGAACGACAGCCACATGCCAAGGGCAGTGGCGCTTTCGGGACGTTCGAAACCACCGAGGACGTCTCGGCCTACACCAGCGCCGCACTGTTCCAGCCCGGCGTGAAGACCGAGATGGTGGCGCGGTTCTCGACGGTGGCCGGCGAACGCGGCAGCCCCGACACCTGGCGTGACCCACGCGGTTTCGCGCTGAAGTTCTACACGTCCGAGGGCATCTACGACATGGTCGGCAACAACACGCCGATCTTCTTCGTCAAGGACCCGATGAAGTTCCAGCACTTCATCCGCTCCCAGAAACGTCGGCAGGACAACAACCTTCGCGACCACGACATGCAGTGGGACTTCTGGACGCTGTCGCCCGAGTCCGCCCACCAGGTCACCTGGCTGATGGGCGACCGCGGCATCCCGAAGACGTGGCGTCACATGAACGGCTACAGCTCGCACACGTATCTGTGGGTCAACGCCGAAGGCGTGAAGCACTGGGTCAAATACCATTTCAAGTCCGACCAGGGCGTCGAGCACCTGACGCAGCACGAGGCCGATCAGATGGCCGCTGCCGACACCGATTTCCACACCCGGGACCTGTTCGAGAACATCGACGCCGGTAACCATCCGAGCTGGACGCTGAAGGTCCAGCTCATGCCGTTCGACGACGCGGTGGGCTACCGGTTCAACCCATTCGACCTGACCAAGGTGTGGCCGCACGGCGACTACCCGCTGATCGACGTCGGCAAGATGACGCTGCACACCAACCCGGTCGATCATCACACGCAGATCGAGCAGGTCGCCTTCGAGCCGAACAACGTCGTGCCCGGCATCGGCTTCAGCCCCGACCGGATGTTGTTGGGCCGCGTCTTCTCCTACGCCGACGCCCACCGGCACCGTCTCGGCGGCAACTACAAGCAGATCCCGGTCAACGCGCCCAAGAACGAGGTCCACTCGTACTCCAAGGACGGCGCGATGCGTATCCACAACGTCACCGACCCGGTCTACGCACCCAATTCCAAGGGAGGCCCGTCGGCGCTGTATCCCGGTCAGGGCGAACCACAGTGGGCGGCCAACGGCGAGATCCTGCGCAGCGCCTATGTCGATCATCCCGAGGACGACGACTGGGGCCAGGCGGGAACGCTGGTCCGCGAGGTGTTCGACGACGACGCGCGAGAGCGGTTCGTCGACAACGTCGTCGGCCATCTCCTCAACGGTGTCTCCGAACCCGTTCTGCAGCGCGCGTTCGAGTACTGGCACCGCGTCGATCCCGACATCGGTGCCCGCATCAAGTCGGGCGTGACCGAGAAGAAGGACGAGTCCGACCCGAAGTCGGATGACCAGGCCAACCCGGCCCGGTCGTCGATGCAGGAGAAGGCGAAGGCCGAGAAGGCGTAGAGAACCTCACTCCCAGATCTCAACTCGGCCGCCAGACTTCGATCGAAGTCTGGCGGCCGAGTTGAGTTCGTACGGTTCGAACCAGCAGGCACCCTCACCGGAGGAGTCCCCGACTAGGCTCGAACCCGTGACTGTGCGCGCAGGAATCGTGGTGACCGGAACCGAGGTACTGACCGGACGGATCGCCGACCAGAACGGCCCGTGGGTGTCCGAGCAACTACTCGCGGCCGGCGTCGACGTCGCCCACATCACGATCTGCGGGGATCGCCCTGCCGACCTCACCGCGCAGCTGCGATTCCTCGCCGACCAGCAGGTCGATCTCATCGTCACCAGTGGCGGTCTCGGTCCCACGGCCGACGACCTCACGGTGGCGACGGTCGCCGAGTTCTGCGGGCGCGACCTGCAGCTCGACCCGGCTCTCGAGGAGCACATCGCCGGCATCATCCGACGCTGGCGACCCGACACCGTCGACCTCGACGACGGCCCGACCCGCATCGGTATCCACAAGCAGGCCCGCGTTCCCGCCGGTGCCGTGGCGATACCGCCCACCGGCACGGCGCCGGGCGTCGCCATTCCCGCAGTCCCCGGTACGCAACCCTTGCCGGCGATCCTCGTCCTGCCCGGCCCGCCCGGTGAACTTCAGGCGATGTGGCCGGCCGCGATCGCCTCACCCGCCATCGCCGACGTGGTGTCCCGGGCAGACGACCTCACGCAGGAGACCATCCGGGCCTACGGTCTGCATGAGGCCGAGCTCGCCGAGACCCTGCGCCGTGCCGAGGAGACCATTCCCGGCTTCGCTGCCCTCGAGATCACCACCTGCCTGCGACGCGGGGAACTCGACATGGTCACCCGGTTCGCCGCCGCCGACACCGCCACCTACGGACAGCTGTTGGACTTTCTCACCGAACACCATGGGAGACAGATTTTCTCGACCGACGGATCGACGATCGAGGACCAGCTCATCGCGACCCTCGACGGTCGGCTGATCGCCACGGCGGAATCCTGCACCGGCGGGCTCGTCGCAGCTCGACTCACCGACCGTCCCGGCTCCTCCGCCTACGTCACGGGCGGCGTCGTGTCGTACTCCAACGACGCGAAGTCCGATCTCATCGACGTTCCCGCCGAACTCATCGCCTCACGCGGCGCGGTCAGCGAGGAGGTCGCCGCGGCGATGGCCGAGGGAGCCCTCCGCCATCTCAAGTCCGATGTCGCGGTGTCGACCACCGGAATCGCCGGTCCCGACGGCGGCACCGAGGCCAAGCCGGTCGGCACCGTCTGCTTCGGCGTCGCGATCAAGGGCCGCCCGACCCACACGATCACGCGGCGCTTCCCCGGTGACCGGGAACGGGTCCGCTCCCTCACCACCACCGCCGCGCTGCATCTGGTTGTCGCACAGCTGAAGCGAGACCGGGCCGCCGGCTGACCTCCGCTGATCGAGACCTACAGCGGCCCCGTCGGCAACTGCCGGCGGACGAGCTTGCCCGTGGGATTGCGCGGCAACTCGTCGACGAACACCACGTCGCGCGGCACCTTGTACCGGGCGAGATGCGCCTTCACATGCGCCTTGACGTCCTCGGGCGAAGGGTTGGCATGCGGAGCCGCAACGATGAAGGCGCGCAGCCGCTTTCCGAACTCGTCGTCGTCCACGCCGATCACCGCGACGTCGTCGATGTCGGGGTGTTCGCCGAGCAGGTTCTCCACCTCGAGCGGATAGACGTTCTCCCCGCCGGAGACGATCATGTCGTCGTCGCGGCCGTCGATGTGCAGCAGGCCGTGTTCGTCGAACCGCGCCATGTCGCCGGTGGACATGAAGCCGTCGATGACCTCCTTGTTGCGTCCGTCGGTGTACCCCTCGAAAGGAGCACCGTTGCGGACGAAGAGCCTTCCACGGACGTTGGTTCCGGAGATCCGTCGACCTTCGTCGTCGAACAGGGCGAGGCGGCTGGTGACCGGCGGCCGGCCGACCGTGCCCGGCGCGAGACGCAGTTCCTCGGGTTGCGCCACCGAGGCGACCGCCACCTCGGTCGACCCGTAGAGGTTGTAGAGGACGTCGCCGAACGTGTCCTGGACGGCCTCCGAAAGCGTCGGCGACAGAGCCGATCCCGCGATCACGATGATCCGCAGCGCGGACGTGTCGTACTTCTTGATGACGTCGGGTCCGAGAGCCACCATGCGGTGGAGCATGGTCGGTACCGCGACCAGCACCTCCGCTTTGTGTTCGGCCAGCGCGGCCAGCGTCTTCTCCGGATCGAACCGTCGCATCACGACGGCCTTGTTGCCCAGAGCCGCCCCCACACCCCAGAGCGCGAAGCCGGTGGAGTGGAAGATCGGCGAGACGATCACCATGGTCCCGCGTTGCGGGAACGGGATTCGGTCGAGCAGAAGGGCGCTCGAGAACGGGGACAACTTGGAGCGCTGAGCCCCCTTGGGCAGTCCCGTCGTGCCGCTCGTCAGGATCACGAGTCCGGCCCACTCATCCGGTTCCGCGGGTGTTGACGTGTCCCCGCCGGCGACGATGTCGTCGAGGGTGCGAACCCCTTCGGGGACCGGGCGCTCGCCATCGACCCAGGTCACGATCCGGAGAGTCTCGGGAGGTAGGGCGTCGGCGAGATCGCTGAACTCCTCGTCGTAGAGCATCGCGACGATCTTCTCGCGTTCGGCGACCTCGACGAACTGGGTCTTTCCGAATCCCGTGTTCATCATGGCCAGCCGCACACCGGCCTTGCCCGCGGCGCTCATCGTCGTCAGCAGACCTCGATGGTCGCGCGCGATCACGCCGATCACCGAGCCTCGCTCGACGCCGGAGGAGAGCAGATGGTTGGCCAACGCGTTCGCGTTCGCGTTCAGTTCACCGTAGGTCAGTTCACCGCGTTCGTCGGCGACCGCACCCGCTTCCGGGTACTCGTCCGCACCCTGCGCCACCACCGACGCGCAGGGCCCGATGATCTTCGCGCGCTTGACCGTGGTGAGGAGCTCTTTGGGTCGCGTGGGGTCCAGCAGACCCGAACGCTTGAGCACCTTGAAGGCGCCGACGGCGTCCTGCACCTGTTCGACGGCGGTTCCGACTGCGCCGGTCACCGAGACCATGTCCACTCACCTTTCGCGGCCGGAGCCGCTAGTCCGCGCCCACGGGGTCGGCTCGACGATGACGCGACGTTGGTCACGGGCGTCACCAGGGGCCGATGCAGGTGCCAGAGTAGGTCGCGACCTTGCGAGCAATTTCCCGCTTCGACGAAATCGGCCGGGTGCCAACGGTTGTCGTCGATCTTGCCGGACGCCTCGCGGCAGGTGGGGGGTCGGGCGGGCGATCGGGTAACTGATTCGTTGCGGATCCGCGACGACTCTGACAACATCTGTCCTCAGATCGAGGGTGGAGGAACATGTTCAAGATGAGACGGCTGACGACGGTCGTCACCGCTGCGGTGGCATGCACGATGACAGCGACGTTGGGTCTGACCGGGGTGGGTTCGGCCGAGGCCGCGCCGTCGAAGAAACACCCCGTGTCCTGGGACTTCCGGTCCGCGATCCCCAACGTGCTCAACCAGACGTTGGACGCGAACTGGTCCCCGCCGGGCGCCAACGACCCGTCGTGCAAGCTGACCGAGGACCGCCCCAACCCGGTGATCCTGCTGAACGCCACCGCCACCACCCAGTGGGCCTACAGTGCCGGCGCCCCGTACCTCGCCAACCGCGGGTACTGCGTCTACACGTTCAACTACGGCAACATCACGCCGCTGCCGAGCTTCCCCATCCAGGGTCTCGCCGACATCGAGCGGTCAGCCCGCGAGGTCTCGCGCAACATCGACCGGATCATGCGCAGCACCGGGGCGAAGAAGGTCGATCTGGTCGGTTGGTCGCAGGGCGGTGGCCTGTTGCCGCACTACTACATCGACTTCCTCGGCGGCGACAAGAAGGTCGACAAGGTCATCGGCATCGCGCCCGGTAACCACGGTTCGACGGGCGACATGCTCACCTACGTACGGTATTTCATCCCGCCGTTCGGACCCGTCGGCTACGACATCTTCAAGGCACTGTTCCCCGCCTTCGCACAGCAGGCACAGTATTCGGACCTCGTTCGCAAGGTCTACGGCAACGGTGACACCAAGCCGGGACCCCACTACACGACGATCGTCACCAAGTACGACGAGATCGCGACCCCGTTCACCAACGGCTTCCTCGAGGGTGACAACGTCACGAACATTCTTCTGCAGCAGGACTGTCCGGTAGATCTCTCCGAGCACCTGTCGATCAACTTCAGCGAGCGCACCTGGCGTCACGTGAAGAATGCGTTGACGCCCGCCGAGGCAACGCGCGTACCCTGTTTCCAGGTCGACCCGTTCTATCCGGGAATGAGCGAAGGCAGATGACAGCAGAACCCGAGGCGTCCATCGACAACTCCGAGATCACTCCCCTCGGACCGGATTCGGTGGCCTGGACGGTCTTCGGCGACCTGACCTTCGTCCTGGGTGCGCCCCGTCGGCTCCTCATCGACGTCGCCCACCCCGTGGTGGCGACCGGCGTGCGCGAGTTCTCGGTCTTCGAGACCGACCCGTACGGACGTGCCGAACGCACACTCGACATGATCATGGGCGTCGTCTACGGCCGCGACGACGCACTCGCCATGGCGCGCCGGCTGCGCGAACGCCACCGCGACATCAAGGGCCGGAATCCCGACGGCTCCCGCTGGAGCTCATTGAATCCCGAAGCGTTCCACTGGGTTCACGCGAGCCTCGTGCACGGGATCTACACCCAGCAGAAGGAACTCGGACGAGGGTGGAAGCCCGGCGAGGTCGAGCAGTTCTACCTCGAGATGCGCCGGGTCGGGCTCATGTACGGCGTGCGCGAGCAGGACATGCCGGAGAACTGGGAGGCATTCTGCGCCTGGTTCGACGAGATGACCCGCACCCGACTCGAGCGTTCCGACATGACCGATCGCGTCTTCGGTGTGGTGACGTCGCCGAAACCGCCGCCGCACATCCCGGTCCTACGGCACGCGCTCGTCTGGAACACGACGGTCCGTCCCGTGGCCGGTCTCGTCCTGGCCACCGTCACCGCCGGTCTGCTCACACCGGAGCTCCGCGAGCTGCTCGGCATCGACTGGGGTGCCGGACGCCGCCTTCTCTTCCGCCTGATCTCGCTGCAGTCGCGGCTGATCATCCCGCGGTTGCCCAGGGCCATCCGCATGGTGCCGCACGCCCGCGCGGCGTACCGCTAGACGATCGCCTGTGTCCCCGCACGCCGAGACGTGCGGGGACACAGTGGTCTCGGTGATCAGAAGGCGCGCAGGTTCTCCCGGAGGGTCGATCCGGTGTACTCCTCACGGATGAGTCCGCGGCGACGCAGTTCCGGTGCCAGGCCGTCGGAGATCATCGCCATGTTCATGCGCGTGGTGGGCAGATAGAAGAGGAAGCCGTCTCCACCCGCCTCTTCCATGATCTCGCCCATCTTGTCCGCGATGGTCGACGGTGAACCGATGAGTCCCATGTCCTTGACCTGGAAGCTGCTCGCGACGACCTCGCGCAGGGTCTCGTCCTCGCGGCCGCCGAACAGTCCGGCGATCGAGGTGTACTCGCCGTTCTGCTTGGACAGATCGATGTCGCCGACCCTGGTGTCGGGATCGATGGCACCGAAGTCGATACGACCACCCGAGGTGTAGGACATGTTCCACAGGTTGTACTCGATGGCCTTGTCCGTCTTGCGGAACGCTTGCGCCGCTTCGTAGGCGGCCTGGGCCTCGGCGTCGGTGGCCGCGATCGTCGGGGTCGCGATGAAGAGGACCTTGATGTGGTCGGGGTTGCGTCCGGCGGCGGCCGCGCGGGCACGGATGTCCTCGCGGTAGGCCTTGGCGTCTGCGGCGTCCTTGACGATGGCGATCTGGGTGTCGTCGTAGTTGGCGGCGAGCACACGACCCGGCTCCGAGCTACCGGCCGAGCACACCGGCACCTCACGCTGCGGACCCGGGATGGTGTTCAGCGGGCCGCGGCACTTGAAGAACTTGCCCACGAACTCGATCGGGTTGACCTTGGTGTGGTCGGCATAGACGCCGGCGTAGGGATCGGCGATGACGGCGCCCTCCTCCCACGAGTTCTGCAGCGCCTTGACGACGTCGATCCACTCCATCGCCATCTCGTAGCGCTCGTCGTGTTCGAGATGTCGTTCGTAGCCGAAGTTCTGGGCAACCCGGTCGGTGACGCTGGTGACCACGTTCATGCCCACACGACCCTCGGTCAGGTGGTCCAGGGTGGTGAAGGCGCGTGCGGCGAGGAACGGCGGGTACTGGATGGTCGAGACGGTCGGGATGATGCCGATGTGCTTGGTGGCCTGCGTCATCAGCGGGACCAGCGGCAGCGGATCGTTCTTGGGGGCCATGAAGCCACGACGCAGCGAAGTCTCCGCGGAGTTGTTGTAGGAGTCCTCGACCATCGAGGTGTCCTCGATGAGGATGTAGTCGAAGCCGGCACGCTCGAGGCTCTTGGCCATGTCGACGTGGATGTCGGGCTTCATCCAGTCCAGGTGGTTGGTGCCGGTCCACGGACCGTCACCGTTCGTCGGGCTCCAGGGGTGAATGCCGAAGCCGTCTCCGAGGAACCAACCCATGTGGAACATTGCGATCTCCTGTCGTGAGAAATGATTGTGAGATGTGTTGCCACCGACCGGGATGGCCGGCGAGTCGTGGGGTCAGGCCGCCGCTTCCATGGCCTGGTATGCGCCGACCAGCGTCTGCGTGTAGTCGTTCGACGGCGCCTGCAGGATCGACATCGTCTCGCCCGATTCGACGACCTTGCCGCGGTTCATCACGAGCAGGTCGTCGGTGATGAAGGCGGTGGCCGGCAGGCCGTGCGAGATGAAGACCAGCCCGAGCGAGTGCGTCTGCACGTAGTCCTTGAGGAGATTGAGGACCACGGCCTGTGCCGACACGTCGAGTGCACTCACCGCCTCGTCGCAGACCAGGATGTCCGGTCCGACGACGAGAGCACGCGCGATCGAAAGACGTTGCCGCTGGCCGCCGGAAAGCTGGTGCGGATACCGCTCCACGAGTTCGGGTGCGATGCCGAGTTCGGCGACGATGGCGTCCACGGCGGCGTCGGCCGCCTTCTCGTCGAGCCCGCCGAGGATCTGCGCCGGACGTCGGATCGCCTCGCGGATGATCCGCCGCGGATCGAACGTCGTGGTGGTGTCCTGGGCCACGAGCTGCACCTTGCGGCGGTACTCGAGACGGCCGGGACGACGTTCCAGCAGCCGGGACAGGTCGCGGCCGTCGACCAGGACCTGCCCGGAGGTCGGTGCGGTGAGTCCGACGATCATCTTGCCGAGAGTGGACTTTCCCGAACCGCTTTCGCCGACGATTCCGGTGGCGCGGCCGCTCTCCAACTTGGTGGTCACCCCGCCGATGGCGGTCACCTTGCGCCCGTACTGCTTGTGCACGTCGACGACCTCGATGATCGTGCTCATGCTGCGGCCTCCTCTCTCATGACCGTGTCCAGCGTCGGAAGACGTTCCAACTGAGCGGAACTCAGCGTGGGCATGCATTCCAGCAATCCCCGGGTGTACGGGTGGGTCGCGTGGTCCAGGTCCCTGGCGGCGATGGTCTCCACGACGCCGCCGGCCTGCATGACGAGCACCTTGTCGGCGAAACGACGCGCGAGTGCGATGTCGTGGGTGATGAAGACCAGCGATGCCCCGTTCTCGATGGTGAGGCCGGTCATGAGTTCCATGACCGACACCGCCAGGGACGCGTCGAGAGCACTCGTCGGTTCGTCGGCGATGAGCAGTTCCGGCTCGGACGCCAGCGCGATCGCCATCATCACTCGCTGCCGCATGCCGCCGGAGAGCTGACCCGGTACCGACGTCATCACCCGGCGCGGTTCGACGATGCCGACCTGCTCCAGACGGGCCTCGGCGGCCGCGGCACGGCCCTTGCGGGAGCCGTACCTGCTCTTCGGGAGGACCGCCGTGAGCTGACTGCCCACCGACCAGATCGGATCGAGAGAGCTCATCGCGTCCTGGAAGATCATCGAGATCCCCTCACGCCGAGCCGGGATCCTCTGAGCCTTCTCCGCCAGCAACGAACGGCCCGACAGCGACATCCTCGCCGCCGACACCTCGCCGTAACGGATCGTCAGATCGGTGACCTCGAGGACCGGGGCAGCGGTGCCCGTCACGTCCTCTCCGGCTACCGAGACCTGGTCGGTGAGCGTGGTCATGGCTTGAGCTCCGAGTAGTCGATCACGCTGTCGGTGCGGAAGACGTAGCCCTCGACACCGTTGGCGAATGCGTTGAGCGGCTGCACGTATCCGATGTAGACGGTCGGCATCTGGTCCTGCAGGATGCGTTCGGCTTCGTTCCACTCACCCCATGCGGCCGGGGTCAGCGGCTCGCCGGAGGCGTTGCCGGCCGCGATGGCGTTGTTCAGCGGTGCGTAGTCGAAGTCCGGCCAGTTGATCGGCGATCCCGGGGTGTAGAAGAGGGACAGCACGTACGGCGGGGACTGCACGACCGCGTAGTCACGACCCATCGATGCCTGGAACGTCTTGTTGGCCAGTCCCTCCTGGAAGACCGCCGAGTTCACCTCGTTGAGGGTGACCTCGAATCCCGCTGCGCGGGCCGCGGTCTGGATCTGGACGGCCGACTCCTTGAGATCGGGTACGGCGTTGTTGACGGTCAGCTCGAACTTCACCGGCGTGGTGATCCCCGCGTTGCGCAGGATCTCCAACGACTTCGCCGGGTCGGTGGTGTTGCTCTTCAGGCCGTTGCCGTTGTAGTCCGGGAGCGTGTCGTTGAGGATCGACGAGATCGGACCCAGGCGGCCCTTGTAGACGTCCTTCATGATCGCGTCGTAGGGAACCGCGTACGAGAACGCGCGGCGGACCTCGACGTTGTCGAAGGGCGCCTTGGTGGTGGTCAGCGGGACGTAGACGTAGGCATTGCTGGGCACCGTGAAGATCTGGGCGGCGTTCGCGTCGCGCAGGGCGACCTGGTCGGCCGGACGCAGCTGGGTGGCGACCGATGCGTCACCGCTCTTCACGAGGTTGGAGCGCTGGCCGGCGTCGGCGACGACGCGCTGGACGACACGCTTCACCCCTGGCTCACCGAGGGCGTATCCGGGGTTGGCCTCGTAGACCATCTGCTGGCCGGGGGTGTAGCTGGTCAACTTGTACGCACCGAAGCCGAAGTCCGCGTTGGTCTTCGAGTACTCGACGCCGTACGGGTCGTCCGGGGTGGCGTTCGCGGTGAGCACCTCGGAGTCGTAGATGGCGTACGGGGTGTTCGCCAGCAGCGACAGCAGCGTGAAGCCGTGCGACGGATCGGCGATGGAGATGGTGACGGTGGCGTCGTCGACCTTCTTCACCTGATCGGTCGAGGTGATCACCGGAGCGCTGACGAACGACACGATGCTGGTGTCGACGTCGAACTTGCGCTTGAACGAGAAGATCACGTCGTCGGCGTCGAGGGCGTTGCCCGCTGCACTCTTCGCCTCGGTGTTGAGGTGGAAGGTGTAGGTCTTGCCGTCGGGACTGACCTCATAGCTCTTGGCCAGGACCGGCTCGAACTTGAAGAGCTCCTGGTGCGCCGAGAGGCCGTCGGAACCGGCGACGTACGGGTTGCGGATGAGGGTGGCACCGGTGTTCAGGAAGAACTCCGCGGCCTCGTAGCCGGTTGCGCTGGTCTCGTAGCTGAAGCTCGGGGGCTGGGCCGCGGTCACGATGACCACGCCGCCCTCGGCGGAGTTGTTCGACGACCCGCCACCACACGCGCTGAGTGTCAGTGCGGCGGCGAGGGCGAGCGCGGTTCCGCTCACCAGGGTGGACAGTCGTTTCATGGTTATCGGGGACTCCGTTCTGGGAAGGGTTGAGAGAGCAGCTGTTACACGTCGTGCGGTCAGAAACGTCGGCGACGGGAGATGAAGGTGGTGACTCGGGAGGCCGCCCACACGGAGTAGGCGAGTGCGAGGACCGGGAACAGGGCGGGCCACCAGCGTCCGACCGCTGCGTCCGCCGCTCCGTCGGCGAGCATGTTGCCCCACTCCGCGGTCGGGAGCGGGATGCCGACGCCGAGAAATCCCAGGCCGGCGCAGAAGATGATCCCCATTCCGAAGATCGCCGAGGCGTTCTCGAGGACGGGAGCACACGAGTTCGGGATTACGTGGCGGGTGAGAATGCGGAACTCGGATTCGCCGCTCATCCGCGCCGCGGTCACGAAACCGTCGTTTCGGGTGCGCAGCACCTCGGTGCGCATCAACCTGCCCTGGAAGGGCATGAGTACCAACGCGAGCGCCAGCGCGATGACCACCGAGTTGCGGCCGAAGAAGGAGACGATGACCAGCCCGCCGATCATGACGGGCAGCGCCTGGACCAGATCGATCGTGCGGCCGAGTGTCGCCGCGATCACACCGAGCGGTCCGCCCTTCGAGCCGTACATGCCGGCGATCGATCCGATGGCGATGCCGACGACGGTCGCGAGCAGGGTCACTCCGATCGCGATGGCGATGTCCAACCGGAAGGCGGTGAGAGTCCGGGACAGCACGTCGAATCCGTTGGAGTCGGTGCCGAACCAGTGGGCGCCCGACGGCGCGGTCGAGGGGGTGCCGACCACTTCGGTCGCCGCCTGCGGTGCCAGCATCGGCCCGAAGACCGCGAGGAGTAGCAGGAGGGCGAACGGGATGAGAGCCGCGTAGTCACGAAGCCCGGACGTCTTCCTGGCACTCGTTGGTGCACCGGACATTTCCGTCGTTGTGGAGAGCGGTGCCATGGCCATGTGTCAGACCTCCGGGTTGCGCGAGTCGCGTCGACGGGAATCGAGAAGGCCGGTGGCCACCTCGGTGAGGAAGTAGACGATCAGACACATGCCGGCGATGACGATCAGGAAGGACCGGAGGGCGAACACGTCCGACGAGCGGACCGCGTCGACCGCGTACTGACCCAGGCCACCGAGACCGAAGAGCGATTCCAGGACCACCGCACCGCCGAGGAGGAGGCCGAAGATCATGCCGAGCATCGCTACCGCCGACGGCAGCGCCCGGCGGTAGATGCTCAGGACGACCACTCGTCGTGGAGCACCGGAGGCGATCCGGAACCGCGTTGCCGGGCTGTCGATCTCGGTGTCGAGCGCAAGAACCAGCGACTTCACGAGGATCGCGGAGTGCGACACGGTCATCACCGCGACCGGCAGGATCAGGTGCGCGATGTAGGAGTTGGCAGCGGCGGTGTCGCCGGCGATGAATGCGTCGAGGACCGGGAATCCGGTCACCTCGGTCGGCGGCATGAGGATCGGGTCGAGTCGTCCGGACGGCGCCGGAACCCAGGCCAGCGTCGCGAAGAACACGAACAGGAACAGGATACCGACGACGTACTCGGGGATCGCTCCCGCCGAACTCGCGTACGAGCGAAGCACTTTGGAGAACCGGTTGGTCGGCCGGGTCACGACCAGGTAGGACATCGGCAGGCTGACCAGACAGGCGAAGAACAGGCCGGCGCCGATGAGCTCGAGGGTCGCGGGGACCCGGGTGGCCATGTCCTCGGCGACCGGGCGGCCGGTGGCGATCGAGTTGCCGAGGTCCAGGCTGATCAGCGAGGTCAGATATGTCCAGTACTGGGTCGACAGAGATCCGTTGAGCCCGTATGACTCCCGCGCCTGTTCGAGTGCGGCGCCGGACAGGCGGCCACCCGAGGCGGAGACCAGCGGGTCACCCGGGATCAGCTGGACGAGGAAGAAGGCGACGACGACGAAGATCAGGAGGTTGACGATGCCGCGGCCGGCCGCACGTCCGATCCACGCCCACTCGGAAAGTCGTGACAGGACCACCCTGACGGCGGACCCCTTCGTCCCGGCACCACCGCCACCGGCGGTCGTCGTCGCATGTCGTGCATCGACTGCGCCCGGGCCGGCAATGCCTGGCTCGACACTGATATCGACGGTCACTCGATCCCTCCCATCTAGGACTCGATCTGTTGGGTCTCGATCTGTTGGGTGCTGATCCTCTGGCCGATTTGTTTCGAATCCCGCGTCCTGGCGTGACTGGTCAATTGCGCGGGTTCACATTCGTGACCATTGACGCGTAGCCGCAGGTCAAGGGGCCGTTCGGCATCGGCAAGGTCGTTTTCGCGCCGAATGTGACGCACACAACTTGCCCGCGCCGATGCGTGCAAGAGTCCTTAGACTCACAACCCATCGGCAGTTCAGCCCCCGCTGTTGGAAGAAGATCGGAAGTCATCTCCATGACGACACCACCCCCATTCCACCCGCGTTCGCGCGGCGGTTCCGCGCGTGGGCGCCAGGTGTCGTCCCGCCGCGTCCGCGACCTCATACTCGCCTCGATTCGCAACGGCACCATCGACATCGACGCGCAACTGGTCGAGGAAGACCTCATGATCATGTTCAACTCGAGCCGCGGCTCGGTGCGCGCGGCGCTGAGCGAGTTGAGCGAGACGGGTGTCGTGATCCGGCGCCCACGTGTCGGCACGCGGGTGAACCGCCGGGATCTGGGTGTCGCACTCGACGACATCTCCGCAACCGGCGGCGAACTGGTTCACATCCAGGTGACCGATCAGTGCATCGTGCCGGCCTTCCCACTCATCCGCGAGCGCCTGAAGATCGACGACGACGTCGTGCGTCTCGTCGAGAACTCCTTCATCGCCCACGACGAGATCATCGGGATGCGCAGCGCCTACTTCTCCCCGCGGTTCAATGCCGACCCCAATGTCCTTCGGGACAAGCCGATGTCGATGGCACGGACACTCGCCGAGTTCTTCGGGGTCGCACCGGGCGGCGCCTCGGTCTCCATCGGCGCCGAGCGCGCCGACGAACGGACCGCACGCCTGCTCGACGTCCGGCCCGGCGAGACCCTGTTGTCCCGGGAGATCCTCTACACCACCGCCGACGGCACACCGGTGGAGATCGTCTTCGACCGCTTCCGGGCGGATCGGATCCGGTTCGAATCGCAGATCGACAACTCCGACGTCACTTGGTGCCCGGAGCCCGACCCGGTCTCTTCCGCGGAAGAATCCCTGCGCACCAACGGGATATCGCAGGACCCGCAGCCCGGAGCGATCGGCTCTCCTCGCGCAATCTAGGGGAAATAGTCGGTTGACCAATCGGCAATGTCGCCCGCGCACTCTGCACGAGAACGCATCTCGCGACATTCGAAGGGGAGCATCGTGATCGTTTCCGTTGTGGCAGGCAATCCGAAGCCTGCATCGAGGACACTGACGGCGGCAAGCCTGTTGGCGTCGACCCTGACCGGCAAGGAACCCGACCATGTCGTCGACGTGGTCGACCTGGGTCCAGGCCTGCTCGGCTGGGGAGACACCGCGGTCGCGGAAGCCGTGGAGACCGTTGCGGGCAGCGACCTCGTCGTCTTCGCCTCGCCGACCTTCAAGGCCACCTACACGGGGCTGTTGAAGCTCTTCCTCGATCAGTTCTCGACGAGTGACGGCCTCCAGGACGTCACCGCCATCCCGCTGATGCTGGGTGCCGGACCCGCTCATTACCTGGCGCCCGACCTGCTTCTCAAGCCGGTGCTCGTCGAGCTGGGCGCGACCGTCCCGGCCGCCGGTCTCTACGTCGTCGACAAGCTCTACGACGACACCGAGGCATTCCAGCCCTGGATCGACCGCTGGGGTTCGGTCGTGCTCGCCTCGACGAAGGCAACGGTCCCGGCCGGTGACCGATGACCACGTCCGTCACCCCCACCACCGACCTGGACAGCACCGAACTGCGAAAGGCGTTCGGCGCCTTCCCGACCGGCGTCGTCGCGCTCGCCGGAATGTCCGGTGCCGAACCGGCCGTCATCGTCGCCTCCTCCTTCGCCGTCGGCGTCTCCCAGGAACCACCCCTGGTGATGTTCGCCGTGCAGCAGAGCTCGACCACCTGGCCGATCCTGCGCGAGCTGCCCAGTCTCGGCGTCTCGGTGCTGGGCGAGAGCCACACCGACGTGATCCGCCAGCTGTCCGCCAAGGACAAGACCCAGCGTTTTGCCGGTGTCGAGACAACCGTGTTGTCCAGCGGGGCAATGCTCCTCGACGATGCCCCGGTGCACTTCGAGTGCGCCATCGAGAGTTCGCACACGGCCGGCGACCACGAGATCGTCGTGCTGCGGGTGACCGGGCTGGCCAACGATCACTCGAAACAACCGATCGTCTTCCACCGCTCGGCATTCGCGCGGCTCAGCGCCTGAGTCGACCCGCTCGTCGATTCGTGGCGTCGGACGTCGGCGATCCGTGTGTACCCTGTTGGGGCATTCCTCGACGAAGGACATCACGATGACCAGCCGTGTGACACCTGAAGCAGAGAACGCCATCATCGAGATCGCCGTCCGGTTCGGCCTGTCTCGCGACGCCGTTCTGGCGATGCTTCTGGCGGTGAATGCCGGCGGTGGCACCATGGCCCAGTTCAACATTCCCGAACTCGGCGGCTCCGGTCAGTGGATGCGCGGCGGCATGACGATGGTCGGCGACATGTTCGACAACTCCCTCAAGTCCCGGGTCGATTCGCTGTGCAACGAACTCGCCGACGTCCTGACGACCACGTCGATCTTCCCGGCCGCGCCGGGGCAGCAGCCGGGCGCCGGTTTCGTCACCGCGGGGTCCTGGTGGCCGGCGGACCTCGGTGCGCCCAGCTCCACCGGGGGCCAGAACGACGTCCGGTACGCCGTGTTCCCGGCAACACGTCGCCTCGCCATCCAGGTCGCCGGGGTCACGCGGATCTTCGACACTGCGGATCACCGGATCGGGGGCGTCCAGCAACAGCAGGGCTCCGGATACGGCTCGGTGAGCTTCTCCAGCCAGTACGGCACCTTCGACGTGTCGAGCCTCGTCGAGCTCGGACCGCAACGGGACGCCGGAACCCCGGTGGCGGCACCTGCACCCTCGTCGGACGCACCCGCGCAGCCGCCGGTGCCCGCCGCCACTCCGGAACCGGCGGCACCTGCACAGAATTCGTCCGCCATCGTCGCGGCGATCGAGTCGCTGGCCGACCTCCACCAGCGCGGGATCCTGACCGACGAGGAATTCTCGTCGAAGAAGGCAGAACTGCTCAACCGTCTCTGACCCGAGGACCTGACCGGCGCCGTCCGATCAGCCCACGGTCGTGAGTGTCGTGGTCAGTGCGGATTCCAGTGCCGTGCAGAACCAGTCCACGTCCGGGTCGGAGAAGACGAGCGGCGGGCGGATCTTGAGAACGTTGCCGTGCTCGCCACAAACCGAGATGAGGACGTGGGCGTCCCGCATGGCCTCGACGATCGCGCGGGCGCGCCGCCGGTCGGGAGCACCGTCGTCGGTCACGATCTCCACCCCGATGTACAGGCCGGTGCCCCGGATGTCGTCGACGCCGGCGTGTTCGGCCGCGACGCCGGCGATCTCCCCCCGGAGGCGGCCGCCGATCCGGAGCGCGTGAGCAGGCAGGTCCTCGCTCTCGATGACGTCCAGCACCGCGGCCGCCGCCGCCATCGACACCGGGTTGCCCCCGAAAGTGTTGAAGTAGGGCTGTGTCAACGCGAATCGCTCGAGGACCTCGGACCGAACGGCCATCGCCGACACCGGCAGGCCGTTGCCCATGGGTTTGCCCATCGTGACGATGTCGGGCCGCACTCCGTGCCGATCGAACCCCCACATGGCCTCACCGGTTCGGCCGAAGCCGGGCTGCACCTCGTCGGCGATGAACACCGCACCGTGTTCACGCACGGCCGCGACCGCGGGAGCGAGGACGTCGGGCGCGGCGAAGATGCCGTCCGACGAGAAGATCGTGTCGACGATGAGACAGCTGAGCCCGAAGCCCGCGGCCTGTAGATCGTCGGCGGCTCGGCGCACGTGATCGGCGAACGCCTCTGCCGCCGAACCGGTCCCACGCCGGTCGGGCGGCGGCACCGTGCGGACGTGGGGACCGAGCACCGCCGGCCCTCCGTTCGACGGCGAGATCGCCGTCACCGCCTGGGTATTGCCGTGGTATGCCTCGGTGGTGACGACGACCCCGGTCGTCCCGGTGTGCATCGACGCGACCCGCAGCGCCAGGTCGTTGGCCTCGGAGCCGGTGCACGCGTACATCACCTGGTCGATGCCCGGTCCGAGCGTGCCCAGCAGTCGGTCGGAGTAGTCGACGATCCCGTCGTGGAGATAGCGGGTGTGGGTGTTGACCGAGGTCATCTGCCGCATCACGGCGTCGACGACGTGCGGATGACAGTGTCCGACGCTCGCCACGTTGTTGTAGGCGTCGAGGTAGCGGTCCCCGTCGGCGTCGAAGAGGTGACTCCCCTCGCCGCGCACGAGGTGAACGGGCTTGCGGTAGAACAACCGGTACGCCGGCCCGAGCATCCGTTCACGGGCCTCGATGAGTCCGTCCCCGTGCCGCCCCACCGAACCACCGGTGTAGCTGTTGGAATCCATGATGTTGGAGAAGCTCACGTGGGGTCTTTCTTGGAGTAGTGGTGATCGGGATCGATCCGCCGAACGTTTTGGTCTGCTCGATGGGGACCACATCCGGGTACGCCCAGGCACAGTGGTCCGGGACCGGCTCGGCGTCATCCTCACTTCTACGCCGTATTGCGTTGGTGGGCAACATATCGACGAGCCGTCGGCGCCCGGTTGTTTCCACCGCGTTTCCGCCGACCCGCGATCGCTACGGCCACGTTAAACATCGCCTTTTGGTCTGCTCTCATTCGGATTCCGGGTGACACTGTTCCGGTGCCCGGACTACCCGCAGACCATCACGCCTTCGCGGAGAAGGCGTTGCGCCACTACGGCTTCGCCCCGTCCGCGACGCTCCGCCTGCTGAGTCTGTCGGAGAACGCCACCTACCTCGCCGAAGACCCCGCCCGTCGACTCGTTCTGCGCGTGCACCGTCCCGGGTATCACTCCATCGAGGCGATCCGCTCCGAACTGAGGTGGATGACCGCCCTGGGGGCGGAGAGCCCCGTGTCCACCCCCACACCGGTCGCCGCCGCCGACGGTGCCGAAGTCGTCGATGTGACCGTGGACGGCCGGACCCTTCTGGTGGACGCCGTCACGGTGGTGCCGGGGTGCACCGCCGAAGAATCTCCTGGCGTCGTCGATTTCGCGACGATCGGCGCGATCACCGCGCACCTGCACGAGCACGCCTCCAGGTGGCCGGCGCCCGCGGACTTCGTCCGGTTCACCTGGGACGTCGAGACCATCCTCGGTCCGGACGCGCGGTGGGGGCAGTGGCGAGAGGCGCCCGGGCTGTCCCCCGAAGACCGCGCGGACATCGACCGTGCCGTCCGGGTCATCACCGAACGGCTCACCCAGTTCGGCAGCGGGCCCGATCGGTTCGGACTCGTCCACGCCGACCTGCGGCTGGCCAACCTGATGGTCGATCCGCAAGCGGACCTCCCGGCGATCACCGTCATCGACTTCGACGACTGCGGATGGTCCTGGCACCTCGCCGATCTCGGGTCCGCCGTCTCGTGGGTCGAACACGAGCCCGGGACCGAGGACCTCATCGACGACTGGCTCCGCGGGTACACCGCGGTCCGACCGCTGCCGGACGCTCATCTCGCGATGATCCCGACCTTCGTGCTGCTCCGCCGCATCCACCTGACCGCGTGGGTGGCGTCCCACGCCGACGCCGACGCGGCTCTGGGCATCGCCGACGACTTCGTCTCCGGCACCGCAGCTCTCGCCCGCAGGTACCTCGACGACCCGTCGTGGTTGCGACGGGTCGCCACCCGGACATCCGCGGCCTGACACCTCCGGTCACCGCCCCACCACGCACATCAGAGGAGCACCATGACCATGTTCAGCCAGGCCGGCCGATCGGTGATCGTCACCGGCGGCACCAAGGGAATCGGACGCGGCATCGCCCGGGTGTTCGCGCGGGCCGGTGCCGACGTCGCGATCGCGGCACGGTCGGCCGCCGAGATCGATTCGGCCATAGCCGAACTCGACGGTCTGGGAGAAGGCAAGGTCGTCGGGGTCATCACCGACGTCAGCGACCGGTCGTCGTGCGACGAGATGGCCCGGACCGTGCTGGAGACCGTCGGGTCGATCGACGTCGTCTGCGCGAACGCCGGCATCTTCCCCGAGGCGTCGCTCGCGACGATGACCGACGGGGACCTGAGCCAGGTTCTCGACGTGAACGTGAAGGGCACGGTGTTCACCGTGCAGGCCTGCCTGTCCGCACTCGCCGAATCGGGTAGCGGCCGGGTCATCATCACCTCGTCGATCACCGGCCCGATCACCGGCTTCCCCAACTGGTCGCACTACGGCGCGTCGAAGGCCGCCCAGCTGGGCTTCATGCGCACGGCCGCAATCGAACTCGCCGGCCAGGGGATCACCGTCAACGCGATCATGCCCGGAAACGTCCTGACCGAGGGGCTCGTCGAGATGGGTGAGGACTACATCGCGGGCATGACCCGCGCCATCCCGATGAAAGCCCTGGGAACCCCCGAGGACATCGGCCACCTCGCCGCGTTCCTCGCCACCCGCGAGGCCGGTTACATCACCGGGCAGGCGATCGCGGTCGACGGCGGCCAGGTGCTGCCCGAGTCACCGGACGCGATCCCGGCCTGACGGACGCGACGCCTGGATGGGTGAGACCAGCGGCGGGCCGGTCGCCGAGGATGTCCGCCGGCGCATCCTGGCGATGCTCGCCCAGGGGACCTTGACGCCCGGCGCCCGGCTCGGCACCGAGCGCGATATGGCCGAGGAGTTCTCGGTGTCGAGATCGACCCTGCGCAGTGCACTCCTCCCCCTCAGCCGGGCGGGTGTCCTGGAACGCCGAACCGGCCGCGGCGGAGGAACATTCATCCGAGCCGATGTCGTCGAGCGACACGCCGCCGAATCATCGAGTCTCCCACAGCTGCTGGCGGAGTCCGGACACGCCAGTGCGACGCGGGTGGTCGGTGTGGAACGACGACCGGCGACACTGATCGAGGCGCGCGCCCTCGAGATCACCTCGAGTGCAGAGGTGTTCGCGATCCGGCGCATCCGTCTCGCCGACGGCGCACCACTGTCGGTGGACCTGGCCTGCTTCCCCGTCGAACTGGCACCCGGCCTGCCGGCGCACCCGCTGGACGGATCGCTCTACGAACTACTGCGCACGCACTACGGACTCGCCGCCGCCGAGACCACGGAGACCGTCGAGGTCGGAGCCGCCAGCGGGCGCGAAGCCGACTGGCTCGACATCGGCGTCCGCCGTCCGCTTCTCGCCATCACCCGGGTGTCCCGCGACTGGGCGGGCATCCCGTTCGAGTACTCCTTCGACCTCTTCCGGGCGGATCGCGTCCGACTCGTGTCCACCTCGACGGTGACCCGCGAAGTGAAGGGAAGCTAGTTCGCGCGCGACCCCACCGAGAAGTCGCCGGTCTGACTGGCGTCGAACCCGCCGCCGGACGTGCCGCCCAGCAAGTGCCCGAGTCGCCGGCGCTTGGCGTCGAGGTAGCGGACGTTGGCCGGCATCACGCCCACGATCAGCGGGACACGCTGGGTGACCTCGATCCCGGAGTCGGTGAGTCCGCGGACCTTGTCGGGGTTGTTGGTCATGACGCGCGCCCGGTCGATCCCGAGGTCAGCGAGAATGGCTGCAGCGGCGCCGTATTCACGTCCGTCGACCGGTTCGTCGAGTTCGAGGTTCGCCTCGACGGTGTCGAGTCCCTGGTCCTGCAACCGGTAAGCGGCCAGTTTCTTGAGCAGCCCGATTCCCCGGCCCTCGTGCCCGCGCAGGTAGACCACGACCCCACCGTCGTAGCTGATGCGTTCGATCGCCGCGTCGAGTTGCGGTCCACATTCGCATCGCTGCGACGAGAATGCCTCTCCGGTCAGGCATTCGGAGTGGACCCGCACCAGCGGGGCACGCAGGTCGAGGCGGTCTCCGGACATCCCGGCGCTCACGAGGGCGATGTGTTCAGCGCCGGTCTCGGTGTCGCGGTAACCGATCGCGCGGAGTTCACCGGTCGGGGTCGGCAGGACCGTCTCCGCCCCGCGACGCACCCGGGGTGCCACCGACCAGCGGTCCGCGTCGTGGATACGGCGGTAGTTGACCAGCTCCTCGATGGTGAGCACCGGAAGGCCCATGCGCGAACCCATCGCGGCGACCTGCGGGTAGCGCATCATCGAACCGTCGGCGGCGACGAGTTCGGCGATCACGCCGACCGGGGCGACGTCGGCGAGCGTGCACAGGTCGACGGCGGCCTCGGTGTGTCCGGGACGTTCGAGGACCCCACCCGGCCGGGCACGAAGGGGTAGTACGTGTCCGGGCCGGGTGAAGTCTCGGGGGCCGGATGCGGCCCCGGCCAACATGCGCAGCGTGAGCGCACGATCGGCGGCCGAGATGCCCGTCGTGACTCCCTCCGCTGCGTCGACGGTCACCGTGTAGGCGGTGGCCTTGGGATCTTCGTTGTTGGTGACCATCGACGGCAGTTCGAGCATGTCCGCACGCTCGCCTGTCATCGGGGCGCACAGCAGACCGGAGGTGTTGCGCACGGTCCAGGCGGTCCACTCGGTGCTCACCCGGTCGGCGGCCAGGATGACGTCGCCCTCGTTCTCCCGGTCGGCGGCGTCGGTCACCAGAACCGGGCGGCCCGCACGCAGGGCATCGATGGCGTTCTCGATGGCGTTCATCAGTTCTCCTCGACGTCGACGAAGAATGGTCGTCGTGGTGTCCCCACGACCTGCACGCCATTCGACACCGTCTCCGTGTCGGTATGGAAACCCGCGAGTGGCTGGCGAATTTCGCCGGTCGGCACCCGCGTCCCCGCAGGTCAGCGCGCGCCCGACGCCGAATTCCGCCACTCACAGGCCGCCGATTCGGGCAATACGCCGATCCGGGCGAACGGATGACCGGCCTCGCCGTCGTCTTCGGCATACTGTTCGATGACCGAAGCTCATCGAGCATGTAGCTCACCGAACCGGGAGGTCCCCGTGGCCAGTGGTCTCGTCGCCTTGCTCGACGACATAGCGACACTCACCCGTGCCGCCGCCGCGTCACTCGACGACATCGGCGCTGCGGCCGGCAAAGCGAGCGTGAAAGCTGCGGGTGTCGTCGTCGACGACACCGCGGTGACCCCGCGCTACGTCGACGGGTTCACCCCGGACCGCGAGCTTCCGATCGTCCGCAAGATCGCGATCGGATCGATCCGCAACAAACTCCTGGTCATCCTGCCCGTCGCGATGATCCTCAGTCAGTTCCTCCCCCAGGCGCTGCCGTACCTGTTGATCGCCGGTGGTTTGTTCCTCTGCTACGAGGGCGCGGAGAAGGTCTACGAGGCGATCGCCGGAGGCCATCACGAGGAGGAGTCGGGCTCCCGGAGGGGCGATCCCGAGTTCGAGAAGCACATGGTCAGCGGCGCGATCCGCACCGATCTGATCCTCTCGGCCGAGATCATGGTGATCTCGCTGTCCTCGGTCGAGGAGGAGCCGTTCTGGACTCGCCTGGGCGTTCTGATCGTCGTCGCGTTCCTGATCACCGCACTCGTCTACGGCGTCGTCGCGATCATCGTGAAGATGGACGACGTGGGGCTCGCGCTCGCACAACGGGAGTCGACGTTCAGTCAGAAGATCGGCCGCGGGCTGGTCACCGCGATGCCCAAGATCATGTCGACGCTCACCGTGGTCGGCATCGCGGCGATGCTGTGGGTCGGCGGGCACATCCTCATCGTCAACGTGGGTGAGGCCGGCTTCCACTGGCCCGCCGACCAGTTGCACCACGTCGAGCACTGGTTCGGCGAACTGGTGCACGGCGGCTTCGGCGGCGTGCTGTCCTGGACGGCCGGAACCGTCCTGTCCGCAGTCGTCGGCCTGATCGTGGGCGCGATCCTCGTCGCGATTCTCCATGTCATCCCCAAGCGCAAGAAGAAGGACGCGGCCCCCCGGCTCACTGACCGGTCCCAGCTGGAAAGCACCCCCGAGTTCCGCCCTCAGCAGCGGGGCCGCCGACACTGTGTCAGCGGCGGCCCTCTACCGGGT
>NZ_BACI01000080.1 GCF_000225505.1 Gordonia alkanivorans NBRC 16433 | reverse complement strand
CATGACCGCCGGCAGGCGCCCCCGCCATCGCAGGCCCCACCCCGGCCATGCCAAGCACGATCATCACCGTGCAGACCCACAGCGGCGGCAGCTGCGACAGCTGCACGCAGCCCAACGCCCCCACGTGTGAGCGCCCCAGCGGTGCCACTGCCCAGCAAGGGAGACGGGGAGCGCTCGATGGCCATGAGGCCAGCCTGCCGCTGCCGGCGGCAGGTTGCCTATCGGGACTTGCCCCGCAAACGCGTCAGCGCCGCGCGCTGCCGCGATGGAAATTGACCCGGAAGCTTGCGCCGCCGCCCGCGGCCTCACCGACACTGACCGAGCCGCCATGGTGCTGCACGATCTCCTTCACCAGGTGCAGGCCAAGGCCACTGCCGCTGCCCGCCGCGCGCAGGCGATGGAACGGCTCGAAGATCGCCTCGCGGTCGCCTACTGGAATGCCCGCGCCCTGGTCGCTGACTTCCAGCAACCCGCG
>NZ_BACI01000081.1 GCF_000225505.1 Gordonia alkanivorans NBRC 16433 | reverse complement strand
TGGGCCTGGTGCACGGATAGGTGACAGGGTTAGTCACGCGGCCTGAGGGGCCTCGTGGTTGATGATGGTCTCGAATTCAATGGGGGTCAATCTGCCGAGGCGGTCCTGTCGTCTGCGGCGGTGGTAGGTCCGTTCGATCCAGTGCACGATGGCGGCCCGGAGCTCGTCTCTGGTGGCCCAGGATCGACGGTCGAGGACGTTGTTCTGTAGCAGCGAGAAGAAGCTCTCCATCGCCGCGTTGTCACCACACGCACCGACCCTGCCCATCGACCCGAGCATGCCGTGCCGGGTGATGGCCTTCTGCATCTTCTTCGAACGAAATTGAGACCCTCTATCGCTGTGCAGAACGCAGCCGGCCACGTCCCCTCGCCTGGCGACAGCGCTGTTCAGGGCGGCCACGGCCAGGCGGGACTTCATTCTCGAGTCGATCGAGTACCCGACGATCCGGCCCGAGTAGACGTCCTTGATCGCGCACAGGTACAGCTTGCCCTCGGCCGTCCAGTGCTCGGTGATGTCGGTCAGCCACAGCTCGTTGGGGCCGGGCGCGGTGAAGTCTCTCTTGACGAGATCGTCGTGTACAGGCGGGCCGGCCTTGCGGTGCTTGCCGCGGCCTCTCTTGCTGATGGTGCTGGTCCAGCCGCCGGCGGAGCAGATCCGCCACGCCGTCCGCCGGCACATCTTCTCGCCTGCGGCTTCGGCCTCGTCGGCGAGGTAGCGGTAGCCGAACTCCGGGTCTTCGCGGTGGGCGTCGAACAGGGCGTTGGCCCGGTACGCCTCGGCGAGCTCGGCGTCGGTGATCGGGTTCTTGCGCCACCGGTAGTAGGGCTGGCGAGCGATCTTGAGTACCCGACACGCCACCGTGACGGGGATGCCGTCAGCGGCCAGCTCACTCACGAGCGGGTACCACCTTTTCCCGGCAGATTCGCTTGGGACAGGTACGCCGCCGCCCGGCGTAAGACCTCGTTCTCCTGTTCAAGCAGGCGCACACGCCGCTTGGCCTCGCGCAGCTCACGCGATTCGGCCGACGTGGTGCCGGGCTTGATCCCGGCCTCCACGTCGGCCTTGCGGATCCACTTGTTCAGGGTCATCGGGTGGATACCGAAGTCGGCAGCGATCTGTTCGAGAGTCACACCGTCTTCACGGTTCTGGGCGACGCGGACAACGTCGTCGCGGAACTCCTGGGGATAGGGCTTGGGCACAGCTGGCATCCTTCCAGGCCGCCCGGCAGGGCAAGCCAGATCAGATGTCACCTACTCGTGCACCAGCCCC
>NZ_BACI01000082.1 GCF_000225505.1 Gordonia alkanivorans NBRC 16433 | reverse complement strand
AAATAACGAACTCGGAGCAGACCTGCGAGCCCCGCAGAGCCACTGCCGCACATAGGGACGGGCCGGACGCGTCATCGAGGGTCAACAGGGCCGGTGTTCCGTCGTGCCGGCTGGTCAATTCGGGCAGAAGTATCCAAACCGCGAATGGGGTACTGCAAGTACCTGGTACTGTGCGAACACCCATCGCGGAGGGCTGTTCAGCAAGGTGAAGGAGAATCAGTATCGCTACGGAACTTGCTGGTCGTGCGACAGACAGTCTTGCGACCTTCGGAAACACGATTGCCCTCGCCGGCCAGGCATTACGGTGGGCCGTGCACGACATTGTCACCGGACGGTTTCCTTTCCGGGAGGTCGTTGTACAGACCTGGTTCGTCATCACCGTCACGACGTTGCCGGCGATCCTGGTGGCGATTCCGTTCGGCGTTATCGTCTCGGTGCAGGTCGGAAGTCTGACCCAGCAGGTCGGGGCCACGTCCATCGCCGGCGCCGCTGGTGGACTCGGGATCATTCAGCAGGGGGCACCGATCGTCACAGCCCTTCTGCTCGGTGGTGCGGCAGGGTCAGCCATCGCCTCTGACCTCGGCGCACGCACCGTCCGTGAAGAAATCGATGCCATGGAAACTCTTGGACTCAATCCGACCCGTCGAGTCGTCGCACCGCGGTTCGTTGCGGTTCTCATCGTCGCTCCAATGTTGTGCATGCTGATCGTGTTTACCGGTCTCGTGGCCGGCTACATCCTGAGCGTCAACGTCCAGGGCATCACGCCCGGAAGTTACGTCGCCTCGTTCGCCTCGTTCGCCTCGTCGGCGGACATCCTGGTGGCACTGATCAAGTCATTGGTGTTCGGTCTCGTGGTCGTGGCGATCGCATGTCACCGGGGTCTGTCCACGAAAGGCGGCCCGAAGGGTGTGGCCCAATCTGTCAACGCCACCGTGGTCCTGGGGGTGGTGGCGTGCTTCGTCATCAACGTGGTCATCACCCAGCTGACAATCATGTTCGTCCCGCAGACCATCGGATGACGGAGAACACGTGACCGCAGTACCATCCACCCGTTTCACTTCGGTCACTCGTCCGATCGTGCGTTCTGTGACGCCCCTCGCCGAAGTCCCCGCACAACTCGGGCACATCACCACGTTCATCATCGACACCGTCGCAGGAATTCGTCACGTCGCGACCACCTATCGACGACAGACGCTCTTGTACATACAGGAGTTTGCCTGGGGACGAGGCGCTGTTCTGGTCGGCGGGGGTACCGCAGTCGTGCTGGTCATTCTCGGAATGGCTGTCGGGGCATCTATCGGCATCCAGGGTTACGCCTCGCTGGACCTGGTGGGGATGGGGTCTCTTACCGGGTTCATCTCGTCATACGCCAACACTCGGGAGTTGGCACCGATGATCGCTGCGATCGGCTTTGCGGCCCAGGCCGGCTGTCGCCTCACTGCGGAGATCGGTTCGATGCGCATCGCCGAAGAGATCGACGCACTCGAATCGATGGCGGTGCGGCCGATTCCATACGTCGTCAGCACACGCGTGGTCGCAGCGATCACCACCATCATCCCGCTCTACATCGTGACGCTGATACTAAGTTTCGCCGCGGCCAAGCTGGTCGTCATCCTGCTACACGGCCAGTCAGGTGGCACCTACGACTTCTATTTCAATGCGTTCCTCAAACCGCAGGATCTGGCGTTCTCAGTCATCAAGGTCCTGATTTTCGTAGTTTCGGTCGTCATCATCCACAGCTACCAGGGTTTCTACGCCACCGGTGGAGCAGAAGGCGTCGGCCGCGCGTCTGGTCGAGCGATCCGCAGCAGTCTCATCGTCATTGTTGTGGAGGACATGATCTTGACCCTGCTGATGTGGGGCTTCGATTCGGGCGTCAGGATTTCGGGCTAGGGGTTGAAGTGGCTGTTTATAAAGATCCGTCAGGGCGCGCGCCCTCAATAACAAATTTGACACTGCGTGGGATTGGGGTCCTCGTCGTAGTGGTGGTTGCGGCCTATTTTCTGGTGTCAAACGCAACCGGAAAATTTGAAGATAACAAGACAGTGACGATCACCACCGACGCGATTGGTGACGGGTTGAAGGGCGGATCGGAGGTGAAGTATCGGGGCCTCACGGTGGGCAAGGTGTCCTCGGTGTCGGTGCGCGACCAAAGCACGTCTGTGAAAATTGAGCTCACCGGAGCGAACGACGACATCCGGTTGCGTCAGGGCTTGGCGGTGAATTACACGTCCGCCAGCGCGCTGGGGCCGACGGCACTGGATATTGTCGACCCCGGGCAGGGAGCGCTCATCCGTGATGGCGGCAGTGTCTATGTGAGCAAGCAGCAGTCCGAACAAACGTCGGTCTCGACCCTGATTCGAAAACTTTCCAAGCTGGTCAATGCTCTCGATCAGCCGGCGTTCAATTCTGTGGTGAAGTTTGTCGTCGACGATTCCCAAACGTTTGCCGACGCCGGCAAACTCATGTTCCAGATCGCACAGCTCACTCGGGACGTTCAACAGCGGCCAGTGGGCCAGGATTTGGCGATCGCGGCAGACGTGTCCGAGGGTGTTGCCGACTTCATGAAGCCGTTCATTCCGGGCATCCTCATAAACGTCGACATCGCTGACTTCTTCGCCACCGACGAGGCCATCAAACAGACCAAGGGCAACCTCAACGACACCGGCGAGGTCCTGTTCGGCGCACTCGGAGGACTGTTGAACAAAAACTACCCGGCGTTGAGTTCACTACTGGACGTCGGCCTCGATCTGGCGAGGCCAGTCGCCAGATCGGCCTCGGGGCTCGCGCGGACCGTTTACACCATCCCGCAGATCCTGGACAGCATCGACAAGGCCACGCCGCAGGTCGGCGAGCGAGTACAACTTCAGGTCGCCCTGGTAGTGCAGACGTCACCTGCGCTGCAGAGCGCGCTTGCAGTAGGAGGACCGAGGTAGATGAAGCTCAAGTCGTTAACTCCCACCATCATCAAGATCGTCGCGTTCGCCGCAGTCATCGGCGTTCTCACCTACGTGATCATCGCCATCCTCCAACCCAGCTCGGATGGACCGAGTTCTGAACGATCAGCGGTCTTCTCCGATGCCTCCGGGCTCAAACCTCGCGACGGTGTGCGGCTGGCTGGAGTCAAGGTCGGTTATGTGACGGCGATCGACCTGAACGGGCCCACGGCGGTCGTTCATTTCCAACTGAACGACGACATCACGATCACATCGAAAACCACCGCCGCCGTGCGTTATCAGAATCTTCTCGGACAGCGATATGTCGAATTGATCGGTGCGGCACAGGGGAAGACACAGGGGGAACTCACACAGGTGGCGCTCGACAAGACCATTCCCTCATTTGATGTGTCCACCTTGTTCAACGGATTCAAGCCGGTGTTCGACACGCTTAATGCCGACGAGATCAATGAACTGCAGTCCAATTTATTGCGCGTTGCTCAAGGTGATGGAAGGGGCATATCGCCTGTTCTGAAGCAGATCGCCAACATCACCGCCTACGGGAACCAGCGGTCTGAGATCATCACGAATATTGTGACGAGTCTCGGCCAGGTCTCCGACCAGCTCGAAGGCCGCTCGGCGGAGATGGTCGAACTCGTCGACAAGCTGGGATCGATCGTCGACGCCTTCAGCCGCGTGAGTGACCGGCTGCGAGAGTCGCTACGCGAGGTCAACCGGTCCATGTCGAAGACGGTCCTCACCGGCGAGCAACTCGAGTCAACGTACGACCAGAGTTTCGCGGCGATCTATCAGCGTCTGGCGCGAGAACCCGGGGAGTTAGAGGGTCTACTCAACGGTGCGGTGCTGCTCAAGCCCCTTATGGACTCGCTCACCGCTGCGACGACCTCCACGCCGAGCGAGGCGCAATGTTCGAAAGGTCTCCTGCCCCTGCCGGATACAGCGCAGATTGCGCTTATGGGGCAACGATTGGTGGTGTGTAAGTGAGGTTGTTCAATCGAAATCGATCGCATCACCAGCCCGAACGCAGACGCGACCTCATCGTCGCCGGTGTGGTGGTGGTGACCGTGGTGGTCGGTCTGGTCATCGCCGGGGCCGTGTATATCGCACCGCCCGGTCAAAAGGTGTACTCGGCCCATCTGGTCAACACCGGCGGGCTGGAGTCGGGTGATCAGGTGCGTATAGCGGGGATAAGACAAGGGAGGGTGTCGTCGGTGGACCTCACGGGAACGGTTATCACAGTCAAATTTCGACTCGACGACTCGGTGTCAGTCCGTTCGGATGCTACCGCAGCGGTTCGCCTGATCACGCCGATCGGCGGGCGAGTTCTCGATCTGGACCCAGGGTCAGGACCGACCGCGCTGTCGGGGGCCATCCCCCTTGTTCAGACATCGAGTACCTACGACATCTCCAACACGCTCGAGACGACGACGCCGGTGTTCCGTGATGTGAACGGCGTCGATCTCCGTCAAACTGCGGCGCTGCTGCAGAATGCGTTCTCCGACGGCAACACAGACATTCCCGACGCACTGAGGAACACCAGCAGTCTGATGGACCTCCTAGAGCGACAGTACGGTCAGCTCGACAAAACGGTCGCTCTATCGGATGAATACGTCAAAGCTTTCGCCGACCAAAAACAGGTGCTAGTCGACTTTCTCCGTCAACTCAGCTTCCTGGCCAGGACGCTGGGACCTGATATCCAGAACGTCCGCGACGGGTTCGACTATCTCAGGCGTCTGTTCAAACTCCTGACGAGGCCGCTCGTGGCGTACCGCGATGGCATCGAACCGTCCGTGCAACAGTTCAAGACGCTCCTGGACAAGGTGTCGACAGAGATGCCGGGCTACTCCAATGCCCTGACACAGATCGATCAGATCACTCAGCGCCTCGGCGTCCTCCTCCAGGCGCCGGTCGGTGCGCCGGCCACCACAGAACCAGAGGTTCGTGTGTGCATTCCGAGTGGTGACGACAAATGCTGACCACCTGGGTCCGAAGACTGCTGCTCCTGATCGCCGTGGTGGTGGTGGTCATCGCTGGTATCGGGATAGGCCGGACAGCGTCCGACGACACGCGCGCCCTGTGCGCAGAGTTCACCGATGCATCGGGCCTCTTCGAAGGCAACGCAGTCGCCATGCTCGGCAAGAAGGTGGGCAGCGTCGTCGGGGTGCACCAGAATAAAGGTCAGTCCGGTGTAAGGATCGACATGCGGGTCGACAAGAGCGTGCCGCTGTCTGCCGACGTCGGCGCGACTCTGGTGTCGACATCCATCGTGACCGAACGTCAGATCGAGTTCACCAAGCCGTACTCCGGTGGAGCCCGATACGAGACGAATCAGTGCATTCCGTTGAGTAAGACGAGAACCCCGCTGGGAATCAGTCAGACGCTCGACTCGATCAGCGACTTGTCCGAGGACCTGGTCAAGGACAACGGCAGAAACACCGACGCCGTCCTGCAGTCCCTCAAGCTCGTTTCCCGCAATCTGGAAGGGACCCAGGGTGACGTGGCCGGGATCATCAAGGACTCTGCCACGCTCATCAACGACCCGGCCAAGCGGGATGGACAGGTTCGCAGGATCGTCGGGAACCTCGCAACACTGACGGGGGTGGCAACCGAGAACGACAAAGAGGTGACCGCCCTCTTCGACAACTTCGTGGGTGCCATCAATGTCATCGTCGCCTTCGGCCAGACGTTCGGCGCGGCAGTCGAGTACGCGGGGACGTTCGTACCGATCCTCTCGCGGCTCGCAACGGATTTCGGGCCCCCAATATTCGCGATCGGTGATGCTGCCGTTCCGCTCATCGCCGGCATGGGAGAGCAGCCGGACATGGTGGCAGCGGTCGCAGCCCGCACGGCAGACCTCATCATGAAACACCCCGATGCCAAGTCGATCGTGCAGGCGTTCGCAGTGTCGCTGCCTTTGCGAAGCCTCGTCAGTGGCTGCGCCGCGCCGGTGGCAAACGGCGTCTGCGGGCCCGGCGATGCATCAAGGACGATCGCCGGGATGATGGGGGGAGGGGCCTGATGATCTCAGTCAACCGGGCACGCCTCGGACCCATGGTGATCGCACTGATGGCAGCGATGGTGTTCGTGACGTCGTGTGGGATCAACGCTGACAATCCGCCGACCATAGGAACCTCTGACGGCAACGGCTACGACATCCAGATGGAGTTCACCAGCGCACTCAATCTGCCGGCCCTCGCAAAAGTCCTCTCAGAGGGGCTCAGCGTCGGAACCGTCGAGAATGTCACGTACGAGAACGGGCATGCGGTCGTCAAAGCTCGCATCGATAACAAGACTCAGCTGCCGGCCGAATCGCGAGCCGAGCTGCGTCAGGACACTCTCCTTGGTGAGATCTACGTTTCCATCCTTCCCCCAGCCGAGCCGTCGACGGGTGCCTTGCTGCGGTCGGGTTCGGTGATCCCGCTGGCACGGACCGAGCCGGCAGCGAATGTCGAGGACGTCATGCGTGGGATGGCGAATGTTCTCGGCGGCGGTGAACTCGACAAGATCCACACCGCGATCTCGACATTGAACACCTCGTTCCCCAAGGATCCGCAGGAATTCGACGCCCTGTATCGGACAACGCTGGAGACCGTTTCGGAGGTCTCCTCGAACACTGACAAGCTCGACGTGGTGTTGAGGTCGGCTGATCGGACTCTGAAGGTGATTTTGGCTGATCCGTCGGGAATCGACCGGATGCTGACTAAGGGCGGAACCAACTTCTATGGCCTCGGCTACTCCCTGATCGACGTCGCGTTACTCATCGCCAACTTGCGTACATTTGCTACGGCCGCGGGCAGGATCGTGGATCCGGAGTACTCACGCATCAAGGAGTCGGTGGCCGCGATCGCCCCGGTGATCGCGTCGATCGCCAACTCCGACATTTACTCGAAGTCCGTCACGGAGCAGGCAACGCGCGTCATCCGCGACAAACTCATTCCATTCGTGGGGTCGCCTGACATCAACCTCTCGGACATCTCCATCGATGGTCGGGACCTGGCGCGGCGTGACGCCGAATCGTTCATTACCGTGTTGAAATCGATCGGAATGATGCCGTGAACCGCAGCAGCAGCACGCTCATATCGATGGTGGCTTTGGCCGTCGTGTTCGTCGTAGGGCTCGGCTACCTCGTCGTCGGCGTGGCACGCGTCAACCCCACCCGCTCCGAGTACTCGTTAACCGCCTTCATCGACAGCTCAGGCGGTCTACTGGACACGTCGCCGGTGATGGTGCGGGGGATACCCGTCGGAAAGGTGGCCTCCATCAACGTCGTGGATTCGGCACTTAAGGTCGAGATGGCGATCGATTCCGATCACAAGATCCCCCAGGACAGCGTGATGTCTATCCTGAATCTGTCGATCGCGGGGGAACAGTACATCAACTTCGTGCCCGGGGGCACGGCCACCGGCGGGTACTTTGACAACGGAGACGTGGTGCCCGCTGAGGCGGTGCACGTGTCGCAATCGGTGCCCCAGGTGTTGCCGAAGATGGCTGCGGTGGCAGATGGGCTCGACCCGGCTTCGATCGAGTCCATCAACAAGACCGTCGCCGAGGCCGTCGCAGGACGGCAGGGAGACCTCGACATGATCGGCGACATGATGCACCGTCTAGTCGATTTCGTCGGCAAAGATGGGTCCGTCCGGGTGACCGCGGACAACGCCGAGTTCCTGCTCGGCCTCATGTCCAATGTCGGGGACGTCCTCAGTACGGCAGCTGTGCGTACCCCTGACGCCGTGAACGGATTGGCGCGAATTCAGCGGGCGTTCATCGAGTTCACAACCACCTCGTACGACAAGTGGCCTCCCGTGTTGAAGCTTGTGGACAAGCTCAGTGGCTATATCCAGATCCTGCAGCCTGATCTGGTGACGATCACCCGGGCGGTGAAACCGGCGACAGAGAAGGTCGCGGACACATACGTCGACTTCGGATCGATCGGCGACCTCCTCGCCCGAACCTTCCCGACGTCGCGACCAGGTCGCGCCGAGGTCCCCATCACCGTGTCGCAATCACCAAGATGACGGCTTGTCCGCAAGCGACTGTCACCAGCAAGTACACAGAAGGCCCCAGATGACAAATGACGAGCAGACCAGACCGCCTACTGAGGCCACTGAGGTCGAGGGCGGCGCGGCAGCAGCGACGACGGATGGCGATCTGCTGGTGGACGAGAACGCCAAAACCGCTTCCGTAGCCGCGACGGGGGTTGACGACAGCGACGTCGACCCCCCCTCGCCGAGTGGGCGTCGCTGGTCAGTATGGCCGCGATCACGTGCTGCCGTGGTCGTTTCGGCCGTGATCGCTGTGCTCGCTGTGCTGGTCGGCGTGTTCGCCTACCTCTACCTCGAGGCCGACGACGCGAAGTCGGTATTGGAAAACGACGCCGCGCAACGGGCTGCGGCGGCGGAGGCCGCCTCGGATTACACGACCAAGTCCCTGACCTACAGCTATCAGAACACCGACGCCTTTTTTGCGGCGGTCAAGGAGAACGCAGGTGAGGCGCTCGTCAAGCGTTACGACGAGGTTCGACCGACGCTGACGCAGATCATGCAGCAGGCCCAGGTGCAGGCGTCGGGACGCGTGCTGGCCACCAGCGTCACTGGTGAAACCGACGGCGAGTACACGGTGATGGTCTTCGCGAGCCAGAAGACGCAGAACGTGCAGAACCCGCAACCGAGTGAACTGCCGACGTTGTTGAAGGTGGTCGTGTCGAAAACGGCTGGGGGCTGGCAGATCCAGGACTATGGCCCAGCAGAATAAGGCGGCTGTGCCGCAGAAGGAG
>NZ_BACI01000083.1 GCF_000225505.1 Gordonia alkanivorans NBRC 16433 | reverse complement strand
CTAGTGTACTGCCCAGGCAGGTTGGTTGAGGGATTGCGACGACACGCGGTAGTGGGTCGTTGAACAGCGAAGGTCTCCCGTCGTGAAGTGGAGCTGCTACGACACACACTTCACAACCGGGAGACCTTCGTGGTTCACGCTAACGCACCTTTGACCCCCAAGGGCCGACTACTGCTGGCCCGTCGCATCGTCGATGACGGCTGGCCCATCGTCAGGGCAGCCGAACACTTCAACGTTTCGTGGCCGACCGCCAAACGCTGGGCCACTCGCTATGTCGAGATGGGCCCAGAGGGCATGTACGACCGCTCGAGTCGTCCTCATCGCAGTCCGAACCGCACCCCCGAGCCGATCAAACGCAAGATCGTGGCCCTGCGGTGGCGTCAGCGCCTCTCACCCCAGGCGATCGGCTCCCGACTGTCGATGCCGGCCTCGACCGTGCACGCGGTGCTGGTCCGATGCCGGCTCAACCGGCTCTCCCACATCGACATCCGCACTGGGGAAGTGATCCGCCGCTACGAGCACCCTCATCCGGGCTCGATGATCCACGTCGACGTCAAGAAACTCGGCAACATCCCCGTCGGTGGCGGCTGGCGGTTCGTCGGACGCGCCAAAGGACGCAAGAATCGGCAGGCCACGCCGGGAACCCGCCGGAGCAAGCACCACAACGAACTACTCGGACATGCCTTCGTGCACACCGTCATCGACGATCACTCTCGCGTCGCCTATGCCGAGATCCATGACGACGAAACCGCTGTCACCGCAGCCGGAGTCCTTCAGCGAGCCGTGGGCTGGTTCGCGGCCCGCGGCGTCACTGTCGAACGAGTCTTGTCCGACAACGGTGGCTGCTACCGCTCAGCGTTGTGGAAGCGCACCTGCACCGAGCTCGGAGTCACGGCGAAGTACACACGCCCCTACCGGCCGCAAACCAACGGCAAGATCGAACGGTTCCACCGGACCATGGCCGCCGAATGGGCTTTCGCCCGGCACTACCGGTCCGAACAAGCCCGACGCGCAGCGTTGCCAGGATGGTTGCACACCTACAATCACCACCGGCAACACTCCGCCATCGGCCGGAACGTTCCCTTCAGCCGCTTGACCAACGTCCCTGGGCAGTACACTAG
>NZ_BACI01000084.1 GCF_000225505.1 Gordonia alkanivorans NBRC 16433 | reverse complement strand
GGGGGCACCTCGAGCAGATCTGCCGAGTGGTGCGCGGGATTCAGAAGCGGATCACGCACATTGCGACCTGACGGCCGGTGAACGGGTAAGCCGAGACGCAAGGGTAGGGATTGAGCACAGACGCAGTCACCTCGGATGACGAGGAGGTCGGTCGGAAGAGACCGGGTGCGGTTCGGTCGTGGTTCGACAAACATGTCGTCGCGTCCTTCGACACCTTCGGACGCCAGCTGGGCATGTTCGTCGAGGTGTTCCGTACGCTCTTCGTCGACCTCTTCAAGCGGCGTTTCCCATTCGGTGAGTTCATCCGACAGTGCGCCTTCATGGCGAGCACCTCGGTGTTCCCGACCCTGCTCGTCGCCATCCCGATCGGCGTCATCGTGTCGATCCAGGTGTCCAACATCGCCGGCCAGGTCGGCGCGACGTCGTTCTCCGGCGCGGCCACCGGCCTCGGCGTCATCCGTCAGGGTGCGCCCCTGGTCACCTCGCTGCTCCTCGCGGGCGCGGTCGGTTCGGGCCATCGCGGCCGACCTCGGTTCCCGCACCATCCGCGACGAGATCGACGCCATGAAGGTGATGGGCGTCAACCCCATCGAGCGTCTGATCTCGCCGCGTCTGCTCGCCACGATGGTGGTCAGTTTCCTGCTCTGCGGCTTCGTCTGCTTCGTCGGCTTCATCACCGGTTACGTCTTCAACGTGTACTTCCAGGGCGGTACGCCAGGCAGTTACACGGGCACCTTTGCGTCCTTTGCGACGACCGCGGACCTGATGTTCGCGTTGGCCAAGGCCGTCATATTCGGCGCGATCGTGGCGATCGTCGCCTGCGATCGCGGCCTCTCGACAAAGGGTGGTCCCGCCGGCGTCGCCAACTCGGTGAACGCCGCGGTGGTCAACTCCGTCCTGCTCCTGTTCACCGTGAACGTGATCCTCACGCAGCTGTTCGCGATCCTCTTCCCGGCGAAGGTGGTGTGAGATGACCGCGTCACGGTATGTGCCACCCGCGCTGAAACCCCTGGAGGCCGCCAAGGCCGTCTATCGCGGTCCGCGCGACGCCCTCGCGGCGATGGGGCATCTCATCACCTTCCTCGTCCGCTCGATCGGCGCGGTCCCGCTGGCCTTCCGGCACTACAGCAAAGAAGTCTGGCGCCTGCTCGCCGACGTCGCGTGGGGCAACGGCGCGATCGTCGTGGGCGGCGGCACGGTCGGCGTCATGGTGATCCTCGGGATCATGGGCGGTGCGACCGTCGGCATCGAGGGTTACACCGCGCTGAACCTGCTCGGCATGTCGCCGGTGACCGGTGGTCTGTCGGCGTTCGCGACGACGCGTGAGATCGCCCCGCTGCTCGCGGCGACGGCGTTCACCGCGCAATCGGGCTGCCGCTTCACGGCCCAGCTCGGTTCGATGCGCATCGCCGAGGAGATCGACGCCCTCGAGGCGATCGCCATCCGGCCGCTGCCGTACCTGGTGACCACCCGCATGCTGGCCGCGGTCATCGCGATCGTCCCGCTGTACTCGGTGTCGCTGGCCGCCAACTACCTTGCCTGCCAGTTCATGTTCATGGTCCAGAGCGGCCAGGGCGAGGGCACCTATCTGTACTACTTCAACCAGTTCATCGTGTCCTGGGACATGGTGTTCTCGTTCATCAAGGTGATCGTCTTCGTCCTGCTGACGACGTTCATCCAGTGCTACTACGGATACTTCGCCGCTGGGGGGCCCGAAGGTGTGGGAATTGCTGCCGGACATGCCATCCGGCTCGCGATCATCGTGATCGTGTTCGCGAACCTGGTCATGACACTCGTGTTCTGGGGCACCTCGCCCGGAATCAAGATCTCGGGCTGAGGGGGCGCCGGTGAACATCGCGACCGACGGGCGTAACCCCTCATTGCTGCAGTACGTGCTGCGGGGCGTCGCCTTCCTGCTGGTCCTGCTGGTGATCTTCGTGCTGCTGTTCATGCGGTACCAGGGCACCTTCAGCAAAACGGTGGGTGTGACCGCCGACCTCGTCGACGTCGGTGACGGTCTGACATCGGGCGCCGACGTCCGGTACAACGGGCTCATCGTCGGCTCGGTGAAGTCCATCTCGGTCGCCGATTCCGGCGACCGGGTCGACGCCGCGAAGGTGATCAAGAAGGTCGAGATCGACATCGTGCCCGCGCAGGCCGAGGGCATCCCGGCGTCGGTGACCGCGCGGACCGTGCCGTCGAACCTGTTCGGCGTCAACTCCGTCGAACTCGTCCGACCCGCCGAGCCGGGTACCGAACGACTGTCGTCGGGTGACTCCATCCCCGCCGACAAGTCGCTTGAGACGATCAAGCTGCAGGACGCGCAGAACGAATTGAATGCCATCCTCGACGCGGTGCCGCCGGAGGAACTCGCCCAGGTGCTCGGTGTCGTCGCCGACGCCCTCAAGGGCGGCGGATCGGTGTTCGGCTCGTTCGTCGGCGTGCTGCGGACCTACTTCGACGCGATCAATGCCCAGTTCCCGCCGGGCGCGCCGCCGGGGTTCGACAACTTCGACGCCGCGATCAGCGGTCTCGCGGAGTCCGCGCCGGAACTGCTCGACGCCCTGGGGCGCAGCGTGATCCCGGCGGTGACCATCGCCGAGAAGCAGCGTGACCTCGCGGCGCTGCTGTCCGGCAACCAGGGACTGCTCGATCAGATACAGCTGATGTTCGCCCGCAACGGCAACGGCGGTCAGCGACTCGTCACCGACCTGAATCGCATGCTCGGCGCCACCGTGCTCGAACCGAACTCGTTGCCGCAGGCGGTCATCGCGCTGAACAACCTCGCGGCTCGGGTGCTCACGGTCTTCACCGGGACAAACGGACACGTCCAGCTCAACATCGGCGTCAGCTTCGGTGCCTTCGTCCGCTACACGCGTCAGAACTGTCCGGTGTACAACGGCGGCCCGTACGGCACGCTGCGCGGGCCGGGCTGCGTGGGACCGGGAACCGGTACCGGACCGACGATGTCGGGTCCGCTGCGGATCTATCCGTCCGACGGCATGCGCAAGAACCGTCCGGTGGGCATGGTGACCACCGACGCCGACAACAAGACCCTCGGCGCAGTGCTGCGCCGGGCGCCGTCGGCCGCCGACACGATCATGCTCGGACCGCTGGTCCAGTCCATCGACGCACGTGACGCTGCCACTGATCAGGGAGGGGGACGATGAGCGCGGCCTCGGATTCGATCCGCAAACCGTTGATCGGCTTCACGATCTTCGGTCTCGTCGCGTTGCTCGTGACGTATGTGATCTTCTCGACCCTAGAACGATCGGTGTCGGGATCGACCAACAACTACACGACCTTCTTCACCGACGCCTCGGGACTCGCCGCCGGCGACGACGTCCGCATGGCGGGCGTCCGCGTCGGGCGCGTCGACAAGATCGAACTCGACAACGGGCGCGCCCGAGTCGAATTCGAGGTGCAGAACGACCAACAGGTCTACACCAACACGCGCGGTGCGATCCGCTATCAGAACCTCATCGGTCAGCGGTATCTCAACCTGACCCTGGTCGAGGGCCGCGACAGCAAGCCGCTGGCGCCCGGGTCGACGCTGGAGTTGCCGTCCGAGGACTCCTTCGACGTCACCAAGCTCCTCGCCGGATTCCAGCCGGTGTTCGAGACCCTCGACGCCGAGCAGGTCAACGCATTGTCGCAGGGTCTCCTCGAGGCTTTCCAGGGCAATTCGGTCTCGTTGAGCTACACCGTCGCCGAGGTGGGCCGGCTGGCCGAGGACACCGCCAACCGCGACATCGTGATCGGCGCGATCATCAACAACCTGAGCACCGTCATGCGTGACCTGTCCCGTCAGGGCGGCCAGCTCGGCACCGTCATCGAGTCGATGTCCGCCCTCATCGCGAACCTCAACTCGAACTCGGCGGCCTTCGGCAGCGCGGTCTCCGACATCGGCCGCACGGCAGACGGTTTCGCCGACGTCCTGAGCCGCAGCCGGGGCAGCCTCGCCGCCGCCGCGACCAACGGGCGGATTGCCACCAACACACTCATCCAGAACGGCTCCAAACTCGACCGGATGGCCGTCGACGCGCCGATCTTCCTCGGCCACTTCCCGCTCGTACTCGGAGAGGGTGCATACCTGAACATCTATGCCTGCGACCTCGACGTCGCGATCGGTGATGTCCTGCTGCCGCCGGGGATCTTCAACAAGATCGGTGGCACTAATCATTCGGTGGTGTGCCGATGAACTGGTTCCGCAAGAGATTCCGCAGCAACACCCGCGTCTGGTACGGCGTGATCGGCGCGGTCGTCATCGTCGCACTCCTGCTGGGCGTGACGGCGCTGGCCGGTGCGCATCTCGGGAAGAAGACGCTCACCGCCGACTTCGCCCAGGCCGGCGGAATCCGGCCGGGGGACAAGGTGCGCGTCGCCGGCATCGACGTCGGGGAGGTCACCGAAACCGAACTCGCCGGCCAGCACGTCGCGCTCACCATGAAGGTCGACACCGACGTCAAGGTGACGAAGAACGGCATGGCCGAGATCAAGATGTCGACGCTGCTCGGTCAGCGCTACGTCGATGTGTCGCTGGGCGATTCGCCCGAGGAGGCACCCGACGGCCACATCGAGCGGACCGCGGTGCCCTACGACCTGAATCGCACCATCGAAGAGGGTGCTCCGATCCTGACCGGGATCGACGACCAGACCCTCTCGCAGAGCATCCGCACACTCAACCGTCAGCTCGCCGGTGTCCCCGCGATCACCGAGCCGACGTTCGAGGCCCTGACGCAGATGTCGGAGGTCATCACCAACCGCAAGGATCAGATCAATCAACTGATCACCGACACCGAGACGATCACCAACATCGTCAACGACAACCAGGCGCAACTGGCGGTGATCGTCGGCCAGGGACGAGACCTGACCCAGAAGATCGTGGCCCGTGAGGAACTGGTGACGCGCCTGCTCGACGGCATCGCCGACCTCACCGAACAGGCCAGTGCGGTGGCGGGGGAGAACGCGAACCAGTTCGCCCCGATCATGGCGAACCTCAACACCATCACGCAGGGTCTGGAGAAGAACCGCAACAACCTGCGCAAGCTGCTGGAGATCCTGCCCGTGACTGCTCGTCTGACCAACAACGTCATCGGCGACGGACCGTACGCGAACGGGTACCTGCCGTGGGGCATCTTCCCCGACAACTGGCTGTGCCTGGCCCGGGTGGTGGACGGATGCTGAATCCGCAGAAGCTGCGTCGTTCGACGCTCCTCGTGTGCATCTCCCTGCTCGGCATCGTGGGACTCTCGGGGTGTTCGATGGTCCCGGGCAGCTGGAAGGCGGCCTTCGGGCAGGCGATCGAGGTCACCGCCTACTTCGACAACGTCGCCGGCCTCTACGTCAGCAACGACGTCGCGGTCCTCGGCATGCCGGTCGGTCAGGTGACCGCCGTTGAGCCGCAGGGCGACCGGGTCAAGGTCACCATGACCATCGACAGCGACGTGCCGGTGCCCGCCGACGCGACGGCGGCGATCGTCAACACCTCCATCGTGACCACGCGCCACGTCGAGCTGACGCCGGCCTACGAGAGCGGGCCCAAGCTCGAGGACGGCTCGGTGCTGAAGGAGACGAAGGCCCCGGTGTCGGTCGGCGAACTGTTCGACGCCATCGACGGTCTCGTCGTCTCCCTGAAGGGGGAGGGCCCCGGTCCGGGACCGCTCGCGGACATGATCGACATCACTTCGGGGATCGCGACGGGCAATGGCGAGGAGATCCGCGCCGCCCTCGACCAGTTGGGCCAGGCGTCGAATGTGGTGTCGGGCAACAGCGACGCGCTCGTCGACATCATCGAGACGATCGAGGGACTCACCACCACGTTGGTGAAGAACTATCCGAAGATGACGGCCTTCTCGAAGTCGGTCAACGAGGTGTCCGAGCTGCTCGGCGCGCAGTCGCCCGGTCTCGTGGCGACCATGCGCAACCTGAACCAGACGCTGCAGAACACGACGGCGTTCCTGCAGAACAACACCAACACGATCTCGGTCTCCTTCGACCGGCTCGCCGCGCTGACCGCCAACCTGAGCGACTACTCGCGACAGGTCGTGGAGACCATCGACGTCGGTCCGCTGCTGTTCCAGAATTTGAGCAACTCGATCTCCGCCGAGCAGGGCGCCTGGCGTGCACAGGTGCTGCTCGACAAGTCGCTCCTCGACAACGAGTTGCTCGCCGAGTTCTGCGAGGCGATCAACCTGCAGAAGGACGGCTGCCGCACCGGCAAGCTGAAGGACTTCGGTCCGGACATGGGCATCTACTCGGCGATGCTGGAGCTGACGAAATGAGAGCGGTGACAAGCGCTTCCCTGAGTCGAACGGTCGGCGAACCGGTAGGACGCCGCTCCCGCACGAGGAGCGGTGCGGTCACGGCGTTGCTGCTCAGTGCGCTGATGGGACTCACCGGTTGTGGGGTGCTGCCCGGCCTGACCGTGGAACAGATCCCGCTGCCGGCCCCCGGTGGCATCGGTGACTCCATCCGGCTGACGGCGAATTTCGACAACGCCCTGAATCTGCCGACACGCGCCAAGGTGAAGCTCAACGGCACCGATGTGGGGCAGGTCGACACCATCGTCGCGAAGGACTACTCGGCGATCGTCACCATGGACGTCAGCAAGAAGACCGAACTGCCCGTGGGGACGGGTGCCGAACTCCGACAGGCGACTCCGCTGGGCGACGTGTTCGTGGCGTTGCTGCCGCCGCCCACTGCCACGAAGGGCTTCATGGTCGATGGGGACACCTTGACCGGCCCCACCTCCGCGGCGTCGACCGTCGAGGACCTGCTCATCAGCATGAGCGGCGTGGTCGACAGTGGTTCGCTGAACTCGCTCACGGTCATCCTCACCGAACTGAGCGCGGCGGTCGCGACCAATCCGACGGACCTCAACGGGGCGATCCGCGGTCTCACGACGGGCATCCGCAAACTCAATCAGAGTTCGGCGCAGGTCGACCGGTCGCTGGAGAACACGCGAATCCTGACCGGTCAGCTGGCCGACGGCCGAGCCCAGATCATGGCGTCGATCAACAAACTCGGTCCCGCGCTCCAGTCGCTGAACGGCCAGATCGGCTCGATCCTGACCTCGCTGGACAAGGCTCAACAAGTGACCTCGGCGACCAACGACTTCCTCCGCACCGACCAGGACAACCTCGTGGAGATGCTCGGTCATCTGTCGACGGTGCTGGCCGGTCTGCGGCAGGCGGCGGGCCCGCTCGGGTCGCTGGCCGACAACCTGCACACGTTGACCCCCAAGTGGATCAAGTCCACGCCGGGTAGTGCGGCTGCGGTGTCGGCGAAGGTGTACTGGCTGAACCCGGGCGTCGGGTTCGACTCGGCGAGCAGGCTTCCCGAGCTCGAGGACGTCGATTCGGGCTCGGCAGCGCTCCAGCAGACGCTCACGCGGCTGCTCGCCCGACTCACCGGAACCAAGGGGTGCTGCGGATGAGCGGCGTATTCGGTTTCCTCCGCAAGCATTCCGTACTCGCCGGCAACATCGGGCTCGTCCTGGTCATGGTCGTCGGGCTCGGCTACCTGTCGCTCGGCACGTTGCGGTGGGAGCCGTTGGCGGGCAAGTACAAGCTGACCATCGAGTTCCCGATCTCCGGCGGCCTGCAGGAGACCTCGGGGGTCACCCTTCGCGGGGCGCGTATCGGCGAGGTCGACACCATTCGCGTGGAGCCGGATTCGGTGACGGTGAAGGTCTCGGTCGACGACCGGTACAAGATCAACCGCAACACCCAGGTCTCCGCGCTGGGGTTGTCGGCGGCCGGCGAGCAGTACGTCGACTTCCAACCGACCACCACCGACGGCCCGTACCTCGAAGACGGCGACGTGATCGAGGCCGGGCAGACCAAGGTCACCGTGCCGTTCTCCGATCTCCTCGAGTCCTCGCTGGAACTCATCCAGCAGATCGATCCGGCGCAACTGCGCTCGGCCGTGGACAACCTGAAGATCGCGCTGTACTCCGAGGACGGCTCCAACGATCTCGAGGTGCTGTTCGACTCGGGCGGAACGATCTTCGCCCGGCTCTACACCGCATTGCCCGAGACGACGAAGCTGATCCAGAATGCGGGCACCATCTTCAAGACGACCGCCGACATCCAGCCCGACTTCGGGACCACGGTGTCGGGGCTGAGCGACCTGATCAACGCCGCCGCGGCCTCCGACAAGGAGCTGCGCACGCTGCTCGACCGCGGCCCGTCGCAGATGACCAGCCTCGCCGGTTCGATCAACCAGCTGACCGACCCGGTGACCGACGTGATGAAGCAGTTCCTCGACATCGCCGAGCAGGGCGCGCTGCGTGCACCGGCCCTCGCGACGCTGATGCCATCGATCCGGGATGCGAGCATCAAGAGCCTCACCATGTTCCACGACGGCGCGTGGTGGACGTTCGGTTCGGTGTATCCGCGACCGAGCTGCAACTACCCGGTCACCCCGCGTCGGCCGACCCAAGTCCTCGAGCTGACCATCCCGACCAATCTGTACTGTGTGACCGAGGATCCGAACCAGCAGATCCGTGGTTCGGCCAACGCACCACGACCGCCGGGCGACGACACCGCAGGGCCCCCACCGGGTTACGACCCGAACGCCCGCACGGTGCCGCTCGACAAATGACGACCAGACAAGTTGCGTGACCTGTAGATGACAGACCCTGAGAAGCCAGATCACGAGAAGCACGTGTCCGACGAGGAGACCAGCACCGAGAAGGTCGGCACCGAGAAACCCGTTGCGGATGCCACTGCCACTCCGCGCGGAAAGTCGGCGCGTCGCAGCGGTTCCGGTCCTGTGGGGCCCGAGCCTGCGACCGCGCCCGAGCCGCAGCCCGCGACCGGTAAGGAGTTCTCGCTGACGGTCACCGCGAGCGGGATCAAGCGCGCACTCGGTGCGTTCCTGGTCATCGCCCTGATCGCGGCTGTCGGGTTCCTCGGCTGGCGGACGTACACCTTGCAGAGCGAGGCGACCGCCTTCGCCGACGCCAAGACCGCCTCGGCGGATTTCGTCACCAAGCTGGTGACGACCCTCAACGCCGACAATGCGGGCAACTCCAAGGAACTGCTCGGTCCGCTGTCGACCGGGGAGCTGCGCAAGCGTCTCGAGCAGGAGCGCGCCGACACCGAGCAGAATGTCGAGGCCCTCAAGATCGAGGTGTCCTCGAAGATCAGTGTCGTCGCGGTCGAGACGGTGGAGACCGACTCCGCCAAGACGGTCGTGATGGCCGAGGTGACCGGCCGAAGCGTCAAACTACCCACCGGCGGAACCAGTCTCATGGTGTTCCGGCTCGACCTGGACAAGGAGGACGGCAAGTGGCTGGTCTCCAAGGTCGACGGCCCGCCCGGTAGCCCCAGCGGTCAGATCGACCCGTCGCAGTCGTTGCCGGGTGCCGGCGGTGCTCCCGCGCCGCAGCCGAGTCCCGCGCCGGCCCCCAACCCGGGCGGCTAGCCCGAGAGCTCAGTCGCGGACGAGGATCGCCACCGGGTGGTCGGTCCTCGCCGCGGCGAGATCGACGGTGTCGGAATGGGTGACGCCGGTGCGGACATCACGCCAGCGAGTGCCGCGCGGCAACTCGATGACGGTGTCGGCCGCCGATTCGGGTTTGAGGCTGTGGGTGAACCGCGCGGCGATCACGACGACCTCGGGTGCGTCGTCGGAGCCGCGGCCGAAGGCGATGGCGTGATCGGAGGCCGGACCGTCGACCGGCAGGCGGTGGTACGTGCTCGATGCACCGAATGCCTCCGGGTGCCCGGCGCGGACACCGAGCGCGGTACGCACGAGTTCGGCCTTCGGATGTTCCAGGGACCGAGCGAAATCCACCGGCCGTCGGTTGTCCGGGTCGACGAGTGAGTCGTCCCACCATTCGGTGCCCTGATAGATGTCGGGGACGCCGGGTCCGAGGAGTGCGATCGCCTTGCGGGCGAGGGTCTCCTGCCGCCAGGCGGAGGAGGTCCGGGCGACCAGATCGCTGACCGCGGTCGCGATCGGATCGGTGGTCACCTGGTGGATCCAGCGCTCGATCGCCGTTTCGAAGTCCTCGTCGATCTCGGTCCACGTGGTGCGGAGTCCGGCCTCACGCGAGGCCTTGCGGGCGTACTCGACGAGGCGCGCACGCAACTCATCCGTGACCTCGCCATCGGCCGGCCAGACACCGAAGATGTTCTGCAGCAGGAAGTAGCACGTCAGGTTGTCCGGGATCTCGGTCCCCAGCCAGACGCGTTCGATGACCAGCGACCATCGTTCGGGCACCTGCGAGAGGAGTGCGATCCGGGCGCGGACGTCCTCGCCCCGCTTGGTGTCGTGCGTCGACGTCGCGGTCATCGCCAGCGGCCAGCGACGGGCGCGTTGGGCGTTGTGATCGTGGAATTCGTTGAGCGACACCGCCGGATTCGCCGGATCGCCGCCCACCTCCTGAGCCGACACCAACCGCGCGGTGCGGTAGAAGAGGCTGTCCTCGACGCTCTTCGCCGTCACCGCGCCACAGGTCTGCGCCAGGCGTGAGGTCGCGGCACCGGGACTCCGGGTGGCGCGCATGATGGCATCGAGTGCTCGTGTCAGCGAGGGGTTCGCGGCGGCGATCCGTACGGCGGTCGTTTCCAGGCGCGGCCGCAGGGACGGATAGTCGGCGCGGTACACCCCGAGGGCGGCGATGAGTTCGGCGCAGGCGTCGGCGATGGATTCGGAGTCGGCGGCCGGGTCGGAATGGGTGATCGTCCGGACGAGTCGTCGCAGTTCGGTGGGGAAGGACTCGCGCAGCGTCGTCAGCTTGCGCTGGTGCTCCACCGACGCGAACCACTGCGCGTCGCCGGTGTCGCCGGTGAGGTGCTCGTTGAGTTCGGTGAGTTGCACGACGCCAGACGGTGCGACGAACAGCCCGTCGATGATCCGCATCTGGTCGTAGCCGGTGGTGCCCTCGACGGGCAGCGTCGGTTCGAGGGGCTCGTCCGGGGCGAGGATCTTCTCGATGTAGATCAGCCGGTCGTCGCCGACGTCGTGGCGGAGATTGCGGAGGTACTGCTGGGGGTCCCAGAGTCCGTCCGGATGATCGACGCGCACGCCGTCGATGAGGTCCTCGGCGATGAGCTCCCGCAGCCACCCGTGGGTGGCGTCGTAGACCGCGGGGTCCTCCTGCCGGAGGCCGGCGAGTTCGTTGACGGTGAAGAACCGGCGGTACCCGATCAGCCCGCTGTTCCACGGCACGAGCTTGTAGTGCTGGCGCGCATGGACTTCCGCGGCGGTCCCGTCCGCGGTCCCGGGGGCGATCGGGAAGGCGTGGTCGTAGTACCGCAGGTTGCCCTGCTCGTCGATCTCGAGCGGACTCAGGTCGCCGTCGGCGGCGACGACCGGCAGCGCGATCTTCCCGTCGGCGCCGTTGTCGTCGCTGAGGTCGACGTCGAAGTACGAGGCGTATTGCGACCGGTGGCCGTGACGGAGCAGGTCGGCGAACCACGGGTTGGCGAGCGCATCCGCCACACCGGTGTGGTTGGGGACGATGTCGATGATGATGCCGAGCCCGCGATCGGTTGCCGCGCGGCGGAGTTCACGCAGACCGTCGATGCCCCCGAGGACATCGGACACGGCGGGCGGCGGAAGCCAGTCGTAGCCGTGGGTGGACCCGGCCGCGGCCGTGCCGATGGGGGACAGGTAGACGTGACTGACCCCCAGGTCGACGAGGTGATCCAGCGTCGCGGTGACATCGGCGAACCCGAAGTCGCCGTTGAGTTGGAACCTGTAGGTGGCCCGCGGTGTCGGTCGTGTGCTCATCGAGGCGGTGCCCAAGGTCAGGACGTCTTCCGCAGGACGAGCACGGACCGGCCGCCGACCGTCACCGAATCTCGGCAGGCGGCGGTCAGATCCGAGTCGCCGGTCGGATGGGTGGTGTCGAGTTCACCGACCCACTCGAGGCCGTATTGTTCCGGCGGTAGATGGAAGTCGATGGGTTCGTAGTGGGCGTTGAAGCAGATGAAGAACGAGTCGTCGACGACCCATTCACCCCGTTCGTCCTTCTCGCCGAGCCCCTTTCCGTTCAGGAACACCGCGAGACTCTTGCCGAAGCCGCTGTCCCAGTCCGCGGACGTCATCTCCACACCGGCGGGTGTGAGCCACGCGATGTCGAGGGACTGATCGCCCCACCGGATCGGCTTGCCGCCGAAGAAGCGTCGACGGCGGAACACCGGATGCGCGGTCCGCAGCGCGATGGCCTTGCGGGTGAACTCCAGCAGATCGGCGTTCTCCTCGGCGAGAGACCAGTCCACCCAGGACAATTCGGAGTCCTGGCAGTACACGTTGTTGTTGCCCTGCTGGGTGCGGCCGATCTCGTCACCGTGGGCCAGCATCGGCGTGCCCTGCGACAGGAAGAGCGTCGCCAGGATGTTGCGCTGTTGCCGGGCACGCAGGGCGTTGATCTCGGGATCGTCCGTCGGGCCCTCGACGCCACAGTTCCAGGATCGGTTGTGGCTCTCGCCGTCGCGGTTGTCCTCACCGTTGGCCATGTTGTGTTTCTCGTTGTACGACACCAGGTCGCGCAGCGTGAAGCCGTCGTGGGCGATGACGAAGTTGATGCTCGCGAGTGGCCGCCGGCCGGTCGCCGCGTAGAGGTCCGACGACCCGGTGAGCCGGGAGGCGAACTCGCCCAGCGTCGACGGCTCGCCGCGCCAGTAGTCGCGCACCGTGTCGCGGTACTTCCCGTTCCACTCGGTCCACAACGGCGGGAAGTTGCCGACCTGATAACCGCCCTCGCCGATGTCCCACGGCTCGGCGATCAGCTTGACCTGGCTCACGACCGGATCCTGTTGCACCAGATCGAAGAACGCCGAGAGGCGGTCGACGTCGTGGAGTTCGCGGGCCAGCGTGGAGGCGAGGTCGAAGCGGAATCCGTCGACGTGCATCTCCAGGATCCAGTAGCGCAGCGAGTCCATGATCAGCTGCAGCGTGTGCGGATGCCGGCCGTTGAGGCTGTTGCCGGTACCCGTGTAGTCCATGTACATCTCGGGCTCGCCGTCGACGAGGCGGTAGTAGGCCGCGTTGTCGATGCCGCGGAAGCAGACCGTCGGACCCAGGTGGTTGCCCTCGGCGGTGTGGTTGTAGACCACGTCGAGGATGACCTCGATGCCCGCGTTGTGGAATTCGCGGACCATCGCCTTGAACTCGGTGACCGCGCTGGCGGGTTGATCCGGGGTCGACGAGTACTCGATGTGCGGCGCGAGGAATCCGAAGGTGTTGTATCCCCAGTAGTTTCGCAACCCCTGGTCGCGGAGGGTGAAATCCTGCATGAACTGGTGGACCGGCATCAGTTCGATCGCGGTGACACCCAGCGACTTCAGGTGATCGATGATCACCGGATGGCAGAGGCCCGCGTAGGTGCCGCGTAGGTTCTCGGGCACGCCGGGATGGGTGGCGGTCATGCCCTTGACGTGGGCCTCGTAGATGACCGTCTGGTGGTAGGGGCGATTGGGCGAGCGGTCGTTCTGCCAGTCGAAATACGGGTTGATGACCACCGAGACCATCGTGTGCCCGAGCGAGTCGAGCCCGGGCATCGGGTGCTCGGGAGCGGGCGGGTTCTCCGGAAGAGGTTCGAGTTCAACCGTTTCCGCATCGTCGGTGGCCTCGGCGACCTCGCCGTCGGTGGCCTCGGGTGCGGCCTCGTCCTCTGCCGCGTCGACCTCCGAAGCGTCGGCGTCCGCCACAGGTTCCTCGGTGGGGTCCTCGGGCGGGCCCTCCGCGTCGTCGGGCGTCGGCAGGGGGTAGGAGAACAGTGAGGCGTCACCGTCGAAGTCGCCGTGGAAAGCCTTGCCGTACGGGTCGAGAAGCAGCTTGCTCGGGTCGCATCGCAGTCCGCGGGAGGGGTCGTAGGGGCCGTGCACGCGGAAGCCGTAGAACTGTCCCGGCACCACGTTCGGCAGGTAGCAGTGCCAGCAGTAGCCGTCGACCTCTTCGAGACGGATGCGACGTTCCTTGCCGTCCCGGTCGATGAGGCACAGCTCGACGGCTTCGGCGACCTCGGAGAACAGCGAGAAGTTGGTTCCCGCACCGTCGTAGGTCGCCCCGAGCGGGTACGGGGTGCCCGGCCACACCGGGATCGGTGCGGGTTCGGGTTCGACGAGTGCGTCGGCCTGGACCGGGTCGTCCGGCATGGGGAGCGGCGGGGTGTCGCTCGTACCCGGATCCGGTTGTTCACCCGCGGTTGGCGAAGCGGTACTGCCCACCTTCGGAGACGACGTCATGGGTTGACCCTAGTCGTGTTGTGTCAGGTGGTCATCTCGGAGAGCGAAACGTCCGCCCGGAGCGGCCGGTCCGCCCGGCGGCTTATACGCGACACCGGAAGGAATGTGAAAGACGCAGGTCACGGCACCTGCGGGCCGGTCCAGGGCAGTTGGGCCTCCATCTGCCGGCCGAGCTCGTCGGTGAGACTCCGGACAAACGTGGCCGAGAGGTGATGGGGGTCCTTGTAGACGGTGATGTTGCCGATGATCGCCGGGCAGAAGTCGTCGGTGCAGATGCCGTTCGACATGTCCAGCGGGTGGAAGTCGGGGCGGGTGGCGGCGAGCTCGAGCGCCGGGTCCTCGGGTGCGAGGACGGCGGCACGTCGCGAACCGCAGCTCTCCGCGTCGCCGCCGTCGGCGAGGCAGATGGGCGTGTCGATGGTGCCCTTGCCGTTCTTCGGCCACGGCGTGTCCCGCATGCCGAACACCGGGACGCCGGCACCGAGGAAGCGATCGAAGATCGGGGTGTAGTCCGGCGGCACCCAGTCGCCGGGTTGGTAGTCGCGCGGTCGCGTCGAGTTGGTGAACACCGCGTCGGGTTTGTCGGCGATGACCTGTTCGATGACACGCTGGCCCCAGTCGTAACACTCGGGGTAGGGGACGCCGCGCTGTTTGGGGACCTCGTTGGTCGACAGCGGACAACCCATCTTCAGGTAGGTCTTGACCTTGAACCCGTTGCGCTTGCCGAGGGTGTCGAGCGCGGAGATCCACATCTCCGCGTGCGAGCCGCCGGCCAGTGCGATCGTGCGGGTGGCGTTCGGGTCGCCGTACACACCGACATGGATCTCGTTGTCGGTGAAGTCGCTCATGTATCCGTCGGTGGAGGTCTCCGGGTAGTCCTGGATGACTTCCAGCGCCGACGGTTGGGGATCGAGGGCGGGGACCGGCCACCCGTCGAGCAGGGCACGCGCACCCGGGTACGACCGCGGGTCGAGGTTCTTGGTGTCGACGACGATGTTGTCGACGTGGTTCTCCCACACCTTGATGGCGACGCCGGCCACCACGCTGCCGAGCAGCAGGATCGCCGTCACCACCGACGTGTAGGACAGCCACCGCGACCGTCCCGCGCGGTTGCCCCGGGGGAGGGCCGCCCGGTCACCGCCGCGGAGCGGGTCCTCGATGTAGCGCTTGGTGAGCCAGGCGAGACCGATCGACACCCCGAGGATGCCGACTCCCTCGAGGAAGTTCGCGTGGTTCTTGTCCCGCCAGGTGAGGTAGAAGATCAGCAGGGGCCAGTGCCACAGGTACAGCGAGTAGGCGATGGTGCCCAGCCACACCGGCCAGGTACTCGCCAGCATGCGGTTGGCGGCCGGCATCCCGTCCGGGGCGGCATGCGAACCGCGCGGCGCCTTCTGCAATGCGGTCGCGCCCGCCCAGATGATGATCAGCGTCGCCCCGACCGGAACGAGTGCCATCGGGCCCGGGTACTCGGCGACGCCGTCGATCCAGAACCCGCAGCTGACGATCAGCGCGAGGGCCGCGACGGTGGCGACGTTGCGCAGCCAGTTGGGGACGCGGAGGCTCGGCAGCCAGATCGCCAGCAGCCCACCGGCCAGCGGCTCCCACAGCCGCGAGAGCGTGGAGTAGTAGTTGTACGGCTGGTTGATGGCCATGCCGCGATGTGCCCACCAGAACGATCCCAGCGCGACCACGAAGACCGCGGCGCCGACCAGGAATCTGATGACCCGCGGGTCGGCGAACGGGCGCGCGAAGTGTGCGAGCAGCTTGAGGACGCCGGCGAACGCCAGGGCGACGAGCAGGGTCAGCAGGAAGAACTGTCCCTGCATCGACATCGACCAGATGTGCTGCAGGGGACTGTTGGCCGAACTCGCGGCCAGGTAGTCCTGGGAGTTCAGAGCCAGGTACCAGTTCTGGTAGTAGAGGGCGCTGGCCACGACCTCGTTGCCGATGTTGGCCCAGCGGGTCTGCGGCAGGACCACGACGGTGAGCACCGTGACCGCGAGGAGCACGGTGATCAGTGCGGGCAGCAGTCGCTTCAGTAGTCGCTTCAGTCGCGGCCACGGATCGAGGGTGTCGCGGAAGGTGACGTTCGGCTTCTGCGCGTAGATCGCATGCCGGAGGAGCGAACCGAGGAAGAAGTATCCCGACAGGGTGAGGAAGACGTCGACGCCGCCGGAGACCTTCCCGAACCACACGTGGAAACAGGCCACGAGGGTGATCGCGATGCCGCGCAGTCCGTCGAGGTCGGTGCGGTAGGCAGGGGTCGTCGGCGTCGAGGGGGCCGACTCCGGCGCCACTACTCGAGTCGTCGATGCCACAGAGAAGTCTTTCGGGTCGGGAACGGTTTCGGCCGGGTAGCAATGTACCCGCAGAAGCTGTGAATTCCTGAGTCGTGACGGTCGCGACACCCGGTGGAGTTGGTCACGGGGCGCAGGAATGTCAGCGACGCGCTCGGGTGCGGGCCCCGTCGAGGATGATCGTCAGTCCGTCGACGAACTCGCCGGTGAAGTCGCGGCCCGACGGTTCGATGACGCCGAGGCGTTCCATCTGTGCGCGGGTCTGTTCCTCGATGGTCAGGCCGATGACGAGCTGACAGATCGCGACGCCGGCGGCCTCCGCGTCACGCAGCGAGAGCCCGCCGGAATGTCCGGCCGCGACGATGTCTGCGGCGATGGCCTTGGTGGACAGGCCGCTGGCCCAGCTCGACGACACGACCTCGGCGCTGTCGGGCACCTCCAGCAGGGCCGCGCGCATCCCGGTGGCGAGCAGCCGCAGCCGCTCGTCCCACCGCAGATCGGCGGCGGGGATCGTCACCGCGCCCAGGATGTCGTCGGCCAGAGCGGCCAGCAGGGTCTGTTTGTTGGGGAAATGCCAGTACAGGGCGTTGGGGCGAACCCCGAGCTCCGTGGCGAGCCGGCGCATCGACAGGTCGGCCAGGCTGTGCTCGCGCAGGATGTCGCGGGCGGCGCGGAGGACGTCGGTGCGGCTGTTGCTCACGCGGTCAGCGTAGTGACCCCGATCGGGCCGCCCGACGCGAGCCACCTGTACACCGTCCAGGCTCTCCCTGTACGGTGTTCAGGAATCCTGGACGGTGTCCAGGCGATCCGGGGAGAGCAGGAGGAGTGCGTCGTGGACCAGGCCGAGGTCAGCCGCGTCGACGCCGAGCACATCTGGCATCCCTACGGGGCACTGCCCGCAACGACCGAACCCCTGGTGGTCGCGTCGGCGTCGGGGGTTCACCTGGAGCTGGCCGACGGACGATCGGTGGTCGACGGCATGAGTTCGTGGTGGGCCGCGATCCACGGTTACCGGCACCCGCGCCTCGACGCCGCGGCCGCCGTCCAGATGGGGCGCATGTCGCATGTCATGTTCGGTGGCCTCACCCACGAACCCGCCGCGCGGCTCGCGCAACTCCTCGTCGAACTCACCCCCGAACCGTTGCAGAAGGTGTTCTTCTGCGATTCGGGATCGGTCTCGGTCGAGGTCGCGGCGAAGATGGCATTGCAGTACTGGCGGAGCCGCGGGGAGACGCAGCGCACCCGTCTGCTGACCTGGCGCGGTGGCTACCACGGGGACACCTTCACCCCGATGAGCGTCTGCGACCCCGACGGCGGCATGCACGCGATGTGGTCGGCGGTGCTCGCACGGCAGGTCTTCGTCGACGCACCTCCGGCCGACTTCCGACCGGAGTACGTGGCCACCCTGGAGGACGCGGTCCGCGAGCACCGCGACGAGCTCGCCGCCGTCATCGTCGAACCGGTCGTCCAGGGCGCCGGCGGTATGCGCTTCCACGACCCTGCATATCTGTCCGCCCTGCGCGACATCTGCGACCGTCACGGCGTCCTGCTGATCTTCGACGAGATCGCCACCGGCTTCGGCCGGACCGGAACCCTCTTCGCCGCCGACGCCGCGCGGGTCGCCCCCGACATCATGTGTGTCGGCAAGGCGCTCACCGGCGGATACATGACGCTCGCGGCGACACTCTGCACGTCCCATCTCGCCGAGGTCATCAGCGCGGGGGAGGCCGGCGGACTCGCCCACGGCCCGACGTTCATGGCCAACCCGCTCGCCTGCGCGGTGGCCGTCGCCGCGATCGAGCTGCTGCTGGAGACGCCCTGGGCCGAGCGCGTGGCGGAGATCGGTGCGGGCCTCGCCGAGGGGCTGGCGCCGTTGCGGGACCTCGACGGCATTGTCGACGTCCGCGTACACGGTGCGATCGGCGTCGTCGAACTCGACCGTCCCGTCGACATGCCGGCGGCCACCGCGGCCGCGATCGACGCCGGCGCGTGGCTGCGGCCCTTCCGCAACCTCGTCTACACGATGCCGCCGTTCATCTGCACGCCCGAGGACGTCGCGACGATCGTCCGCGGAATCTCCGCAGCCGTGCGTGCCACGCTCGGCGAAACATCCTCTGCATCTTCCGAACTCGTGGGGGCGCGATCATGACGATCACCTCGGGACAGCCGGTGGCCGGCCAGGATGTCACCTCGGGTGAGGTCGGACTCGCCTGGCTCGCCCGTGCCGCACGTGATCGTGCCGAGGCCGGCCTGCATCGCGAGCCGCATGTCCGACGAGCCGGTGCCGACGCCGTCAATCTCGGCTCGAACGACTACCTCGGACTGTCGACGCACCCCGACGTCATCGCCGGTGCGCAGGCCGCGGCCGCGCAGTGGGGTGGCGGGTCGACGGCGTCGAGGCTCGTCGTCGGCACCACCGCGGCCCATGTCGACCTCGAGAACGAACTGGCCGATTTCCTTGGTTTTCCTGCAGCACTAACCTTTTCGTCTGGCTATCTCGCCAACGTCGGTGCGGTGACCGCACTCGCCGGACGCGGCGATTTGATTGTCAGTGACACCGGGTCGCATGCGTCGCTGATCGACGGGTGCCGCCTGTCTCGGGCACGCGTGGTGGTCGTCGACCGCGGCGATCACGAGGCAGTACGGGCCGCGCTTGCCGCGCGCACCGAGGAACGTGCTCTCGTGGTCACCGACTCGGTGTACAGCATCGACGGTGAGCCGGCCCCGGTCGCCGACCTGTACGCCGCGGCCCGCGCGCACGGTGCGGTGCTGCTCGTCGATGAGGCCCACGCCGTCGGCGTTCGCGGTCCCGGTGGACGCGGGCTCGTTGCCGAACAGGGACTTTCCGGTGCGCCGGATCTGGTGGTCACCACGGTCTTGTCCAAGTCCTTCGGGGCGCAGGGTGGGGTGGTCCTCGGACCGGAGATCCTCCGGTCGCACCTGATCGACTGCGCGCGCCCGTTCATCTTCGACACCGGACTGAATCCGGCGGCGGTCGGCGCGGCTCGTGCCGCACTACGAGTACTGCGGGCCTACCCCGCGCTGCCGGACCGGTTGCGGGACAACGCTCGCCACCTGGCGCGCGCTTGCGGCGTCGACGAGCCTGCCGCCGCCGTCATCTCGATCATCGTCGGCGATCCGCAGCGAGCCGTCGACGCGGCCGCGGCCTGCCGTGATCGCGGAGTCCTAGTCGGGTGCTTCCGCCCGCCGTCGGTCCCGCCGGGCACATCCCGCCTGCGGATCACCGTCCGCGCCGACCTCGACGCCGCGACTCTCGACCACGTCGCCGAGGTCGTCGACGCCGCGCTACGTGAGGTGGGTGCCCGATGAACGCACAGCCATCTCCGGCCCGAGGTCGCGTCCTTGCCGTCACCGGTACCTCGACCGACGTCGGCAAGACGGTCGTCACCGCCGCCCTCGCCGCTGCGGGACGCATGGACACCGTCGCCATCTGCAAACCCGTCCAAACCGGCGTCGCCCCAACCGAACCCGGCGACCTCGCCGAAGTCGTGCGCCTGGCGGGGGACGTGAGTGCGGTCGAGTCCTATCGCTACCCCGAGCCGCTCGCACCGGACACCGCGGCGCGGCGTGCGGGTATGCCGCTCGCCGATCCGTCGGTGATCGTGCGCGCGGTCGACGACCTCGCGGCCACCCACGACCTCACCCTCGTCGAAGGGGCCGGTGGGGTCCTGGTGCGGCTGGGGGAGTCCGCGACGATCCTCGACATCGCCGCCGAGACCCTCGTGCCCGACACAGGCGACGGCGTCGTCATCGTCGTGGCTCCCGGCCTCGGTGCCCTCAACCACGCCGAGCTGACCGTGAATGCGGTGCGCGCACGGGGACTCCGGCCGGCGGGGCTCGTGATCGGCTGGTGGCCGGAGGAGCCCGACCTCGCCATGCGCTGCAACCGATCCGACCTGCCGCGGATCACCGGTGTCCCGGTGGTGGGTGTGCTGCCCGCCGGGGCTGCCTCCCTCGATCCCGCGGAGTTCCGTCGAACCGCCCCGACGTGGTTCGACCCCGACTGGCTGGCCGGATCACTCACCAGTCGTCGGGCCTCGTTCGCCCACACCCCGTAGCTCGATCCAGCCCGCCCGAACCGATTCCAGTACAAGGAGTTCAGCCCCGTGACACAGGCAACCGTCGACACCGCCCACGACGCACAGACGTCCGATGACATCCTCGCCACCGCCCGCGAACAGGTACTCGAGCGTGGTGAACCGCTCGACCGTGAGCAGGTCCTGGCCGTGCTGCGCCTGGACGACGATCGCCTGACCGAGCTGCTTCAGCTCGCCCACGACGTGCGCATGAAGTGGTGCGGTCCGGAGGTCGAGGTCGAGGGCATCATCTCGTTGAAGACCGGTGGCTGCCCGGAGGACTGTCACTTCTGCTCGCAGTCGGGACTTTTCGCCTCGCCGGTGCGCAGCGCCTGGATCGACATCCCGTCGCTGGTGGAGGCCGCCAAGCAGACCGCCAAGACCGGTGCGACCGAGTTCTGCATCGTCGCCGCCGTCCGTGGCCCCGACGAGCGTCTGCTGAGCCAGGTCGCCGCCGGCATCGAGGCGATCCGCAACGAGGTCGACATCCAGATCGCCTGCAGCCTCGGGATGCTCACCCAGGAGCAGGTCGATCAGCTCCGCGACATGGGTGTGCACCGCTACAACCACAACCTGGAGACCGCGCGCAGTCACTTCCCGAACGTCGTCACGACGCATACGTGGGAGGAGCGTTGGGACACGCTGCGCATGGTGCGCGAAGCGGGCATGGAGGTGTGCTGCGGCGGCATCCTCGGCATGGGGGAGAGCCTCGAGCAGCGCGCCGAGTTCGCCGCCGACCTGGCCGCACTCGAGCCCGACGAGGTGCCGCTGAACTTTCTCAACCCCCGCCCGGGTACGCCCTTCGGTGACCTCGAGGTGCTCCCGGCGTCCGAGGCGCTCAAGTCGGTGGCCGCCTTCCGCCTCGCCCTGCCGCGCACCATCCTGCGCTTCGCTGGCGGTCGCGAGATCACCCTGGGCGACCTCGGGGCCAAGCAGGGCATCCTCGGCGGCATCAATGCCGTCATCGTCGGCAACTACCTGACGACGCTCGGCCGGCCTGCGGAGGACGACCTCGACCTCCTCAGCGATCTGTCGATGCCGATCAAGTCGCTCAACGACACGATCTGACCTCTCCGCCACTCCCGACCTTCCCAGACGATCGGTAGCGTGTTCTTTCATGATCGACACCGTCCCGGGGCCGCTCGCCGAACCGTGCAGGTTCGGCGTGTACACCGGCCTCGAACTGGAACTGCAGGCACCCGACGCCATCCCGCCGGCCGCGCGACTGGGGCTTGAACCGCCGCGTTTCTGCGGACAGTGCGGACGTCGCATGGTCGTGCAGGTCCGTCCCGACGGCTGGAGCGCACGATGCTCCCGCCACGGGACGGTCGACTCGGCCGAACTGGGTCGTCGGTGAGCGGTCCGGTGTCCGGACGGCGTCCCGCCCGGCCGGTCACGACCCTGCTCACCGTGACCGCGGTGGTGATCGTGCTCGGCGGGGTCGCCGGCGGGATCTGGGCGCTGGTTACGCCGCCGACCACCGGCGTCGTCCTGAAGGGTCTGACTCGCGACGGCATCTCGACCGATTTCGACGGTGTCGGTGCCTTCGCGCTGATCATGTTCACCTACGGCGGCATCGCCGCACTGGTCGCGTGGGCTGCGGCGCGGCCGTGGCGAGGCGTCACCGGTTTCCTGGTGCCGGCCGCCGGCACGGTGGCCGGCTCCGCGCTCGGCGCGCAGGTCGGAATGTGGCTGGCGGGCTTCCGGTTCGACGATGACCTCGCCGGACCTCCGCTGGAGTCGGTCTACCGCGTGGTGCCCGAACTCTGGCTCGACGGCGGTACACGCGCCGGACACAGCGCGCCCTGGACGCTGCTCATCTGCGCGCCGTTCGCGTGTGCGCTCGTCTACCTGGTCTGCGTCTTGTCCTCACGTACAGCAGATCTCGGCGTCGGGGATCTCGACGACGAGCACCCCGCCGACGATCCTCCCGGGTCGGCGGTCACATCGGCGGACGCAGCGTCGCGAACTCATCTGTGACGCGTAACTCGTTGTCGGCGAAGGCATAGAGCGCCGGCGGCCGCCCGCCGGACCGGCCCGTCTTGCCGACGGTACCGGTGGACACCACCACGGCGCGTCGGCTCAGGATGCGCAGCAGGTTGGTCGTATCCACCGGGTAACCGAGTGCGGCGCAATAGATCTCCGACAGCTCCGACATCGGGAACTGCTTCGGTGCCAGCGCGAAAGCGATGTTGGTGTAGGAGAGTTTGGCCGCCAGTCGATGCCGGGCGGTGTCGATGATCTCGGCGTGGTCGAAGGCCACCGGCGGCAACGCGTCGACGGCGAACCAGGCCGCCCCCTCGGGCAGGGTCACCGGGCTGTCCGAGCGGACGAGACCCATGTAGGTCGACGCGATCGTGCGGACTCCGGGAACGCGTGCCGGATCGGAGAAGACCGACAGTTGCTCGAGGTGAGCGATGTCGCGGACGTCCATCGTGTCGGCGACGAGGCGTCGCGCGACGACCGACAACGTCTCGTCGCCGGCGACATCGCCGCCCGGCAGTGACCAGCGGCCGGGTTCGGTGGCGGTGCGGGAGAGCAGGACGCAGAGCGCGGCGTGGACGTCGCAGCCGTCCGCGGAAGGCGGGGTGCGGACCTGGAAGACGACGCTGAGGACCTCGACCCGTAGACCGGTCGCGTTGTCCGACGCTTGTGAGCCGTCGGAACTGGAGGGATCGGACCCGGCGGCTGGCATGGCGTCGATTGTATGGCCCCCGACGCCGCGTGATCAGCGAACCTTCGACGTCAACACGCGTGCCGCGCCGTCGGTGACCGCGATGGTGTGTTCGCTGTGCGCACCGCGAGAGCCGTCGAACGATCGGATCGTCCAGCCGTCGGCGTCGAACTTGATGCGGTCGGTGCCGAGCGTGAACCAGGGTTCGAGCGCCAGTGTCAGCCCGGGCCGCAGTTTCATTCCGCGACCGGCCTTGCCGATGTTCGCCACATGCGGGTCCTCGTGCATGGTGCGCCCGAGGCCGTGGCCGCCGAACTCCGTGTTGACGCGGTATCCGTAGGACTTGGCGACGGTTCCGATCGCGGCGGAGATGTCGCCGAGCCGGGCGTCGGGGCGGGCGGCGTCGATGGCCGCCGCCAGGGCCTCCTCGGTCGCCCGGACGAGACGCTGATCCTCCGGGCGGGGTGTGCCGACGATGACGCTGCGGGCGGAATCGGCGACCCAGCCGTCGATCGAGACCGCGATGTCCATGGACAGCAGGTCGCCGTCGGCCAGGACGTAGTCGTGGGGGAGGCCGTGCAGGACCGCATCGTTCACCGACAGGCAGATGACGTTGCGGAAGGGGCCGTGGCCGAACGAGGGCGAGTAGTCCCAGTAGCAGGATTTCGCGCCGCGATCGGCGATGAGGTCGCGGGCGCGCTGCTCGAGGTCGAGGAGATTGACCCCGACGTCGGCCCGTTCCGCGAGGTCGGCGAGCAGGTCCGCGATGAACGCGCCGGTCACCGCCATGGCGTCGACCTCGGACGGTGACTTCAGCTCGACCATTCCCATTTCCCCTTCGCTGACGTTGGCGGTATGCGGTATAGAAATACCGGACTCTCGGTATATGTATACCGCATCGGCTAGGATCGTGGGCATGGTCCGCAACCCGTTGACGCCGGAACAGATCGACGCCGGCCGCCGTCTGGGCGCCCGGCTGCGCGAACTCCGTGGCGCCCGTCCTCTCGGTGAGGTGGCCGTCAGCGCGGGGATCTCCCCGGAGACGCTGCGCAAGATCGAGACGGGCCGCATGCCGACGCCCGCGTTCGCCACCATCGCCGCGCTCGCTCGGTCGCTGAACACCTCGCTCGACGACCTGGCGGCGGTGCATGACGACACCGTCCTCGACGCCGAGGTGGCGCGCGCCGGGTGACGCCGCGTCCGTCGGGCCTCACCTACGCGGAGGTCGGTGCGACCGCCGGAGAGCTGCCGGCGGGTTATCACCATCTGCGGCGATCGCGCGTGATCGGTGCGAGCGAGGGATGTTTCACCACCGTCGCAGACCGAATCCTGAACTGGGACATGCACCGTCGCGCCGGGATCGGCGTCGACGCCTCCACTCCTGCTGCCGAGGTCGGTGCCACGGTGTCGATGCGTCTGGGCGTGGGCCCCGTGCGGATCTCTGCCGCGTGTCGGGTCATCGAGGTGATCGATTCGGGGTCGATCGATTCGGGGGCTGAGCGCGGCTTCGCCTACGGGACCCTGCCCGGTCACCCGGAGATCGGGGAGGAGCGGTTCTGGGTTCAGCGACTCCCGGACGACTCCGTGGTCGCGCACATCGTCGCGTTCTCGAGACCGGGCCGCTGGTTCACGCGACTCGGTGGCCCGATCGGGCGGGTGGCGCAGTCGCGGATCGCCGAGCGGTACCTCGACGCCCTGATGTGCTCCTGACCGGTCGGCCTGCTCTGGCGCGAGGGACGACGGGAATGAACCGGGTGTGGTGAATGTTACGATGCATAGCGTTTTCGACCATGAGTCGAAAACCTGCTTCGGACACACGGCCCGTGCTCCGGGGACACCGATGACCCGGTGGTGGTAGACGCCCGCCGGGACAGCCAGAGGAGTGGCAATGAGCATCACCAGTGATCGCCCGGCGGCCGTGGCCGCCCCCGGGCTCCTCGATGCCGAATGGTTCGACGCACCGGGCGGCTACGCCGGCGTCGAACCGACTCAGGAGTGGGCAGACGAGGTCCGGCGCCTCGCTCGTGCCCGCAATGCGACGCTGCTCGCGCACAACTACCAGCTTCCCGCCATCCAGGACGTCGCCGATCACGTCGGTGACTCCCTTGCCCTGTCGCGCATCGCGGCCGAGGTGGACTCCGACGAGATCATCTTCTGCGGTGTCCACTTCATGGCGGAGACAGCCAAGATCCTCAGCCCTGAGAAGCGGGTACTCATCCCCGACGAGCGTGCCGGCTGCTCGCTGGCCGACTCGATCACCGCCGACGAACTGCGCGCCTGGAAGGCCGAGTTCCCGGAGGCGGTCGTCGTCTCGTATGTGAACACCACCGCCGAGGTGAAGGGTCTGACCGACATCTGCTGCACCTCGTCGAACGCCGTCGACGTCGTCGCCTCGATCGACCCGGACCGCGACGTGCTGTTCCTCCCGGACCAGTTCCTCGGTGCGCACGTCAAGCGGGAGACCGGCCGGGACAACATCCACATCTGGGCGGGCGAGTGCCACGTGCACGCCGGCATCAACGGTGACGAGCTGGCCGACCAGGCCGCGTCGCACCCCGATGCAGACCTGTTCATCCACCCCGAATGCGGCTGCGCCACTTCGGCTCTCTATCTGGCAGGTGAGGGTGCCGTGCCCGAGGATCGCGTGAAGATCCTCTCGACCGGCGGCATGCTCGACGCCGCGCGGGAGACCGGCGCCAAGCAGGTTCTCGTCGCCACCGAGATCGGCATGCTGCACCAGCTCCGCAAGGCCGCACCGGGGGTCGACTTCCAGGCCGTGAACGACCGCGCGTCGTGCCCCTACATGAAGATGATCACCCCTTCCGCACTGCTGCGCTGCCTGCGTGAGGGCCGCGACGAGGTATTCGTCGACGTCGACGTCGCGGAGAAGGCTCGCAAGAGCGTCGAGCGGATGATCGCGATCGGTAACCCGGGGTCGGGCGAGTGACCGGAAGCTCTGCGGTGAGTGAGGGTTTCATCGGTCAGGCTTCGGTCGGCGGTGCACTGGATCTGGTCGTCGACGATGAGATCCGTGCGCTGATCCGAACCGCACTCGACGAGGATCTGCGGTACGGCCCCGACGTCACCACCACGTCGACGGTCCCCGCCGGCGCTGTCGTCGACGCCGCGATCGTCAGCCGTGCACATGGCGTGATCGCCGGTGTGCCGGTGGTGGTCGCGGTGTTCGACGAGGTCATCGGTCCGGGCAACTTCGAGGTGACCGACGCCGTCGCAGACGGCAGCGTCGTCGAACCCGGCGATGTCGTCCTGCGCGTCCACGCTCCGACGGCCGCACTCCTGACGGCCGAACGCACCGCGCTGAACCTGATCTGCCATCTGTCCGGGATCGCGACCGCGACCCGGGCGTGGGTCGACGCGGTCTCCGGCACATCCGCGCAGATTCGTGACTCCCGTAAGACGCTCCCCGGCCTGCGACTGCTGCAGAAGTATGCGGTCCGCGCAGGTGGGGGAGTCAACCACCGCATGGGTCTCGGCGACGCCGCACTGATCAAGGACAACCACGTCGTCGCCGCCGGTTCCGTCGCAGCGGCGCTGGAAGCGGTTCGCGCCGCAGCTCCGGGCCTTCCCGTCGAGGTCGAGGTCGACTCCCTGTCCCAGCTGGACGAGGTCCTGCCGCTCGAGCCGCAGCTCGTGCTGCTCGACAACTTCGAGCCGTGGGAAACCCAGATGGCCGTGCAGCGACGCAACACCCACTCGCCGCAGACCAAGCTGGAGAGCTCCGGTGGTCTGACGCTCGACGTTGCCGAGGACTACGCCCGCACGGGCGTCGACTACCTGGCCGTCGGTGCACTCACCCATTCGGTCACGGTGCTCGACCTCGGGCTGGACATCCCCGCGCCGTAGTCTGACGACGTCAGTCCGCGGCGTCATAGGCCTCACTGAGCCACCGGTGGACCTCCTCGTCCACCTCCGCGGCCCCACGCACCTCCAGGTGGTGCATCCACACGCGCGGTGAGGGGTGCGCGACTTCCTTGAAGCGGGCAGAGTCGATGCGGTGCGGAAGGGCGATCGACAACACCGCTGGTACTTCGGATCGCAGGTACAGGCCGGGACGCCACACGAAGGCGAAACCGGTCCGACGTCGAAAGTTGACTTGGCTCTTCGTAACTCGGACGGTGATGTCGTCTCCCAGTTCATGAATGGCGTCCTCGACCGCACGGTGGATCGACAGGCCCACCGGCGAGCCTGCAAAGAAGTCCTCGACCTTGTGCGGGGTGTCCATGGTCATTCTGGCTCCAGAATCGCACGGAATCCTCGACGACGGTCCACCACCTTCTTCACGACCGCGATTCTCACCGGTGCGGGTAGGCGGCGGCGAGGAGTATCGAGGCGAGGGTGGCTTCGGCGTCGGAGGCGTTGCGGAGGTCGATGATCTGGCGCATCTGGAGGCGTGGGGTATCGCCGGACTCCGGTTCGGGTCCGTGGATCTCGTTGCGTACCTGTTTGAGTTGTTCGTTGAATCGGCGGGGGATGTCAGGTCGGCGGTTGATGCGTTCGGGGTTGGGTGGTGCGCCGGGTTCGGCGTTCAACCGCCAGGCGCAGCGGCCTTCGTCGGGGCCTTCACGGACCATGCGGGTGGTGTAGCCGCCGGGTTCATTGCTGACCATGCGATTGTGTTTCGGGCACGCCGGTGCGAGGTCGGTGATGTCGGTGAGTCCACCGAGACCCCAATCCAGTTGCGCGTGGTGCATTTCCACGTGCGCGGCGGATATGCCGCAGTCGGGGGTGGAACAGACCTCGCCGTCGGGTCGGGCGAAGGACACGAGACGTTGTTCACGGGTGGCCAACCTCTTGCCGCGTCCGAAGTACAGCGGGACGG
>NZ_BACI01000085.1 GCF_000225505.1 Gordonia alkanivorans NBRC 16433 | reverse complement strand
CGCCATCGCCCGACTCACTTTCGCCGGCGACCGACAGATCATCGAGATCGCCGACCGCGACCTACCCCACAAGACCGGCCACCGCAGCATCACCCAGTTCATGACCCACCGCCTACGCATGGCCGACCCCATGCGCCGCACCAAACAACGCCACGCGACCGCCACCCACCTCAGCCCGACCGGCGAACCACTCGAACCCGAACGCCCCGCTCTGGCAGAGGCATTGGCCGACGGCAAGGTCAGCACCTCCCACGTCCGGGCAGTACTCGACGTCCTCGACCAGATCCCACACGCCACCGACCACGACGTGAAAGTCGCCGCCGAACGACAGATGGCCGAGATCGCCGTCGACCACACCCCCGCCGACATCACCGCCCTCGGTGCACGACTGCTGGCCCACCTCGACCCAGACGGCACACTGACCGACGACACCGACCGCAAACGTCGCCGCAATCTGTCGGTCAACCGGCAACGCGCCGACGGCACCGCCAA
>NZ_BACI01000086.1 GCF_000225505.1 Gordonia alkanivorans NBRC 16433 | reverse complement strand
TCTGGTGAGCAGATGTCGCCAGCCCTTCGTGGCGCTCGCTCCTTGGTTAGCGGGGTGACGGGGGGAGATGTGTTGCAAACTTCCAGTTCTCAGGGTCGCGAACTATCCTGCCGCCACTGACAAATCACCGAAAACTGCTGTGGAATACCTACAGTACTCAAACGGATGTGGCACTCTTGACGGTTCTGTGGGTGCCTCCCGGTGCGCCTGAAGCGCGCAACGCCCTGTCTCACTTAAGGTTTGGTTTGCGAAGACTAAACCGAGGAGCAGGGCGTTGCGCGCTACTAGACTACTGCAGAAGTTGCTGAAGATCGAGAACCTGGTGGTTCTTGATGTCGCCATTGAAGACGACGATGACGGCCAGTTGTTGGTCGTCTCGGTCCGTGCGAAACGCAGGCAGGACTCGCGGTGTCCACACTGCCGACGGCGTCGACCAGGCTATGACCGTCCACACCATCCGCGCCGTTGGCGACACCTCGACCTGGGCGGGATGCGCTGCTACCTGCAAGGACACATTGGACGGGTCGACTGCAGCCTGCACGGCGTCGTCACAGAACATGTGCCGTGGGCACGGCCGGCAGCAAAGATGACGCGCCGATTCGACGACACGGTCGCCTGGCTCGCCGCGCACAGTCCATCATCCGCGGTGTGTGAGTACATGAGGGTGTCGTGGCGAACAGTGCAACGCATCATCGCTCGAGTCGTTGCCGATCACACCGGACAGGCCGACCGAATGGATGGGTTGCGCAGGATTGGTATCGATGAAATCGCCTACCGAAAAGGTCGGCGATATCTGACGGTGATCGTCGACCACGACACCGGCAGGTTGGTGTGGGCGCGTGAGGGTGCAACCAAGAAGACGCTCCGCCAGTTCTTCGACGAGCTCGGCGCCACGCGCAGTGCACAGCTGACCCATGTGAGCGCCGACGCGGGTCAGTACATCGAAACGGTTGTTGCAGAACGTGCTCCGGATGCCATTCGATGCATGGATCCGTTTCATGTCGTCCAGTGGGCCACCCGTGCCGTGGACCGTTGTCGTAGCCGGGTCCTCAACCGGATCCACGGTCTCTCCAACGACGATCGTAGGAATCTGAGGTGGGCACTGTTGAAGAACCCCGAGAACCTCACCCCCGGTCAACAGCGGACCCGTGAGCTGATCGTCAAACGCGCCAATAGTGAACTCGCTCGCGCGTATCAACTGAAAGAGGAACTCCGCCACATCGTTACCGGGGAACATTCCGGCACGTGGCGACGGCTCGAGCACTGGTTACATCGAGCTGATCGTAGTCGAATCATCGAACTCGTCGGTCTCTCCAGATCGGTACGACAGCAACAGATCCAGATCTACAACTCCGTTGTCGTGGGCCTATCGAACGCCCGGGTGGAGGCCACCAACACGCATCTGAGGGCACTGACCAAACGGGCCTACGGATTCCACTCACCAGAAGCACTCATCGCGATGTCGACACTCACGCGAGGAGGGGCGTGTCCTGCTCTGCCACACCAGTAGTGACCCACGAAACCGTCAGGAGGACCACGGATGTTCGATTACCATGGCGTCATGGCACCGCTCGAATCCCTCCTCGACCAGCTCGCGGGAATCACTCCACCCACAGACGATCCCACTGGTCGCACGACAATTTCCGAACTGGAGCTCTGGAGAAAGGTCCGGAATCTGGCTGATCACCGAATCGCCACTTGTGCAGGCGATCTCGATGATCTGCGTGTCGCGGAGAAGGCAGGGTCGACCACCAAGAAGCTGCTGATCGAGATGTGATTCCCGCCGGTGGTCGCCACTCGAGCGATTCGTATCGCCGACAGCATCGGCACCTTGAGCAGGCTCGAGAGTTGCGCGGCCGACGGAAACCTCTCGGGAGAGGTCGCCGACGCCATTGTCCGTGGCATGACAATCATCGAGAAGCGTTCACCCGCCGCGCTTTCCGGCAACGACCGTGGCACCTACGAGAGCGGACTCCTCGCCCAAGCCCTGTCAGGTGCCACACCCGCCGAGATACAAAAGCACGCGCAGACGATCGGCAACACCATCGCCGACGACGAGGGCGGTATCCCCGCGTGCGACGACCGGTCACTGGATACGTTGTCGCACCGGGTGACCGATGACAGCCGCGTGGAGATCAACGCCAACGTCACCCAGGCCGTCGGCGAGAAGTTCATCGCGATGATCGACGAACGCTCGGTGCCGTGCCCCGAACCCGACGGCTCCCCAGACCGACGCTCAGCAACCCAGATCCGTGCCGACGCAATGGAGGTGCTGTTGGATCAAGCCGCAGTCGGCGCTGCGATGGACACCATCGGCACACCACGCGCCCAGATATTGCTGACCATCCCCGCCGACGGTGGTGACCCCGCATCCCTGCCCTGGACCGGCCCGACCACCCACGCCATCGCCCGACAACTGTCCTGCGACGGAACCCTGACCGAGATCGTCATCGACGGTGATACCGTGCCGCTACAGATGGGTCGCGAACGACGACTCTTCCCACCGCACCTACGCAAAGCGATCATCATCCGCGACCAGAGTTGCATCAAATGCGGCGCGCCACCATCGCACACGCAGGTGCACCACATCGAGCACTGGTCCGACGACGGCGACACCGACCTCGACAACGGCTGCCTGCTCTGCCAACGCTGCCACACCCAGGTTCACCACAACGGCTGGGACATCATGATGGGCTTCGACCGACACCCGTGGCTGATCCCACCGGCCGACATCGACCCCCGACGCCGCCCGTTACCCGCCTACAACCGCCGCACCATGCGACTCGACGACGCCGCCTGACACAGCAGACTTTCGCGCAGCACCTTCCGCGCCCCGGCCACCAACCGGGACCGCATCCGTCCCGTGACAAGTCCACAGTGTGAACACCGAATCTCCGATCCGTGGCCATCGGCACGAGCGGGGTCTGGTTCCGTGCGACGACCGGTCGAATGAATCTCGTCGCCGCAGGTGCATCGGGGTTCTGGTCGGCTTACCCTGGCCCGCAGGTCGCGACGACGAGGCGCGATCGTTCGGGGGTGAAGGACGAGGAGTGCACCGTGAATTCAGGCGATCCCAACCAGCAGCAGGGCGTTCAGCGGTCACCGGCCCCACCCGGGCAGCCGCAGACCGGCGGATTCCCCGGCAATCACGGTGAGACCGGGCAGTTCCAGGGCGGACGGCCCACCGGAGGGGTTCCCGGCCAGCAGTGGGGTGAAAATCCACCGGCGTACCAGCACTCGACAGGTGGTTGGGGTCCCGCGTCCGGCATGGGTCCTCAGCGAATGGGGCCGCGGCCCGATCGGTCGGTGATCTTTGCCCTCGGTGCGGCGGTCGCCGGGATCGTCACCTACTGCATGGGCTTCGTCAGCTGGATCACCGCGTTGCCCGGGGCGCAGCAGGGGCTCGATTCGTGGGAACGCGATTTCATGGAAGGGCGGGACAGTATCCCCGGGTTCTTCTCCGACGACATCGTGCTGAACCCCGGCAAGTTCTTCGTCGTGCTCGGCGTCGTCGGGGTCGCGACGACGTTCATGCTGGTTCCCCGATATCGAAAGGCCCTGCCCTTCCTCGCCGTGATCGCGCTCGCCGGGTGGCTGGCACTGTTCGCCTCGGCGTTGATCATGCCGCCGTCCGTCGAACTCGGGGCCGGCGCCATTCTCGGGCTGATCTTCGGATTCGTGCAGGTGGCGCTCCTGATGACCGCATCGTTCTTGTACGGTCTCAAGAAGGATGACGCCGCAATCTCCTGACGTACATGTGCAGCCGGCCGGACTTCTCGGAGACCCGCTGGCGGATGCTCTTCGTCGTGCGGGCTGCGTGTTCGCCGAGGACGAGGCCGAGCTGCTACGCCGGCACGCCGCCGGTGCAGACGAACTCGCCGACCTGTGCGCACGCCGGATCGCGGGCGAACCACTCGAACATCTGCTGGGGTGGGTCCAGTTCGGGAACCTCCGGCTCAGCGTCGGGTTCGGTGTGTTCGTGCCGCGGCAGCGATCCCTGCTGCTGGCGCAGGAAGCCATCGACGCCGCGACGGGGCGGCCCGGAGCCGTTGTCCTCGAGGCGTTCTGCGGAGTGGCGCCGATCGCCTCCGCAGTCGCCGCAACCGTCGATGGTGTGCAGGTGCACGCTGCCGACATCGCCGCCGATGCGCTCGTGCACGCCCGGCGAAACCTGCCCGACGACGCGCAGATCCATCACGGAACCGGCTTCGACGCGGTGCCCGAGTCACTCGCGGGCCGCGTCGACGTGATCGCCGCCGTCCCGCCGTACGTCCCCGATCACGCCTTCGGACTGCTCGCTCCGGAAGCACGCGACCACGAACCCCGACGCGCCCTCACCGGGGGAGTGGACGGACTCGATCACGTCGACACACTCGTCGACGCCGCGCAGACGTGGCTCTCCGACACCGGCACCCTGCTCATCGAGATGAACGTCGCCCAGTTCGACGCCGTCGCGGCCGGTGACGGACGCCGCGCGTTCGACATCGACGCCGTGGCAGGCGACGACGGTCAGACCGTGGTCGCCCGCTTCCGTCGGTGGCTGCCGGGCCGGGGTGTCAGATTCCGAGAGCGCCCCGCAGCCGGCTGACCTCCGCCCGATACTTCTCGACATTGCGCATCTTCACGCTCTCGTAGCCGCGCACCATGTCGGGGAGGCCGACGAGTTCCACCACGGCCGGCATCTCGGCGTCACCGACGCGTCCGCCCTGCACGGCGGCGAGCAGTTGGTCGACGATCTCCCGGTACTCGACGATCAGCGCCCGTTCGGTGCGACGGATCTCGTTGCGGCCGAACGGGTCGAGTGGTGTCCCGCGAAGTCTCTTCATCTTCGCGAGCGCGCCCATCGGACGGTTCGCCCAAGCCCCGAGGGACATCTTCTCCCGCATGCCCATCTGGCGCAGTGTCGGCGGATGCAGCCGGATCGCGACCTCGGCGTCCGCACCGAACTGATCGGCGACCTTCGCCGCGAACGCGGCGTCCTGCGTCAAGCGGGCCACCTCGTACTCGTCCTTGTAGGCCATCAGCTTGTACAGGTTGCGTGCGACCGCGTCGGTCAGCGCGTCGTGGTCCGCGTCACCGTGCACCCGCTCGACGACGTCGAGATACTCACGCGCATAGCGCTCGTCGGCGTAGGCGATCAGTTCGTCGTAGCGAAGGGCCACGGTGCGCGTCAGCTCGTCGCCGAAACCGCTCGTGCGGACCACGCGCATCGCGTGGTCGGACGGCTCCGGTTCCGTGGTCGCGGTGCCGTGCAGCGAGGCGATGGTCGCGGACACGGCATCGGCGTCGGCCACCGCCTGACGTCCTCGCCGGAAGGCCTGCACGTTGGCGTCGACCGCGACGCCGTTCAGTTCGATCGCCCGCTCGATCGACGAGGCCGAGATGGCCAGTGCGCCCGCCTGATACGCGGCGCCGACCATGAGCATGTTGGCGAACTGCTCGTCACCGAAGAGTGCCGTCGACAGCGCCCCCGAGTCGAGGTACAGGCCGCGGGTGACCTTCGCGTCGATCGCCGAGTGGATCGCGGTCTCCGCGGGGAAGCCGACCGAGGTGTCGATGACCATGAGACCGGTGGGCACCTGCATCGTGGACACCACGGCGACGGTCTTCTCCGGCGCTGCGACTTTCAGGTTGACCGGATCGGTGCCGACCAGAGGGTCGCAGACGAGGTAGAGGTCGCAGTCGTCGGAGGCGACCTTGGCGGCCTGTTCGACGTCGTGCGGCGCGACCTTGATGTCGCTGACGACGGCACCGCCCTTCTGCGCCAGGCCCGTCATGTCGACGGTGCGCGCGGCGTGACCGTCGAGGACCGCGGCCGTCGCCAGCACCTGCGACACCGTCACCACACCGGTTCCGCCGATACCGGTGACCCGCAGCGAGAACGTGTCCCGCACGGCGGGCAGCGTCGGTTGCGGCAGCAGTGTCTCGGGGATGTCGGTGGCGCGGGCCCTCGTCCGCGTAGTCCCCGGGGTCACGGTGACGAACGACGGGCAGTCGCCCTTCAGGCACGAGTAGTCGAGGTTGCACGAACTCTGGTCGATCTGCGTCTTGCGCCCGAACTCGGTCTGCACCGGATGCACGGACAGGCAGTTCGACTTCTCGCCGCAGTCGCCGCAGCCCTCACAGATGCGTTCGTTGATCATCACCCGCGTGGTGGGGGTGGACATGGTGCCGCGCTTGCGCTTCCGGCGCTTCTCCGCGGCGCAGTGCTGATCGTGGACGAGGACGGTCACGCCGGACACGCCGGCGAGTTCGGTCTGCACGTCGAGCAGGTCGTCGCGATGGCGAACCTCCACACTCTTCGGGAGGCCCAGCGCGCGAGTGCGTTTCGGATCGTCGGAGGTCACGACGATCTTGCTGACGCCCTCGTCGATCAGAAGGGAGGTCAGCCGCGGCAGGCCCATCTCGCCGACCGGATCCTGGCCGCCGGTCATGGCGACGGTGCCGTTGTAGAGCAACTTGTAGGTGATGTTCTCGCCCGACGCGACCGCGGCCCGCAGCGCCAGCGATCCCGAGTGCATGAACGTGCCGTCGCCGACGTTCTGCACGAAGTGCCCGGCGGAGACGAACGGCGCCATGCCGATCCACTGCGCACCCTCGCCACCCATCTGCGTCACGCCGGCGACATCGCCGACCTGGCGCGGGTCCATCAGGAGAACCATCGCGTGACAACCGATTCCGGCGCCGACGAGGGTGTCCTCGGATACCTTGGTCGAGCTGTTGTGCGGGCATCCGGAGCAGAAGTACGGCGTGCGCACGGCGAGAGGGAGTTCGATGCGGGTACGACGCCGCGACTTCTTGTCGATCCACGCCTGCGCGGCGTCGACGTGATGGCGTGCGAGACGATCCGCGAGGCCGCGGGTGACGGCGTCGACGTCGAGCTCGCCGAAGCGGGAGAACAGTGTCGACCCGTCCTCGTGGACCTTGCCGACGATGCGCGGTGCACGCGGATGACGGAACAGGATGTCGCGCATCATCGTCTCGATGAAGTCGCGCTTCTCCTCGATGACGATGACCTCGTCGAGATCACCGCGCGCAGTGCCGAACATGAAGCGGTCGAGGATGTCCCGCTCGATCGGGTAGACCATCCCCAGCTTGAGGATGCGGATGCCCAGACGGTGCAGGTCGTCGTCGCTGATGTTCAGCAGGCGCAACGCCTCTCGGAGATCGAGGTAGGTCTTGCCCGCGGCGACGATGCCGATTCGATCGTCGGGGGTCGACACCACGATCTTGTTGATCCCGTTGAGCCGCGCATACTCCAGGGCGCGAGGGATGCGCGTGGTGAGCTGATTCTGTTCGAGCTCCATCAGATTGGCGCCCAGAAGCCGTCCGCTCGGTACGTGCGGGCTCCGTCCGAGATCGCCGTAGGTGGGGATGATCCGGTCGGGATCGACGTGGGCGGTCGACGCGCCGTCGGCGACGTGGGCCGAGATCTTCAGCGACGTCCACAGCCCGCTGACGCGGCTCATGACCGCCGCGTGCACGCCGAGGTCGAGGATGTCTTGCGAGTCGGCCGGGTAGAGGATCGGGATGTAGAGGTCGGCCAGGGCCATCTCCGACGCGCACGGCACCGTCGAGGACTTCGCACCGGGGTCGTCGCCGACGAGCGCGACGGCGCCTCCGGACGGATGCGTACCGACGAGGTTGGCGTGCCGGATCGCGTCGGTGGCGCGGTCGAGGCCGGGGGCCTTGCCGTACCAGTAGCCGACGACGCCGTCGCGGGGCGAGCCGTCGGCGGTGGGAGCGAGGTCGGCGACCTGGGCGGCGACCTGCGAGCCCATCACCGAGGTGGCGGCGATCTCCTCGTTCAGGCCGGGACGGTGGGTGATGTCGTAGGGCGCGAGGAGGGCGCGGCGTCGAGCGAGTTCGAGGTCGTAGCCGGCGAGGGGAGAGCCTTCGTAGCCGGAGATGAACGAGGCGGTGTTCAGGTTCTGGCGGCGGTCGACGCGAGCGCGGTCGCGAACCATGCGGACCAGGGCCGCGATGCCGGAGAGGTAGATCGTGCCCGACTCGCGGGCGTACCGGTCGTCGAGCGAGAAGCCGTCCGTACGGGGCTCTGACGTGCGTGTTTCGGTGGACGGCACCTGCTGGAAGCGTGCGCGGTCGTCTGCGAGGGTCATGGGGTTACCTGGCCTTCTATGTGCGGTGGCCTTCTCCGGTCGTGCCGGGGATCGACGCATCGGTTGTGGGGGCCCGGGGGTGGTGGGCCTGCCACCACCCTACGAGATGACGTGACGCGCGTCACGCGGTCCGATTGCGAGGCGCGGGCGTGACACGCGCCACGCGATGGCGTACTATTCCGTTCAGTTAATCCCAACTAACTGAAGGGTCGACGGTGACCAGCACGCTCGACGGCTTCCGGGCCACGCACCAGCAGAATCTCGACCTGCTCCACCAGCGCCTGACGACGGTCGCCGCCGGCGGCGGGGCCAAGGCGCGTGAGCGCCACGTCTCACGCGGCAAGTTGCTGCCGCGCGACCGCGTCGACGGACTCTTGGACGTCGGCTCGCCGATCATCGAGGTCGCCCCGCTCGCCGCGTTCGGGATGTACGACGACAAGGCACCGGCCGCCGGTGTCATCGCCGGCGTCGGCCGCGTGGCCGGCCGGGAGTGCATGATCGTCGCCAACGACGCCACGGTCTCCGGTGGCACCTACTACCCGGTGACGGTGAAGAAGCACCTGCGCGCGCAGGAGATCGCGGCCGCCAACCGGCTGCCCTGCATCTACCTCGTCGACTCCGGCGGCGCGATGCTGCTGCAGCAGGACGAGGTCTTCCCGGACCGCGACCACTTCGGTCGCATCTTCTACAACCAGGCCACGATGAGCGCCGCGGGCATCCCGCAGATCGCCGCCGTCCTCGGTTCCTCGACCGCCGGCGGCGCCTACGTCCCGGCGATGAGCGACGAGACGGTCATCGTCCGCAACCAGGGCACCATCTTCCTGGCAGGTCCGCCGCTGGTGAAAGCCGCGACCGGCGAGGACGTCTCGGCCGAGGACCTCGGCGGCGGCGCGATGCACTCGTCGGTCTCCGGCGTCACCGACCACCTCGTGGACAACGACCAGCAGGCACTCGCGAAGGTCCGTGAGATCGTCGCAACCCTCGGTCCGCGTGAGGCGCCGCAGTGGGAGACCATCCCGTCGCGGGAGCCGCTCCGTCCGCAGACCGACATCTACGACGTGGTGCCCACCGACTCGCGGACCCCGTACGACGTGCGCGAGGTCATCGAGATCATCTGCGACGCCGGTGAATACACCGAGTTCAAGGCCAACTACGGCACGACCCTGGTCACCGCCTTCGCGCACATCCACGGACACCCGGTGGGCATCGTCGCCAACAACGGTGTGCTCTTCAGCGAATCCGCGCTCAAGGGAGCGCATTTCATCGAGCTCTGCGACCAGCGTCGAATCCCGTTGATCTTCCTGCAGAACATCACCGGGTTCATGGTCGGCAAGGCCTACGAGCAGGGTGGCATCGCCAAGAACGGCGCCAAGATGGTCAATGCGGTCGCGTGTGCGCGTGTCCCGAAGTTCACCGTCATGGTCGGCGGCTCGTTCGGCGCCGGCAACTACTCGATGTGCGGCCGGGCCTACTCGCCGCGGTTCCTGTGGATGTGGCCCAACGCCCGCATCTCCGTGATGGGTGGCCCGCAGGCCGCGGACACCCTGGGCACGGTGCGCCGCAACCAGATCGAGCGGTCCGGGGACTCCTGGGCCGCCGAGGACGAAGAGGCCTTCAAGGCGCCCATCCGCGAACAGTTCGAGCGGCAGTCCGACGCCTACTACTCGACGGCCCGACTGTGGGACGACGGGATCGTCGATCCGGCCCAGACCCGCACGCTGCTCGGCCTCGCGCTCGAGACGGCGCGGTACGCCCCGCTGGCCGACCCGCGCTACGGCGTCTTCCGGATGTGAGAGCGGAGACCGACATGCCATCCCCGAGTTCACCCACGACCGAGGAGAAGACCGAGACCGTGAGCACCAGACCCATTCGCAGCGTCCTGGTGGCGAACCGCGGTGAGATCGCCTGCCGGGTGATCGACACGCTGCGCCGCCTGGGAATCCGCAGTATCGCCGTCTACTCCGACGCCGATGCGCAAGCACGCCATGTCCGCGAGGCCGACGTCGCGGTCCGCATCGGACCGGCCGCGGCGGCCCAGAGCTATCTCGACATCGACGCCGTGGTCGACGCGGCCCGCAAGACCGGTGCCGATGCCGTCCACCCCGGTTACGGATTCCTCTCGGAGAACCAGAAATTCGCCGCCGCGCTGGCGGAGGCGGGCATCGTCTTCATCGGTCCGCCGGTCGAGGCCATCGCGACGATGGGCGACAAGATCACCGCGCGTGCCGCGGTCACCGCGCGCGACGTGCCGGTGGTGCCGGGTCTCTCGCGTCCCGGCCTCACCGACGAGGACCTGATCGCGGCCGCCCCCGACATCGGCTTCCCGGTCCTCATCAAGCCGAGCGCCGGCGGCGGCGGCAAGGGCATGCACCGCGTCGCCGACCCGGCCGACCTGCCCGCGGCACTCCAGCGCGCACGACGCGAGGCGGGCGCCGCGTTCGGCGACGACGCACTGTTCCTCGAACACTTCGTGGACACCCCGCGCCACATCGAGGTACAGGTCCTCGCCGACACGCACGGCAACGTGATCCATCTCGGCGAACGCGAATGCTCCCTGCAGCGCCGCCACCAGAAGGTCATCGAGGAGGCGCCGTCGGCGCTGCTCGACGCCGACACCCGTGCCCGGATCGGTGAGGCGGCCTGCGACGCCGCCCGCAGCGTCGGCTACACCGGCGCCGGCACCGTCGAGTTCATCGTCTCGGCCCACAAGCCGGACGAGTTCTTCTTCATGGAGATGAACACCCGCCTGCAGGTCGAGCACCCGGTCACCGAACTGGTCACCGGAATCGACCTGGTGGAGCAGCAGATCCGCGTGGCCCGCGGCGAGGTCCTCGGCTTCGCCCAGGGCGACATCACCCTCACCGGCCACGCCATCGAGGCCCGCGTGTACGCCGAGGATCCCGCCCGCGGTTTCCTCCCCACCGGCGGCACCATCGAACACCTCGTCCACCCGGACACCGCGTCGGGCAGCGGCATCCGCGTCGACTCCGCCATGCTCGAAGGGCTGCGCGTCGGCAGCGACTACGACCCGATGCTCGCCAAGATCATCGCGCACGGCAGCGACCGCGAGGAGGCGCTCGAACGCCTCGACCAGGCGCTGGCGCACACCCGCGTCCTCGGTGTCGTCACCAACATCGACTTCTGCCGCTTCGTCCTCCGGCAGCAGGCCGTCGTCGACGCCGAGCTCGACACCGAACTGCTCGACCGACTCGTCGCCGATTACGCAGTGCCGCAACCATCGCCGGAGGCGCAGGTCCTCGTCGGCCTCGCCCGCATCGGGACCCGGGACCGTGGGGACGTCTGGTCGTCGGCGGTCGGCTGGCGCGTCGGCGAACCGGCGCCGGTGATCACCAGGCTCGTGAGCGGCGGACACCACTCCACCGTGTCGATCCGCGTCGAACACACCGATACGCACTCGATCTCGGGGTCGGCGACCGTGGTCGACGAGGGCGTCGACGGGGCCGAGGGCGAGTCGTGGACCGCCGGCGTCGTCTACCTCCCCGCACAGTCGGGCGACGGTCGTGATTCCGACCGCCTCATCGTCGACGGGGTCAGCCAGTCCTGGTCGTCGACGCTGATCGGCGAATCCTGGTGGGTGTCCGGACCGTCCGGCGCCTGGGTCCTCGATCTCGCCCGTCCGCTGCTCGACGAGGCCGCCGACGATCGCGCAGGCGAGATCGCCAGCCCGATGCCCGGCACCGTGGTCGCCGTCGGGGCCACCTCCGGTGACGAGGTGAGCAGCGGCGCGGCCGTCGTTGTCGTCGAGGCGATGAAGATGGAACACGCGTTGACCGCACCCGTCGACGGAACCGTCGACGTCACGGTGAAGGTGGGTGACAAGGTGGATGCCGGACAGATCCTCGCCGTGGTCACGCCGGCGGAGAGCCGGGAGCCCGTTCCCGCCCCCTGACCACTCGCTCCCTGAGGTGCGAGGAGCGCAAGCGACGAGCCACGAAGGGCTCGGAACAGAACAGATCGAATCGAAGCTACAAGAGTGAACAGGACTCTCATGGAACTCACGCAGGAGTACACCGACCTCATCGAGACGGTGCGCGACTTCGCGCAGACCGTGGTGGCGCCGGTGGCCGCGAAACACGATGCCGACCACACCTTCCCGTACGAGGTCGTCGCCCAGATGGGCAAGATGGGCCTCTTCGGTCTGCCCTTCGACGAGAAGTACGGCGGGATGGGCGGCGACTACTTCGCGCTGGCCCTCGCACTCGAGGAGCTCGGCAAGGTCGACCAGTCGGTCGCCATCACGCTCGAAGCCGGGGTGAGCCTGGGCGCGATGCCGATCTACCGTTTCGGCACCGAGGAGCAGAAGCAGCAGTACCTGCCCGACCTCACCGCCGGTACCGCGCTCGCCGGCTTCGGCCTCACCGAGCCCGGGGCCGGCTCCGACGCCGGTGCCACCGCGACCACCGCCCGCGACGACGGTGACTCGTGGATCATCAACGGCGGCAAGCAGTTCATCACCAACTCGGGCACCGACATCACCTCACTGGTCACCGTCACCGCGGTCACCGGCGTGAAGGAGAACGGCAAGAAGGAGATCTCGACGATCATCGTGCCGTCGGGAACCCCCGGCTTCACCGCCGAACCGGCCTACAACAAGGTCGGCTGGAACGCCTCGGACACCCACCCGCTCACGTTCACCGATGTGCGCGTGCCCAAGGAGAACCTGCTCGGCGAGCGCGGCCGCGGCTACGCCAACTTCCTGTCGATCCTCGACGAGGGCCGCATCGCGATCGCGGCGCTCGCGACCGGTGCCGCGCAGGGTTGCGTCGACGAGAGCGTCAAGTACGCCAAGGAGCGTCAGTCGTTCGGCAAGCCGATCGGGGAGTACCAGTCGGTGTCCTTCGCCATCGCCCGGATGGAGGCGCGAGCCCATGTGGCCCGCACCGCCTACTACGACGCGGCGGCGAAGATGCTGGCGGGCAAGCCCTTCAAGAAGGAAGCGTCGATCGCCAAGCTGGTGGCCAGCGAGGCGGCCATGGACAATGCGCGCATCGCCACCCAGATCCACGGCGGCTACGGTTTCATGAACGACTACCCCGTCGCCCGTCACTACCGCGACTCGAAGATCCTCGAGATCGGTGAGGGCACCACCGAGGTGCAGCTCATGCTCATCGCCCGAGAGCTGGGTTTCGCATGAGCGGCAACGACCAGCCCCCCGTGAACCGCGTCGTCCAGCGCGGCCTGTGGTTCGAGGAGTTCACCGAGGACACCCTCTACGAGCACCGTCCCGGACGCACCGTCACCGAGGCCGACAACGTGCTGTTCACGACGCTCACCATGAACACCCAGGCCCTGCACCTCGACGCCGCCTGGTCGGCGCAGCAGCCCGGCTTCGGTGGGCAGCGCCTGATCAACTCCATGTTCACGCTGTCGACGATCGTGGGCCTCTCGGTCAGCCAGCTGACACAGGGCACACTGGTGGCCAACCTCGGTTTTTCCGAGGTCGCGTTCCCCGCGCCGCTGTTCGCCGGTGACACCCTCTACGCCGAGACCCTGTGCACCGGTAAACGCGAATCCCGGTCGAGGCCGGGGGAGGGCGTGGTGAACTTGACCCACATCGGACGCAATCAGCACGGCGAGGTCGTCGCGCGAGCCGCGCGGGCCACGTTGGTGCGCAAGAAACCTACGGAGTGACGACGATGTTCTTCGACGGACCCGCCGACAACTCGCTCGTGAGCGGCGCGAATCTGGGCGATTCCCAGCTGAACAACGCCTGGCTGCCCGCCGGGCCCGCACTGCTGTTCTGCCCCGCAGACCGGCCCGAGCGCTACCAGAAGGCACTCGACCGTGCCGACGTCGTGATCCTCGACCTCGAGGACGCGGTCTCGCCGGAGAATCGCGCCGCCGCGCGGGAAGCGTTGATCGCCAACCCGATCGATCCGGACCGGACCATCGTGCGGATCAACCCGGCCGGGACCGGCGACTACCGCCGTGACCTGGCCGCGGTCTCCGAGACGAACTACCGCGTCGTCATGCAGGCCAAGTCGGAGGACGTGGCGTCGATCCTGGACACCGCGTTCCAGACGATCGCGCTGATCGAGACGCCGCTCGGTGCGACCCGCGCCAACGACATCGCCGCCACGTCGAACTGCATCGGACTCATGTGGGGTGCCGAGGACCTGGTCGCCGGACTCGGCGGGACGTCGAGCCGCTTCGGGCCCGACGAACCGCGGCCCGGCGAGTACCGGGATGTGGCCGCCTGGGTCCGGTCGATGGTCCGCATCGCGGCCGCGGCGCACGGGAAGTTCGCCGTCGACTCGGTGCATCTCGACATCGACGACGTCGACGGCCTGGTCGCCGAGGTACGCGACGCGGTGGCACTCGGCTACACCGCGACCGCCTGCATCCACCCGTCGCAGGTCGAGCACATCCGCGCCGGCTACCAGCCGTCCGAGGAGTCGATCGCGTGGGCGCGCAAGGTCATCGACGGCTCCGCCGAACACGGTGGCGGGGTCTTCAGCCTCGACGGGCAGATGATCGACGGTCCGGTGCTCCGGCAGGCGGAGGTCGTGCTGTCCCGCGTGGCCGGACGACCCACCGACACCGCCGACGCCTGATCGCCCTGCACTGACACGTTTTTCGACACCCCTCGTTTCGTTTCCCGAGACCACCGAGAGACCGGAGCCCGCTCATGAGCAATGACGCTCACGCCCAGAACCTCGCACACACCCACGGGCCGCAGAGCCCGGCTCTGCTGACGGACACCATCGGCGTGACCCTGGCGCGGACCGTCGAGAAGTATGCCGGCCACGTCGCGCTCATCGACGCCGGTGCCGGTCGGCAGTGGACCTACACCGAATTCCACCGTGACGTGCGGGCATTGGCCGCGGGCCTCCTGCGGCTGGGCGTGAAGCGGGGGGATCGGGTCGGACTGTGGGCGCCCAACCGGTTCGAGTGGGTGCTCGTCCAGTACGCCACCGCCGAGATCGGCGCGATCCTGGTCAACCTCAACCCTGCCTACCGGCAGAACGAGGTCGAGTACGCCCTCAGGCAATCCGGCACGAGCGTCGTCCTCGCGGCCGAACGGTTCAAGGACTCCGGGTATGCGTCGATGCTGGCGGAGGCGCATCCGCACTGCCCGGACCTGCGGGAGGTGGTGACGTTCGAGTCCGCCGCATGGACCGAACTGACCGCCACCCCCACCGACGAGGAGCTGGCACGGGTTGCCGAGATCGCCGCGTCGCTGTCCGCCGACGACCCGATCAACATCCAGTACACCTCGGGCACAACGGGATTCCCCAAGGGCGCGACGCTGTCACATCGCAACATCGGGAACAACGGCTACCTCGTCGGTGAGCTCCTCGACTACACCGCCGACGACCGCATCTGCCTACCGGTGCCGTTCTACCACTGCTTCGGCATGGTGATGGGCAATCTCGCCGCCACCAGTCACGGTGCGGCCATGGTGATCCCGGGCCCAGCCTTCGACCCGAAGGCCACGCTCGACGCGGTCGCCGAGCATCGCTGCACCAGCCTCTACGGCGTGCCGACGATGTTCATCGCCGAACTCGCTCTCCTCGACGCCGCCCCGGACGGTTATGCACCCGACCTGTCGTCGCTGCGCACCGGGATCATGGCCGGCTCGCCGTGTCCGGAGCAGGTGATGCGCCAGGTGGTCGATCGGATGCACATGAGCGAGGTGTCCATCTGCTACGGCATGACCGAGACGTCGCCGGTGTCCACCCAGACCAGGGTCGACGATCCCCTCGAACTCCGTGTCACCACCGTGGGCCAGGTCGGTCCGCATCTCGAGATCAAGATCGTCGCGCCCGGCACGGGGGAGACGCTCGGCCGCAACGAGACCGGCGAGCTGTGCACGCGCGGCTACTCGGTGATGACCGGCTACTGGAACGATCCGGAGAAGACCGCCGAGGCCATCGACGCCGACGGGTGGATGCACACCGGCGACCTCGCCGAGATGGACGAGGCCGGCTACGTCCGCATCACCGGCCGGATCAAGGACATGGTGATCCGGGGCGGCGAGAACATCTACCCGCGCGAGATCGAGGAATTCCTCTACACTCATCCCGACATTCTCGACGCCCAGGTCATCGGTGTCCCCGACGAGAAGTACGGCGAAGAACTGATGGCGTGGGTCCGCCTCCGCGACCACGCCACCGATCTCACGGCCGAGGACGTCCGGGCCTTCGCCGACGGCAAGATCGCCCGGCACAAGATCCCCCGATACGTCCACGTGGTCAAGGAATTCCCGATGACCGTCACCGGAAAGGTGCGCAAGGTCGCGATGCGCGAAGAGGCCACCCACATCCTGGAGGACCTGCGATGACCGGTGCCGCGATCGAGCGGTTCAGTCGGCACGCGGAGAGCCGGTTCGGCGCGGACGCCGCGGATTACGACCGGTTGTGGTCCTGGTCGGTTCAGCAGCCGGCACAGTTCTGGCGCGCGCTGTGGGAGTTCTTCGACCTCGACGCCCTGGCCGCCGAACCCCTCGCGGAGGGCGACGCCGCCGTTCTCGCCGACGCGCGGATGCCCGGCGCCCGATGGTTCCCGGGCGTCCGGCTGAACTACGTCAGCCAGATCCTGCGCCACGCCGACCTGCCGGGTGCCGCCGTCGTCGGAATCGACGAGGCCGGGGAACGCTCCGAGATCGCCTGGTCGGATCTTCCCGGAATGGTTGCCGCCCTGGCCGCGACACTGCGGGCACAGGGGATCGGGACCGGCGATGTCGTGGCCGCCTACCTGCCGGACATCCCCGAGGCGGTCGTCGCCTTCCTCGCCACCGCGAGTCTCGGCGCCATCTGGTCGGGGTGCGGGCAGGACTATGCGCCGCAGGGTGCCGCCAGTCGGCTCGGTCAGCTCCGGCCGAAGATCCTGTTCAGCGCCGCGGGATACCGGTACGGCGGCAAGGACATCGACAAGCGTGCGGACAGCGCCGAACTCGCGAGTCTGCTGCCGGAACTCCTCGCGCACATCACGATCGGCGACGACGCGGGCGGCCCGTCGGGGCAGGGCCCGACCCGGATCGACTACGCCGACGCGCTCACTGCGGAAGCCGGCGACGCGGAACCGGTGCTCGTGGACTTCGACCATCCCCTCTGGGTGTTGTTCAGCTCGGGGACGACCGGCCGCCCGAAGGGCATCGTCCACGGGCACGGCGGCGTCGTCGTCGAACACCTCAAAGCCGGTGCGTTGCACGGTGACCTGTCGTCGGACGATGTCTTCTTCTGGCAGACCGCACTCAGCTGGATGATGTGGAACTACCAGGTCGCCGGTCTCCTCTGCGGGGCGCGGATCGTCTGTTACAGCGGTTCGCCGCTCTACCCCGACGCCGACAAGCTCTGGCAGATCGTCGCCGACGAGAAGGTCACCTACTTCGGCACCTCGCCCGGGCAACTGCAGGCCTCGCGGAAGGCCGGGCTCGAACCGGGCCGCGACCACGACCTCGCTCCGCTTCGCGCCCTGGGCAGTACGGGTTCCTCGCTCGCCGCCGACCTGTTCACCTGGGTCGACGACCACGTGAAGCAGGGACTGCCGATCTCGTCGATCAGCGGCGGCACCGACATCGTGTCGGCCTTCGCCGGCGGATCGGTCGGGGTGCCGGTGGTACCCGGTGAGCTGTCGGTGCGCTATCTCGGTGTCGCGCTGGAGAGTTGGGCGCCGGACGGTACGCCCCTCGTCGGCGAGGTCGGCGAGCTGGTCGTCACCGCGCCGATGCCGTCGATGCCGGTGCACTTCTGGGACGATCGGGACGGCGTGCGTTACCGTTCCGCCTACTTCGACCACGAGTGGGAAGGGCCGACAGCGCATCCCGACGGGCCGGTGTGGCGTCACGGCGACTGGGTGACCGTGACCGAACGCGGTTCCCTGGTCATCCACGGCCGCAGCGATGCGACGTTGAACCGTCACGGAATCCGCATGGGATCAGCCGACATCTACGAGGTCGTGGAGGCGCTCGACGAGATCGCGGAGGCCTTCGTCCTCGGCGTGGACGGACCCGACGGCGCCTACTGGATGCCGCTGTTCGTCACCCTCGTCCCCGGTGCCGTCCTCGACGACGCCCTCACCGCGCGGATCGCCGCAGCGGTCCGCGACCGGTTGTCGAAACGCCATGTGCCCGATGAGGTGATCGAGGCCCCGGGTATCCCGCACACGCGCACCGGGAAGAAGCTCGAGGTTCCGGTCACGGCGATTCTGGCCGGCCGGTCGGAGGTCAACATCGATCCGAAGTCGGTGGACGATTATTCGCTCGTCGACTGGTACGCCGAACAGGGCCGAGCTCATCGCTGGTGACGGCTGTGCACGGCCGCACCACGGCATCGTCGCGCATGACCTAGCGTGGACGGTGTCGTCGACGGCAGGCGCCGAACGGTCCATGTGACCCGCCGGTCACATGTACTACCGTGGGCCGGGTGTTGTGCCCGTCGGGGCGGTGACGGCCGATGCTGTCATCACCGGCGCGCGACCTGAGCCAGATAACCCAGACGAGCCGACCAGGAGATCGCCAATGACGTATCCAACGGGGGGCTACGGGCAGCAGCCCGAGTCCGGACAGTCCCACGGCCAGTACGGCCAGCAGTACCCGCAGAGCGGTCAGCAGAGTTACGGGCAGGGCCCCCAGCAGGGCTACGGACAGCAGTACGGTCAGAATCCGCAGCAGGGTTACGGCCAGCAGTACGGACAGCAGCAGGGCTACGGCCAGCAGCAGTACGGCCAGAATCCGCAGCAGGGCTACGGACAGTACGGCTACGGCCAGCAGCAGCCGGTGAAACCGCCGAGCCAGGGTCTGCCCGCGATCACCCCGACGATCCTGGCCGGTGTCATCGGTCTGTTCGGTCTCGTCGTGCTGTTCTCCGGGTTCCTCGCCGCCGCACGGGCCTATGACTTCTCGGTGGAGCTGTTCCAGACGCCGTTCAACGCCCCGTACGCGCTCGTCGCCGTCGCCGGTGTCCTGGCGCTCATCTCGTTGATCCCGGGCGTCAAGGTCGCGGCGGCTCCGATCGTCGCAGCGCTGACCATTCCGGCCTTCCTGATCACGCTGTTCCTGTTCCTCAGCGTGGACAACAACGCCTCCGGCGCCATCGTCCTGCTGATCTTCTCGCTGCTGTCGGCGCTCCTCGCGATCGTGTGGCTGCTCGTCGAAGCCGACGTCGTCAAGGTGGCGCCCGCGCTCGCGGCCCCGTCATCGGCCACGGGACCGATCACGGCCGCGACGTCGGGCACCGAGGCCTCGGCGGGCCAGCAGGCCGCCGGACAGGGCCAGGCCCACGGCGACGCCCAGGCCACCGCCTATGGCGCAGGCAGCGGACAGTCGCAGTACGGCCAGCAGTCCTCGGCGAACTACGACCCGTCCGCGTACTCGCAGACGTCCGGCACCGGTCAGAGCTACTCGAGCGCCCAGTCCGGCCAGGCATCGGCACCGGGTGAGTCCGGCTACGGCGGTTACACCCCGGGGCAGTACTCGGCAGGCGCCTCCGGTGCGTCGTCCGGTGCTGCGCAGTCGGGTGGCGCCTCCGCGAGTGAGTCCGAGGCCGGCCCGGCCGCCGATCACTCGACCACGGTCTTCCAGAAGCCCGAACCGCCCACCAGCAGCGGTAGCTGATCCAGACACCGACAGGGCCCCGTCGACACGCGTCGGCGGGGCCCTGTCGTCTCTGGGGCAATGCGTGTCCCCGGTGACGTGAGACGCTTTCCGTCTCATCGCGGCGCGTCTCCGACGGCCCGGCGGCCGACCATGCCACGCTCATGACGATGCCCACCTTCAGGCCCGACTCGACCGCGGAGAACCTGGCGTCGCAGCTGCGTGCACTGCGACGATCCCGTCGTGCCCAGCGCAACGACGTCGAGGGGTCGGCCCGGCAGCTGGCCGTGGTCGCGTTCACCGTCCCCGCTCTCGCCCTGGTCACGCTCATCGTCGTGATGCTGACGGTGCTGCTGCTCGCGGGCAGCGGACTCACCGGCCTGCCCAGTGCGATCGCCTCGAGCTGGCTGGCGATCCACCAGGTGCCGGTCACCATCAGCGGGGTCACGATCGGTGTCCTGCCGCTGCTGCCGACCCTGGTCGTCGCGATCGGCACCGCCCGCCTCACGGCCCGCGCGATCGGCGGCAGCGGCCCCACGCAACGATCCGCGCACGATCTGTTCGACGTCGGGGCGGTGGTGTGCTCGGCGATCGTGGGCCCACTCCTGATCACCGCGATGTCGCTGGCCATCGTGATGGACGGCGGATCGGTGCTGCCGGTGCAGACACCCAATGCGCTGATCGCCTTCGCCTACACGATCGGCATCCACGGCGGTGCCGCGCTGGCCGGTGTCACGTGGGTCCGACGACACGACTTCGCGGCCCGGTGGGGGATGTCCTACGCCGACCGCCGCGGCTTCCGCTACGGCCTCGTCGCCGTGCTGGCCCTGGTGGTCGCCGGCGCGGTCCTGGTGTGCCTGCGCATGCTGATGCGGCACACCGAGATCGGTGAGCTGATCGACACCGGTTACGACTTCGACGGCTTCCTCGGGCTCAGCCTGCTGTCCCTGATGTATCTGCCGAACCTGATGATCGGCGCGACCGCGATCCTCGTCGGGTCCGATGTCCAGATCGGTGCGATGACCGTCGACCTGTTCACCGTCCGCGGTGGAGCGGTCCCGCCCGTACCCGCCCTCGCGGTCCTGCCCGAGGGAACCGGTGCGGGCAGCTGGGGCTTCCTCGGCCTGATCGCCCCCGCCGCCGTCGCGGCCTTCGTGGGCTGGCGCTGTCGCGACCTGAATCCGGTCGCGCACGTGCGCTCGATCGGCGTTGCCGCCGCCGTCGCCGCCTCGGCCATGGCGATCCTGACCGCGGCCGTCGGCGGCACGCTGGGCGAGTTCGGCGACGTCGCGGTCACCGTATCCGCCGCCGGCGTGTTCACGCTCGGCTGGATCGCGATCATCGGCATCCTCCTCGCGATCGTCTACGCCTTCCTGCCGTCGACTCGGGCCGCCCGCGCCGCGGTGGGGGATGAGTACTTCGACGACCCCGACGACCTCGGCTTCGAGGACGAGTACGTCATCGTCGCCGACCTCGACGAGGACGACGAGTACGTCGAGTACACCGACGCGGAGGGTGAATACGAGGGCGCGTACGACGACGCGGTCTACGAGGACGGCGAGTACGAAGAGGCCGTCTACGAGGAAGCCGACCACGAAGACTCGGGGTACGAAGACGCGGGGTACGAGGCCGACGGGTTCGTGCCCGCCGCCGGCGACGACACCGTGCCCTCCGCCAACCGGATCCCGGCCGACGACCTCGACGACAGCGATCTCGTCGACGACGCCGACTACGACCTCTACCCGGGAACACCCGGTGCCGGCCGTCGGCGCTGAGACCCGCCGATTCCTGCTCGACGTGCTGCTATTAGGCTCCCAAGCGTGACATCGGAGACCGCGCCCGTACGAACACCCGTCGTGGTGATGGCGTCGGGTACCGGTTCTCTGCTCGAGTCACTGCTCGCCCGCGCCGCCGCCGACGACGCCCCGTTCGCGGTCGCGGCCATCGTGGTCGATCGCGTCTGCCGGGCCCAGGAGATCGCGCATCGCAACGAGATCCCGCTGATCACCTGCCGCGTCGCCGACCACGCCGATCGTGCCGCGTGGGACTCCGCGCTCACCGAGGCGGTCGCCGCCGTCGATCCCGGCTGGGTGGTCACCGCGGGCTTCATGAAGATCCTGGGTCCCGCATTCCTCGAACGCTTCGGTGGACGGATCGTCAACAGCCACCCCGCGCTGCTGCCGGCATTCCCCGGCGCGCACGGTGTGCCCGAGGCACTCGACTACGGCGTCAAGGTCACCGGTGCGACCGTCCACCTCGTGGACGAAGGCGTCGACACCGGGCCGATCCTGGCGCAGCAGGTGGTCACGGTCGACGACGACGACACCGTCGACACCTTGCACGAACGCATCAAGACGGTCGAGCGCGTGTTGCTCGCCGAAGTGGTGACCGCACTGGTCACCCGTGGAGTAGTCATCGATGGACGAAAGGCCCGCATCCCGTGAACGCACAGCCCGCTGACAGTGCCCGCCGACCCATCCGGCGCGCGCTGGTGAGTGTCTACGACAAGAGCGGCCTGGCCGATCTCGCGACCGCACTCCAGGCCGCCGGTGTGGAGATCGTCTCGACGGGATCGACCGCCAAGACCATCGCCGACGCCGGTGTCCCGGTCGTGGAGGTGTCGGCGCTGACCGGCTTCCCCGAGTGCCTCGACGGCCGGGTCAAGACCCTGCATCCCAAGGTGCACGCCGGCATCCTCGCCGACACCCGCAAGGACGACCATGTCGCCCAGCTCGCCGAATTGGGCGTCGCCGCATTCGATCTCGTCGTCGTGAACCTCTACCCGTTCACCGCGACCGTCGCCTCGGGCGCGACCCCCGACGAGTGCATCGAGCAGATCGACATCGGTGGCCCGTCGATGGTGCGCGGCGCGGCGAAGAACCACCCGTCGGTGGCCGTCGTGACGAGCCCCGGTGACTACGGACACGTGACCGAGGCGATCTCGGCCGGCGGGTTCACCCTCGCCGACCGGAAGAAGCTGGCCGCCAAGGCATTCCGCCACACCGCCGACTACGACGTGGCCGTCGCCTCGTGGATGTCGAGTGTCGTCGCACCCGAGGACGATTCGCAGTTCCCGATCTGGGCCGGTGCCACCTGGAACCGTTCGGCCGTCCTGCGTTACGGCGAGAACCCGCACCAGGCCGCCGCTCTCTACGTCGGCAACGCCGGGGAAGGTGGCCTCGCCACCGCCGAGCAGTTGCACGGCAAGGAGATGAGCTACAACAACTACACCGATGCCGACGCCGCCTGGCGCGCCGCCTACGACTTCGAGGCCCCGGCGGTCGCGATCATCAAGCACGCCAACCCGTGTGGCATCGCGGTCGGCGCCGACATCGCCGAGGCGCACCGCAAGGCCCACGCCTGCGACCCGGTCAGCGCCTACGGTGGCGTGATCGCCGCGAACCGCGAGATCACCGTCGAGATGGCCGAGCAGGTCGCCGAGATCTTCACCGAGGTCGTCGTCGCGCCGGGCTTCGCCGACGGCGCCCTCTCGGTCCTCACCCGCAAGAAGAACATCCGCGTGCTGGTCGCGACACCGCCGTCGGCCACCGGGGTCGAGACCAAGCCGGTCTCGGGTGGTCTGCTGATCCAGCAGCGCGACGTCATCGACGCCGAGGGCGACAACCCGGACAACTGGAATCTCGTCGCCGGCCCGCCGGCCGACGCCCAGACCCTCGCGGACCTCGAATTCGCTTGGCGCGCCTGCCGTTCGGTGAAGTCGAACGCCATCCTGCTCGCCTCCGACGGCGCCTCGGTCGGCGTCGGCATGGGCCAGGTCAACCGTGTCGACTCCGCTCACCTCGCCGTCCAGCGTGCCGGCGATCGCGCGGCCGGGTCCGTCGGGGCGTCGGATGCCTTCTTCCCGTTCCCGGACGGTCTGCAGGTGCTGCTGTCCGCGGGCGTCAAGGCGGTCGTGCAGCCGGGCGGTTCGATCCGTGACAACGAGGTCATCGAGGCGGCCGACGAGGCGGGCGTGACGCTCTACCTCACCGGGGCACGCCATTTCGCTCACTGATCTCGCACTACTGGTCGTCGCCGGTTTCGGCGCGGGCCTGATCGGATACATCACCGGGCTGGCGTCCATCGTCAGCTATCCCGCACTTCTCGCGGTCGGTCTCACCCCGATCGCGGCGAACGTGACCAACACGGTCGCACTCGTCGCGGTCGGGGTGGGCAGCACCGCCCAGTCGGGAAAGGCCTTGCTCGACGGCGACCGTCGTCGCCTCGTCATCGGGCTGATCGCCGCCCTGATCGGCGGGACCCTCGGTGCGGTACTGCTTCTCCTGACGCCGGCCGAGGCCTTCGAGGCGTTGGTCCCGTTCCTGGTGGCCATCGCGGCCATAGCGCTTCTCGTACAACCGGTTCTGCGACGATGGGCGACCTCGCATGCCGAGCGTCCCTGGATCTTCGTCGTCGGCCTGACGCTGATCTGCATCTACGGCGGCTATTTCGGCGCCGGCGCAGGCATCATGATCCTGGCTCTGATGCTGGTGGTCACCAGCGAGCCGCTCTGGCGCGCTGCACTGTCGAAGTCGGTGTTCCTCGGAGTCGCCAACGCGGTCGCCGCGGTCGGCTTCATGATCTTCGGCCCGGTCGACTGGTGGGCGGCCCTCGCGATGGCGATCGGGTGCCTGCTCGGCGGCTGGTGCGGCCCGCCGGTGGTCAAACGCCTGCCCGCCGGCCCGCTGCGGATCGTCGTCGGGTTGTGTGGTCTCGGCCTCGCGGTGTGGCTCGCGGTCGGCTGAGGATCGTGTCGGTGCCGCGGGGTGTTTTCCTCACCCTGGGCCGAACCCTGTCCGAGCGGGTGACGGGGGATTAGAAAGTACGGGTGTCCGTTGTCGAACCGTCCGCCCCGCACCACGACTGCTCGTCGAGCATGTCGTGTACCGGGCTGGCGGACGGAACGGAGTCGATGCGTCTGATGACGGTCCACTCGATGAACTGGTCCGACGGATCCCACCACGGATCCCCGCCGGCGGCTGTTGCCCCTCGCGACCACCAGTCATCTTCGAGAAGGAACCGTCATGACCATCTCCCATCCCGCTTCTGGCGTCCGCCGCACCACTGCTCCCGCTGCCGGCATCGTCTCCCGGGGCGTCGAACTCGACGTCGACGAGTTCGGGCCCAGCTTCGGTGCCGAGATCCGCGGTCTCGACGTCGCCACCGCGTCGGACGACGAGGTGCGGGCCGTCCGTCAGGCGCTGATCGACTACAAGGTCATCGTGCTGCGGAATCAGCAGCTCGACGACGCGTCGCACATCGAGTTCGGAAATCGGCTGGGCGACCTCACCTTCGGGCATCCGGTGTGGGACAGCGGGGACGTGCCGGACGAGGTCTATGAACTCGACAGTGCCGACAACGGATTCGCCGATGTGTGGCACACCGACGTGACGTTCATGCCGCGTCCGCCGATGGGTTCGATCCTGCGCCCGGTCGTGTTGCCGCGCAACGGCGGTGACACCAACTGGGCCGACGCCGAACTCGCGTATCAGTCGCTGTCCGAGCCGATCCGACGCCTCGTCGACGGGCTGACCGCTGTGCACGACGGCAGCCGCGAGTTCGGCTACTACCTCAAGCAGCGTCGCAACGGACGCGGAAACAACTGGGACGGCAGGGAAGTCACCGAACTCGTGCCGGTCAGCCATCCGGTGGTGCGGGTGCATCCCGAAACCGGCCGCAAGTCGCTGTTCGTCAACCCGGGCTTCACCTCGCACATCGAGGGAGTGTCGGAGGCCGAGAGCCGCGGCATCCTCGACCTGCTCTACGCGCACATCACCAAGCCCGAGCACATCGTCCGGCACCGCTGGCGCCTCGGCGACCTGGTGCTGTGGGACAACCGCAACACCCTGCACTACGCCAACCGCGACTATGGCGACAACCGCCGGGTCATGCACCGCATCACGCTGCGCGGTGACGCGCCGGTCGGGCCTGCCTGAGCCGACACGACCCGAGATCCGTATGACGTTGTGCCCGGTAGCCGGGCGCAACGTCATACGGATCTTCTTCAGCCGTGTATTCAACCAAGTGGTTGACAAAGCGCGCGGCCAGGCGTATCGTCGTATTCAACCAAACGGTTTAGGAGGGTGCGGAATGGCCGACGAGCTGTCCAAGGTGTTCGCCGCACTCGCGGACCCCACCCGACGCGACATGGTCGCGCGACTGGCGGTGTCCGACGCGACGGTCTCCCAGCTCGCGGAGCCGTACGACGTCAGCATCCAGGCGGTCTCCAAGCATCTGAAGGTGCTCGAGGACGCCGGTCTGGTGTCCCGAACCCGGGAGGCCCAGACACGTCCGGTCCATCTGGAAGCAGAGGTGTTCGACCTCATGACCAAGTGGATCGAGCGATACCGGCAGCGGGCGGAGGAGCGTTACCAGCGCCTCGACGCACTGCTCGCGGAGATGAACGACGGCCCCGAGGCGGAACGTCCCCGAGTCGAGAACGACAACACCACAAGGAGAGGAAAGGCATCATGAGCACCACCGCAACCCGTTATCCCGAAGCCGCCATCGAGGCCGACAGGGAAGTCCCGGCCATCCGGATCACCCGAGACTTCCGTGGCACGCCCGCCCAACTCATGAAAGCGCACACCGATCCCGAACTGTTCGTCCGCTGGAACGGTCCGGACTCTGTCGCCAACCGCATCGTCGAATGGGACGTCCGCGACGGCGGCAGCTGGCACTACATCTCCACGCATGAGGGGCAGGAGCATGGATTCCGCGGCTGCTTCCACACCGTGGGCGAGGACAAGATCGTGCAGACCTTCACCTGGCTGGGAATGCCCGACCAGGTGTCGCTGGAGACACTCTGGTTCGAGGACCTGGGTGACGGAACGACGCGCCTGCACGCCGAATCCCTATGCAACAGCTTCGAAGCACGCGACGGCTGGTTGTCGTCGGGCATGGAGGTCGGCGTCAACGAGGGGTACGCCGGCATCGACAAGCTGCTCGCATCCGGGGAGCTGTAGGCCGATGAGCCTCACCGAACTCGACCCCGCCGCCCGGCATCGGGAGGTCGCGGCCGGATTCGCCGACGCGATCGCCGTCGTCGCCGACTGGGACGCCCCCACACCGGTCGACGGGTGGGCCGCACGTGATGTCGTCGCCCACCTCGTCGACTGGTTCACCGGATTCCTCGACGCCGGCGGCGTGCGGTTGCCGGGTGGGCCCGGAGTTGCGGACGATCCTGCGAGAGCGTGGTCGGCGCATGCGGCAGCCGTGCAGGACCTGCTCGACGGCCCGTCGGCGCAGGAGACCTTCACCCATCCGATGGCGGGGGAGCACCGCCTCGCCGACGCGGTCGACCGGTTCTACACCGCGGACGTGTACATGCACTCCTGGGATCTCGCCCGGTCGCAGGGCGTCACCCCGGGCCTCGATCCCGACTACGCCAGGGTGTTGCTCGAGGGGATGATCCCCATCGACGAGCTGCTGCGGAGCTCGGGACAGTACGGGCCCGCGGTCGAGGTGCCGGCCGACGCCGACGCCGTCAGCCGCCTGATGGGCTTTGTCGGCCGCGACCCGGCCTGGTCGCCGGGTACTGCCTGAACCCCTACGGCACGCACGCACATCACAACTCGGAGTAGCGTGGATCACGTGCCAGAGGACAATTTCACCACCCATGGTTCTCAGTCGACCGAAACCCGCCACCCGTCACCCCGCACCCTGGGTGAACTGCGTGCCAGCGGCCACGTGCAGCGCAGCGTGCGCGACGAGATCCGCAACAACCTGCTGACCGCCCTCCGCGAGGGCCGCGACCCCTGGCCGGGGATCGTCGGCTTCGAGGCCACCGTCATCCCGCAGCTCGAACGCGCACTCATCGCCGGCCACGACGTCGTGATGCTCGGCGAGCGCGGCCAGGGCAAGACCCGCATCCTGCGCACCCTCGTCGGACTCCTCGACGAGTGGACGCCGGTGATCGCCGGATCGGAACTGGGGGAGCACCCGTACGAGCCGATCACCCCGGCGTCGATCCGCAAGGCCGCCAACCTGCTCGACGATCTGCCCATCGAGTGGCGTCACCGTTCGCAGCGGTACAGCGAGAAGCTGGCCACCCCCGACACATCGGTGGCCGACCTCGTCGGCGACATCGATCCGATGAAGGTGGCCGAGGGGCGCAGCCTCGGCGATCCGGAAACCATCCACTTCGGACTCATCCCGCGCGCGCATCGCGGCATCGTCGCGATCAACGAGCTCCCGGATCTCGCCGAGCGCATTCAGGTGTCGATGCTCAACGTCATGGAGGAGCGTGACATCCAGGTCCGCGGTTACACGCTGCGGCTGCCGCTCGACGTGCTCGTGATGGCGAGCGCGAACCCGGAGGACTACACCAACCGCGGTCGCATCATCACCCCGCTGAAGGACCGCTTCGGCGCCGAGATCCGCACGCACTACCCGCTCGAACTCGACGACGAGGTTGCCGTCATCGAGCAGGAGGCCGACCTCACCGCGAGTGTCCCGACCTTCATCACCGAGATCCTGGCACGCTTCACCCGCTACGCCCGCGACCATCCGTCCATCGACCAGCGGTCGGGCGTCTCCGCACGCTTCTCGATCGCCGCCGCCGAAACCGTTGCCGCCGCGGCACTTCACCGCGCCGCGGTCACCGGTGAGGACCAGGCGGTCGCGCGGGTCGTCGATCTCGAGTCGGTGGTCGAGGTGTTGCGCGGCAAGATCGAGTTCGAGTCCGGCGAGGAGGGACGCGAGCTGGAGATCCTCGAGCACCTCATGCGCAAGTCCGTCGCCGACACCGTGCGGGCACATCTCGGCGGGATCGACCTGGCAGCGCTCGTCGAGGCGCTGGAAAACGGTGAACCGGTCGTGACCGGCGACCGTGTCCGGGCCGGCGACTTCCTGGACTCGATCCCGTCGCCGGAGACCACCGGCGCCGTGCTCGACGCGATCGCGGAGCGTCTCGACGCAGACATCGAGGGCGAGCGGGCGAGTGCCGTCGAACTGGCACTCGAGGGTCTGTTCCTGGCGCGTCGGATCGGCAAGGAAGCCGACGAGGCCGGCCAGACCATCTACGGCTGAGGGAGAACACATTGGCGCGCAAGAGCTTCCATCGTTCGCGCTACCAGCGGTACACCGGCGGTCCCGATCCGCTCGCCCCGCCGGTGGATCTGCGTGAGGCGCTGGAGACGATCGGCGACGACGTCATGGCCGGTGCGTCGCCGCAGCGTGCCCTCCGGGAGTTGCTGCGTCGTGGCACCCCGAACATGCGCGGCCTCGACAAGCTCCGGGAACAGGTCAACCGGCGTCGGCAGGAACTGCTGAAGAAGCGCAACCTCGACGGCACGTTCGCCGAGATCCGCGAACTGCTCGACCGCGCCGTCCTCGAAGAGCGCAAGCAACTCGCCCGCGACCTCGACGACGACGCGCGCTTCGCGGAGATGCAGATCGGCAGCCTGCCGCCGTCGACCGCGCAGGCCGTCGAAGAGCTGTCGGAGTACAACTGGCGCAGCCCGCAGGCCCGCGAGGACTACGAGAAGATCAAAGACCTCCTCGGCCGCGAGCTGTTGGACCAGCGGTTCGCCGGCATGAAGGAGGCCCTCGAAGGTGCCACCGAGGCCGACCGGCAACGGGTCTCGGACATGCTCAAAGACCTCAACGAGTTGCTCGAGGCGCACAACCGTGGCGAGGACACCTCGGACAAGTTCGACGAGTTCATGGACTCCCACGGTGACTTCTTCCCGGAGAACCCGCGCAACACCGAGGAACTCATCGACTCACTGGCGCAACGCGCCGCGGCCGCCCAGCAGTTCTACAACTCGCTGACCCCGGAGCAGCGGGCCGAACTGGATCAGCTGGCGCAGCAGGCCTTCGGTTCGCCGGACCTGATGAGTCAACTCGCGCAGATGGATTCGCAATTGCGTGCGGCGCGACCGGGGCTCGACTGGGACGACGCGCAGTCGTTCTCGGGTGACCAGCCGATGGGACTCGGGGAGGGCGCCGCGGCGCTCCGCGACATCTCGGAACTCGAAGCGTTGTCCGAGCAGTTGTCCCAGCAGTACGCCGGGGCCCAGATGGACGACATCGACCTCGATGCACTTGCCCGCCAACTCGGCGACGAGGCGGCCGTCGACGCCCGGATGCTCGCCGAGCTCGAGAAAGCGTTGTCGGAGCAGGGGTTCTTCGATCGCACGGCCGACGGTCAGCTCCGGTTGAGTCCCAAAGCGATGCGTCAGCTCGGGCAGTCGATCTTCCGCGACATCGCCGAGCAACTGTCCGGGCGTCGTGGCGACCGCCAGACCCGGCAGACCGGGCTCCTCGGCGAACCCACCGGGGCCAGCCGCGAATGGGAGTTCGGCGACACCGACCCGTGGGACGTCACCCGCACGGTGTCGAATGCGGTGTTGCGCACCGTCTCCGAGACCACCGAACCGTCGCTGGCGACGTCGGAGATGGCGCGCTCAGGTGTGCGGATCGATGTGCGCGACGTCGAGGTGGCCGAGACGGAGAGCCGCACCCAGGCGGCGGTCGTACTCCTCGTCGACACGTCGTTCTCCATGGAGATGGAGGGTCGCTGGACGCCGATGAAACGCACTGCGATCGCGTTGAACCACCTGATCTCCACCCGGTTCCGCAGCGACGAACTCCATCTCATCGCCTTCGGTCGCTACGCGCGGTCCATCGACATCGCCGAACTGACCGGACTGCAACCGCGCATGGAGCAGGGCACCAACCTGCACCACGCGCTGCTGCTCGCACAGCGACACCTGCGTCGCTTCCCGAACGCACAGCCGGTGGTCTTGGTGGTCACCGACGGCGAACCCACCGCCCACCTCGACCCCAGCGGCGAACCGTTCTTCTTCTATCCGCCGCACCCGCAGACGATCGCATTGACGGTGCGCGAACTCGACCATGTGGCCCGGCTCGGCGCACAGGTCACCTTCTTCCGTCTCGGTGAGGACCCCGGCCTGGCCCACTTCATGGATCAGATCGCCCGCCGGATCGGTGGTCGCGTGGTCGCCCCCGATGTCGACGGCCTCGGTGCCGCGGTGGTCGGTGACTACCTGAAGTCGCGGAAGGGTCGTCGACGCGGCTGAAGAGTCGAGCGCCGGATCAGACGGTGCGCGGCTTCCGTCCGGCGATGGCCCACAACACGATTCCGATCAACAGCAGGACTGCGCCGAAGCCGCCGCCGAAGACGGCGAGGAGAACTCCGCCTACGCCGCTGAAGATCCCGCCGAGGTCGATGGATGCGACCACCACGCGGTCGCTGCAGGTGAAGGAGTATGTCCCGGACTCCTTCACCCCGAAGGACTCGAAGGACCTCACCTGGGTGCCGTCGTAGGTGAACTCGGTGGTCACCCCCGATTCGCGCTCCAGGGCCGCGGGACCGGTGATCTCGCAGGAGGGGTCGCCGGCCGACGACTCCGGGGTGAAGAGCGCGAAGGTGTCTCCGGCGGCGTAGTTCTGCTCGCCGGTCGGGTCGACGACGAAGGCCTGTTCCGCCTGGTCGACCACCTGGCTGATCCCGCCGACGGCGAGTGCGATGCCGATCGCCAGCGAGGCCACGAGGACGACGATGCCGACGGCGGTGAGGATCTTGCCCCAGAGCCGCATTCCGCTGCGGTCCTTGGGCGGTGTGGGCGGTGGATAGCCGCCGGGCGCGCCGTATGGGCCCGACTGATAGGGGTTGCCAGGGCCGTACTGGCCGGGATCGTAGGGCTGGCCCATGGGTCGCCTCCAGGGGGTAGGGGTGAATGGATTATGCCCCTCCGCGCGTCGGTCGGTGGGCTGATCGTCGGGGTCGACTCAGGGTGGAAATCAGGGTGGTCGGACTGCGGAGTGGCCACTAGGGTTTCCAGATGTGACCTCCTCCGGCGATCTGCCCGTACCCGACGATCGACGGGCGCGTCTGCGTGCCGCCGACGCCGATCGGGAACTGGTACACGAAATCCTGTCCGCAGCCATGGCCCACGGCAGCCTCTCGCTCGTCGAGTACGAGGAGCGTGCGGGAAAAGCGGTGAGGGCCAAGACTTTCGGTGACCTGGACGAGTTGACCGACGACCTCCCGGTCGCGCAGCTCGGCGTGGCGATGCCGGCGGCGACGATGTCACCCGGCCCGCGGGTGACCGGCGGGAGCTCCGACGCCGCGGTGCGACATCGACTGGCGATCATGTCCGGCAGCGAGCTGTCGGGGACGGCGGTGGTCGCCGACGCCCTCACCGCCACCGCGATCATGGGCGGTGTCGAGATCGACCTGCGCGAGGTCGAGTTCACCGCACCCGTTCTCACTGTCGAGTGCGTCGTGATCATGGGTGGCGTCGAGATCAAGGTGCCCGAGGGGGTGACCGTCGAGGTCGGCGGACTGGGGATCATGGGCGGTTTCGGCGGCAAGTCGCAGAAGTCGCCGCGCCCGGGCGCACCTGTCGTGCGCGTGACCGGGTTCGCACTGATGGGCGGCGTCGAGGTGAAGGTCGTTCCGCGCGAGCACCCGGACGAGTGACGGTGCCCGGCCGGCGCGCCGCCGGGCTCAGGCCAGCAGCAGTGCGATGACGGCGATCGTCGGGATCGAGGCGAGCGTGGTGATCAGAGCGGTGTCCCGGGCGATGATCTGTCCCCGCCGGTAGCGGGTGGCGTAGACGAGGACGTTCTGGGCCGTGGGAAGCGCGGCGATCACGACCTGGGCGAACAGCGCCTGACCGGTCTGACCGAACCCCCAGCGCGCGATCACGTACACGGTCAGCGGCATCGCGACCATCTTCAACACCGCGGCGAGCGCGATGTCGCGGCGCGGACTCTCGCCCTTCTTGAACACCTGGACGCCGGTGAGCGACATACCGAAGGCCAGCAGCGCCGCCGGCACCGACGCGTCGCCGAGCATCTTCAGCGGCGACATCACGGCCGCCGGTGGCATCAGCCCGAGCACCGACACGATCAGTCCGGCGATCCCGCCGACGACGATCGGGTTGGTCATCGGAGCGATCAGGGAATTGCGGACGAGGGAACGGCCGGCAGTGGGCTCGAGGGCGGTGAGGTCGAGTGTCACCAATGCGATCGGCGACAGGATGAGGATCTGGAACATCAGCAGCGGCGCGATGAACGACGCGTCGTCGAGGACGAAGATCGCGATCGGCAGGCCGAGGTTGACGCTGTTCACATACGACGCCGCGAGCGACCCGATGACGAGTTCTGGCACGGGGCGTCGTAGCCACAGTTTGGCGATGACGAGATAGACGCCCGCCATGAGAAACGCGCTGCCGCCGGCGATGACCAGCGTCGAGGAGAAGATCACCGACAGGTCCGAGGTGACCAGCGAATGGAACAGCAGCGCCGGGGTGAAGACGAAGAACACCAAGCGGGACAGGACTTCATGTGCGTGATCGCCGATCACATGCGTCCGCCCGAGGAGATAGCCGACCCCGACTACTATGAAGATCACCGTGAAGCCGGAGATGACGCCAGACACCGCTCGAGTCTATTCATTAGGGTGATGAACGGATTTATCGGATCGAACGAGGGGGTTACGGGTGTCATATCCACCAGGACAGGGATCGGGCCAGGGCCAGGACGACTGGGGGACGGTGCCGAGCTCCGGTTCCTCGGGAGGACCGCAGTCCGGGGGATCGGGTCCGAACCTCAGCAAGGGTGATCAGGGGCAGAGCTCCCCGGACTATGCGCCGACCGAGTTCGCGCAGACCTACCAGCCGGGACCCTCATCTGATCCCCAGGGGCAGAATCCTTACGGACAGAACCCCTATGGTCAGAACCCGTATGAGCAGAACCCGTACGGCCAGCCCCAGGGGCAGGACCCGTACAACCCGAATCCGTACGGTCAGCCGCCGGGCGCGAACTACGGCCAGTACGGCGATCCGTACCAGGCCGGCCAGGCACCCGCTTACGGGTCGGCCGCCTACGGCACCCAGAATCCTTATGGCGCTGCGCCTTACGGCGGGTACGGCTACGGGGCTCCGCAGACGTCCACCAACGGCAAGGCGATCGGCGCGCTGATCTGCGGCATCGTCGCTCTGGTGATGCTCGCCGCCTGCTTCCCGCTGGCGTTGCCGCTCGGCATTGCCGGCGTCGTCCTCGGGTTCATGGCTCGACGCGAGGTCGAGCAGTCGGCAGGTAACCAGACCGGCACGGGCATGGGTCTGGCCGGGATCATCACCGGCGGGTTGGGAATCCTGGGTGCGGTCATCGCCACCGTGCTGATCATCATCCTGATCGCAGCCGGCAACTCGATGGACTCGGTCTACTACTACTGAACGAATTTCGGGCCGATCTGAGCCTGCGATCGTCGACTTCTGGCCAGTTCGAGGCTCTTTCTCACTACTCTGTGACCTGCGCAGGCATGGCGCCGCGCACGAACGATCCTCGCGCCGCGACGACGCACGGCTTGTGAAAGGCATCTGATGTCGAACCCGACCGGAGGCGGGGATCCACAGGATCCGTCCTCCACACCCCAGTCCCAGTCGGATCAGGTGCCGCCGGGTTCGGCACCCGATCCGAACCAGTCTCCGTACGAGCCGACGCAGAAGGTGTCGCGGGCGGAACTCCTCGGTCAGGCCGACGACGACACCGGTTCGGGGGAGACCACCGAGCCGGTGCAGTCGACCCCGGGCACGACCACGCCGTTGACCTCCACCCCGGGCGCCGGTCCGGAGGGCACCGAGGTCGCGCAGTCGCACAGCCCGGCCGACGGTGTCACCCGCGTCATCAGTACCGCGGGGGCACCGGGCCAGACGCCTCCGCCCGTGCCTCCGGCTCCGCCCGCGTCCAACTCGCCGCAGGCCCCGCCCGGCCCGGCGCCGTCGGGGTACGACTCGACGCGCGTCATCTCGACGCGGCCGCCGGGTGGGCCTGTCGGGCCCGGTGGTGGACCTGCCGGACCAGGTGGCCCCCCGCAGCCGGGGTACGGCCCACCGCCGGGATATGCCCAGCAGGGTCACGGACAACCCGGCCCGCCGCCCGGGTACGGCGGGCCTGGTCCGTCGGGGTATGGGCAGCCGGGCTTCGGACAGCCGGGGCAGCCGGCACCCGGACCGCAGGGCCGGCCTGGATACGGTCCGCCGCCGGGTTACCAGTCGTACGGGCAGCAATCACACGCCCAGCAGGCACACGGGCAGTCGCCGGCGGGCGACCAGCACGCCGTCGACAATTTCCACGGTGAGAGTCAGGCCGACGAGACCCCGAAGACCAACACCCTCGCGGTGGCGGCGCTGGTCGCCTCACTGCTCGGTCTGGTGTGCATCGGCATCGGCGGCCTGATCGGACTCGTACTCGGCCTGGTGGCGCGCAAGCAGATCGCGGCGTCGGGCGGCAAGCAGACCGGCGACGGACTCGCGCTGACGGCCATCATCATCGGCCTGTTCATCATCGTCGTCTGGGTGGCGTACTGGCTGGTGGTGCTGCTCACCGGCGTCGAAAGTCCCTGGTCATACTTCTGACGCGGACCTGCGAGCTGTTGGCGTCGACCACCATTTTGGAGCTGGGCGGTCTCGCCAGGTAGTCTGGTCGGGTTGTGTGCCGCGCCCGCGGGGGCCGATTGGCGCACTGACTCGGGTCGATCGGTGACGCTCTGCGTTGCCAGCGGCCACGCAGACCACAGTAGGAGAAGGGCTCAACCATGGCTGTACCGAAGCGCCGGATGTCGCGGGCGAACACCCGTAGCCGTCGTTCGCAGTGGAAGGCGGAAAACCCGGCACTGCAGGAAGAAAAGGTCAACGGCGTCCCCGTGCGGATTCCGCGTCGACTCGTGAAGGCCGCTCGCGCGGGCATCATCGATCTGGATCGTCGCTAGCCTTTCCGGTTGCCGCCTCGGCACCGCGAATTTCACATGGACGGCCGTCCCCGTTTACCGGGGGCGGCCATTCGTGTGTGTGGTCCGGCCGCCCTGGTCGTCCCCGTCGTGACAGGAGTGGAAGGTGCTTCTCGACATCTTGAACTTCGCGGGTGTCGCGGTGTTCGCGGCCTCGGGTGCGATGGTCGGTGTCCGCAAGGACTTCGACATGTGGGGCATCGTGACCGTCGGGGTGCTCACCGGCGCCGGAGGCGGCGTTCTGCGGGACGTGCTGCTCGGCATCACCCCACCCTCGTCGATCGAGAACTTCGGCAATGTGCTGACCGGCACGATCGCCAGCCTGCTCGTCTTCGCCTTTCATCCCGCCTTCACCAAGCTCCGCCGGTCGATCCTCGTCCTCGACGCCTTCGGCATGGGTCTGTTCGCCGCGACCGGGGCGTCGATCGCCGTCGAAGTGGGTGCCAGTGCGTTCGCCGCCACCGCAGTCGGGCTGCTGACCGCGGTCGGCGGAGGCGTCCTACGTGATGTGATCTCCAACGAGATCCCGCTCCTCCTCCAGCCCGCCGACCTCTACGCGGTTCCCGCACTGTTGGGTGCCACGGTGGTCGCCGTCGGGTCGTACCACACTCCGGTCCCGGACTGGGTCTGGCTGATCGTCGGATCGATCCTCGCCACCGGGTTGCGTCTGCTCGGCCTGAAGTTCGGCTGGCGACTCCCGACCGCGCGCCGCTGACCCCGCCCGCAAACCCACCCCTTTTCCGTAAACGCGCCCGATCCGCGACGGGTGGGTTTACGGAATAGGGGTGGGGCTGTCAGCGTCAGGCGAGGGCAGTGCCTTCTTGAGCATCGCGTGGAAACGGGATTTGTCGGCCAGATCCTGCCACGTCCACCGAATGACGGTGTAACCCTCTGCACGCAAACGGTCCTCACGGATCTTCTCGTCGACGACCGTCTTCCACGCGGGCTTGTCGCCGATCGTGCCGTTGTACTTGACCATGCCGTCGAACTCGCCGACGACCCTGTCGGCCAGCAGGAAGTCGACGCGCGCGATCAACGTGCCGCGGTCGTCGAAGAGTTCGACCTGCTGCCGCGGCACAGGTAGGTCGGGTGACTCGAGCATCACTGCGCGACTGAGGGACTCGCCGACACTCTCGGACAGTGCGTTCGCATGCGGCAACATGCGGCGCAACATCTCGACGCCCTTGAACCCTCGACACGAATCGAGGATTCGGTGCATCCGTTCGACGTCGGCGTCACGTCGCAGTGCGGCGTCGAGGACGACGAGCGCCTGGCGGCTGGTTCCGAGTCTGGCGACGTCGCACGCTGTGCGCTCGATGCTCGTCACGGTGGCCCCGTCGACGACCCCGACGTCCTGCGGCTCGACGTCGGCCTGATGCTTGACGATGCTCTTGGTTCGTTTCCCGACCTTCGGCGACGTCACATGAACCTGCGACAGATCCGGCCAGAGCATCGGCAACCTGTGCATGGCAGCGGCGGAGACGTGGCTGAACAGACGGCCCGGGCGTCCCGCGTTCGCGGCGGCGATGACGGTCAGCCGGTGCTTCTCGACGGCGTCGAGATCGTCGACCGTTGCGAAGTCGGCCATCGCACCCGGCCAGAGGCGATAGAGGGCTTTGCCTTCGACCCTGCGCTGCAACTGTTCGTCGGTGATGTGGGTGCCGACGGTTTCTCTGCGAAGGATCAGGCCGTGTCGATCGGTGGGCAGGTCCATACCAATCAGACGCACGAGCGCACGCTGCGGACCCACCCTCCGACAAAGCCACCCCTTTTCCGTAAACGCGCCCAGACCGCGCCGGGTGGGTTTACGGAAAAGGGGTGGGTTTGCAGGGTGGCTACTGCGCGATGAACTTGTTGACGGTTCGGTTCAGGAAGTTCGGGATGAACTTCGCTGCGTTGCCGAGGAAGAGGGTCTGCGCGCCGACGGAGTAGCTGGTGCGGTGCAGGAGCTTGTCCTGGCGGGTGGGGTGCACGGACTCCCAGACCTTGTCGGCGACCTGCTCGGGGGTGATACGGATGCCAAGGGTTTGTTGGACTTGGAGCCGCCGGTGGCCAGGGCGGTCTTGGCCCACAGAGGCCAGATGCTGACGGCGCGGATGTCGTCGTGCTCCCACTCGAGTTCCAGGGCCTCGGTGAATCCGCCGACGAAGAACTTGGTGGCCGAGTAGACGGCGATGCCCGGCTGGCCGTAGATCGCCGACGCCGATGCGATGTTCACCAGGTGTGCACCCGGGGTCTTCTTCAGGTACGGGTAGGCGGCCTGCGCGCCGAGGCGACGCCGAGTGCGTCGATGTCGATCTGGCGCTTGATCTGCTCGGGCGTGATGGCGTCGATCTTGCCCTCGTGCAGGATTCCGGCGTTGTTGTCGAGGACGTCGAGCTTGCCACCGGTGTGGGAGGTGAACTCAGCGAGAGCGTCGGCCCACTGTTCCGGTTCGCGGACGTCGAGGGTGCCGGTGATCCAGTCGGGGTGGTCGGCCTTCACCTTCGCGAGGGCGTCGACATCGACGTCGTATACGCCGACCGTCCAGCCCTCGCGGTCGAAGCGTTCGGCGGTGGCGAGGCCGATCCCGGCCGCCCCGCCGGTGATGAAGATGGATGACATGCGAACCCCCATGGTTGATCGTGACGGCATCGACGGCGCTGACCTGCGACAACCGTTTCAGGCGCCGAACTTACTCGTCAGTATATTCATCGATTCGTTTACTGGGTCACGCCGCGGTGCTATCTTGACAACACACATTGTCATTACATCGATCATTGTCATGGTCGACGACCGGAAGGCGAGTTCGCATGACTGCCGCGATGGAACGAACCGAGAACGTCATCAGCATGCGTGACCAGGGCACCGAGGAGGTTTCCGCACGTCTCCTGGCGTCGGCTGCCCGTCTGTCCCGGAATGCGATGACCGAGATCGACTGGTCCCAGCCGATGGACCCGACGAAGTACGGGTGCAGCCCCGAGTGGTCGTCGCTGTACGGCACCGACTACTGGGACGAACTGACCGAGGAGCAGCGGATCTCGGTCACCCGCCACGAGTTCGCCTCGATCATGAACATCGGGATCTGGTTCGAGATGATCCTGCAGGAAATGGTCATCCGCGATCAGTACCTCGGCGACTACCACGGCTCCGAGTTCCAGTTCGCACTCACCGAGGTCGCCGACGAATGCCGGCACTCGCTGATGTTCGCCAAGGCCTCGGAGAAGATGGTCGGTACCTCCTACCGGCCGTCGAAGAAGGTCGCCCGCCTCGGCAAGATCTTCATGCAGACCGCGAAGAACGAGGTCTCCTACGCCGGAATCCTTGTCGCCGAAGAAGTCCTGGACGTCTTCCAGCGCGGCTGCATGCGCGACGACCGCGTGCTCGACTTCATCCGCACGGTCAACGAGATCCACGTCCTCGAGGAATCGCGCCACATGAAGTTCGCGCGTGAAGAGGTGAGGGACTCGCTGGAGGGCGTGAGCTGGGCACGACGCCAGTTCAGCGCTCTGGCGGTCTCCATCGGCGCGTACTACATCGTCACGAGTCTGGTTCAGCGCAAGGCCTTTGCCGACGCCGGCCTCGACGCCGACCGTGCGGTCCGCGAGATGCGCTCGAACTCGCACTTCCACTCGATGATCCGCTCGAGCTGCGTCCACCTCATGGAGTTCCTCGACGAGGTCGGACTGCTCACCAAGCCCGCCATGCGGTACTACCGGAAAGCGCACATGCTCTGATGTTCGTCATCACCCAATCATGTTGCAGCGACGCGGCATGCGTGTCCGTGTGCCCGGTGAACTGCATCCACCCCACCCCTGAGGAACGCGGCTTCGGCAGCTCCGACATCCTGCACATCGATCCGGAGGCCTGCGTCGACTGCGGCGCCTGCGCCGATGCGTGTCCTGTCGACGCGATCTATCCCGCGGACAAGCTCGGCACGCGCGACAAGGTGTTCATCGACATCAACGCCGACTACTACAAGCGCAACCCCGACGTCCGGTCCGGATGGGTCCCACCGACCGACGACGAGTCGGCGGGCGTCACCTACCCGCACATCCCGAAACTGCCTGCCGGCCTACGGGTTGCGCTGGTCGGGACCGGGCCGTCGGGCGGATACGCGCTGCGGACCCTGCTCGACCGCACCGAGGCGACTGTCACCGTCATCGACAAGCTGCCGACGCCGGGCGGACTGGTCCGCGCGGGTGTGGCACCTGATCATCCCGGCACCAAGGGAGTGCTCCGCGGCTTCGACCTGCTCTACCGCGACCCCCGCGTCACCATGATGACCAATGTGTCGGTCGGCGACGGGCCGGACGAGATCACCCCGGCCGAACTGGCCGAGCATTTCGACGCCGTGTTCTACGCCGTGGGAGCCAGTGAGTCACGGCGCCTGGGTATTCCGGGAGAGGATCTGCCGGGTTCGACGTCGGCGACCGACCTGGTGGCCTGGTACAACGGCGTGCCCGGTGTCGACGAGGGGCCGCCGCTGCGTCGGGGAACCGCCGACGATCCGGCGACGGGCCGCGCGGTCGTCGTCGGCACGGGCAACGTCGCGCTCGACGTCGCACGCATCCTCGTGTCGCCGCCGGAGTTGTTGGCCACCACCGACATCGCCGATCGAGCGCTCGAGATCCTGCGCGAACAGAACGTCCACGAAGTGGTTCTGCTGGGTCGTCGTGACCAGGCCGCAGCTGCCTACACGGCAGCGGAATACCGTGCGCTGTCGGAGATCCCGGGTGTCGAGGTCGAGGTGTTCGACGGGGCCGACGGGCAGGTGCCGTCGCTGAATGCACCCGCCGACCCGTCGCGGCGTCGAATCGTGTTCCTGTTCCACAGCACACCGGAAGAGATCGTCGGCGATCCGCAGGTGCAGGCGGTCACCGTCCGAACCGGCGAGGGCCGGCACCACGTCGCCGCCGACCTCGTCGTGCGCTCCATCGGATACCGCTCGACCCCGATCCCGGGTCTGGCGTTCGACGACGACCGCGGCATCTTTCGGAACGTCGACGGCCGGCTCGTCGACGAGTCGGGCGAGATCGTTCCCGGCGGTTACGTGCTGGGCTGGGCCAAGCGCGGACCCAGCGGCGGGATCGGCGCGAACAAGAAGTGCGCTATCGAGACGGTTGAGGACTTCATCGCCGACGCCGCGTCGGGTCGCTTGCAGCGCACCCAGCACGACACGGGCGAGTTCGCCACTCTGGTGCGCAAACGGGTGCGGACCGTCATCGGCTACCGCGGTATGCGCGCCATCGACCGGCATGAACGCCGACGCGGCGTCGAGCAGGGCCGTCCGCGAGTAAAGTTCACGCAGGTCGCCGAGATGGTCGGTGCCGCGGGGTGGCGGAGGAGCTAGACGCGATGACGCAGGGGGAATCAACCCAGAAGTGGCGGGAGCGTTCGCTGTTCGCCGTGTTCGTGACCGCGCTGGTCACCCAGAACGCCATCGCGATCCCGTATGTGCGGCGCAACGGGCCGGAGTCGGTGAAGGACTTCTTCGTCGGCGACATCATGAAGACCACTCCGGGTCGCTTCGCGATGGTCGATCTTCTCTTCGTCGTGATCGCCTTTCATCTGTGGGCGTTCGGCGAGGCCCGGCGCCTGCGGATCATGCCCTGGTGGTTCGCGTCGGTGATCCTCACGTTCGGTGTCGGAATCGCAACGGCGATCCCGTTCGTCTTCCTCGCCCGCGAACGCGCGCTGAGGCGGTGACCCGACTTCCGGGGCTGCTCTCCGCGTCCCGGATCCGCCGTGAGAACCAGACAACGCTGCCGTAACACCGGGGCAAGTCGCATTTCACGCGGCACGCGGATAGTGGCGGCATGTCGAGTACTCCGCACTTCCTGCAGGGTGTCTTCCCGTTCACCGGATCGGGCCTGACCAAGTCCGGGCCCATCGACCCGGCGCTGACGTTCGTGGTGCCGCCGGGAATGACGGCCCAGCCGTTGTATTTCCGTGGTGGCAACAGCTCCGACGAGCTGATCTGCGTGACGCTGACGCGTGACGGGACACCGATGCGGATGTTCCCGATGGGGGCGCGGGCATCGGTCAACGTGCCGTTGCGGGTGGTCGAGGACGTCGACCCCGACGCGACGCTCGAACTCGTGATCGCGGCCCCCGAGGGCACCAGCGGCGAGGTCGTGGTCGACTTCGGGATGGTCGTCTTCTGATGGCGGACCCCTCGGATCGGCAACGACGACGTCTGGTGGTCGTCGGAAACGGTATGGCCGGTGCGCGCACGGTCGAGGAGATCCTTGCCCGTGGTGGCGGCGACCAGTTCGACGTCACGATGATCGGCGACGAACCGTACGGCAACTACAACCGCATCATGCTCAGTCACGTCCTGGCCGGCGAGGCCACCGTCGACGACGACGATCTGATGCTCAACCCGATGGCCTGGTACCGCGAGCACGGGGTCACTCTCTACGCCGGTGACCGCGCCGAATCCATCGACCGTTTCGCCAAGACCGTGACCTGCGCGTCGGGACGGGCCATCGACTTCGACATCCTCATCATCGCGACCGGTTCCCATACGTTCTTCCCGAACATGGACGGTCTCCGCGAACCCGACGGCAAGCTCGCGCGAGGTGTGTTCGGCTTCCGGACCATCGAGGACACCAACGGCATGCTGCAGATGGCGACCTCGCGCGACCATATGCGGGCCATCGTGATCGGCGGTGGCCTGCTCGGCCTCGAGGCCGCCTACGGCCTGCAGACGCAGGGCGTGGCCGTCGACGTCGTGCACTCGCCCGGACATCTGATGAACCAGCAGCTCGACGAGCGCGGTGGTCGCGTGTTGCGCAACAAGATCGAGTCTCTCGGCGTCGGCGTGCACACCGGCAAACGCACGACGTCGGTCCTGCGCAACGACGACGGGACGGTCGCGGGAGTCGGCTTCACCGACGGGGATTCGCTGCCCGCCGACATGATCGTGGTGACCGCCGGCATCCGGCCGAACGTCGAGATCGCGCGCGGGGCCGGGCTGGTCGTCGAACGGGGGATCGTCGTCGACGATCAGATGCGTTGTGAGGACGAGGCATTCATCTATGCGGTGGGGGAGTGTGCCCAACATCGCAGCGAGGTGTACGGACTCGTTGCGCCGCTGTGGGAGCAGGCAGTGGTCCTCGCCGACGTGCTGACCGGCGCGAATCCTCGAGCCGAGTACCACGGTTCGCGGTTGACCACGAAGCTCAAGGTCGCCGGGGTCGACGTCGCGGCGATGGGCGTCAAGGGTCCGGAGCGCGACGACGACGAGTTCGTCCAGTTCTACGAACCGCGTAGCGGCATCTACAAGAGCGTGGTGGTCCGCGACAACAAGCTGATCGGCGCGATGCTGCTCGGCGACATCTCCAAGGCCAACTTCCTCACCCAGGCCTTCGACGAGAAGGTGCCGTTGCCGGACGAGCGCATCTCGATGCTGTTCGACATGGGGACGCCGAGCGCGGAGACCGGTGCGGCCGAACTCGCCGACGACGTCCAGGTCTGCAACTGCAACGGAGTCACCAAGGGCGACATCATGAGTTGCGTGGCGTCGGGCTGCACGAGCGTCGGCGAGGTGTGCGCGAAGACCCGGGCGGGAAGGGGATGTGGGTCGTGCAAGGGTCTCGTCGCCGACATCGTCGAGTACGCCGCCGGCGATGCACTGACTTCTGACGCCTCGACCGACTGGTACGTTCCGGCGATCCCGCTCACCAAACCCGAACTCATCGACGCGATCCGGCGACAGAACCTGCGGTCGGTCAGCGAGGTCTTCGAAAAGCTGGCCCCAGAAGGGGAGGACGCGACCGCGAAGATGCCGCTGGCCTCGCTGCTGCGGATCATCTGGGGATCGGACTGGAGGCGTGAGCCCGGTGCGTTGTTCGTCAACGACCGTGTGCACGCTAACATCCAGCGCGACGGCACGTTCTCGGTGGTGCCGCAGATGAAGGGCGGGGTGACCTCACCGGAGCAGTTGCGCAAGATCGCCGACGTCGCGGAGAAGTACTCGATCCCGATGATCAAGGCGACCGGCGGCCAGCGACTCGACCTCCTCGGCGTCAAGAAGGAAGACCTCCCCAAGGTGTGGGAGGACCTCGGCATGCCGTCGGGGTACGCCTACGGCAAGTCCTTCCGCACCGTGAAAACCTGCGTCGGAACCGATTACTGCCGTTTCGGTCTCGGCGACTCGACGCAGCTCGGTATCGACATCGAGACCCGTTACCAGGGTTTGGAGTCGCCGGCGAAACTCAAACTCGCCGTGACCGGTTGCCCGCGCAACTGTGCCGAGGCGCTGTGCAAGGATTTCGGCGTGGTCGCGATCGGCGACGGCAAGTGGGAGATCTACGTCGGCGGTGCCGCCGGTGCCCACGTCCGCAAGGGCGACCTGCTCGCGACCGTCGACTCGCCCGACGAGGTGATCCGGTTGTGCGGCATCTTCATCCAGTACTACCGCGAGCAGGGCAAGTGGCTCGAGCGGACGTATGCGTTCGTCCCGCGCATCGGCATCGAAGAGTTGCGCGCGATCATTGTCGCCGACCGTGACGGCTTGGTGGCGGGGCTGCAGGAGCGCATCGACGAGGCGGTCGCCGCGTACGTCGACCCCTGGCTCGATCGGACCGAACCCAAGTCGCCTGCTCAGTTCACCCCTGCTCTGCCTCTGTTGCCGCTCCCTCAGGTGCCGGTCCGATGACCAGCGTCGCCGAACCGGGTGTGGTCGTGGGGTCGGTGGGCGACCTCGAGTTCGGGGAGAGTCGGGCATATGCGGTGCACGGCAGGCAGATCGCGGTGTTCCGCATGACCGACGGCACACTACGCGCCACCGAAGCGGTGTGCCCGCATCGGGGAGGGCCGTTGGCCGACGGTCAGTTCGACGCAGCCAAGATCGTCTGTCCGTTGCACCAGTACGCCTTCACGTTCGCTGATGGTGGGTGTACGTCGGAGGGGATCGGCTCGATTGCCGTGTACCGCGTCGAAGAGCGCGACGGGGACATCATCGTCTGGCTGTAGTCGCTTACGAGCTACCTGATGCGAAAGAAGTGGTGCGATCCTTCGCTGCGTGAGGTGTGAGGAGCGTTGGTGCCTACCGTCTGCTGCCCGAGGTGTGGGGAGCGTTGGTGCCTACCGTCTGCTGCCCGAGGTGTGGGGAGCGGTGGTGCCTACCGTCTGCTGCCTGAGGTGTGAGGAGCGGTAGCGACGAGCCACGAAGGACTGGACCTGATTCCTCAACGTGTGCACCACCACACTGCGTCGTCACTGACGGGGTCGCGGGTCTTTCGCAGCGCTTGGTCGCTTCGCCAGCATCTTCAGGTGATCGATCTCTCCGTCGATCAACGCCTTCTTCTTGGCTCTGGACCAGCCGTGAATCCGCCGCTCGACTCGGTAGGCGTCGGCGAGATCGAGTTCCGCGGACCACGCCAGACGAACCGGTCGTCGTTGGGACGTGTATCCGGTCTGAGTGGTGCTGTGCTCGCGAAGTCGCTTCGCGAGATCGCGGGTGCTGCCCACGTAGTACGAGCCGTCAGAGCACTCGAGGAGGTAGACCCATGCCATGGGGCGATCATGCGGTACCGAACTGTTCCGATCGGCGCGCTGAACGGACGCTGTGGACGGTTGTCGCGACGGTGTTGTCACTGTGCATTCTTGGGTTGCGAG
>NZ_BACI01000087.1 GCF_000225505.1 Gordonia alkanivorans NBRC 16433 | reverse complement strand
ACGATGTTTTCCCCGACGGTGATGACCAGGCGGGCGGCGGTGACCGGCCCGATGTGCGGGCGTGCAAGCAGGGTGGGAACCATCGTGGTCAGCTACCGGATGCGCAGCGAAGCGACCTTCGCCAAACTCGTCGGCGTCGCCCCACTACCGGCTTCCTCGGGCAAAACCCATCGTCACCGACTCAACCGAGGTGGTGACCGGCAAGCCAACAGTGCCCTGCACATGATCGTGGTCGGCCGGATGAAAAACCATCCACCCACCCGCGCCTACGTCGAACGCCGTTCCGCCGAACACAAAACGAAGAAAGACATCATCCGCTGCCTCAAACGCTACGTCGCCCGCGAAGTCTTCAAAGACCTCACCACCGACCTCGGAGCACTGGACAAGCTATAGGACCATCTCGTCGCTTGCGCTCCTCGCACCTCAGGCAGCAAGGGTGAAGGAAACCGCTACGCGGCAACCATCACCGACGCAGCTCCGACTTCGCGATCGTGCGGAGATGCACCTCGTCCGGTCCGTCGAAGATGCGCATCGCGCGATGCCAGCCGTACATGGCGGCCAGCGGCACGTCGTCGCTGACGCCGGCGCCGCCGTGGACCTGGATCGCCCGGTCGATGACCTCGAGCGCCACGCGCGGTACCGACACCTTGGCGGCCGAGACATACGGCGCGGCGGCCTTGTTGCCGAGTTCGTCGATCGTCTTGGCGGCCAGCCGGCACAGCAGGCGGGCCTGGTCGATCGCGATACGGGACTCGGCGATCTGCTGCTGGACGACACCTTGCTCGGCCAGCGGCTTGCCGAAGGCGACGCGCCCCTTCGACCGCTGGACCAGGTGGTGCAGGGCGCGTTCGGCAGCGCCGAGCGCGCGCATGCAGTGGTGGATGCGGCCGGGGCCGAGCCGCGCCTGCGCCATGGCGAACCCGCCGCCTTCCTCACCGAGCAGGTTCTCGACGGGCACCCGGACGTTCTCGTAGACGATCTCGACGTGGCCGTGCTGGTCGTGACGACCGAACACCGGCACGTCGCGGACAACGGTGACGCCCGGGGTGTCGATCGGGACGAGCACCATCGACTGCTGCCGATGGGTCGCCGCCCCGGGATCGGTCTTGCCCATGACGATGAGCACCTTGCAGCGCGGGTCGGCTGCGCCGCTCGTCCACCACTTCCGGCCGTTGATGACGTAGGAGTCGCCGTCGCGTTCGATGCTGGTCTCGATGTTCGTCGCATCCGAACTGGCGACGTCCTTCTCGGTCATCGAGAACGCCGACCGGATTCGGCCGTCGAGCAGCGGTTCCAGCCAGGTCTGTTTCTGCTCGTCGGTGCCGAACAGGTGCAGCAGCTCCATGTTCCCGGTGTCAGGTGCCGCACCGTTGAGGGCCTCGGGCGCCAGATGCAGGCTCCACCCGGTGATCTCGGCCAGACCGGCGTAGTCGAGCTGGCTGATCCCGGATTCCGACGGCAGGAAGAGATTCCACAGGCCGCGTGCGCGGGCCCGCTTCTTCAGCTCCTCGACGACGGGCGGCACGTCGTGATCGTCGGGTCCGGCGAAGCCGCGCTCCTCTTCGTAGCGTTGCTCCGCCGGGAAGACGTCGGAGTGCATGAACGCGATGAGCTCCTCGCGCAACTCCGACGCCTTCGCCGACGGCCGGAGATCGAGCGTCTCGTCCGGGATGCGGCCGGTCAGATCTGGCTGGATCACTGTGCCACCGTCCGCAGTTCACGACGCAACAGTTTGCCCGTGGCGGTCTTCGGGATGTCGCCCATCACCACCACCTCACGCGGGTACTTGTAGGCAGCCATCCGCGTCTTGCAGTGGTCGATCAGCTCCTCCGGCGTCGCCTCGGTTCCCGGCCGCAGGCTCACGAACGCCTTCACGGTCTCGCCGCGGTAGGAGTCGGGCACGCCGACGACCGCTGCTTCCCGCACCGAAGGATGCTCGTACAGAACGTCTTCGACCTCGCGTGGCCACACCTTGAAACCGCTGGTGTTGATCTGGTCCTTCTTCCGATCGACGATGTAGAACCATCCGTCGGCGTCCATGTAACCGACGTCGCCGGTGTGCAGCACGCCGTTCGGGATGCCCTTCGCGGTCGCCTCCGGCTTGTTCCAGTAGCCGGCGACCACCTGTGGGCCGGCCGTGACCAGCTCGCCGACCTCGCCCGCGGGCAGGTCGTTGCCCTGCTCGTCGACGATCCGGACGACCGTGTCGTACACCGGGATTCCCACCGAGGTGGCCCCGGTCTCCTCGTCGGCCGGGGCCGTCACGCCGAACGGCACCGCATGCGACGGGGAGGTGGTCTCGGTCAGGCCGTACACGTTGTGGATGTAGTGACCGAACCGCTTCTGGAACTCGGCGATCGTGCTCGGCGGGATCGGCGCGCCGCCGGAGTAGATCTTCGACAGACTCGCCAGCGACGCCGGGTCGATGTCCGGCACGTTCATCAGGGCGATGAACACCGTGATCGATCCGACCGTGAACGTCGCCTTCTCGCGGGCGATCGTCGCGATGGTGTCGGCCGGGTCCATCCGGTACATCAGCACGAGCGGCGCCCCGGTGAGTTCGGCCAGCGCGATGTGCGCGATGAGACCGGTGATGTGGAACAGCGGTGCCACGCCGAGGATCACGTCGTCGCTGTCGACGCCGACCCAGTCGCGGTAGGTCTGCGCGTTGAACACGACGTTGCGATGGGTGGTCATCGCACCCTTGGGCGGCCCGGTGGTTCCCGACGTGTAGGTCAGGAAGGCGACGCTGTCCCCGGTGAGATCGGCCTTCGGCGGACGCTGTCCCCGGTAATTCGCGAGCATCGTCGCCAGGTCGACGGTGCCCGGGCAGTCGATCTTCTCGACGCCCGCCAGGGTTCCGCTGTTCGCGGTCTGGTACTCCAGCTCCGAGGTGGTAATCACGGTCCGCACCGCGGTCTTGTTGTCGCGCAACGCCTCCTGCGCGACGTCCCGGTACAGCGACTGCATCGCGACCAGTACCGTGGCGCCGGAATCGACCAGGATCTCGGCGAGTTCGCGGCTGCGGTACATCGGGTTGGCCGACACGGCGATGCCGCCGGCCTTCCAGATACCCAGCTGGGCGATGACGAACTGCGGGATGTTCTGGGCGTAGACCACCGCGCGATCGCCCGGGGTGAAGCCCAGGTCCAGGATGCCGACCGCGAACGCGTCGGTCAGCTCGTCGAGCTCACCGGCGGTGACCGATCCGTCGAAGTAACGGATCAGGTCGGCATCCGGGGTGCGCGCAGCGGTGGCCGCGAACATGTCCAGCGCGGTGTCGAATTCGATGCTCCGCGGCGCGAGATCCTGCTCGCGGTAGTGGCTGCGCCACACCTTGTCGTCGTAGACACTCATGTCTGACGTTCCTCTTTCGGCGAATGACTCGTGGGCGAGTCAGCGGATGACGACGGGGTTCACCGGCGCACCGGTGCCGCTGACGACCTTGAGCGGGGCCGCGACGTACAGGAAGCTCCAGCGGTTGTCGGCGGCACACGCCTCGGCCAGCTCCTCGAGCCAGACGATCTCGGTGAACACGACACCCAGGTTGCGCATGAGCGCGTTGTGGAGCGGAAGCGCCACACCGGATTCCGGGTCGGTGGTGACCTCGTTGGCGATAGTGTCGGTGACCAGGTTCGGGATCTCCTTGTCCTGGAACCACTGCACGAGTTCACGCGAGTAGGTCAGGCCGGGCTCGCAGAAGCCGTCGTAGAACTGTTCCGGGTTGTTCAGCTCGTACCAGTAAGTCAGCCAGCCGGTGCGGATGATCAGGATGTCGTGCGGTTCGATGGTGACACCCTGTGCGGCGGCCGCGGCTTCGAGATCGTTGTGGTCGAAGGTCTCACCCTTCTCCAGGTACTTCTTGCCGCGGTAACGGGCCATGTCGATCAGCACGCCGCGGCCGACGACACCCTTCTCGGCGATCGGCAGGACCGACGCCTTGTCCAATGCGTCGACGGTGCTGCGGGCGTCGTAGCCGTTGTAGAGCTTGCCGTCATACCAGACGTGGCCGAGGGCGTCGTACTGCGTGGAGCCCTGCAGGAAAATGTTCGCGGTGTCGTCGGCATAGTGCAGGCCACCGGGGAACTGCGGTGCGCCCTCACCGTCCCACGACGACTCGTCGAGGATGTTCTTCCGGTTGATGCCCTCGCGGCCCGGCCACAGCGGATCGCCGGGGCTCTCCGTGCGCCCCATCTCGATCTGGAGGGTGAAGGTCTCCCCCGACTTGATGTGGCCGACACCGCGCAGAACCTCACTCGCGTCCAGGTAGTTCAGGGCACCCACCTCGTCGTCGGGCCCCCACTTGCCCCAGTTCGACGGGGTGTCGGCGCCCAACAGGTCACCCATGGACGGCGCAGCGGTCTCGATCTCGGTCATCTCGTCTCCTTTGATTCGATCCAGAGCGGAACCGACGGTTCCGGGTCGCACACTGAACGGTGCGAACTGAATTTCTCGACTGAACTTTGTGATCGCTCGCTCGGTAAGTTCATTGTGACGAGCATCGCACTCGTTCGCAGCGCCGTCAAGAGGCGAAATCGGTGATGTCTCAGCCTTTGTCAGCAAGAGAAGGGAAAGCCCAGTACACACGGCAGGTTCAGCAAAGCTGAACTTCCCCTGTCCAGGGGTAGGCCGCCTGGACGCGCCGAAGGTCGGGGGGCCTAGCGGTCGGCCCGGAAACCCACCATGCCGAGAGCGAGATTCGCGTACTCGCGAGCGATGCGACGCCCCTGAGCGGCGTCGGAGTCATCGGTCCAGGTCGGGACGGCCAGGCACATCGTGACGATCGCCTTGGTCGCCACGGACAGGTCGCCGGACCGGAAGGCGCCGAGGTCGGCGGCGCGCCGGGCCGTATCGAGCAGGCGACCCTCGATCTGCGCCATCGACGCCTGCAGGTGAGTGCGGTTGGGTTCCTCGAGTCGCCGCAGCTCGGTCGCCAGGACCAGAGCCAGCGCGCGACGCTCGACATGGAAGAGCGTGAGCGCCTCCACCATGTTGGCGAAGGCGGTCACCGCGTCGACGCCGTCGCCGGCTGCGTCGAGACGTCGCGCCAGGTCAGCGTGGGCGATGTTGACCAGCGCGACGAGCAGGTGCTGCTTGCTCGGGTAGTGGTGATAGATGCCTGCGACACTGATGTCGGCGCCGGCGGCGATGAGGCGCATCGTCGCACCGTGATAGCCGAGTTCCTCGAAGACGTCGATCGCCGACTCCAGCACCGGGTCGAGGGTCAGCGGGGCGAACACACGCCAGTCCGTCGGGTCCCCGGCGGCCTCCGCCTTCTCCGGTTGCGGCGACTCGAGGAAACGAGCGACGGGCACGTCCAGGCACTGCGCGATCTGGCGCAACCGGTCGACGGTGAGCCCGACCTTCCCGTTCTCGATGGCGCTCATGGTCCCGACGCTCACCCCGATACCGGCCGCCAGCCCACGCAGCGTCACGCCCGCCTGCTTACGCAACTCACGCACGGCGGCGCCGCTGTCGGTCACCGGTTGTTCGACCACGCTGAACAGCTTATGGGGAGCCGCGCATTTTTCGTAGACTCATCCTCGTGGTCCACAACCTGCCGCCTCGCTCGCGTCACCCCGAACGCTCGTACGCATGAACGCCTACGAGAGCCGTCCCTGGCTGGCCCACTACCCGTCCGGACTCTCCGAGCACCTCGACGTCGAGTTCGGATCCCCACTCGAGATGTTCGACGCCGCGCTCGCCGCATCCCCCGACGCTCCGGCCGTCCACTACTTCGGCGCGACGCTGAGCTGGGCCGACCTCGACGCCGCATCCGACGCCCTCGCCCACGCATTGCAGGAACACGGCTTCGCGGTCGGCGACCTGCTGGGCATCGCCGTCCAGAACGAGCCCGCGATCGTGCTCGGGCTCCTCGCGGCCTGGAAGGTCGGCGGTGTCGCCGCCCTCATCAGCCCCATGTACAAGCGCGGCGAATTCCGCAGGGCCCTGGACGATTTCACTCCGGCCGCCCTCCTCGTGCTCGACGAGGTCCACGCGGAGGTCGCCGACGAGCTCGGGTCGATCGGACTCGTCGTCACGGCCTCGCCGCTCGACTTCGCCGGCAGCGACGATCTGCAGCGCGTGTTCGACGTGTCCCGGGTTTCCACGGCAGGCACCGTCGAACTCCTCGACCTGATCGGCACCGGCTCGCGTGCGGTCACCCGGCACGCACCCGCACCGGATGATGTCGCGGTGCTGGCACCGACGTCGGGAACCACCGGTCCACCCAAGGGCGCCAAGCTGACGCACCGCAATCTGACGTTCAGCGCGCAGGCCTATCGCACCTGGACGGGCCTGCAATCCGGCGAGCCGATCCTGTGCATGTCGCCGATCTTCCACGTCACCGGCCTGGTGGGCTCGGTGATGCTGGCGCTGTCCCTGCGCTCGCCGCTCATCCTCACCCACCGATTCGACGCCGGCCTGGTCCTCGACGCGGTGCGCGCCTGGCGTCCGGCCTTCTCCGTCGCCTCGATCACCGCCTACATCGCGCTCGCCGACCACCCCGAAGCGACGCCCGAGGCGTTCGACTCACTCCGACTCCGCTACTCGGGCGGCGCACCGGTTCTCCCCGACGTCGCCGAACGGATCGAAGAACGCCTCGGCGGGATGATCCACAACGTGTACGGGCAGACCGAGTCCACCTCGCCGACCCACATGGTGCCGCCCGGTGTCCTCGCACCGGTCGATGCCGAAACCGGCGCTCTCTCAGTGGGTCTGCCGATCTTCGACACGATGGCGCGCGTCGTCGACGAGCGCGGCGAACCGGTACCGCCGGGGACGTTCGGCGAGATCGTCACGGCCGGACCGCAGATCGCCGCCGGCTACTGGGGTCAGGACGACGACGGCTCGGCGCTGCGCCACGGTGAGATGCGCACCGGCGACGTCGGTTTCATGGATGCCGACGGCTGGTTCTACGTCATCGACCGCAGCAACGACCTGATCAACGCGTCCGGGTACAAGATCTGGCCGTTCGAGATCGAGCAGGTGTTGCAGTCGCACCCGGCGGTGCTCGAGACGGCCGTGGTCGGCATCCCCGACGACTACCGCGGTGAGTCGACTCGCGCCTACGTCGCCCTGCAACCGGGTGCGGAGGTCACGCCGACCGAACTCATCGAGTACTGCCGCGAACGGATGGCGGCGTACAAGTACCCGCGCGAGGTCGAGATCGTCGGCGCACTCCCGCGCAGCGCGACCGGCAAGCTGTTGCGCCGCGAACTGCGCTGATCAGACCCGGCAGCCGAGCGCGGCCAGGGCCATCGCGGTGAGCAGACGCCGCAGCTGCGCCTCGTCGTAGGCGGGCAGCCGGGGCGAGGAGTTCAGCAGGCCGAACGTCGCGTGTACGCGGACGCGAGCCTCGGCCCGGTCGAGTGTGCGGCCCTCCTGCTCGTAGATGGCGATCACGACGTCGACCCAGCGTTCGACGTAGCGCCGCTGCAACAGCCGGACCCGGTGGTTGGCCTCCGGCGTCATCGACGACAGGTCGCGGTCCTGGACGACGATCAGATCGGGTTTCGTGACGAGCACGTCGATGTGAAAGCCGATGAGCGCCAGCAGGGTCTCCGACGGCGGACCGCCGCGGTCGACCACCTCAGCACCGCCGTCGTACAGCCGCTGGCTGATGTCGACGAGCATCTCGTCGAGCAGTTCGGTCTTCGACGAGAAGTGCCGGTACATGGCCGGCCCGCTCACCCCGACCGCGCGGCCGATGTCCTCGAGACGCACGCCGGCGAAGCCGCGTTCGGCCATCTGCCGCGCGGCCGCGGTCAGCAGCTCGGCGCGCCGGGCGGCCTTCGCCTGGGTGCGACGGGTCGGCGGGCGGGGAACGTCCCCCGTGTCGACCGGTGGGGTGTCACTGGTGGCGGACATGGTGATCCGCACTCTACTCACCAGCCGTCGATGTGGAGCACCGAGTCGAGGGGCTTACGCGGAGCCGGCTTGAAGTCGGTGCCGGTGTAGTAGGCCACCGGCAACAGGACACCCTGGTGGATGCCCGCGGGGATGCCGAGCAGCTCGGCGATCTCCTTCTCGTGTGCCAGGTGCAGCGTGGTCCACGCGGAACCGAGGCCTCGGGCACGCAGCGCGAGCTGCAGACTCCAGGCGCCCGGCAGCAGCGAGCCCCAGACGCCGGCCTGGTTGCCCTCGGGCAGGTCGCCGCCGGTGTAGATCGCGCCGATGACCAGCACCGGGACCTGCCCCATCGTGTCGGCGAGGTACTGGGCGCTCGACGCGACCCGCTTGCCGGTCTCGTCGCGCGGCTGCTGGGCGGCGTAGTACTTCGAGAAGGACTGCGCGTAGTAGTCGGCGACCTTCTGTTTGAGTTCGGGGTCGGTGAGCACGATCCAGTGCCAGGTCTGGCTGTTGCTGCCGGTCGGCGCCTGCAGTGCGACCTCGAGCGCTTCCTTGACCACGTCGAGCGGGACCGGGCGGTCGTAGTCCAGACGTTTGCGCACCGAGCGCGTCGTCGAGAGCAGCTGGTCGGGATCGAGCGGCAGGAGTTCGGTCATGTCCCCCATCTTCCACACGTCGGGCGGTGGGCACCACCAGCCGTGGTCAGATCAGGCTCGGACCGGGCGGCTTCGTCGGTTCAGGCGATGGCCGATCCGAGCGCGGCCCCGGCCAGGAGAACAGGTATCGAGATGATCGCTCCGGCACCACCCGCCACAAGTCCCGTTCCGGCCCGCCGTACCGATCGCACGCCCCGAACGGGTGCCGTGCTCAGTGCGAGCAGGACCAGCCCGGTCAACGGTGGCCCGACGACCAGCCACAGCGCATCCCTGGAGGCCAATCCGGTGAACGGCAACGACATCACGAGCATGCCGATCACGACTGCACCAAACGATTCCGGCCCGAACCAGTCCTCACGTCGATACCTCGTCGACAGGGTCGTCATCACAGTGTCACCAACGCGACGTACGCGACCACCACACTCGCGGCCAAGACACCCAGAGCTGCTCCCGCACACCGCGGTGTTCGGCGCCACCACAGGCCGACAGCGATCGTCAGGAGGACCACGCCTGCAATGCCTATCACCACTCCCAGCGACGACGACCACTCCGGATTCAGTCGGTCCGTGATCCCGGCCAGAATCATGAAGACGAAAATGGCGAATGCCACCGAGACCGGTACGGCCACGGTGGCTGCCTGCCAGAATCGGGAATCCGCGAGTAGCGCACGGTGCTTCATCGGCCGCGACACTATCGCACCATGACAACGGTGGGGGGATTGTCCGGGTCTCCGAGATTCGTCGGTCTGTTCCGTTCCCAGTTCGGGTCGTCGAAGTCGGCCTTGAAGGGATCCATCATCGCTCGGCCCCCGCCGACCTCGTGGTAGTCCGGCAGGTTGAACAACGGCCCCACTGCACTGCCGGAGTCGGCCGCGTCGATCAGCACGGGGCGGCTCTGTCCGGCCGAATTGTCCTGGTAGATCTCGACCGACGGATAATCGGTGATCTCACCACCGGCAATGATCCGAGCGATGCCGGGGTTTCCGCTGGTCGGTTGCAGGACAAGCGAGCCGTTGACGGTGTGGCCGGTGACCGAAGCGCCGGGCGGCGCGAACGGATTGACCGCGTCGTACTGAACCATGACCGATCCATCGGGTCGCTGCTGTGCCTGGACCTCAGGCTCACCGACCCGTACCTGACCAGTGGAGTCGACCGAGGGATTCTGTCTCGTGACGATCAGGCCGTTCTCGTAGTCCACGTACATGACGACACGGGCATGCTCCGGGTCGAAGTTCGCAACCTCTGCCCGATCGTCCCCCAGGTCGTAATGCGGAGCATTGAACACCTCGGCCGCCGGTATATACAGTGCCGCGCGTACAACACCTTGCCCGGGCACCGGTTCGATGCGCGCGACCTTGATTCCGGGTCCGACGCCTTGGTATTTCGGGTCGTAACTGTCCGGATTCAGCGCCTCGGCAGTCTTCCAGTCGAGCGAGCCAGATGGTTCGCGCCCGAATATCTCCTCGAAGGCAGCCGCAGAGGCACGCATGCGCTCCGGATCTGCGCGCGGACTCTGTCGCTTGGAGTCCGCGATCACCGCGAGCGCAGACGTCAGTGCTTCCTCTGACGCCATGGTCTCGAGAGTTTGGGTCGCCTCGGCGACCTCGGCACCCCAGGTGGCGTCGGCGCCGACGAGAGAGGACACCAATCCGCCGAGTCGGGCCAGCTGCAGTCCTGCTTCGGAACTCCAGTCCTCGACGCCGTCGACGACCCATGAATCAGACAGTGTGACAGGGGGAATCACGTAGTTCTGAATGATCGAACGAATCTCGGAAACGGGATGCGACATCGCCCCATGAGCGCCGGCCGCCGCCGCCGAGAGCGCGTCGTAGCCGGACGCCACCGCGCCGATCTGCTCTCGTTCTCGTTCGGCCCGGTCTTCAGCAGCTCGTCGCCCACCGCCTGTCCAGGCCAGATCATAGACCGTGTCTCGCATGGTCTTTGACGTCCCGACCATTGCATCGGCGATCGCCGCGGACCGGGTGGACAACTCTCGCAGAGAGTCAATGTTCCAACTCAGAACGTCACTTGGAGTGGTCACACTCACCCACCGCTAGTCGCGGAGTTGATGTCGGGCACACCCGCGATGCGAGCTGCGGCCTCCGCGTCCGAGTCGCTGTATGTGTCCGCAGACAGCGACAGGAGACTTGCGAACTGGTCATACCTCGCCTTGACCACCTGCTTGGCGCGTGTACTCGCCGTATTCGACTCACCGAGCGCAGACCCCACACTGCTCCCCACCAGTTGTGCCGCGACTTCGGCGGCGCCCAGGAAGGGAGCCGAATCGACATCTCCAGAAAGCTGAGCCAGCGTGCCCGACGCCACTCTCAGGCTGTCCGGATTCACTTCTCCCGACAAGACAATCCCCTCCCCGCGCCCTGATTCGGAAGAATATACCGCTGGACGTATCGGCACTGTCGCAGCAGTCCACACCCGACCGAGGCTCCCTAGCCCAACACTCCGTGCTTGCGAAGGTGCTTCAGCAACCCGCGGGTCACCGGGAGTTCGGTCAGGTCTTCAGCCGTGAACCAACCGGCGTCCACGGCGTCGTCACCGGCGCACAGGGTGCCGGACACGATCCGCGCGGCGAAGTCATGGACCTCGAACACCACGTCGTCAGGGCCGGGGATGTCGACGGTCCACAGCAACTCCCCCACTTCGACGTGAAAGCCGGTTTCCTCCAGCATCTCCCGCGCGACTGCCGCCTCGATGGACTCGCCGGGTTCGACCTTTCCGCCCGGCACGGTCCACTTCCCGGCCTGCGGCGGGTTTCGCCGTTGGATGAGCAAGACGCGTCCCTCGCCGTCGGTCAGCACAGCACCGACCGCGACGATGCGCGTGGTCATCGGACGTCCGCCGCGGGCACCCGGGTGCGCGCCCGCGGATCCGGCGCCGGCGAACTTGCGAGATACCGGCCGATCGCCTCGCGGATCCGGTCCAGCGCGTCCGCATCGGAGTCCGCGTCGACGATCACGTCGACCATGCCCTGAACCGCGAGCCGGCCGGCGAGAATGCCCTGGCGCGTGGCCATCTCGCCGGCATGTTCGAGGTCGCGGTGGACGATGAGACTCGCCCCCTCCGGCGGTAGCGGCGACAACCACGCGTCCGCGCGGGCCACCCGCAGGTCGGCCGGGAACAGCGCCAACGCCGCACCGCCGGCACCCTGGCCGAGCATCACCGAGACGGTCGGTACCGGCACCGTGATCAATTCGACCGTGCAGCGGGCGATCTGGGCGGCGAGTCCGCCCTCCTCGGCGACCACCGACAGCTCCGCCCCCGGCGTGTCGATGACGGTGACCACGGGCAACCCGAGATCGCCTGCCGCGATGATCGCCCGGCGCGCCTCACGCAGATGCCGGGGACCGGGCAGCTCGCCGTTGTCCTGGGACACCCTGTCGTAGCCGACGACCATCGCCACGCGGCCGCCGAAGTCGCTGAGTGCGAAGCGAAGTGGCCCGGCGTCGGACAGCGCTGCCGAATCCCCTTGCGAGAGGAACTCGATCAACCCCGCCCGACCCGGTTCACGGGTCGCGAGGACGCTGGCCCAGGCGTGGTGCGCCGGCGTGCCCGAATCGTCGGGCGCGGTCTGCGGAGCCTGCGTCCGCGGCGCGCCACCGTGCAGGGTGAGCAGTCGCAACACCGCCGCGAGCCGCCCGGCCAGAGCGTCCGGTTCCACCACATCGTCGACGACCGTTGTGCGGAAGAGATTCTCGGCCGTCTGTACCCCGTCGGGAAACGGTTCGCCGTAGAGTCCTTCATAGACACGGGGCCCGAGGAACCCGACGAGCGCGCCGGGTTGCGCCCACGTGACGTGACCGAGCGACCCCCAGGAGGCGAACACCCCGCCGGTCGTGGGGTGCCGCAGATAGACGAGGTACGGCAGCCCGGCCGCCTTGTGCGCGGTGACGGCTCCGGTGATCGCGACCATCTGGAGGAACGCCGCGGTCCCCTCCTGCATGCGGGTGCCGCCCGACGCGGGCAACGCAATCAGCGGAATCCGTTCCCTTGTGGCCCGGCCGATCGCCTCGACGATGCGCGCGCCGGCATCACGGCCGATAGACCCGCCGAGAAAGCCGAACTCGCTGAGGACGATCGCCGCGCGGTGACCGCCGATCAGACCGGCGCCGGTGATCACCGATTCGTCGGAATCGCTACGCACCCGGGCGCGGGCCAGGTCGTCGGCGTAGGCACGGTCGTCGCCGTCAGAGGTGACCGCGGGGCGGACGATCGCGGTGTCCCACGACTCCCACGACCCGTCGTCGACGATCATCCCCCGCAGCTCCACGGCCGACAGCCGTGCCCGTTCACCCATGCATCACACCGTATCCCGCTCGTGCACTGCCTCCCGGGAGATCAGCCTCCAGAGGAGAGAGCCGATGAACTCCGTCTGGCCCTGTTGAAGTCGGTCAGCGAGAGTAGATGACGCGGGTGCGCAGGACGACGTCGGCGACCGAGCGTCGTCGGCGATCGACCACCGCCCACGCCAGTCCGATCGCGAAGAGCGTGCAGATCAGCGCCCGCAGAACCGCGACCGCCGGCCGGATGCGCTCGCCCTTGCTGTTCACCACGCGGAGTCCCATCACCACCGAGCCGAGCGTGCGCCCCGACACCTCCCAGCACGTGGCCAGGTAGAGCACCGAGGTGACCACGAAACCCGTTGTGGTGAAGAACAGATTGACCTCGGGAAACCGGTACTCACTGACCGAGACCACGAATTTCATCAGCGCGAGTCCCGCGTAGCAGGCTCCCAGGATCGTCCAGACGACGAGCAGGTCGAGGAATGCCGCGATTCCGCGACTCACGATCCCGGCGTTCTTGTCCCGGTCCTGCACGGCATGCGCCCGATGGACCGCCGGGTGAGCAGGTTTGGGTTCAGCGGTCATTCGGTCGCCCCGTCCTGCCTGGTGGCCTCGACCGCCTCGGCACCACGGCGACGCAGGAAGCGGTTGACCGCGTTGGCGACCGCGTCGTCGGCACGTTCACTGGTGCTGCGCACGTCTGTCATCACGTCGGCGGTGACCGAGGTGCTGGCCTCGCGGATGATGTCGGGGAGGTCGACGCCGTCGATGATCTCCTCGGCCAGCTCGACGAGGTCGACACGGTCGAGGACCGCGTCGATGTCGAGTTTGGCGGCCACCGCGTCGAGGTCGACCTTCCCGATCACCTCGTCGAGGTCGACCAGGTCGATCGCCTTCATCAGATCCACCTGCGCGACAGCACGATCGAGGTCAACGGTCTCGATCACGGCGTTGAGGTCGATGACCGCGAGGACCTCGGCGATGAGCCGCTCGAGATCGACGTGGTTCAGCACGAGGTCGGTGAGATCCACCTCTTCGGTGAGCACCTCGACGACCTCGCGGATGACCGCACCGAGGATCGTTCGGGTCGTCGTGGCGACCCAGGCGCGGGTGTCGACGACGAACTCCTGCACGCCGGTACGCGCCGAGCCGACCACTCCGCCCACGACCGGTAGACGCTCGGCGACGTCGATGACGACACCCGCGAAATGCAGCGACTCCCTCGCCAATTGGGATAGCGCGCTGCGCCGCGCCTCGGGGTTCACCGACGAATTATCGCACGAGGGGATGAGCCCCGACCGTCGCAATCGTGTCACGTCGAGTGCCATGTAACGGCACCGGTTCAGGACCGATATGGTGCCCGAGGCCCGTCGAGACAAGTGCGCGTCATGATGGTGATCAGTCCTATGAGAGGTTTGCTCGACGATGCCCGAATCCGTACCCCCACGCGCGCACCCGGTGTCCCGATGGCTGCTCGCGGCCCCCGTCGCTGTGTTCGCACTCGTCGCCGCCGGCTGCGGCATCGGCCAGCAGACCGCTGCGACGCCGTCGACACCGGAGACCACCTCGGCCGTCACGGTGACCACCGAGGCGCCGCTGCCCACCCCGGCGCCCGTGATCACCGTGGCCTCGGCACCGGCTGCGGACAACGCCTTGCAGACCCTGAACACCCTGGCGGTGAAGGGACGCGCACCCAAGACCGGATACGACCGCGACCTGTTCGGGCAGGCCTGGTCCGATGACGTCACCGTCGAGGGCGGACACAACGGGTGCGACACTCGTAACGACATCCTGCGCCGCGACCTGACCGACGTCGCCCTCAAACCGGGTTCGAACGGATGCGCCGTCGTGTCGGGCACGCTCGGCGATCCCTACACCGGCACCACGATCCGCTTCGTCCGCGGTCAGGGGACGTCCTCGGCGGTCCAGATCGATCACGTCGTCGCACTCTCGGACGCGTGGCAGAAGGGCGCGCAGCAACTCTCCCCGCAGCAGCGCGTCGACTTCGCCAACGATCCGCGCAACCTGCAGGCCGTCGACGGTCCGACGAACCAGAAGAAGGGTGCCGGCGACGCCGCGACCTGGCTGCCGCCGAACAAGGGCTACCGGTGCACCTACGTCTCCCGTCAGGTCGAGGTGAAGGCCGCCTACCGGCTCTGGGTGACCCAGGCGGAGAAGGACGCGATCATCCGTGTCCTGTCCTCGTGCGGCGCCACGGCAGCGGCACCGACGACCACCGAGCGCACCGAGACGCGCACCTCAACGGCGACCCCGGTCCCCGAGACGACCTACACGCCCCCACAGCTCTACGCCCCGCCGGCCGAGACGACGCCGCCGGTGGACGCGCCGTCCTCGGCGTACTACGCCAACTGCTCGGCGGCCCGTGCGGCCGGAGCGGCCCCGCTGTACGCGGGTCAGCCCGGTTACCGCGCCAAGCTCGACCGTGACGGCGACGGGGTCGCCTGCGAGTAGTCGCGCTCAGAACGACGAACGCACGAAAAAACCCGAGCGGATGATCCCGCTCGGGTTTTTCGGTGTCGAGACGACTTACAGGGCCTCGAAGAGCTCCCGTGCCAGCGAGGCGGTCTCGGACGGCGTCTTGCCGACCTTGACGCCTGCGGCCTCGAGGGCCTCCTTCTTGGCCTGCGCGGTGCCGGAGCTACCGGACACGATCGCACCGGCGTGACCCATGGTCTTGCCCTCCGGCGCGGTGAAGCCCGCGACGTAGCCGACGACCGGCTTGGAGACATTGGCCTTGATGTAGTCGGCGGCACGCTCCTCGGCGTCGCCACCGATCTCACCGATCATCACGATCAGCTTGGTCTCGGGGTCCTTCTCGAACGCCTCGATGGCGTCGATGTGGGTGGTGCCGATGACCGGGTCGCCGCCGATGCCGATGGCGGTCGAGAAGCCGAGGTCGCGCAGCTCGTACATCATCTGGTACGTCAGGGTGCCCGACTTGGAGACCAGACCGATCGGGCCCTTGCCGGTGATGTTGTTCGGCGTGATGCCGACCAGAGCCTCACCCGGGGTGATGATGCCGGGGCAGTTCGGACCGATGATGCGGGTCTTGGCGCCCTTCTCCACGTTGTAGGCCCACGCGTAAGCGCTGTCCTGTACCGGGATGCCCTCGGTGATGACGACCAGCAGCGGGATCTCCGCGTCGATCGCCTCGATGATGGCGTCCTTGGAGAACTTCGGCGGGACGAAGGCGATCGAGGTGTCGGCCCCGGTCTCCTTCATGGCCTCGGCGACGGAGGCGAACACCGGCAGTTCGACGTTGTTGCCGTCGGCGTCGACATGCGAGACCGTGGTGCCGGCCTTGCGGGCGTTGACGCCACCGACGACGTTGGTGCCGGCCTTGAGCATCAGGGCGGTGTGCTTGGTTCCCTCACCACCGGTGATGCCCTGGACGATGACCTTGTTGTCCTTGTTCAGAAAGATCGACATATTCCGTGGCTCCCTTACTTGCTCGCCAGCTCGGCGGCCTTGTCGGCGCCCGAGTCCATGGTTTCGGCGAGCGTGACCAGCGGGTGGTTCGCATCGGCCAGGATCTTGCGACCTTCGTCGACCTTGTTGCCGTCGAGGCGGACGACGAGAGGCTTGTTGGCCTCCGACCCCAGCTTCTCCAGGGCGCCGACGATGCCGTTGGCGACAGCGTCACACGCGGTGATGCCACCGAAGACGTTCACGAAGACGCTCTTGACCTGATCGTCGTTGAGGATGACGTCCAGGCCGGCGGCCATGACCTCGGCCGAGGCACCGCCACCGATGTCGAGGAAGTTGGCCGGCTTCACACCGTTGTGCTTCTCACCGGCGTAGGCGACGACGTCGAGGGTCGACATGACCAGACCCGCACCGTTACCGATGATGCCGACCTGTCCGTCGAGCTTGACGTAGTTGAGGTCGTTCTCCTTGGCCTTGAGCTCGAGCGGGTCGGTCGCCTCGATGTCGGCGAACTCCGCATGGCCGGGCTGACGGAAATCGGCGTTCTCGTCGAGGGTGACCTTGCCGTCGAGGGCCAGGATCTGATCGTCCGGCGTGCGGACGAGCGGGTTGACCTCCACCAGGGTGGCGTCTTCGGCGACGAAGACCTCCCACAGCTTCTGGATGGTCACGGCCGCGGCGTCGAGGACCTCGGCAGGCAGATGGCCCTGCTCGGCGATCGAGCGGGCGGTCTCCAGGTCGACACCCTTCACGGCGTCGACGGCGACCTTGGCGAGACGCTCGGGCTTGGTCGCGGCGACCTCTTCGATCTCCATGCCGCCCTCGACCGAGCACATGGCCAGGTAGGTGCGGTTGGAACGATCGAGGAGGAAGGAGATGTAGTACTCCTCCGCGATGTCGCTGGCCTCGGCGACCAGCAGCTTCTTCACGACATGGCCCTTGATGTCGAGGCCAAGGATGTTGGAGGCGTAGGACTGCGCGTCGTCCGGGGTAGCGGCGTACTTCACGCCACCTGCCTTGCCACGTCCGCCGGTCTTGACCTGCGCCTTGATCATCACAGGCCTGCCGATTTCCTCGGCAATCGCCCGCGCGTCGGCGGCATCATCGGTCACCCGACCGGGTGTGGTGGGAACCCCGTGCTTGGCGAACAGTTCCTTCGCCTGGTATTCGAAGAGATCCATTCAGCTCACCATCTCGTAGATTTGCCCGCCCAAGGGTGTAACGCGGGCCATATCGGACTTTAAACCCGTGCTTTATCGCCCCTTCGCGCGCACCCTGCCCATGTGCGACAGATCACTCGCTCGGTACGAACCTACTCCCGAGTACGTCTCGATACCTCTCACCTGGCAGATTCGCCGGACGCCGGACCCGGCCGGACACGCCCGCGGCCCGGGGTGTTGAATCGATCGCGGCGACAAACCCGGGGAAGCCACGCATCCAGGTCGGCAAACCCAAGATTCGACGGTTTGACGAAGTTGGAAATATCTTGTGACTCAGCTCACAAATTTCCGATTAGCGGCTTTCTACGGTTGGACTTGCCGCAATCATTTCGTTACCGTCGGCTCTCAGAGTTGGTCACAGAAGGATTACGGACATTACGTCGGATCCGCGGTAGCGAAGAGATGAGGTGGACGATTTGGCGGGACCCGGAGTCTCACGCGGATCGAGCCGCGTCCGATCGGGCGGGTTGGTCGACGACCTCACAGCAGAGGAGATGACCACCATCATCCCCTTCGTCGACGACGACACGGACTACGACCTCAGCGATTACGACTTCGGCTACGAAGCCCCCCGCTCGTCTGCTTCCACCACCCGGACACCGTCCGAAGAGACCACCTGGACCCCCTCGTCCTGGAAGGGCTACTACCGCCCGACCCACTCGGAGATCACCCAGGACATCCTGATCCCCGAGCACGAGTTCGATCAGTACGAACACGACGAGCCGTTCGACGTCGAGGGCGCCGAGCTCGACATTCTCGTCGACGACGAGAACGAGTCCGACTCCGACCTCCGTCCGTTCCGCACCAATCCGGCCGGCCAGCGCGTCCGTCGCCGCGGCAAGCACCGCATCGCGGCCCCGCCGAACGCCCTCAAGGGTGGGCGCGCCGCCCTGATCGCCATGGCGGCCGGCGCAGCCGTTGCCGCGGTCTCCCAGGTGGGTGCCACCGACGACCCGTCGACCACCACCGCCACCACCAACGCCGCAGCTGTCAACGACGCCACGGCCCCCGTCGACCTCGGCCCGGGAGTGGCCACCGCGTCGCCGGTCACCGACCAGATGAACGTCTTCACCGACCAGCTCGGCGTCGGCGCCAAGATGGCCGCCGACGAGGCGCAGCGCGAGGCCCTGGCCCGTCGCCCACTCTTCACCTCGCCGATCCCGCTCGGCAAGTACGACTTCACCTCCGCCTTCGCGATGCGCTGGGGCACCATGCACGGCGGCATCGACATGGCCGCCCCGCTCGGTACCCCGATCCACGCGGCGACCGACGGCGTCGTCATCAAGGCCGAACCGGCCTCCGGTTACGGCCACTGGGTTCAGATCCGCGCCGACGACGGCACGGTGACCATGTACGGCCACATGTCCTCGTCGGGCGTCCTCGTCAGCGCGGGACAGAAGGTCACCGCCGGCGACGTCATCGCACTCGTGGGCAACGAGGGCTTCTCGTTCGGCCCGCACCTCCACTTCGAGGTGTGGAAGGACGGCAACACCAAGATCGATCCGGTGCCGTGGCTCGCCGCCAAGGGCGTCAAGCTCTCCGGCTACACCGGCTAGATCCTCTCTCCGCCATCTGAGGCGTGCGACGCGCTCACGCCCGCCCCGTCGCTCCCTGAAATCACTGCCGGCACGATCACATTGCGATCTGTCCCGGATCAGACCATCCCGGCATGCGGGACCAAACGCAACGTGATCGTGCTGCTCAGAGCTTTTCTCCCGGGATGCCACCTGCGGTCAGCAAGGTGACGCGTCCGGCACTGCCGCCGTAGTCGATGGTGACGCGTTCGGTGGCGCCACTGCCCTCCTTGGCCACGACCTTGCCCATGCCGTACTTGGGATGGTTGTGCCGGTCGCCGATGTCGAGGTGGACCTGCTTGTTGCGTCCGCGGGCCGGGTCGGAGGAGTACGACGACCGGCCGCGACCGAACGACGAACCGCCGCCACTGCCCGAGAACGAGTCGTCGCGACCGAACACGCCGCCCGACGATCCGCCGAAGCCACGTACCGAACGACGCGGCTCGGTGCGCCGCCAGTCGATCAGGTGCTGCGGGATCTCCGGCAGGAAGCGGGATTCCGGATTCGACACCGGCTGCCCCCATGATGCACGGGTCACCGATCGGGTCAGGTACAGACGCTGCTTGGCGCGGGTGATGCCCACGTAGGCGAGGCGGCGTTCCTCACTCAGTTCGTTCGGGTCACCGAGTGCACGCATGTGCGGGAAATGCCCGTCCTCCCAGCCTGTCACGAACACGACCGGGAACTCCAGGCCCTTCGCGGTGTGCAGCGTCATCATCGTGACGACGCCGTCACCCTCGTCGGGCACCTGGTCGGCATCGGCGACCAGCGAGACCCGCTCGAGAAATGCTGCAAGAGAACCGGGTTCGGGTTCACCCTCGCGGTCCACCTCGATGGACGGATCATCGTCCGCCTCCAGATCGACCTGGGCGGCATCGGCGCTGAACTCCCGTGCGACGGCGACGAGTTCGTTGATGTTGTCGAGCCGGGCGCCGTCCTGGGGATCGTTCGACGCCTCCAGCTCGGACCGGTAACCGGTGCGTTCGACGATCGCGTCGACGAGTTCACCGATGTCGGCGGACTCCTCGGTGGCGTCGAGGAAGGCGGTGTCGGCGTCGTCGGTGTCGGATTCGCCGAAGTGCGTGAGGAAGTCGGCGCGCAGGCCCTCGATGAGTTCGACGAAGCCGCCGATCTGCTTGACCGCGCGTGTGTTCAGTAGCGCGACCTTGCCCTCGGCGGCGTCGACGAGCGACTCGTAGAAGCTGCGGCCGGTGTTCTCCGAATGCACGGCGACACAGGCCTCGGCGCGATCGCCGATTCCGCGTCGGGGGGTGTTGAGGATGCGCCGCAGGCTCACCGAGTCGTCGGGGTTGGCGACCACCCGCAGGTAGGCGACCACGTCCCGGACCTCTTTGCGCTCATAGAACTTGGTGCCGCCGACCACCTTGTAGGGGATGCCGTGGCGGACGAACACCTCCTCGATCGCACGGGAGCCGGTGTTGGTGCGGTAGAAGACCGCGATGTCGGAGTACTTGTAGCTCGATGACCCGCCGATCGAGTAGTCGGTGAGTTCCTCGATCTCCTTGGCGATGAACGTCGACTCCTCACGATCGGAGTCGGCGACATAGCCGACGATGAGCTCGCCGTCGCCGGAGTCGGTCCAGAGCTTCTTCTCGCGACGGCCGGTGTTGCGCGCGATGACCGCGTTGGCAGCCGACAGGATCGTCTGCGTCGAGCGGTAGTTCTGTTCGAGCAGAACTGTTTCGGCGTTCGTGAAGTCACGCTCGAACTCTTCGATGTTGCGGATGGTGGCGCCGCGGAAGGCGTAGATCGACTGATCGGCGTCACCGACGACGCACAGTTCGGAGGGTTCGAGGCCGCTCGCGGTGGTCTGCTCCCCCACCAGTTCGCGGATGAGGACGTACTGGGCGTGGTTGGTGTCCTGGTACTCGTCGACGAGGACGTGCCGGAAGCGGCGCCGATAGTACTCGGCGACCTGCGGGTGACGGTGCAGCAACGCGACGGTCTCGCCGATCAGGTCGTCGAAGTCGAAGGCGTTGGCCGCCCGCAGCCGGCGCTGGTACTCGGCGAAGATCTTCGCGATCGTCGCCGCGGTGAAGTCGTCCTCGTTTACCGAGGCCGCGGCCGCGTCGGGCGAGATCAGCTCGTTCTTGAAGTTCGAGATGGCCACCGAGACGCCGCGCGGACTGAACTTCTTCGGGTCCAGGTCGAGGTCGCGGATGATCATGCCCAACAACCGCTTCGAGTCGTCGGCGTCGTAGATGGAGAAGTTGGAGTTCATCCCCTCCAGCAGGCCCGACTGCGCCCGCAGGATGCGGACGCACGTCGAGTGGAAGGTCGAGACCCACATGTAGGCGGCCCGCGGCCCGACCAGGTCGATGACGCGCTCGCGCATCTCGGCGGCGGCCTTGTTGGTGAAGGTGATGGCCAGGATCTGCCCGGGCGTCACGTCGCGGGCCGCCAGCAGGTAGGCGATGCGGCGAGTCAGGACCGAGGTCTTGCCCGAACCCGCGCCGGCGACGATCAGCAGCGGCGCGCCCGCGTGGAGGACCGCGGCGCGCTGCTGCGGGTTGAGGCCCTCGAGCAGGCGGGCGACACGGTCGTCGGCGGCAGTCGTCCCCGAAGACGAGGAAGACGTGCGACCGGCGAGGAGAGGGGCAGAAGAAGAGCTGTTCATCGGTAGTCCAGGCTACCCGCCCGCCCCGACACCGCCCCGTCGGCCTTGGGCCGGATGCCCGTCGTCCGATCGCTCGACCACCCCGTGCGTTGGGACCCGAGATGCCTGGTCCCGCGGCTACGATGACCCGGTATCACTGGCTCGGGGCGCCCGTCGATGCGGTTGGCGTGCCTCGGCGACCGAAAGAGGCGAACATGAAGAGACCGTCGATTGCCCCCGCCGCCATCACCCTCGGTGTCGGAGCGCTGGCTCTCGTGCTCGCCCTGATCCTGTCGTTCGTGCCGTTCAGCAGCGCGGGCACGGTCGAACCGACCGCCGCGTTCCGCGCGCAGAAGAGCCTCGACGAGGTGCTCTTCAAGATGGCGACGAGCCCCGCGGCCAAGTACACCGGCAAGGTCGCCTACAAGTACGACGACGCCCGCGGCGAAGGCACGGTCGAGTTCAGCGATCTGATCGTGACGACATCCAACACCGCCGAGGGCACGGTGTCGCTGGGTTCCGAGCAGGGCGAATACCGCCAGATCAGCAACAACCCGTACATCAGCGCGCCCACCTCGCTGTGGAACGAGCTGCTCGTCGCCGACGAGAAGCTGAACCTCGACATGGCACCGCTGGACAACAAGTGGGCGTCGACGCGGTTCACCAGTCTGCCCCGCTTCGGGACCATCCTCGGCCCGGACAACCTGGCCGGCGACATCGGCAACGTCGAGTTCGGTTCCGAACCGCAGCTCGGCGTCGAACTGCCGGCCCCGAACAAGGGCACGCCCGACGCCCGCCGCTGGCCGACGAGCGATCCGCCCATCGAGTTCGTCGGTGACAACAAGGTGAAGGTCGGCAGCTGGGAGGTCACCTTCGACCCCGAGTCCAAGAACGTCACCAACGTCAAGGGGCAGTCCAAGCAGGGATCGGCGACCTACGACATCGACACCTCGGTGAGCCTGCAGCCGGCCGACCAGGCGCAGAAGGTGTTCGCCAATCAGCGCGCACTCGTCGGCGATCTGCTGTCGGCGCCGGCACCGGGCCTGTGGGCCAAGCAGCCGGTCGTCACCCCGCGCCTCGTCGGCGAGTGCACCACCGCGGCCTGCGCCTACGACTTCTCCGTCTCCGGTATCCCGTGGGCCGACGACGTCACCGGCCATTTCAACTACGGCATGACCCTGAACTTCGCGGTCGGCGGTCGTCCCGCGGGCGCGCTGGGCGGCGAGTGCAAGCCGGTCGTGCGCGTCGACTTCGGCCGCACCGCCACCACGAGGTGTACGGCGACCAACCTGCCGGCGAACTCGTCGATCGGACCGCGTTCGGCCTATACGTACCTGGCCTTCCTGGACACCACCGAGGCCGATCTCAACAAGCTGATCGACGACAACGAGAAGCAGACCAACACCGAGGTCGTCTACGTCCGCACCGGCAACAAGAGCCCCGACCAGGCCCGCTACGGCGCCGGGATCACCGGCCTCCCCAGCTACTACGCGGTCAAGCGCGGCGGGTATCTCTTCGACGGCATCGGCACCGACGGCAACCTGCACATCACCTTCGGTCCGGGTTACAAAGAGCACATCAGCGGCGGCAGTTTCGACCCGAGTTGGGAGGGCACCGAGGTGCTCAAGAAGCAGATCGGTGAGCAGGTCGAGGCCGCCGGGGACGTGCAGGTCGTCTACTTCGTCAACGAGCCGGAGGCGGCGTCGGCGCTGCGTGCACTGATCGCATCCGAGGGGCAGACCGACAACGTCAGCGCCTACTTCTACGAGTAGGTCAACCGCCGACGAAGCGCGCCTCGACCGCCTCGCCGACCCGGCCGGCGCCGGTGTGGAGTCGTAGGCCTGCGGTCACCGGGCGTATCGAGATCGCGTCGCCGCCGCCGTCGAGGCGGACGTAGATGGAGCCGAGGCCCAAACGGACCGTTACGCGCATGGCCTGTCCACCGTCGAGCTTCATCTCGACCTCGCCGTCGCGGGTGGCGCAGTAGCTCAGTGCGACGGTCCACGGCCACGGGAACAACGGGCCGTCGAGTGCCAGGCGCGTCGGCCCCGAGACCTCCGGCCGGGCACAGTTGCCGAGTCCCGCACCGACGAGCCGTCGCTGGGTCACCCCGCCGGGCATTGCGTTGCCCGCGGTGTCGAGGACGAGGAGCCGGTCGGTGCTGGTACCGAACTCCGGTCGCGGATCGACGCGACCGAAGATGCGGCTGATCTGATTGTCCGGGTAGACGACCGGTTGCAGGATCTCCAGCGGGACCGACTGATCCAGCAGCGTCGCTTCGGCGTTGTCGTGCAGGGTCGCGACCGCCGTCTTCAGGTAGTCGCCGGTGGGATTGTCGCGCCACGACGCGGAGAACGACACGAGCGAGACCACCGCCGACACCATCGCGAGCGCAGCGACAACCGGCACGAGCAGCACGGCGGGCGACTTCTCCTCGGCAGAGTGGCGGCGTTCCGGGGCGGGCGCGGTCGTCGACCGGGCGCCGGCCAGCAGCGCGATCGCGATGGCGAAGACGAGCGCGGTGTCGGGGAGGTACCGCATGTGCTGCGCGAGGGCGACCGCGGTCTCCGGGCTCGAGCGGTTCCACATCACCGGGATCTGGGCGGCCACCGCGTACAGCGCGGCGAACGCGATGATCGGTACCGCCCCACGCCTGCGGCTGACCGCCCACCACGTGACCGCCGCCAACACCAGCCAGCCGGCGACGATCATCCACGTTGCGGGGAAACCGGTGGGCGGGCCCGGCGTCCACCGGTCCCACTCCCACGGGCCGCCGACCAGCGACGGCACGATCGCGTGGTTCACCGACCGCCACACCAGTCGCGCGCTCTGGCCGACCGAATGGTTGCCCGCAAAGGGATCGGCGGTGACGAAGTACACGACGACCCAGAGCGCGGTCACCACGGCGAGCGACGACCACAGCTCGCGGCCGGCGCGCAGGGTCGCGGTCAGCGCGGTCCGTCCCGCACCGCTCGCGAGCACCGCGGCGACAAAGGCGATCGGGAGGATGAACAACGACTTCTCGAAGAAGGCCAGGGCGACAACGAAGACCACCGTCGAGCGGATCCACACCGCCCGGCGTCGCTCCGGGTCGATGTCTCCCCGCGCGAGTCCCACGGCGTCGGCGACGATCCACGCCAGTGCCGCCTGCATCGGTAACGTGTTGAGGCCCGACGCCCACCAGGCGAAGGCGGGCACCGTCATCGGGCTGAACAGATAGAACGCCAGCGCCACCAGCGCCCCGGCGCGGGCCGCGGGTGCGATGACGCGGATCATCCGCCACACCGCGACCGACGCGATCGCCTGCAGGACGATCAGCGTCAGCGCTGGGAGCGCCCAGTTGACCGGCGCCAGCCAGGTGGCCACCCCGGCCAGCAGGAAGGCCGCCGGCATGAAATGGCCGTCGTGGCTGTGCCCCAGGTACTCCCAGGACAGGATGGGATTCGACGAGGCCCGGGCGATCAGCACCAGATCGTCCCAGTAGAAGTTGCCGGTCGCGACGAGCCACCCCCGGATGATCAGCTGTCCGGCGATCAGGGCCACCGCGATCATCGACATCATGCGCGCGTTGAGCATGCGCTCCAGTGTCCATGTCGTGGGCACCGGCGGGCCGGGGAGGTGCGCCGTGGCAAAATCAGGCCGTGACCGATCGCAGCCCGAGCTCCGGATCCGACGAGCCCCGACAGTCGACTCCGACGTCCTTCGAGAACTCGATCGATCTCGATAAGTACCAGCTGACCTCGGACGTCGACGACCTGCCGGACGACATCGACGAGCTGCGCCTCGAGATCGACCGGCTCGATGCCGTCATCCTCGGTGCGATCAAACGACGCTCGGCGGTCTCGAAGAAGATCGGCGCCGCGCGCATGGCGTCGGGTGGTCCGCGACTCGTGCACAGCCGCGAGGTCAAGGTCATCGACCGGTTCGCCGAACTCGGCAAGGAGGGTCACACCCTCGCGATGCTCCTGCTCCGACTCGGCCGGGGTCCCCTCGGCCGCTGACGCCACGGTGAAGTTTCACCGCCGGGTGTGACGACCGTCGCGGTGGAGACGCCGACGACATAGGGTTGGGTGTCATGAGCACGCAGGCACCCGGCAGCGACTTCACCGGCACCGACCACGGCGACATCACCGCAACACAGTCCTGGCAGGCTCTCGCCGCGCACCAGCCGCATGTGTACGCCATGCATCTGCGCGAGGTGTTCGCGATCGATCCCGAGCGCGGCCGCGAACTGACCGTCGACGTCGGCGATCTGCACATCGACTACTCCAAGCACCGGGTGACGCGGGAGACGCTCGAACTGCTCATGAGCCTGGCGCGCGAGGTCGGGCTGGAGGAGAGCCGCGACGACATGTTCGCCGGGGCGCACATCAACACCTCGGAGGACCGCGCCGCCCTGCACACCGCTCTTCGTCTGCCCGCCGACGCGACACTCTCCGTGGACGGGCAGGACGTGGTCGCCGACGTTCACGAGGTCCTCAACCGGATGGGCGAGTTCACCGACCGTCTCCGCAGCGGAGAGTGGAAGGGCCACACCGGAAAACGCATCACCGATGTGGTGAACATCGGCATCGGCGGATCGGATCTGGGACCGGTCATGGTGTACCAGGCGCTTCGCCACTACGTCGACGACGGTATCCGCTGCCACTTCGTCTCGAACGTCGATCCCGCGGACATGGTCGGCACCCTCGACGGTCTCGACCCCGAGACCACCCTGTTCATCATCGCGTCGAAGACCTTCACCACTCTCGAGACGCTGACCAACGCGGCCGCCGCGCGGAGCTGGTTGCTGCAGGCCCTCGACGCCGGGACCGAGGCGGTGGCAAAGCATTTCGTCGCGGTGAGCACCAACGCCGACGAGGTGGCGAAGTTCGGCATCGACACCACCCACATGTTCGGCTTCTGGGACTGGGTGGGCGGTCGCTACTCCGTCGACTCGGCGATCGGCCTGTCGGTGATGGCCGCGATCGGCAAGGAGCGCTTCGCCGAGTTCCTCGAGGGATTCCATCTTGTCGACGAACACTTCCGCACCCGGCCGCTCGAACAGAACGCACCGGTCATCCTCGGCCTGATCGGCCTCTGGTACAACAACTTCTGGGACATCGGCACCCGGGCTGTCCTCCCCTACAGCAACGACATGGCGCGCTTCGCCGCCTACCTGCAACAGCTGACGATGGAGTCGAACGGCAAGTCGGTGACCGCGAGCGGACACCACATCACCACCGACACCGGCGAGATCTTCTGGGGCGAACCGGGAACCAACGGCCAGCACGCCTTCTACCAGCTCCTGCACCAGGGCACGCGGATCGTGCCGGCCGACTTCATCGGTTTCGCCGAGCCCACCGACGACCTACCCGCAGGCCCCGACGGGTCGGGGTCGATGCACGACCTGCTGATGAGCAACTACTTCGCGCAGACCAAGGTGCTCGCCTTCGGCAAGACCGCCGACGAGATCGCCGACGAGGGGGTGCCCGCACATGTGGTGGCGCACAAGGTGATGCCGGGTAACCGTCCCAGCACCTCGATCCTCGCTCCCCGGCTGACGCCCTCGGTGATCGGACAGCTGGTCGCCCTGTACGAACACCAGGTCTTCGTCGAGGGCGCCGTCTGGGGGATCAACCCGTTCGACCAGTGGGGCGTCGAACTCGGCAAAACCCAGGCAAAGGCGCTGCTGGGCACCATCACCCAGGCCGACGCGCCCGCCGCCGACGCCGATTCGTCGACCAATGAGCTGGTCGCCTGGTACCGCAGGCACCGGGGTCGCGCGGTCTGAAGATCGGCCGCTCCCGCGTGCGGGTTTCCTTCCCGCCCGGCCGGTTCCCTCGCGCTTATCGGATCCAATAAGCGGATGGGAAGCGGTGCCGCGGGAAGCTACCGTGGCGGGATGCTGCCACAACGGATTCGACGACTCGCGGCCGGATTCGCGGTCACCGCACTGGCTCTCGTGGGCGCCGGCTGCACGCCCGGCGATCCCGTCGACCGTGCGCCCAGGACCTCGACCTCCACGTTGCCGTTGGCCAAGGTCGTAACCGCCGGTCCCAGCAGGGACATCGAGGCGGTCGCAATCCGGTTCCCGCTGCTCGCCGACGGGAACGTCGACGGCTGGGTGGCCGGCACGCTCGGGTCCGCACCCGGCGCTTCCGAGCGTGTTCCCGGTCCCACCACCTACTGGTTCGACGCCGTCGTCGACGTCGGCCCCGACCGAGTAACCGCCTGGGCCGATGGGTACCACGCTGTGCCTGTCTCTACGCCCGACTCGGTGGCCGCCGACTTGCGCGACGTCATCCCGGCCGGCGATTTCGTGGGTGGGCCGCACGTCGACGACGCGTTCTCGTCGGGCGAATGGCAGGCGACCGTGTATCTGTCGCCGTCGACAGGCCGCGTGGTCGTGCTCGGCATCGACGACTGACGTGCGTAAGGTGACGGTCTGTGGCGAACAAGCAGGGACAGATCGTGGCGTCGGGCGCATTCCAGCTGTTCGGGAGTCGCCGTCGCGAGCAGGTCAGCGAGTTGCTAGGAGACATCTTCGGGCGGACCGACATCGAGGCACTGGCCTCGGATTGGCGTGGCGTCGTCTACTTCACCCTCGCCGAGGACGAATCGATTGACGCCGAGACGGTGTTCGGGTTCGACGCATCCAGCGGATCATCGGGTGAGCTGGCGACCCTCGTCGACGTCCTCGCCGCCGTCCGGACGGGCGAGGTCGCCGAGGCCGTCGACGTCGCCAGCTTTGACGCCTGGCGGTCCGCCACGGGAACCCGCGCACTCGACATGGGCGCCTGTGTACCACCGGCACTGTACGAGTTCCTCGGCGGTGATCCGGCCGAAAGATCCGTCGAGTCAGAAGATCTCGTGACCTTCGTGGCCACCGCCGCCGCGATCATGGGACGACTCGAGAAACTCGGCGTCGAACCGGGCGACGAGATCCCCGACGAGGTGTTCGACGAAAGCTACTGGCAGTAGTCGCCCTGGAAGTAGTCGCCCCGAAGGCGAGCGGTACCGCGTCGAGGTCGGTCACGTCGAGCTGCGGCCGCGTTCAGCGATCGGTCACGGTCCACCGGTCGAGTACTGCCGCGTACGTTCCGATCAGATGATCTGACCTCGTTCACGCGCGGCCACGACCGCGGCGGTGCGATTGTCGACGTCCAGCTTGGTGAACGCGTGCACCAGATGGGATTTGACTGTGGCTTCACTCACCACCAGCTGCTTCGCAATGGCCCGGTTGGACAATCCCTTGGCCACCAGCGAGAGCACCTCGACCTCGCGGGCGCTGAGATCGGCCGGTGGCCGCTGCATGCGTCGATAGAGGCGCCGAGCGACGTCGGGGTCCAAGACGGTCTCCCCCCGCGCCGCTGCAAATACCGATTCGATCAACACCTCCGGATCGGTGTCCTTGAGCAGATAACCGGCCGCGCCGGCTTCGACGGCTCGCAGAATGTCAGCGTCAGTGTCATAAGTGGTGAGCACCACGACCCGCGGCGGATCAGAGGCCGCCACAATCTGAGCGGTCGCCTGGGCCCCGTCTATTCCGTCGCCAAGTCGCAGATCCATCAACACCACGTCGGGCTTCGTGCTCATCGCCGAAGCCACTGCCTCCTCGCCCGAGGCAGCCTCGGCCACCACCAAAACGTCGTCGTGGGAGGCCAGCAACGCGCGTAACCCCGCCCGGACTACTGGGTGATCGTCGACGAGCAGTACCCGCACCCCGCTCACGCTGACCTCCCGATCGGAAGAGTGGCGGCGACGGCGGTTCCGTCTCCTGGGGCCGATTCGACGACGAGGGTGCCGCCGAGTTCGGCAAGTCGGTCTCGCATCGAGCGCAACCCGAATCCGCCGGCCTCACGCTGGTCGAAGCCGATACCGTCATCGACGATGTCGAGCCGCACCTCGTCCGAGGAGTAGCTCAACGTCGCCCGTACCCGTCGAGCCTGCGAGTGCAGCCGCACGTTCGCCAGGGCACTCTGCGCCACTCTGAGCAGGGCGACGTCATAGTCCATGATGGGTGACATCGTCTCGCCATCGGTGATCAGTTCAGCGGTGATGCCGGTCTGGCGCTGCAATTGATCGAGGAGACGACGCAGCGCGGACTGCAGCGGTGCGGTCTCCAGCGCGGCCGGTGCGAGGGCTTCGACCACCCGGCGTGCCTCGACGAGGTTCTGCTGCGCGGTCTCGGCGATCTGCGTGAAGATCGCTGTGGGATCTCCCGGGCCCCGCTGCCCGGCACGAGACAACAGCAGGATCGACGAAAATCCCTGCGCCAGAGTGTCGTGGATGTCCCGAGCGAGCCGGGAGCGTTCGGCGAGCGCACCGGTTTCGCGCTGCAACGCCACCAGTTCATCCTGCGCGTCGAGTAGTTCGTGGTGTGCCTCGGTGAGCTCGTCCACCAACTGCTGTCGCTGAGTCGACTGCCGCACCAGTTGCTGATAGACCACAGCCATCCCTGCGGCGGCAGCCGCTCCGAACACCGGCCCGACAATCGAGGCCGCCGTGTTGGTTGTGCCGTGCCACAGAGTCGCCGCGATCGCGGCCCCCGTCAACACGGCGGTCACCGTCAGAGCGATCGGAGTCGAGAACAAGGGAAAACACAAGAAGAACAGGGCGAACGCCAGCCAGACGAAGTTGGCATCAGCCAGCATGAGCATCAGCCACCCGACCACCAACACCGCGAACCACAGCTGCCCCAGCCGACGCTCTATCGGCTCGCCGTTCTCGAGACCTCGACGCCGCACGAACCAGATGCCGCACAGGTACCACGCCGCGACCACAGCAGCGAGCGAGACAACCGGAGCGGGATGGTCGCTGTCGGCGACGGCGCGCACGATACCGACGCTCAAGAGCAGGAAGAACAGTAGATGCGCGCCGACCTGCATGACACGCAGCACCGGTCCGCCATCGCCCGGATGGGGCACGGCGGATGCTCGCAGACCACTCCTCGACACCGCGCTCACGCTAACAGCGCATCACTGGCTTTCGTGGCGCCAGACACCGATCTCCAACTTTTGATGGATCGGCGAACCCAACCGAAGCGCGATGTCTGCCCCTCTTCACTTCGCGACCCTGGAATACATGTTCCTCAGCATCCGTGATCTTCGTTCTGCAAAGGGCCGATTCACCCTCATGAGCTCGGCCCTGTTCCTCATTTCGCTGATGGTGGTCATGCTGTCGGGGCTGACCTCCGGACTCGGCGATCAGTCCATCGCCGCGATCAAGAATCTCGGCGCCGACCACTTTGCTTTCAGCGTGCCGGCCGACGGGCAGCCGGTTTCGTTCACGGAATCGACCGTGACCCCGCGGCAGCAGGACGACCTGGCCGCCGCTGACGGCGTCCGGGCCGCGTCGATCATCGGGATCGCCTCGGCACGGATCAGCGTTGACGGCCGGGAAGTCGCTGCCGCGGCCTTCGGTGTCGACGGGCGCTCCTTCGCCGCCCCGGTCCCGCTGGGCCCCGGGACGGTAGCCGTCGACGCTGACCTGGCAAAGGACAACGGCTGGGCGACGGGAACCCGAATCACGATGAGCGACAAACACTTCATCATTGCCGCCCTGGTCGACGACTCGTTCTACAGTCACCAGCCCGTGATCTGGATGGACCGCGCCGCCTGGACAACGCTGCCGTCGGCCGGGGGCGCAGACGGCACGGTGGTGGCGCTACGCACCTCCGGTGACTTCGACGCCGGCGACGTCGAAGCCGCTACCGGAACCGCCATCACCGATCAGAACGGTGCGCTCGAAGCAATCGGCTCGTACACCTCCGAGCGCGGATCGCTGCTGTTGATGCAGGCGATGCTCATGATCGTCAGTGCACTGGTCGTCGGCGCCTTCTTCACCGTATGGACCATCCAGCGCGGCCAGGAACTCGCCGTCCTCAAGGCGGTCGGCGCGTCCACCGGGTACCTGCTGCGCGACGCGCTCGGTCAGAGCTTGATCGTGCTCGTGGTCGGTGCCGGCTCGGGGGCCTTGGCCGCGTTCGGGTTGGGAACGATCGCTGCGCAGGCGGTTCCCTTCGCGCTCACGCCTGCCAACACGCTGGTTCCATTCTTGATCCTCGTCGCGATGGGCATGATCGGCGCGGCCGCCTCTCTGGCCCGCGTCATCAAGATTGATCCCCTGACCGCCCTCGCTGCCGCCCGTTGAGTCACTCCCGAACCCAAAGACCTCGAACATGAGCATCTCCCTGAAACGCATCGTCCTCACCTACCCCGACGGCGACGAGCGATTACGCGCCCTCGACGACGTGGATTTCGACGTGGCGCGCGGCGAATTCGTCGCCGTAACCGGACCCTCTGGGTCCGGCAAGTCGAGTCTGCTCGCCGTCGCCGGGCTGCTGATCACCCCCGATGAGGGTCGCGTCATCATCGACGGCACCGACATGTCGGGACTGGGCCGTGGCGACCGCACCACCATGCGGCGCGAGAAGCTCGGTTTCGTGTTCCAGCAGTCGAATCTCCTGCCGTCTCTGACCGCAGTCGAACAGCTACAGATGATGACCCACCTCGCCGGCGGATCGGTCCGCGACAGCCGCATCCGCGCCACGGACCTGTTGTGTTCCCTCGGTCTCGAACGACAACTGGATCGACGTCCCCACCAGCTGTCAGGTGGCCAGCGGCAGCGGGTATCAATCGCCCGCGGGCTGATGAACAACCCCTCGGTACTACTTGTCGACGAACCGACCTCGGCTCTCGATGAGGACCGCAGCCGAGAGATCGTCGCTCTGCTCGCGGATCTGAGTCGCGACCGGGACATAGCGACCGTGATGGTCACCCACGACCTGAGTCAGCTCAGGCTTGTCGACAACGCCTACGGCATCCACAACGGCGCAGTGCTCAGATCATCCGACGACTGATCGACCCCGGCAGGTATTTGAGGGCCGCCGCGATCGGCGTCCACGGCCAGGCAGGCACCGGCGCCCAGGCCTTCTCGGCCTCGATCGCGGCGACCATGGCGTCGACGCCCTTGTCGGTGTCGACCATCAGCGAGGTCTTCACGCCCCGGTTGATGTCGGTCTCGATGTAACCGGGCGCCACGATCGACACCGAGATGGGCGAGTTCGCGAACTCGGCCTGCAACCCCTGCCCGAGCGCGGTGAGACCGGCCTTCGAAGCCGAGTACGCCGCCTGGGCCTTGGGCATGCCGCGAACACCCGAGATGGAGCTGACGAGCACGAGGTGGCCGCTGTTCTGCTCGCGGAAGATCTCGAGGGCGGCCTCGGCCTGCGCGAGCGCGCCGACGAGGTTGGTCTGCACGGTCTCGATGTTGGCGGCTGCCTTCCCGGTGCCGATCGGTGCGCCCTTGCCGAGGCCGGCATTGACGACGACGCGGTCGAGACCCCCGAGTTCGTCGGCCAGCGCGCGGAAGGTGACGGGTACCGCGTCGAGGTCGGTGACGTCGAGCTGCGCGATCGCGACCCGATCCGCGGACTGGCGCAGTTCGGTGGCCAGCGCCTCGAGGTTGTCGAGGCGCCGCGCGGCGAGCGCCAGCGAACGCCCCTGGGCGGCGAATCGGCGGGCCATGCCCTCGCCGAGTCCGGAACTCGCACCGGTGATGAGGATCTTCTGCCGTGTCGTCGAGGTCATGGACCCGAACCTACCGGCATCGGCCCCGGGCTACGCGGACCGCGACGTCAGCCGTAGTGCGCTGATGACCCGATCGGTGCCGGAACGGTCGCCCACCGTGATCCGCGTTCCGGCCGCGCCGCACTCCTTCACCGCGACCCCGATCCCCCGGAGCATCCGTCCGACGGCCACGCCCTCCGCGCCGGGGAGGAAGACGAAGTTGGCGTGGCTGGGCACGACGCGGACGCCCATCTGCGCCAGCATGTCGGTCAACCGGTCCCGCTCCCCCCTCATGGAGCGGACGCGTTGTGCGAGCTCGAGTTCCGCGTCGAGCGCGACCGGGACCGCCGCCATCGCCGCGCGACCCACCGCGAACGGCACCTCGTGGCCGCGCACTTCGGTGATCTGCTCGGTGGTGCCGATGCCGTATCCGACGCGGAGCGCCGCCAGACCGTACGCCTTGGAGAACGTCCGCAGCACGACGACGCCGGGGTTCCGGATCAGCCGGTGGAGATCGGATGCGGTCTCGCTGAACTCCACGTACGCCTCGTCGACGATCGTCATCACGTGTGGCGGCACCGCTGCGAGGAACCGGTTGAGGTCGCCCCCGTTCACCACGGCACCGGTCGGGTTGTGCGGCGAACAGAGCACCACGACCGCCGTATCGGGCGTGATCGCCCCGAACAGGCGGTTGAGGTCGACCGAGCCGTCGTCGTCGAGATCCACCGCGCCGAAGCGCATCCCGACCACCCGCGCGAGGATCGGATAGCCGTCGAAGGTCGGGGTGGAGGTGAGCAGCGCGGGTGTCCCGACGCCCGCGTCCACGGCCCGTCGCACCGCATACTGCAACACCGCCAGCGCAACTCCGGTCGCACCGGGGCCGACCGTGACGCGTTCCGGTACGACCCCGAGATGGCAGGCGATCTGCCCGCGCGTGCGGTCCGGCAGGAAATCGGGATACCGGTGGGACTCGGGGATCTCGTGCTGGAGCGCTGCTGCGACCGACGGCAGCGGCGGGTAGGGCGACTCGTTCAGATCCAGGCGGAGGCTCGGCCAGGACACCCCGCCGGCCAGGGGCGGGCTCATGGCCGGCCTGCCCATCTCATCGCGGCCGCCCCGGAGAAATCGCCGGCGTGGGCGAAGGCCGCCATCATCACGACGTCGCCCTCGCCGATACGTCCGTCGGAGATGGCCGCGTCGAGCGTGACCGGGATGGCGACGGCGAACAGGTTGCCGCACTCGTCGAAGGTGTCCGGGTGATGGCTGTCCGGAAGCTCGAGCGCCTCGCGCCAGTTCCGCAGGAAGATCCGGCTGGGCTGGTTGGTCACGAACCAGTCGAGGTCCGCCGGCGAGATGCCGATTTCGTCGGCGACCTCGATGGCGACCTCGGGAACCATGCGGTTCCCGCGCGCGAGCACCTTCGCGATCTTGGAGTCGGTGAACCCGATGTGCATCTGGCCCGACCCTGCCTCCCAGTACTTGCGCGGCGGATCGGAGACGCCGGTCATGTCGCCGGAGTACTGCCCGAACGAGTGGCAGCGAAGGCCCAGGATCGGGCTGGCGGCGACGTCGTCGACGGTCAGAACGGCCACGGCCGCACCGTCTCCCGGGATGGCGGCCTGCGCCTTGCCGCGGACCTGCTCCTGGGTGAAGACCTGGCCCGCGCTGTTCCGCGCCAGTCCCAGCAACGCCTTGTGGCCTCCTCCGGCGCGGAGCAGGGCTCCGGCGATCTGGATCATGAAGATGAACGCGGCACACCCTCCGTTGTGCACGTCCAGCACCGTCGACGGCCGGATGCCGAGCCGATGGGCGAGTTCTCCGCCGCAGCCGCGCACCGGCACCTCGGGCAACTGGCTGTGCGTCAGGACCACGTCGACGTCGTCGAGGAAGTCGTCGCCGTGCCGCTCGAACAGTTCGCGCGTCGCCGAGATCATCATGTCCGCCGACGTCTCCCCCTCCGCCGCGTGATGACGGAAGGCCGGGGCGCGGAACATCACGTTGTCCGCAAGGGTGTCGTCTTCGGCGTACTGCGCGTAATACGCTGCGGGAACAATCTTTTCAGGTAGGTAGGTGGCGAGGTCGACGAGGCTGACCGGGTTCGGTGTCATGATCGCATCCATTCTGGGGTGAGCGGGAGGCCGTTGCGGTGGCGGTATTCGGCGATGGCGGTGAGGTTGTCGAGTTCGATCTGGTGGCCGGGGGCGAAGGTGTCCCAGAAGTCGCCCACCCACACCGGGCGTTCGGGCGGGGCGGTCTCCGGGAGGTGCGTACGGACGCGGGATCGGAGGCACGGGCGACGAGGAGGCCGTCGAACATGGCGGCCAAACCACCGGCCAGGTCACTGGGACGAAACCTGTTGACGCTGGGCGTATCCGGGAAGAAGAGGCGTTCCCGGGTGATGCACATCGCGTGCGCGTTGTTGTTGAGCAGCACGAGGGTGACGGGGGCGTCGTGTTCGACGGCCGTGTGGATTTCCATGCCGTGCATGAAGAAGGCGCCGTCACCGGCGATCACGACGGTGCGTGTCGGCTGTCCCTCGGCCAGCGTGGAGTCCACCGCCTCGCGGATGGCATTGCCGACACCCGCCGCGATCGCGTATCCCATACCGCCCATGCCCAGTGCCACCACGAACCGGCCGTGACCGAACGGGAGGTGATGGATGGCGGCGGCTCCTGCGTTGCCGGCGTCGGCGAAAACCGGGGTGTCCGGCGGCAACATTCGCCCGATCTCCCCGATCGCGGTGCGCATGCCCAGGCCCGATCCGCCGGGCGGCACCGGCAGATGGGTCACCGCGACCGCCTCGCGCGGACGGTCGTGGCCGCGAGGGCGTCGAATCTCACCGGTGAGCTGCGAGATCGCGGCCGCGAGGTCGGTGCACCGCACATGGTCGACGTCGCCGGGCACGCGCGGCCGTTCGGACCCCAGGTGGACGAGTCGGACGCGTCTCAACGGTTCGTCGAGGTCGGCGCGATCGGTCATCGTCATCCGGCACCCGAGGACGAGGCAGAGGTCCGCGTCGGCGACGGCACGGTGCGCCGATGGGTGTCCCATCACCCCGGTGACGCCCGCGACGCCGTCGCCGTCCCGGAGGAGGTCGCGGCCGCCCGGGGCCGCGACGACGACCGCTCCGAGTGCGGAGGCGAGAGCCTCGACCTGCGGACCGACGCCCGCACGGGAGGCCTCCACCCAGAGGACCAGCCGCGCATCGGATTCCGCGAGCGCACTCAGTTCGTCGGCCAGGGCGGACAAGGACGGTCCCGTCACCTCGGCACCGTGCTGCGCCCACTCCCCCGTGTGCAGCTGCCGCAGTTCGGGGGCCGGCGCGGACTGGATGTCCTTGGGCAGCAGGACGGCAGCCGGCAGTCCTCGGCGGAGCGTGGCGAACGCCGTCGCCAGCGCGGCGGGCACCTCGTCGGCGTGACCGACGACCGAACACGAACCCGTGATGGCCGAGAGAACACCCGCGATGTCGACGGTGTCGGGCGGCGCGAGCATGTCCTGGAACGCTCCACTACCGACCAGCGACGTCGGCGCGGTCCCGGTGAGTGCCAGAACCGGCACACGAGTGTCGTAGGCCTCGGCAAGGGCGGGGACGACGTTCATGGCCCCGCCACCAGACGTGGTCATCACGATTCCGGGCGTACCGGAAATCCGGGCCGTCCCGTCCGCCATCGCACCGGCGGCGAACTCGTGTTTGGCGACGATCGCTGTCATCCCCGGCGCCCGCGTCGCGGCGTCGTACAGGTCTTCGATGTTGGCTCCGTGGACCCCGAACGCGATGCCCATCGACGATGAGATGAGTTGTTCCACAATGTATTCGGCCACGGTCGGAGCAGCTGTGCGCCCGGTGCCGGCGGGGCCTCCGCGGTGCTTGCGATCTGCGGTCAAGGTCATGCCGACAACTCTGCGACCCCGAACCTGAAGAACCGCTGAAGTAGTACACCGACCGAACACTTCTCCGACGACCCCGTGGCGACCTACGCTGAGTGATCAGCAGGTGCTGTCGCCGGATGGCTGTCGCTGTACGCACCGGCGAGGAGTTGCGATGTCCGGTCTTCCACGCCCCGCTCTTCTTCGACGCAGCCAGGGCGTCCGCATCCGATCCACGATCGTCGGGACGTTCCTCGTCACCATTGCCCTTCTGATCGGCGGCGCGGTGATGTTGTTCATGCTGAATCGCGCCGACAGCAGGACCATGTACGACGAGACCGGCTACCGGGCGTACGAGATCGCGGCCGAGATCCGCGACGGCGGTATCTCGGCGATCTCCCCGGAATCGTTGGGGATGGGCTACGGGGCCGACATCGTGCAGGTGATCGACGGAAACGGTCGGGTGGTGGCGTCCTCCCCCGGGGCGGCCGGCGATCCGGTGACGTCCGAGCGTCCGGCGATCTGGGCGTCGACGCAGGTCCAGGGCCGGTTGGTGCCCGGCAGCGAGGTCGAGTTCTGCGCGACTGTCACCGCCACCTCCCACGACGGGGCCGTCTACACGGTGGTCGTGGCGGTCTCGGCGGACGCGTACCGGCAGAGCCTGATCAACACCGCACTCGTGCTCGCCGTCGAACTCCCCGTCCTGGTGCTGCTGTCCGCGGTGGCCATCTGGTTCTTCGCGGGTCGCGCTGCGGCCGGTCGGGCGGATCACCGAGCAGGTCACCGCGATCACCGCGTCCGATATGTCCCGCCGCGTGCCGGTCCCGTCCACCGACGACGAGGTGACTCGGCTGGCCACCACCATGAACTCGATGCTCGAACGTCTCGAACAGAGCCGGGCCGCGCAGCTGCGATTCGTCGGCGACGCCTCCCACGAGATGCGCAGTCCGCTTACCACGGTGGTCGGCCTGCTCGACCTCGCCGACGACACCGACTCCCCGATCGATGTACGGACCCTCCGCACACTCCTGCTCCCCGAGGCCCGTCGGCTCCAGAACATGGTCGACGACCTGCTGCTGCTCGCCCGCTCCGACGAATACGGTGTGCCGCTGCACATCCGGGACGTCGACCTCGACGACATAGTCGCCTCCGAGGCACGTCGCCTGCGGTCGCTGGGTCTGGCCGCGGTCGCGGCGACGATCATCCCGATCCGGTTGGCCGGCGATCCGGAGAAGCTGTCCCGCGCCATCCGGAATCTCGCCGAGAACGCCGTCCGCTATGCGGCGTCGACGGTCCGGTTCGACATGTCCTTCGACCCGAGGACCGGCGTCGCATCGATCGCGGTGACCGACGACGGACCGGGGATCCCCCGGGATCGTCGCGACGTCATCTTCGACCGCTTCACGCGGCTCGACGGCGACCGCCGCAACCGCAGCGGCTCCGGACTCGGGTTGTCGATCGTCCGCGAGATCGTCCGCGCGCATGGCGGTTCGGTGTCCGTGCAGGACCCGCCCGCCGGGTTCGCACACGGCGTCACCTTCGTCATCTCGTTGCCGACGGCGCGTCGCCTCCCCGACGGCGCGGTCAGCACGGCGCTCGCGATGCCGCCACGTCAGCCGATGCGGTAGCCCACCCCGCGGACGGTCCTGATGCTGCGCACGCCGAACGGCTGGTCGATCCGCTTGCGCAGGTAAGCGATGTACACCTCGATGATGTTGGGGTCGCCCTCGTAGTTCTCGTCCCAGACCGAGTGCAGGATGTCGGCTTTCGAGACGACGGTGCCGGCGTGCCGGATGAGGCACTCGAGCACCGCGTACTCCCGTGGGGTCAGGGGAATCGGGGTGTCCCCGCGCCGGACGAGATGTTCTGCCGGGTCGAGGGAGAGGTCACCGGCGCACAGGGTCACGGGACGCTCCGGCGCACCGCGACGCACCAGCGCACGCAGTCGCGCCTTGAGGACGACAACCGAGAACGGTTTGACCAGGTAATCGTCGGCGCCGCAGTCGAGTGCCTCCGCCTGGTCGTACTCGCCGTCCTTCGCGCTCAGCATCATGACCGGCGTCCAGATCTCGCGTTCCCGAAGGCTCTGCAGCACGCGGTACCCGTTCATCCCGGGCATCATGATGTCGAGCACGATCACGTCGTAGCTGCCCTCGGTGGCCCGCCACAGCCCATCCGGACCGTCGAAGGCCACCGTGACCGCCCACCCGTCACTGACGAGCATCCGGCGGACGGTCTCCGCTGCCCTGATGTCATCGTCGACGACGAGCGCGTGCACCATCGCTCATTTCAGAAGCCGCGACATCCGGCGGTCGGCGAGGACCTTGCCACCGGTCTGGCAGGTTGGGCAGTACTGGAAGGACCGGTCGGCGAAGGACACCTCGCGGACGGTGTCGCCGCAGACCGGACACGGCAGTCCGGTGCGCGCGTGCACGCGGAGTCCGGTGCGTTTCTCCGACTTCAACCGGGCGACGGTCTGCCCTTCGAGACGCCCCGTGGCGTCGGTGAGCACGGCGCGCATCGCGTCGTACAGGGCGCTCACCTGATCGGGTTTCAGGGTCTTCGACGATGCGAACGGCGACAGTCGCGCGGTGTGCAGGATCTCGTCGGAGTAGGCGTTGCCGATCCCGGCGATGGTGTGCTGGTCGGTGAGCACGTTCTTCACACGTCCGGTGGTACCGGCGAGGATCTCGGCGAAATGTTCCTCGGTCAGTTCCAGGGCGTCGGGGCCGAGCCCGGCGACGCGGTCGATCTCGGCGAGGTCGCGGACGAGCCACACCGCCAGCCGCTTCTGGGTTCCGGCCTCGGTGACGTCGAAGCCCTCGCCAGGTAGCCCGCAGTGCACCCGCAGCGCGATCGGCGACTTGCCGCCCGGGCGTAGCGGCTTGGGTGAGAGGTCCTCGCTCCACCGCACCCAGCCGGCCCTCGACAGGTGGATGACCAGCGACAGCTCGGGTTCGGATGCGGTCGCCGGCGGATTGTCCTGGTTCTGGCCGGGGATGGTCCGGATGACCAGGTATTTGCCCACCCGGCCGACCGATTCGACGATCCGGCCGGTGAGCGCGGTGTACGGCGGGTCGGCCGTCTTGAGCACGGACAAGGACGCGACGTCGACTCGCCGGATCGGGAGTCCGGCCGCGCGACCGTCGACATAGTCGGCGATGGCGGCCACCTCAGGGAGCTCGGGCATGCCACCAGTGTGCTCTAGTAAAGGGATGACTTCCCGACTTTCCGACGCCGAGCTGGCCGCCCGGATCGCCCAGGGAGCCGGGGAGATACTCCTCGGGATTCGTCATGGCGATCTGATGACCGGCAGCATGCTCGGCGATGTCGGCGACGCACTCGCCCAGGCCTGGATCTCCACCGTCCTGCGCAAACACCGTCCGCGCGACGCTGTTCTGTCCGAAGAAGCGGCCGATGTCGGCGACCGCGCGACGGCCCGGCGCGTGTGGATCATCGACCCGCTCGACGGCACAAGGGAATTCGCCGCGGGCAGTGCGGACTGGGCTGTGCACGTGGCGTTGACGGAGAACGGGACCGTCACCGAGGCTGCGGTGTCGCTACCCGCGACCGGTGAACTGTTCCGCGCCGACACCGTCGAGAAACCCGGCGGCGAACTGACCCGCCGCATGGTGACCTCGCGGTGGGGCGGCTCGTACGAGACGAGCTATGTGTCCAACCGACTCGGCCTGCAGATGGTTCCGGTCGGGTCGGCGGGCGCCAAGGCGATGGCCGTCGTCCGTGGCGACGCCGACGCCTACGTCCACGCCGGAGGCCAGTACGAGTGGGACAACGCCGCGCCGGTCGGGGTCGCCCTGGCGGCGGGCCTGCACTGCAGTCGCCTGGACGGTTCGGAGATCGTTTACAACAACCGCCACCCCTACATGCCCGATTTCGTGATCTGCCGCAGCGAGATCCGCGACGACATGCTCGCAGCCCTGCAGCAGATCTGGTGAACTTGCCGGTGTGAACGGAATCGGCGACGCCGTCGTCCGGATCGGCCCGGTTCTGGCGGTCGCGATCGTCGTGCTCGCCGTCGTCGCGGTGCTGGTGAACCGTCGAAGCGGTTTGGCGATCGACACTTCGGTGGCGACCCTGCGTGCCGTCGTCCAACTCGCCGCCCTTGCGGGCGTGCTCGCGGTGGTCGTTCCGCATCTGTGGGCGTCGGCCCTGTTCGTCGTCGTCATGGCCGTGGCGGCCGCGTGGACGTCGGCGCGACGGGTGCGGCGGGAGAACGCCGGTCTCGTCGTCATCGCACGATGCCTGGTGCCCGTGGCAGCACCGACCATCGCAATAGTCATCGTCTTGACCCTCGTGGGCGTCCTGCCTGCAAGGGGCATCGCGATCATCCCGACCGCCGGGATCCTGCTCGGCGGAGCCATGGTCACGACGTCACTCGCGGGTCGACGCGCTGTCGACGAGCTGGCAACGCGTCACGGTGAGGTCGAGGCCGCGTTGTCGCTGGGCCTGCTCCCCCGCGATGCCCGCCTCGAGATCTGCGCCGCCGCGTCGGCGAGCGCACTCATCCCCGGACTCGATCAGACCCGGGCGGTCGGACTGGTCACCATCCCCGGTGCCTTCGTGGGCATGGTCCTCGGCGGCGCGTCGGTGTGGGCGGCCGCGGCCATGCAGTTGTTTGTGCTCATCGCACTACTCGCCGTCAGTTCGATCGCCATGCTCGTCACCGTGGAATTGGTGGCGCGCGAAGATCTGTGATGCCCGTCAGAATGGCGGCGGGTCGGCCTGGTCGGCGAGGCGCTGAGCCTTGTTGCGGGCACGTTCGGCCCGCCGGCGCGCGTGTTTCTGTGCGAGCCGATTGGGTGTGGGCGGGGTGTCGTCGCCCGCGATCACCCGTGGTGTGGGTGGGGCCTGGGGTGGTTGCTCGTAGCGAATGCGCCGCAGGTTGGGGAACGAGTCTTCGAGGTTTTCGGCGTCGCCGGGGATGACGAACCCCTCCGGAGTGCGGTATTCGGTGACCAGGCGACCCTCGTCGTCGCGATACTGAACATCGACCCAATCACCGAACGTCTTGTGCAGGTGCCCGAACCGGCACTTCGCGTTCAGATTCTCACTCGACGTCGACCCACCCTGGGTGGGGTTGGTGCGGTCGTATTCGGTGACATGGTCGAGATCGGAGTCGAAAGCCGAACATCCGCAACCGGGTTCGGTGCAGTAGCCGTCACGAACACGCACGAAGTCGGAGCACGCAGCGGTGGGTCGATACGGATCGGCGGATTGTGCACCGGGATAGACGATCACCATGCCTGCCGGCGGGGCATCGGCCGATCTCGGCTCGACGGGGCTATCCGGACCGTCGGAAGTCTTTGTCGTCGGCCGCTCTGCGACAACGCGCGTCGGTGCGGTGCGGACCGGGGTGACGGGTGTGATGGTGGCGTCGGGCCGCTCGGCGAGGTCACGGACGTGCTCGTCGGAGACGATGCCGTGACCGTCGACCCAACCGATCCCTGGCGCCCCGGCCAGAGTGGCGGCGTCGGTGACGACGTGGATGACCGCCTCGGTGCTCACCGACCGGACCACCTTCGCCGGGTCGGGAATCTCGGCAGCACACTCGTCCCGTCGGCATTGGCAGTCGAAGACGGTGCCGGTCAACAGCGCGAACATCGCATCGGAGTTGCGCTGATTACGATTCCGACCATCCTGGGCACACACGGTGTCGGCGAGGGCTTTCACCGCTTTCGCGGCGATACGGATGTTTTCGGCGGCCATCACGCCGGTGATCTCACCGGTACCGTCGGTGAAGTTCTCGGTCCACATACCGCGCTTGTCCAACGCTTCACGACGCCGCTCCCGCACCGCGTCAGGATCGTGACGGAACACCAGGCGATCGACCATGTCACGCAGCTTCGGTGTGGTCCACGCGCCCTTGCGAGTCCGCACGATGCGTTCGATCTCGGTATCGAGGTCCGCGATGGCCGCGGCGTCGGAAATGAGGTCGGTGCGGGAGATGACCGTCTGGATCAACTGGCGCGACAGGATGCCGTCGCGCAGGGTGGTCAGCACTTTCGGTAACCGGTCCCGCAGGGCGAGCGCTTCACCCACCCACTGATCAGCCTGGTAGCGCGTAATGGCGGCTTCACGGCAGACCCGGGTCACCATCTCGGTGTAGCGGTCGATGAAGAACCCGCCCTGAGTGTTGACCACGAGCTGGTCGTAGACGGTGACGATCGACTCATACCGGCACCACGCCAGATACGCCTCACCATGGCGGATCGAACCGAACCGTTCCATATGGGTTGCGGTGTCAGACAATTCGGGGTGGGCAGCATCGACCCCGGCGAGAAACCCGCCCGGAAGATCGGTCCACTTGCTCACGCTGCCCCCACAACGTCTACAGCCCAACCTGGATGGCTGAATCTGTTACCAACCAATGTAGATCAACCCACCGACAAGATCGGATCGTCATCCACAGCCGGACGAATGTAAGAATTTGCGCAGCAGACGGTTACACCGAGCTGCGATCATGCGGGGCGGGAAGCCTTGCGCAACAGGTAGATGTCCATGATCCACCCGATGCGTTCGCGGGCGTCGGCTCGGGCTTCGACGATCTGCCCGGTCACGTCGCCCACCCGTCCGCTGATGAGGATCTCGTCGTCGGTGCCGACGTATGCGCCCCACCAGATGTGGTCGTCGGGGTCGGCGGTGTGGCGGAAGGCGAGATCGGCGTCGAGCATGACGATCTGGTTGGCGTCGGCACCGGCGGGGGTGTCGGCGAGGCGACGACCGGTGGTGATGTGGATCGGTTCCCCGACGCGGTTGGCGACGATGCCGTGCGCGGCGGTGAGCGCGCTGGCGCTTGTCACACCGGGGATCACCTCGACCGTGGGTTCGAGGTCGTCGCGTGCGGAGAGATCGTCGACGATGCGCAGCGTGCTGTCGTAGAGGGCGGGATCACCCCACACGAGGAAGGCCGCGACGCCGCCGTCGCCGACCTCGTCGCGCAGTGCGGTTGCGATCAGGTCCGCGCGTGCGGCGTGCCAGCGTCGGACCTCTGCGTCGTAGTCGGCGGGCGCGCGGTCGCGCGGTGGGTCGGGGATCTCGACGAGCGAATAGCCCTCGCGCGCATGGGCGTCGAGGATCACCCGGCGCGCGTCGAGAAGTCCGCTCTTCGCCGTTCCCTTTTCGAGGGCGAGGAACGCATCGACGTCGGACATCGCGTCGATGGCCTGCAGCGTGACCTGGCGTGGGCCGCCGGGACCGATCCCGATGACCCGCAGCGTGATTCGCACGGTCAGATCTTCACCTTGGGCAGTCCGTGTTTGCGTGCGGTCATGTCCAGGATCAGCTGGCGGGGCGCGAGCCGACGCAGGAAGAACACTACGCCGGCCTGATTACCTCTGGCGTAGAACGGTTTCGGATGTTCGGCGAGCGCGGCGTCGACGATCTGGGTGGCCATGTCCTCCGCACTTATCCCGGCGTCCTCGTTGCGGCGGGTGGCCGCGGCGAGGGTCTCGTACTCGGCGCGATACGGCGAGTTCTCACCGATGTGGATGGACCGGCGGTCGCCGATACCGGTCGCGATGGTGCCCGGTTCGACCGAGATCATCCGAATCCCGTACGGCGCCACCTCACGACGCGCAGCCAGCGCGAAGGCCTTCAGCGCCGACTTGGTCGCCGCGTAGTTGGACCGGAACGCGACCGGGAAGCTCGACAGCATCGACCCGACCATGACGACCGTGCCCCGTCGCCGCTCACGCATCCCGGGGAGGACCGCCTTGGTGAGGGCGACCGGCCCGAACACGTTGACACGGAACAGCTCTTCGATGGCCTGCATCGAGGTGTCCTCGAGTGCGCCCGCCTGCGATTCGCCGGCGTTGTTGACCAGGATGTCGACCGGACCGACGAGGTCGGCGCAGGCGGTGGCGGAGTCGTAATCGGCGTTGTCGAGGCGGACGTAGGTGACGCCGGGCATCGGGTTGCGCACGGCGTCCGGGTTCCGGGTGGTGCCGTAGACCCGAAGGCCGCGGGCGACGAACTGTCGGGCGACTTCGGCGCCGATGCCACTGGTCGCACCGGTGACGAGAACGGTCTGGGAGCTCACGCCCGCTACGGTATCGCAGCCCCTCGTCAGACGAGACGGTCGTAGCGGCGCGTGAGGATGCTCAGTTCGGCCGCGACCCGGTCGGTGTCGGGCCCGTAGGGACGCCTCGGATCGCGGGTCCACCAGTCGATGAAACGCTGGAGCGGCGCACGACTTCCGGCAGGCGTACGGCGGGTGAAGAACACGAGCGCCGCGACGGCCGGAACGACCACGGCGGCGAGAACGATGAGGGTGATTGCCATGGCAGTAATTCTCTGTCCGACTGATTACCGCCAACAGTGGCACAAACGTCAATGTCCGCAAATCTTCTGCCATACTGGCTTCATGCTGAAAACGGTCGGGGTTCTCCTCCACGGCAACGTCGCGATGTTCGAGTTCGGCGTCGTCCACGAGGTGTTCGGCCTCGACCGCACCGACGACGGCGTCCCCGGCTTCGACTTCCGTGTCGCCTCCCCCGACCCGTCGGTGCCGCTGCCCGTCGGGAACGGCGTGTCGATCCAGGTCTCGCACTCTGTCGACGAGTGCCGCGACGTCGACCTCGTCGCCATCCCCGGCGGAATGGTCGACGGCGACTACCCCGCGGAGATCCTCGACACCGTGCGCGCGGTGGTCGACAACGGCGGCCGCGTGCTGACGGTGTGTTCGGGCGCCTTCGTCGCCGGCGCCGCGGGCCTGCTCGACGGCCGACGCTGCACGACGCACTGGCGCTTCGGCAAGGAGCTGGCACGACAGTTCCCGAAGGCGAAGGTCGACACCGACGTCCTCTTCGTCGACGACGGCCCCATCACCACCAGCGCCGGCACCGCAGCCGGGATCGACGCGTCGCTGCACCTGGTCCGCGAGGCGTGGGGTCCTGGCGTCGCGAACCGGATCGCCCGTCGCATGGTCGTCTCACCGCACCGCGACGGCGGACAGCGACAGTTCGTCGATGCACCGATGCCCGCCTGCTCCGACGAAGGTTTCGGCGCACTGCTCAGTTGGCTGCTCGAACACCTCGACCGTGACATCAACGTCGACGACATGGCGGAACGGATGCACATGTCCGGCCGGACGTTCGCGCGGCGGTTCGTCGACGAGGTCGGGGTGTCACCGCGACGATGGCTCACCGAACAGCGCGTACTGGCCGCCAAGAACCTGCTGGAATCGACGGATGCGCCGGTCGAGGAGGTCGCGCGGCTGGTCGGATTCACCTCGGCGACCCTGCTCCGTCACCACTTCGCGGCATCCGTGGGGGTCTCGCCGCTGGTATATCGGCGTCGCTTCACGAAATCCGCCGCGACCTCATAGCTCTAACCCGCGCAGAGCGCAGGTTCGAGCCAGGAAATGGCAAGTGGTGCCCTCGGTAGGATTCGAACCTACGACCTACCCTTTAGGAGAGGGTTGCTCTATCCCCTGAGCTACGAAGGCGCAGTAACCAGGCCGGCGCGCGGCACCGCGTGACGACCACACGGCAGTCTACGTCAGCGCTCGACGCCGACCGCACCATCTCCATCCGGCACCCGCTTCCGATCGTCGCTATAGTCGACAGGAGGCACGAACCGGGCAATTCGGGCTGTGATTGTCGCCACTGGATCCACCCCGGCATTGGGGTTCCTGCCAGATTCGGCCCGTACACTTCGGTCGGGTAACAGTTTGGTCAACCGGGGAGGTCTTTGCGTTGGTGCACGCAGCGGGCTCGGCGCGCACCGCCGACAGCGAGACCGGCACGTCTGCGGAGTCGGACACGACCGGCGTCGCGCCGGCGACGACGACCCCGGCTGCCACCCCGTTCGGGAAATCGCGCTCTCGCGCTCACACCGCCGACTTCGTGCGCGTGTTCTTGTTCACCTTCGTGGTGGTCGCGCACAGTGTGAACGCGATCAACGGCGGACCCGACGAGGTCCGCGGCGCCAATCTGGTCGGCACCCTGTGCCACCTCACCCGTTACGGGTTCGTCGCAGTGACGCTCTACGTCCTCGTGCTGAGCATGCAGGGGCGCGAGATGTCGCCGGTGCAGTTCTGGCGTCGTCGCTTCGGCCTGGTCGTCGGCCCCTATCTCGCCTGGACGCTCATCTACGCGGTCACCGATCACGTGATCATCCGGGACAACCCTTTCCCGCCCGCCGGCGAGTGGCTCTCCGGGCTCGTGCACGACCTGTTCGTCGGCGAGGGCAAGTACCAGCTGTACTTCCTGCTGATCTCGATGCAGATCTATCTGTTCTTCCCGCTCATCTCATGGATCTTCGACCGCGGCCGCAACCGGCCGTGGCTCCTGCTGTCCGGTGGCGCGCTCATCCAGATCACGATGTTCGTCATCTACCAGTACCTGCCGCGGCCGTCGGGCGCCGCCTGGGACGTCGCCTATCACCACCTCTGGAAGACGCTGCCGATGTACGCGCTGTTCGTCGCCATGGGTGTGCTCGCGGCGCAGCACCAGCAGGCCGTGGACAAGTGGCTGCGTGAACACATGGCCACGGTGGTGCTCGTCGCCGCGGGATGTGCGGCCTTCACCGTCGCCGGTTACCTGCTGGCGACCTCGCCGGGCAATGTCCCGTGGAAGGCGAACACCGCCTGGAATCCGGTGTCGCTGCCGTGGCTCGTGGGCGGGTTCGCCCTGCTGTGGCTGATCGGTCTCGTCTGGGACGATCGGCGCGCAGCGGGACGACCGGCCGCGGCGAAGTTCGTCTCGCAGGCGACACTGCGCGCGTTCGGCGTGTTCGCCGTGCACCCGCTCATCCTCGACGTCCTCGGGCGCGTCGGCTTCCTCAGCGGACTGTTCGAGTGGTTCCCGCACTCCGCGATCCTGCGGTCGCTGATCCTCATCGCGGTCGTTCTCAGCAGTTCGCTGATCGTCGTCGACCTGCTGCTGCGTCTCCCGTTCAGCAAATGGCTGACCGCCCGGCCCCGCATCCCCCTGCTGCCGAAACGGCGCGAGAAGAAACAGGACCGAGCGGTCGGAGCCGAAACCTCGTAGCCTCGTCGGCGGCTGAGAGGGGTTGACCGCCGGTGGGGGTCGAGGTCGACCCGTTCGGGGCGTCGGACCACTTCTGCACGGGCTACTTGTACTTGGGTTGTTGAACACCGGGATCTCGATGTTGATCGGCATCCGCAGTTCCGACATGTAGAAGAGTACGAACTGGCGGAGGAATTCGTCGATCATCCAGTACGCCTCGCGCGGCATGCCGACGTTCAACAGGCCTTCACGGACCAGGACATACGGCGTCCAGGCGGTCTCCAGCAGCGGCGTCCACACGGGTTCGCGCGGGATGTTCAGCCCGTCGGCGGCCTTGTCGCCGAGCATGAACCGGGTCAATGCCCCGAGCACTCCGCGCGAGAGCAGGGTCAGGTCCAGATTCATGCCGAGGTCGAGCAACATGTCCGCGAGCTTGCGGCCCTCCGGCGTGGGGTGCTGGATCGGGTCGAGCACCTGCTTCGCCTGGGATTCGGCCGCATTCCACGACGCCGGGATGTATTCGTCCTTGACGCCCAGCATGTGTGCGGTGATCTGCCACGAGTGCAGGAATCCTGCCGATTCGTCGGCGGCGATCGGCACCTGCCATTTGCGGAAGTTGCGCATCACGGTGGTCGGCAGGCTGTGCCAGGTCACCATGATGTCGGCCTGGCTGATCGGCACGTCCTCCGACGCAGAGTGCACCCAGTGCGGCGACTGCGGAAGGAGATGTCGGACGCCGGCATGCGCCATCCGGGTCTTCAGGCAGGTCACGACCATCTCGCCGCCGGGCTGGTAGGCGTTGAGCGAGCCGATGTCGTAGCCGAGTTTGGCGGTCTTGGAGATGCGGTCCTTCAGATCCCATCCGCCCTTGGAGTAGTAGACCGCACGCGCCTCCTTGGGGATGAGGGTGCTCATCATGCCGCTCGCGAAGCCGTAGATGACGCCGAGATACGTGCCGCGCTTCTCGTTGAACTTCACCGCGTCGGCCAGCTTGGACTGGTCGGTCCACGATGGGAGCTGCCGTGCGTGCTCCATGAAGTCGCGCAGCTCCGGCGGCAGCCCGGCCGGCAGCGGCTGCGCGTTCTTGTGCCAGGTCCGCAGCAGCTTGTTGACCTTCGGCGCCTGACCGCTGTCGATGACCTTGGCGATCACCGGGTCGGCCTCGTCGTCCCAGAGTGTGCGCGGGTCGGTGCCCGCGCCGCGGCCCGGCAGCGAGTTCGCGGGCGACCACGTCCACGGTGTCGCCGGAGCCACCGCGGCCACCGCGCCGGCTGCCCCGACCACTCCTCCGGCCTTGAGTAGCCTGCGTCTGTTCAGATCTTCCATGACCCCGTCCCATCTAGTCCGATGTATCAATGTGACAATTCTCGTAACCTTGTATCCTTGATAGCATCGAGTGACTCAGGACACACCGACATTCTCGGATTTGCGATCATTGATCCGGGCAGATCGATCGCCACAGGAAGGGAATCGCCGATGCAGTTGTCCGCAGCAGACATCCCGAATCCGGGCATGATGCCGGCCGGCTCGTCGTCGAGTTCGGTCATCCACCGCGCGTTCCTCGGGTCGGTGAACCCCACCGACACCGAATCCGATCCGACCGCCGAACGCCTCCTCGACGCCGCCTTCGACCTTTTCTGCCGACTCGGCATCCAGCGGACCCCGATGGAGAAGGTCGCCAAGAACGCGGGCGTGACGCGGGTGACCCTCTACCGGAAGTTCGCCACCAAGGACGCCTTGGTGGACGAGGTGGTGCTGCGCGAGTTCCGGCGCTACTTCGACCAGTTCCGCACCGACATCCCGGCCGCGCAGACGGTCGCCGAGCGCGTGGTCGTCGGATTTGTCGGATCATTGCGGGCCGTCGCGAGCAACCCCCTGATCAGCGGAATGGCCGACTCCGAATCGAGCATGCTCATCGAATCGATGATCGGCGACGACGGCCTCCTGCTGTCCGTGGTGCAACAGTTCGTGGCCGCCCAGCTACGGCGAGAACAGTTGGCCGGCAACATCTCCGAGGACCTCGATGTCGAGATCGTGGCCGAGATGATGGTGCGCATCTCGGCGTCGTTCCTCACCGTGCCGAGTCGCGTCGTCGACATCACCGACGACGCCCAGCTGGCCGACATCGCGAGACGATTCCTCGTCCCGATGCTCGATCCGCCACGCTGACGGCTCCCGGCTGGGACAATCGTCGGATCACTTTCCAGCTGAGGGGAGTTCCGCGATGCGTTCGTGGTCGGTCATCGTCATCCTCGCGGTCTCCCAATTCGTGATGGTGCTCGACAGCACCGTCATGAACGTGTCGATCTCGGTCGTGGCAGCCGATCTCGACACTTCGATCACCGGCATGCAGGCCGCGATCACGTTCTACGCTCTGACGATGGCGGCGTTCATGTTGACCGGCGGCAAACTCGGCGACCTCATGGGTCGCGCGCGGGCCTTCAAGATCGGTGCCGTCATCTACGGGATCGGTTCCCTCACGACCGCTTTGAGCCCCAACCTGACCGTCCTGATGCTGGGCTGGTCCCTGGTCGAGGGACTCGGCGCAGTGCTCGTGATCCCCGCGATCGCCTCCCTGGCCGCCATCAACTACACCGGAAAGGCACGGGTCACCGCGTTCTCGGTCCTCGGCGCGGTGACCGGACTCGCCGCCGCCGTCGGCCCGTTGCTCGGCGGCCTGATGACCACCTACGCCTCGTGGCGTTACGTCTTCGTCGCCGAGACGGTGGTCATGGTCGTCGTCCTGTTCGCGGCGGCGTTGATCCACGACGTCGAACGCGACCGCGACGTACGGATCGACCCGCTCAGCGTCCTCGCATCCTCCGGCGGCCTGGCCCTCATCGTCTACGGAGTGCTGCAGTCGAAGACCTGGGGGTGGCTGAAGCCGCAGCACCCGCCGGAGGTCGGCGGCACCGAGATCGCCCCGCTGGGCGTCTCGCCGGTCGCCTACCTGTTGCTGATCGGTGTCGTCGTGCTCTGGTTGTTCGTCGATCGTCAACGCACGCTTGCCCGTACCGGCCGGCAGCCACTGCTCCGCGTCGAACTGCTGCGGATCCCCGCGTTGCGCAGCGGCCTCGGCGGATTCCTCGCCCAGTACTTCGCGATCGCCGCCCTGTTCTTCGTGGTGCCGGTCTACCTGCAGACGATGCTGGGGCGCGATGCGCTGCAGACCGGGGTCAAGATCCTGCCGCTCTCGGTGGGCCTGGTCTTGTTCTCGGTTCTCGGATCGTGGCTCACCGCACGACGCTCCGCCCGCTTCATCGCCCGCGGCGGACAGATCATCATGGCCCTCGGCGTCCTCTTCGTGATCGCCGCGGTCGGGGTCGACCTGCGGAGTGTGGCCTTCGCCATCGGGATGTTCGTCGTCGGAGCGGGTTTCGGCCTTCTCGCCTCCCAGCTCGGCAACGTCAACATGTCCGCGGTCGAGGAGAAGGACACCTCCGAGGTCGGCGGGCTGCAGGGCACCTTCCAGAACCTCGGCTCGTCGTTCGGGACGGCGGTGGCGGGTTCGGTGTTCATCCTCCTGCTGTCGTCGGGTTTCCTCTCCGCCGTCGGCAACACCGAATCACTGTCCGCCACAGAGCAACAGCAGATCACCTCGACCGTCGACGACGCCGGGGTACCGATCATCTCGGCGGATCAGGCACGCACCCTGGTCCTGGACTCCGGCGGCTTGGACTCCGGCGGCTTGGAGTCCGGCGCCCAGGCCGTGTCCGACGCCTATGCCGACGCGCAGGTCGCCGCAATCCAGCAGGCCCTGTTCATCGTGTTCGTCCTGCTCGTGCTGGCTCTGCTCTTCTCGAAGAACCTGCCGAACCGCGTCGTCACGCACGACGACGACGACGCGGCCGACGGGGTCACCGGAACCTGAGGCGTGCTCAGCCCCGGGCAGCCACGTTCTTCACGATGGTGGACTCCGTGTGCTTGATGGCCTGGGCGGCGAACGGCCCGACGATGCCACCGAGCACTCGACCCGCGATACCGCCCGGCAGGGTGTAGCTGAACTCCACCTGCAGCTCGGTGCCCGTGTCGGCGTCGAGGAACCGCCAGGTGGTGTCGGCCTGGAAACCCTCGATCGCCTTGAGCTCGATCAGTTCGTCGACGACGTACCGGGTGCATTCCACAACCGACTTGAGCTTCTTGGGACCGACGTCGATCGACAGCTCGAAGACGGAGCCCAGGCCCTGGGTCTGTTCGGTCCTCGGCTCGAAGCGGGTCACCCCCATCAGGTACTCGGGAACGTTCTGGTACCCGCCGACGTACTGGAAGACCTTGTCCCGAGGTGCATCGACCACGGCCTGATGACGTACCACTCCCACGCTCTACCCCGTTCTCGCGTGCCCGGCCGGTGTGGCCGTGCTGTTCCCGATCGACACTATCCGGTCGGCACCGCCTCCGGGTGCGGGACACGGCCGACCGATTTGACCGCCGTCGTCGGGTCGGATATTCTTTCAGACGGTGTCGACGTCAACGGGCGGATGGTCCGAACTCCTCGCCCGTGAACACCGCGCCGCGGTGTCGGTCTTCGCCGGCGGCATCCTCGTCTTCGCCATCAACACCTTCCTCACCTCGGCCTCGTTGCCCAGCACCGTCGCCGACATCGGCGGCGAACAGTTCTACGCCTGGGTCGTCACGGTCTTCCTGATCGCCTCCGTCGTGGCGTCGATGTTGGTCACACGCGCGCTGGCGCAGTTCGGCGCACGGGGCGCCTACCTGATCGGCTTCTCCGCGTTCGCCGCGGGTTCGCTGGTCTGCGCGCTCACCCCGACCATGCCGATCCTGTTGGCCGGCAGGCTGATCCAGGGACTCGGTGGCGGACTGCTCACGGGCCTGGCGTTCGCGGTCGTGCAGATCGCACTGCCGCAGCGCATCTGGGGCCGGGCCGTGGCTCTGATCTCGGCGATGTGGGGTGTCGGGAACATCGTGGGGCCCGCGATCGGCGGTATGTTCGCCGAGGTCGGACTGTGGCGCGGTTCCTTCTGGTTCCTCACCGTGGTCACGCTTGCCATCGCCGCGGTGGCCGGGCAGGTGCTCCCGCGAGGTCGCGGCTCCGACGAACGGCACCCGTTGCCGTGGGCGTCGCTCGCCGCGGTGACCGTCGCGGCCGGGGCCGTCTCGGTGGCCGCGGTCTCCGGTTCGACGACGGCGGTCGTGGTTCTCGGCGCCGTCGCGCTGCTCGCCCTCGCCGGGTTCGTCGCCGTGGACCGACATGGCGACACCGGCCTGCTCCCCCGCCTCACCTATTCGGTGGGCAATCCGCTCAAGTGGATCTATCTCTCGATCGCGGTGTTGGCGGCCGGGTCGACCGCCGAGGCCTTCCTCCCTCTGTTCGGCCAGCAGGTCGGCGGCCTGTCCCCATTCGCCGCGGGCCTTCTGCCGGCCGCGCTGTCGACCGGGTGGACGGTCGCGCAGATCGCCAGCAGCACGTGGGCCCGCGGCCGTTCGGCGTCGGCGGCCCGCATCGCGGGGCCGGCGTTCCTCGCCGCAGGCATGGCCGGTTACGGCCTCCTCCAGTCCTCGACCGCACCGATCGCGATCGCCGGTTGGTACGCCTGCCTCGTCGTCGCCGGCATGGGCATCGGCATGGCCTTCCCGCACATCGCGACCGCCGCCATGGGCATCACCACCGATCAGGCCGAGGCCGCTCGGGCGTCGGCCGGTATCAACTCCGTGCAGATGGTCGCCAACACCGTCGGGTCGGCAGCCGCCGGTCTGCTCGTCAGCTTCGGCGCCGATGCAGTCGGATCGGCACGACTGCTGACGTTCGGTTTCGCCTGTCTCGCGGTGATCGGGGTGGGCATCGCCGTTCGGTCGGTCCGGTCTGCCCGGTGACCGTACGCTGAGGTCCATGAGACGCCGTCGGGGAAGTCCTCATCCCGGATCCCGGGGCCTCCGGCTGACGGTGGCCGCGGTCGCCGCAGCACTGGTCGTCGCCTCGTGCGGAACCGACACCGACGAGCCTTCCGCCGCGCCGGTCACCTGCGCGGAGATCCCGAACGGCGAACTGATCGACGCGCAGGAGGTCTCGGCCGCCCCCACCGACATCGCGACCCGACCCGAGATCGCTTCGGGCTACCGGAGCGGGATGAAACCGGTCGTCACCGGGACCTACGCCGCGGCGACGGCCAATCCGCTGGCCACCCGCGCGGCGTGCGAGGTGTTGCGCGACGGTGGGACTGCGGCCGATGCCCTGGTGACCGCGCAGATGGTGCTCGGTCTCGTAGAACCGCAGTCGTCGGGTATCGGCGGCGGCGCCTTCGCCCTCTACTACGATGCGGCGTCGAACTCGGTGCGCGCCTTCGACGGCCGCGAGACGGCCCCCGCGGCTGCCACCGAGACCTACCTGACGCAGATCTCCCCCACCGACCCCGCACCACCCGTGCCGAGTGCCCGCGCCTCGGGACGATCGATCGGCGTCCCCGGCGTGCTGCGGATGCTCGACATGGTCCACGGCGAGTACGGCAAGCAGACCTGGCGTGACCTGTTCACCCCGGCGATCACTCTGGCGGACAGCGGTTTCGAGATCAGCCCGCGGCTGGCCGGGGCGATCGCCGCCTCCGCGCCTGACCTGAAGGCCGACCAGGAAGCCCGCACCTACTTCCTGACCGACGAGGGCACGGCGAAGCCCGCGGGCACCGACCTGGTCAACCCCGCCTACGCGAAAACCCTTGGTGTACTCGCCACCGACGGCGCCGACGCGATGTACGACGGCCCGCTCGCGCAGGCGATCGTCGCCGAGGCGGGCAGCACCGCGGGCGGTCTGACGCCCAGCCTCATGACCGTCGACGACCTCCGCAACTACCGGGCGGTCACCCGCGATCCCATCGTGACGGGATACCGCGGCCGCCAGATCGTGGCGATGCCCGGACCATCGTCGGGCGGCATCGCCGTCGCCTCCACGCTGGGCATCCTGGAGAACTTCGACCTGCCGTCGATGCGACCCACCGAGTCAGACGGCGACGCCGAGGCGAGCCGGGACGGTGGCCGGCCGGATCCCGCAGCGGTGCACCTGATCACCGAGGCCGAGCGACTCGCCTATGCCGACCGTGACAAGTACGTCGCCGACCCGGATTTCGTGCCGCTGCCGGGACGCGGCGTCGAGACCATCCTCGATCCCGCATATCTGCAGGCGCGCGCCGGGTTGATCAAACCCGATTCCTCCCTGGGTGAGGCACCGGCCGGGGACCTCGGTCCGGTCCCGCTCGGTTCGCATCCCGGCAACGAACACGGCACCAGCCACATCACCGTCGCCGACCGCTACGGCAACGTCGCATCGATGACGACGACCATCGAATCGGCGTTCGGCAGCTACCACATGGTCGACGGCTTCCTGCTCAACAACCAGCTCACCGACTTCGCGGCCGAACCGCGCGACGACGACGGCGCCCTGCTCGCCAACCGGGTGTCCCCCGGTAAGCGTCCGCGGTCGTCGATGGCGCCGACCCTGGTGATGCAACCGGGCACCGACGGCGCGCCGGCACAGGTGATCGCCGCGCTGGGTTCGCCGGGCGGATCGGTCATCATCCAGTTCGTCGTGAAAACCCTTGTCGGAATGCTGGACTGGGGCCTGAACCCGCAGCAGGCGGTGTCGATGATCGACTTCGGCTCGGCCAACACCCCGACGTCGAACGTCGGTGGCGAACACCCACTGGTCGACACCGCCGACGACGGCGCGCACGATCCGCTGGTGCGGGGCCTCCGCGAACGGGGCGAAGAGGTGTCCGTCGACGAACAGTCCAGCGGTCTCAGCGCGATCATGCGCCACGACTCCGGGTGGATCGGCGGCGCCGACCCGCGTCGTGAAGGTGCCGTGATGGGCGACGACGCCACGCTGCAGTGACCTGCTGAGTAGTCCGAACGGACGAATTGTGCCGAGACACCTGCCGGGACACTAGTTTTCCTCAGCGTCACACGGGGGCAACGGGGCGCATACACCCAGCTCATAGCGTCGAGTCGCTCGCAACCAGCGACAACCTAGCGACGTCGTCGTGCCGACCTGCCGGTGGTCGACGATAAACACCAGGAGTAACCATGAGTGGCAGCATGTCCCGCCGTCAGGCCATCGAGGCCGTGACGACCTACGAGGTGTCGGCACCCGGATTCACCGAGCCGTTGGCAGACACCTTCGGACGCAACGTGTTCAGCTTGTCGGTCATGAAGAAGCGCCTGCCGAAGCATGTCTTCAAGGCGGTTGCGGCAACGATCGACACCGGTTGCCCGATGGACCCGACCCTCGCCGACTACGTCGCGGTCGCGATGAAGGACTGGGCCATCGAGAAGGGCGCCACCCACTACGCGCACGTCTTCTACCCGCTCACCGGATTCACGGCGGAGAAGCACGACTCGTTCCTCGAACCCGATTCGAGCGGTGCGTCGCTCGCCGAGTTCGCCGGCAAGACGCTGCTGCAGGGTGAGCCCGACGCGTCGAGCTTCCCCAACGGCGGTCTGCGCGGCACCTTCGAGGCCCGCGGTTACACCGGCTGGGACGTCACGAGCCCGGCGTACATCCTGGAGAACCCGAACGGCAACACCCTGTGCATCCCCACGATCTTCATCTCGTGGACCGGTGAGGCACTGGACAAGAAGACCCCGCTCCTGCGCAGCCAGCAGGCCATGAGCAAGCAGGCAATGCGTCTGCTGAAGCTCTTCGGCCACGAGAACGTCGACACCGTCGTCTCCTACGCCGGCGCGGAGCAGGAGTACTTCCTGATCGACGAGCACTTCTTCTACGCGCGCCCCGACCTGATGACCTCCAACCGCACCCTGTTCGGCGCCCCGCCGTCGAAGGGTCAGGAGTTCGACGACCACTACTTCGGCGCCATCCCCGAACGCGTGCTGTCGTTCATGATCGAACTCGACCGCGAGCTGTTCAAGCAGGGCATCCCGGCCAAGACCCGCCACAACGAAGTCGCCCCCGGCCAGTTCGAGATCGCACCGGTCTTCGAGCGCTCGGTGCTGGCCCATGATCACCAGCAGCTGATGATGACCACGATGAAGGCGGTCGCGGAGAAGTACGGCATGAAGTGCCTGCTGCACGAGAAGCCGTTCTCCGGCGTCAACGGCTCGGGCAAGCACGTCAACTTCTCACTCGGAAATGCCAACCAGGGCAACCTGCTCAACCCCGGCGACACCCCGCACGAGAACATGCAGTTCCTCACCTTCTGCGGTGCGATCATCCGCGCCGTCCACTCCTACGGCGGCCTGCTGCGCGCCGCCGTCGCGTCGGCGTCGAACGATCATCGTCTGGGTGCGAACGAGGCTCCGCCGGCGATCATCTCGATCTTCCTCGGCGAGCAGCTGATGGACGTCTTCGAGCAGATCGCCAAGGGTGGCGCCACCGGTTCCAAGACGGCCGGCGTCCTCGAGCTCGGCGTCGACACCCTACCGCCGCTGAAGGCCGACCCGGGCGACCGCAACCGCACCAGCCCGTTCGCGTTCACCGGCAACCGATTCGAGTATCGCGCACCGGGTTCCAACCAATCGATCTCCGACCCGATGGTCGCGATCAACACCATCCTGGCCGACTCCATCGACTACATCTCCTCCGAACTGGAGAAATTGCTCGCCGACGGCGCCGACCTCAACGACGCCGTGCAGAAGGTGCTGCAGGAGATCGTCAACGCCCACGGTGCCGTGATCTTCAACGGCAACGGCTACTCCGACGAGTGGCAGGAAGAGGCCGCCGCGCGCGGTCTCAAGAACCTCCGCACCACCGTCGACGCCGTCACCGAGTACACCGCACCCGAGGTCGTCGAGATCTTCGAGAAGTACGGGGTGCTGTCGGCCCGTGAACTCGAGGCCCGCGAGGACGTCATCTTCGAGTACTACGGGCTCACCATCCTCGTCGAGGCCAAGGAGACCGCGGAGATCGCGAAGACGATGATCATGCCGGCCGCGATCCGCTACCAGGGCGAGCTCGCCGGCACCGCCGCGTCACTGAAGATGGCCGGGATCGAATCTCCCACACCGCTTCTCACCGAGATCACCGAACTGATCGGCACACTGCACGCCGCCGTGGTCACCCTCGACGAGGGCATCGCGGGTATGCACGGCGAGAGCACCTACGAGGAGTCGAAGTACGCACTCGAGACGCTGATCCCGGCGATGGCCGCGGTGCGCGAGGTCGCGGACACGCTCGAGAGCATCGTCGCCGACGACCTCTGGCCGCTGCCCACCTACAACGAGATGCTCACGATCCTCTGACATCTCGGGTACTCACCCGAGCTGGAAACCGCCCCTGAGGTCGACCCTCCACGGCGGCGCCGAAGACATAGTGTCGTCGGTGCCGCTGCACAGGGTGGTTTTCGGGGGCGGTTTTCAGCTCCTACCGCACCCGCAACGACAATGCCACGACGAGCCGGGTCGCCGGGTCCTCGAGGTCCATCCCGGTGAGGGTCTCGATGCGTCGGATGCGGTAGCGCAACGTGTTCGGGTGGACGTGCAGATCGTTGGCGGCCGACCGGACGTCGCCGAAACGGTCGAGGTAGGCGCGCAGGGAGACGGTGAAGTCGCTACCGGTGCGGGCGTCGAGGTCGGCGAGGTCAGAGACCCGCGGGTCGACGAGGTCGGGGTTCTCGGCGAGGAGCGCGACGATCTCGCCGAGCAGGACCCCGGTGCGTGAGCCCGCGACGGTGGTGACGTCGTCGATCAGTTCGCCTTCGAGGGAAGCCGCGTCGAGCACGCGGTCGATCTGGCTGCGCAGTTCGGGTACCGCGGCGAGGGTGTGGGGTCCGGCGACCACCGCGCGGATGCGCAAACCGAACTGCCGCTGCGTCACCTCGACGGACACCTGCGCCCATTCGACCGCGGCATCGTCCGTCACACCGGGGAGCACCACGTAGGCACGGTCGCCGATGGTCGAGGTCACCGACAGCGGACTGAACGCGCTGGCGTGCAGGGTGAGCGCGGAGATGCGAGTGGCGTTCTCCGACAACGGCACCGAGGCGTCTTCGGCCGAACCGGTCGTCGCGAATCCGACGAGGACCACTGCGACGGACGGGTCGACGCCGAGCTGAGCGGCGAGTGCGTCGACGTCGATGATGTCGCCGCGCGCGCCGAGGAGCCGACGGACCAGTTCGTCGTGTTCGGTGCCCGCGGATCGACGACGGGCGATCACCCGGGCGGCGACCGCGGCCGCTCCGGTGAGCACCTCGTCAGTGTCGTCGGCGAACGGTCCGGCACCGCGCTGCAACCAGACGACCCCCAGAAACTCGGCCGTGCCCGGGGCCCGGATCGCGACCGCGCGGCGTTCCCGCAGGCCGAGGTCGGTTCGCGCGTCGACCGCGACCACCCGCGCCGACGTGCGCAGCGCGTCCATCACACCCCACTGCCGAAGCCAGGCGAGCATCTCCGGCGGGCCCTCGCGGCCGAGGATCGACAACCGTCGCAGATCGTCGGCCTCGTCGCCGGCCGTGCTGTAGGCCAGCACGTGCGATCGCTCGTCCTCGATGCTGACCAGTCCGCCGGTGCGCCGTGCGACCTCGGCCGCGAGTTCGAAGAGATCACCGGTGGCGCCCGACTCCATCGACTCGCCGTCGTCCGGCGAACGCCGCGCGGTGTCGAGGACGCGCGACACGAGGTTGTAGATGCGCTCCCACCGGGCGTGCGGGTCGATGGCGACGACCGCGATACCGAGTCGATCGGCGAGGTCGGTGAGGGTCGCCGACGACGTCTTGCTCATGACGGCGACGGGGCGATGGATGCCGAGGCCGGCCAGCAGTTCGGTGCTCACCTCGTCGGGCAGGCCGACCAGCAGGAACACATCGGCCGACCGTGCCGCGCGACCGAGGCCGAAGTGGACGTCGTCGATGTCGATCATCGCGAGGCTCCGCACCGGCACGTCGAGTCCCTGCGGTGCGGTGACCAGGGTCGCCACCGTCCGGTCCAGGGCCAGGATGAGACGCCCGAGCGCGACGCCCGGAGATTTGTCCATACGGACAAGGCTACGGCTGTCCGGTTTGCCGATCGGCCATATCGCGGGAACGCCCTCCGCAGGTGAACTGACGTCATGGACGCCATCACCACTCCCCCTCGCCCGGTCAACGAGCCGGTGCACACCTACGCCCCCGGGTCGCCCGAGCGCACCCGGATCGTCAACGAACTCACCCGCCAGTCCAGCGCCGGCCGGCGCGAGCTGCCGCACATCATCGGCGGTCGCCTGCATCTCGGGCACGGCGATCAGATCGACGTCGTGCAGCCGCATGCGCACCACGAGGTGCTCGGATTCCTCACCAACGCCACGCACGACGACGCCCGTGCGGCCGTCGACGCCGCGATGGACGCAAAGGACGACTGGGCGCACACCAGCTTCGACGACCGGGCCGCGGTGATCCTGCGCGCGGCCGAACTGCTGTCGGGGCCGTGGCGTGAACGGATCGCCGCCGCGACGATGCTCGGCCAGTCGAAGTCGGTGCAGCAGGCCGAGATCGACGCGCCCTGCGAGCTCGCCGACTTCTGGCGGTTCAACGTCGCTTTCGCACGCGAGATACTCGCCGAACAACCGGTGTCGTCACCGGGTGTCTGGAATCGGCTCGATCAGCGTCCGCTCGACGGATTCGTCTACGCGGTCACCCCGTTCAACTTCACCGCCATCGCCGCGAATCTGCCGACGGCGCCGATGCTGATGGGCAACACCGTGATCTGGAAGCCCTCTCCCACACAGGCGTATTCGGCGCAGTACACGATGGCACTCCTCGAAGCCGCCGGACTGCCTCCCGGAGTCATCAACCTCGTCCACGGCGACGGACGTGCCGTGTCGGATGTGGTTCTCGCCGACGAGAACCTGGCCGGAATCCACTTCACCGGATCGACCACGACCTTCCAGTACCTGTGGCGAGCGGTCGGCAACAACATCGACAAGTACCGCAATTACCCGCGCCTGGTCGGCGAGACGGGCGGCAAGGACTTCATCGTCGCCCATTCCTCCGCCGAACCGCACGCTCTCCGAACGGCATTGATCCGCGGCGCGTTCGAGTACCAGGGCCAGAAGTGCTCGGCCGCCTCACGCGCCTACATCGCCCGGTCGGTGTGGGACAAGATGGGTAACGACTTCCTCGGCGAGACAGCCGAAATCACCTACGGTGACGTCCGCGACCTGTCGAACTTCGGTGGCGCCCTGATCGATCAGCGTGCCTTCGACAAGAACATCGCGGCGCTGCGGCGCGCCAAGTCCTCGCCGCAGGTCACCGTCGCCGTCGGCGGGCAGGTCGACGACACGGTCGGGTACTTCGTGCGCCCCACCGTGTTGCTGTCCGACGACCCGCGGGACGAGTCGTTCTCCACGGAGTACTTCGGCCCGATCCTGGCGGTGTACGTCTACGACGACGCCGACTACGAGACCGTGCTCGACCTGGTCGACACGACGGCGAAGTACGCGCTGACCGGCGCGGTCATGGCGACCGACGTCGCGGCGGTCGCTCTCGCGTCGGACCGGCTCCGCAATGCGGCCGGAAACTTCTACATCAACGACAAGCCGACCGGTGCCGTCGTCGGCCAACAGCCGTTCGGTGGCGGTCGGGCGTCGGGCACGAACGACAAGGCGGGGTCGAAGCAGAACCTGTTGCGCTGGACGTCGAGCCGCACGATCAAGGAGACGTTCACACCGCCGACCACGACCCGGTACCCGCACATGAGCACCGACTTCACGGGGGTCTCCAGTTGAGCACGCTCTTCGACACCCTCCTGCGCCCGACGATCACCGCCGCGGCGCGCAGCGAACGGATCAAACAGACCTCGCAGCGATGGTCGGTGACCGAGAAGGTCGTGCGCCGGTTCGTGCCCGGCGAAACGCTCGACGACGTCCTCGCCGCCATCCGAGGAGAACTCGACGACGGGCTGGCGGTGACCATCGACTTCCTCGGCGAGGACACCGTCGACGAATCACAGGCCGACGCCACGGTCGCCGCCTATGTGTCTCTGCTGGAAGCGATGCCGGGCCTGGGTCCGGTACGTCCGGGTGCGCTGGAGGTGTCGGTGAAACTCACTGCGCTGGGTCAACGGCTGCCCGAACACGGCGCCAAGATCGCCGAGGAGAACGCCCGGACCATCGCCGCGGCAGCGCACCACGCCGGGGCACTGATCACCATCGACGCCGAGGATCACGCGACCGTCGACGAGCGTCTGGCCATCGTGCGGTCACTGCGACAGGATTTCCCCGAGGTCGGGACCGTGCTGCAGGCGTATCTGCGTCGTACCGAGGCCGACTGCGCCGAGTTCGCGGCAACGGGCGCACGAATCCGGTTGTGCAAGGGCGCCTATGCCGAACCGCCGGCGGTCGCCTACCCCGACCGTCACCAGGTCGACGAGGCCTACCTCCGCTGCCTGCGAATCCTGATGAAGGGCAACGGCTATCCGATGGTCGCCAGCCACGACCCGACGATGATCGAGGAGGCCTCGATCCTGGCGGCGGAGTTCGACCGCGCCCCCGGCACGTGGGAGCACCAGATGCTGTACGGCATCCGGGTTGACGAGCAGCGACGGCTCGTCGAGTCGGGCGCCCGAGTGCGCGTGTACATCCCATACGGCACCGAGTGGTACGGCTACTTCGTCCGTCGCCTCGCGGAGAGACCGGCGAATCTCGGCTTCTTCTTGCGGGCGCTGGCCGGGTAGAGCGCCGAACTCCCGCGTCAGGGGTGACGATCTCGCAGGGATATTCGAAGCCCATCAGTAACCGGTGAACGAGTCGGTGTGGATACGCCACGGACGCAACCTGGTCGACGGATCGAGATGCCGGATCGTCGACGAGGTGCGTTCGACGAATCCCGGTGTGCCCGACACGTAGTAGTGCGCACCCGCGATGTCCGGACCGACGAGCTCCGCCAGACGGTCGGGATCGTCGACGCCGTCGGCGAGTTCCGGCGCGATGACCGTGACCACCCGTGCCGAGGCCCCTCTGGCAGAGTCCAACTCGTCGTCGTAGACGGTCCGTTCCGACGAGCGCAAGACATGGACCACGGTCAGTCCCGACAGGTCGGCGCCGTCAAGCGACCGCACCATCGACACGAACGGCGTGATCCCGATACCCGACGCGAGGAGCACGACCCTGCCCTTGGCCGGAAACACCCGCGGGAGGACGAAGTCGCCACCGATCTCGTCGACCCACGCGCGCCGGGCACGGCCGTCGATGAGGGCGGCCTTGAACGACGACGGCACCCCCGCGACCGTGAAACCGAACTCGACCGGCGCCTCCCTCGGCGCGGACACGAACGAGAACACCCGGCGCGAACCGGTCCACACCGGCGCCGACCACCGCGGCACACTCACACTCGACCACTGCCCCGCCCGGAACGACGGTGCGCCACCGGCGGGTTCACCGCGCAACACGTAGGTGCGGTCGGCCAGTGACGCGGTCTCGACGTCGAGGCGCACCCGGCGCGCGGTGCGCGTCGCCAGGCGTACTGCGAAGGCGTACAGGCTGCCGACGAGCAGAGCGATCTCCGGCACGAAAGCCAGTGTGTACGAGTCGGTCACCTCGACCGTGTACTGGCAGTGCATCAGCACCCCGACCAGGGCCGCGTAGATCAGCCGATGCGGCTGTCGCGCCGGAGATGTCAGCGGTTCGGGCAGCATGACGGCCGCGACGAAGAGCATCGGCGACGACACGACCCACGTCGACAGATCCTGGCCGCCGCGAACCAGTTCGACCACGCCGATCGTCACCAGCGACGCGACGAGGAACACGGCCACGAGGAGCCACTCGCGGACCAGGGTGACCACGGCCGCGCCGATGACGATCATCGGGATCAGCAGCGGCTCGGCCGCCACCCACCAGAACGGGTAGCTCAGTCCGTCGACACCGGCGTAGGCCAGCGCATAACAGCCGACGGCGCCGGCGACCGCCGGGTTCAGGATCAGCCGTCGACGCCATGCCAGAACGTATTTCGACGCCGCGGCGATCACCGCCGCCGTTGCGACGGTCGCGACCGCGGTGTCTACCGAACCGCCGGGCACCACGAAGAACAGGATCAGTCCGGTGATGAGCCACGAATCGGAATTCGGCGGCACCCGGAACACGGCCGCTAACAGATAGGTGGCCAGGCCGCTCACCCCGACCGCCACCAGCAGCCACACCGCGAGTTCGTCTGGTCCGTAACCGAAGTCGGCGTCGACCGCAGACACCACGAAGGCCGCGACCGCGAGAAGGACCAGCCCGCACAACACCGCCCGGTACGGGGTCAGGTGTCGCCGCGTGGCATCGAACGGCGCGAGGATCCGCGGGAAGAACGCGGTGGGTCTGGTCGTCGAAACGCCGGTCGTCACAGGAACAACTCCAATCCGGGGATCGCGGTGTGTTCGACACTGCCGTTGCGCCGGACGGTCACGTGATGAAAACCCTCCGCGTGATGGTCGAAGTCGCCGCGCAGGAACGCGGCCGGGGTGAAGAACAGCGCGGTCGCCAGCCCGTCGGCCTCCATCGCCGACGGTGCGATCACCCACGTGGCCAGCACCTCCCTTGCAGGTGAGGCGGTGCGGGGGTCGACGATGTGATGCCAGTCCGCCCACACCCGACGATTGCTCGCCGACGCGCAGATCGCCCCGGCGTCGAGCGTGACCACGCCGATCGCCTTGGTCGGGTCCATCGGGTGCTCCAGCGCCACCCTCAGCCCGCGGGTGCGGGGTGAGACGACCATGTCGCCACCGGCGTCGACGACGAAGTCATCGGTGGCCCGCCCAACGATCTCCGCCACCCGGTCGGCCGCGAAACCCTTTCCCGCCGCACCGACATCGAGCAGCGCGGGTTGGCGCAGTTCCAGCGCGCCGTCATGCCCGGCGATCACCTCGTCCCAACCCGGGATCCCGGCCACCCGGGCGGCGGGCCGCAGGGTGTAGTCCGCGTCGTAACCGGCGTCGGCAAGGGTCTGTCCGACCAGCGGTGTGACCGCACCGCGGGTCAGCCGATAGAGCCTGCGGTACCAGTCGACGAGCGGCTGATCCGACTCCGCGATCGGGTGGCGTCCGGCCGTCCGCGCCATCTCGGCGACCGCCGAGTCGTCGCGGAATCTCGACCACGCCAGGTCGATTCGGTCGATCTCGGCGCGCACCGCGTCGACGACGTCGTCGGGCAGTGGCGCCGGTGTCGTGACCGTCCACCGGGTACCGATGGCGTCGAACACCCAGTCATGGATGGCTGCAGGAGAATTCATGCCGGGGGTGGTCACGCCGGTCGAACTCAGTTGATGGCTTCCTGTTTGATCTTCTCGATCGCCTCGTTGAAGCCACCCGAGGTCAGCGACGAGCCGGAGACCTTGTCGACATCGATGTCGTTGATGTTCTTGCCCACGACGACATCCGAGATCCCGCCGGCGAACTTGCCCTGGTACTCCACCGACGGGCCCTTGGTCTGGCTCGTGTCGACCGACACCGCGGTGATGACGTCGTTCGACAGGGTGACGGTGACGCCGACCTTCTGCGGTCCGCCGGGTGAGATGTACCCGCCTTCCGCGGTGTACTCGCCGTCTTTGTACTCCTCGCCCGTGGCGCCGTCGGTGACTGTCGCGGTGGAGGTGTCCGCAGCGGTGGTGCTGCCGGAGCCGGAGTCGTCGGAGGAACAGGCCCCGGCGGCGAGACCGACGGCCGCCATCGCCGCGAGGACGCCGCCGGTACGCAGCAGAACCGACGAACGGCTCGAACCGGACAGCTCAGATTCGGACGGGGCAGGGTTCGAAGTGGAGGTCATCGGCCCATTGTCCCTGATCGCCCGGCGCGCCGCCCCGCTGGCTCGCCGAATCGCCGCCGGTCAGCGACCGGCCGCAGCGACACGCGCCTGGATGGCGTCGACGAACACGGTCCGGATGTCGGCGGCGTTCTCGGCGACATAGGTGGTGCCGCCGGTGGCCTCGGCGATCTGCTTGAGCGCGTCGGAGTCGGCGTCGTCGGAGATGCCGATGGTCAGTACCAGCACCGGCCGTGCCGGGTCTTCGAGTCGCTTCAGCTCGGCCAGCAGTTCGTCCAGGCTGATGCTGTTCGGATCCTCGTTCTGGCCGTCGGTCATGATGATGACGCTGTTGGAGTAGTTCGGGTCGTAGGTGTCCTGGACCTTCTTGAACGCCGCGAGCGTGGTGTCGTAGAGGCCCGTACCGCCACCCAGGTCGGACAGGCCTTCCTCCACCGCCCGGCTGAGCGCATCACGGTGCGTCCCACTGCCCGAACGCGCGTCGAGCCGCCGGATGGGCGCCATCTCCAGCCAGTCCTGACCGTCGCCGCCCTTGTCGACGCCGAATGCCCAGCCACCGATCATCGTGTTGTTGGGGAACAGCTTCAGGCCCGTCTGGGAGGCGTCGATGAGCAGACCCGCGCGGGTGGTGCCACCGGCAGGTGTCTCCATGGACCCCGAGGTGTCCTGGACGACGAGGCTGCGGATCGGCACGCCGAGGACCTGCCACTGACGCAGCGCCTTGTCGACCGACGACGGGTCGCGCAGCTGCAGCTCCTTGACCGGCTCGCCGACCCCGTTGCCGTCGGCGTCGCGGTAGCCCGCGTCGGTCAGCGCCTTGCGACCGGAATCGGTGCCCAGCGCCGCGACGAGCGCGGCCCCCGCCTCGTCGGCCACCTGCTGGCGAGCCGCAGATGCGGTGTTCACCAGGGGGTAGTCGAGCATGACGGTGCCCGAGGCGGGGATGGTCGACGTCAGCTTCGACCCCTGATGGGTGCGCATGAAGAGCTCGTACTGCTGCTCGGTCGTCACGACCGGCACACCCGAGGTGTTCGCCAGGTTGAGTCGGGTGCCCTCGTTGTCGTTGGTCAGACGCGCGTTGTTCTGCTGGATCGCCAAGATCGTCATGGCCTCGGTGAACTTCTCTTCCGGAAGCTCGCCGGCGTCGACGGCCGCGAGCGCACCGATGATCGGGGCATCGCCGGTGCTGGTGTCGACGGGGCTACCGGTCCTGAGGTCGGGGAGCTTCATGACCTCGACCCACGTGCCCAGTTCGGGGACGTTCTCCCCGGCGACGACGGTCGGGGTCGAGGCGATGGAGGGTGCCACCAGATCGAGGTCGCGGCGGACCTGCGTCGTCACGCGGCGTGCCTGCACCTGAGAGTCGGCGACCCAGAGGTCGGGCGCCGCGGCGCCCTGCGTCAACAGGCCGGGCACGTCGGCGCCGGCGGCGGTCTGGACGTCGTAGTCGTAGCAGGAGTCCGCGGATGCCTGTCGTGCCACCTCGCGGAGGGGGCCGGTCATCGCGGCGTCGGAGGCGACGGCGACCCGGGTGCGATCACCGCAACCCCCGGAGCCGGCCTGCCAGATGATCACCCCGGTGACGAGGGCGACGACCGCGACCAGGGCGACGATCGCCCACAGCCAGCCGCCGCGGCGACCGCTGCCGGCCTCGCGGTGCTCGAAGCCGAAGTCGTCATCGGACCGGCTCGCGCCGCTCGCGGGTCCCCCGCTGCTCGCGGCAGCCCGGGTCCATTCGTTCCCGCCGCGATCGGCATCTGAGCTGTGACGCCCCATAGTTACTCTCGTTCCCCTCGTATGGCGGTGTCCTCACACCGCCTGACGCATCGCCGTCATCCGCCCCCGCGTGACGTCACGCACGGGTCAGCCGAAGATCTCTCGGAATTGCTGCAGCGACTTCCGCAGATCTCCCGACACCGCCAGGGCCGCGGTCTTACCCACGGGCCCGATCAGCGGCAACCCACCCAGATCAACAGTGAAGGTTACTTCCGATCCGATCGAAGTGGGAAGGATGCCCAGATCGAGCTTGGCCTTCACGCCGCCTTTGCCGCTCCCCTTGAGGCGTACGTGCGACACCGGGTCGAACTTCTCGACGACCCAGTCGAAGCGGACCCGGGTGCCCTTCACGACGACGATCGAGGCGATCTGCGTGCCCTTGGCCAGGTCCTCGTAGGCCGGGAGCGGGCTGCGCCAGGAGTCGTGGATCAGCAACCATTCGTCGTACCGGGACAGGTCCGAGGCGGCCGCCCAGGTATCTTCCGGAGACAGTTCAACCTCGATGGAGTCACTCGTCTTCGCCATGGTCCCAGAGCCTAGTGTCCGCACCTCCGACTTTCCCGCGCCGGTGGCCGATCAGGCCCGGGCGCTGCTCGGCGCGCACCTGACGGGTCACGGCGTGACGATCCTGGTCACCGAGGTGGAGGCCTACGCCGGACCCGACGATCCGGCGTCGCACGCGTACACGCGAACGGCCCGATCGGAGATCATGTACGGCCCGCCGGGCCGCCTGTACGTCTACCGCATCCACGGCCATCACTGCGCGAACATCGTGGTGCGGGGGCCGGGACCTGCGGCGGCGGTCCTGCTGAGGGCCGGCGAGGTGGTCGACGGGGTCGAGCTGGCACGTGACCGACGCGGTGCCGCGCGCTCCAGGCCGGTGTCCGACGACCGGCTCGCCAGCGGCCCCGGGAACCTCTGCCGCGCGCTCGGGATCACGATGGCCGATCTCGGCACCGTTCTCGCCGATCCGCACACCCCTGTGACTCTCGACACATCTCCGGGCGGGCCGCTCCCCGACCTGCCGGTGGCCGCCGGACCGCGCGTCGGCGTACGACGCGCGGCCGACGTTTCGTGGCGATTCTTCTTCGACGGTCACCCGACCGTGTCGGGGTACCGCCGTCACCCGCGCGCCGGCGGCTGACCGGCTACTGCTGAGGAGCGTCCGGCTTGTTCTCGGGCGCCTTGTTGTTCTCGGGCGTCTTGTTGTTCTGGGCGGCCGTGTTCTGGGCTCCGACGGCCTTGCGGACCGCGTCCTGCGCCTTGTCGACCTGCCCGGCGTACTTGTTGCCGGTGGCCTTGTCGATGGCGTCGCCGCCCTTCTCGATCAGATTCGGGTTCTTGCGCAGCGTGTCGCGCGCCTTGTTGACGAGTCCCTTGAGATCCATGACGTCTCCTGTGTCCGAGCCGGATGTCTTCCGGCCGCCCGTGGCAGAGTTTAGTCGCCTACACGGCGTCTTTACGCGGCTGCCACCTCGACGTCCGCGGAGTGCCCTTCAGAACTGCTGTGGTTCGCGATCCACCGCGGCACGATCCGCGAAACCGCTTCCACGAGCACGATTCCGACGGCCGCCGAGGTGAGCGCGACCGAGTTCATCGTCCAGTTCGACGAGTCGAGGTGGAAGAGGTCCTGGGTGAACGGCCACCCAAAGATCAGCATGTAGGCACCCGCTGAGACGACGAGCAGGAGAACCTTCCACCAGTTGTAGGGCCGGGCGACCACCGCGAGCACGTAGACCGCGATCGCGATGAGCGTCATCAGCGACGCGGTGGCCGCCTGGGTCTGCGCCGGCGACAGGTCGACGGCGTCGCCCCCGACCTCGACACCCGGCCCGCCCGGGTTGACGATCACATAGGTGACGAAGGTGCACAGGCCGACGATGATGCCGTTGGGGACCGCGGTGAGCAGGACGCGACGCACGAAGCCTCGGCGGGCTCGCTCGTTGTTGGGTGCCAGCGACAGCACGAAGGCGGGGATGCCGATCGTGAACCACGCCGAGATCGTCACGTGGATCGGCTGGAACGGGTAGCTCAGCGGGTCCGAGCCGAACAGCTTGCCCAGCACGCCGCCGACGCCGACGAACAGCGCCAGCAGCACCGCGTAGACCGTCTTGGTGAGAAACAGGTTGGAGACGCGTTCGATGTTGCCGATCACGCGACGACCCTCGCCCACCACATACGGGAGGGTCGCGAACTTGTTGTCCAGCAACACGATCTGCGCCACCGACCGGGCGGCCGAACTGCCCGATCCCATCGCGACACCGATGTCGGCGTCCTTGAGGGCGAGCACGTCGTTGACGCCGTCGCCGGTCATCGCGACGGTGTTGTCCCGCGACTGCAACGCCTTGACCATGGCGCGTTTCTGATCGGGACGGACACGACCGAAGGTCACGCCGTGTTCGACCACGTCGGCCAGTTCGTCGGTCTCCTCTGGCAGTCTGCGCGCGTCGACGGAGGTGTCGGCCGAGCCGAGGCCGAGCGACTCGGCGACCGCACCGACCGAGCGAGCGTTGTCGCCGGAGATCACCTTGACGGCGACGTTCTGCTGTTCGAAGTAGTCGATGGTGCCGCGGGCGTCGGGCCGGATCCGCTGTTCGAGCACGACGAGCCCGACCGGGGTCACGGTGCCCGGGGCGACCGCGCCGGCGGCCGGTTCGGTGTCGACGGGGACGTCGGTGCGCGCGAGCAGCAGCACGCGCAGTCCGGCCGCGCCGATGTCGGAGGCCAGTTGAGCGGTCTCCCCGGCCGGGTCGAGCAGCACGTCGGGTGCGCCGATCAACCAGTTGCCTACGTCGGTGCCGGACGCGTCGTCGAACGACATCCCGCTCCACTTGGTGGCCGAGGTGAACGGCTTGATCGCGGACACGGTCCACGACGGCGGGGTCGGATACGCCTCGGCGACGGCGATCATGCTGGCGTTGGGACGCGGATCGTGGGCGGCGAGTGCCGCGAGCACCTCTCCGGCCAGGTCTGGCGGATCGTCGCCGACGACGCGCAGTTCGGACAGGCGCATCCCGTTCTCGGTGAGGGTGCCGGTCTTGTCGGCGCACACGACGTTGACGCGGGCCAGGCCCTCGATCGCGGGGAGTTCGTTCACGAGGCACTGCCGCTGCCCGAGGCGAACGACGCCGACCGCGAAGGCGATCGAGGTCATCAGCACCAGACCTTCGGGCACCATGGGCACGAGCGCGGCGACCATGCCCAGCAGCGCCTGCTTGAGACTGTTGTCGCTGATGAACAGCTGGTTGACGATCGTCAGGATGCCGGCGGGGATCAACAGCCAGGTGATGACCCGCAGGATCTGGTCGATTCCCGAGCGGAGTTCGGAGGAGACCAGGGTGAACTTCGACGCCTCGGCCGCGAGCTGCGCGGCGTACGCGTCGGCCCCGACCTTGGTCGCCCGGTAGGCGCCGCCGCCGGCGACCACGAAGCTGCCGGACATGACCTGCGCGCCCGGGTCCTTGTCGATCGGATCGGCCTCACCGGTCAGCAGCGACTCGTCGACGTCCAGTGCGGTGGCCTCGATGACCTCGCCGTCGACGACGATCTGGTCGCCGGCACCGATCTCGATGATGTCGTCGAGCACGACCTCGTCGGGCGCGACCTCCACGACCTCACCGTCGCGTCGGACCCGCGGCCGGGTCTGACCGACGATGGCGAGCTTGTCGAGGGTGCGCTTGGCGCGGACCTCCTGGACGATGCCGATCGTCGAGTTGGCGATGATCAGCAGACCGAACAGGCCGTTGATGAGCGAACCGGTGAACGCGACGATGGCGAACAGAACACCGAGGATCGCGTTGATGCGCGTGAAGACGTTGGCGCGCACGATGTCCGCGACGCTGCGGCCCGAGCGGTCGGGCATGGAGTTGACCTTGCCCTCGGCGACCCGCTGGGCCACCTCTGCCGCGGTAAGACCGGGCTCGATCGTCTCCGTCGTGGTGCTCACGCCGAAACCTCCCACCAACTCGAATGCGCCACACCGGTTCCGGTGCGGTGTTCGAGGTCGATCGAACCACCGGGCTGCGGGACGAGCACAGTCGGGTCGCCGTGGTGTGCGGCGGCTTGCAGCCGCGCGATCGGCTCACCCCATGGGTGACGGGCGAGATTGAAGGTGCCCCAGTGGATCGGGACCAGAACCGAATCGGCCCCGGAAGCCGGCGAGACCATCCGATGCACCGACAGCGCCTCCTCCGGGTTGACGTGGATGTCGGGCCACATCACGTCGTAGGCGCCGACGGCGATGAGCGTCAGGTCGAAGGGGCCGAGCCGGGCGCCGACGTCGGAGAATCGCTCGGTGTGGCCGGTGTCGCCGGAGAAGAAGACGCGGTGGGTGTGGCCGGCGATCGCCCAGCTCCCCCACTGGGTGAGGTTGCGTGCCAGCCACCGTCCGGAGAAGTGGCGTGCCGGTCCGCAGGTGAACCGCAGCTCTCCGCCGCGTGTGGCGACGACGACCTCGTCCCACCAATCCGCCTGCCGGATGCGGTCTTCGGCGATCCCCCAGGACATCAGATGTGCGGCGACGCCGAGGGTCGTGACGAACACGGCGTCCGGCTGTGTCGCCGCGATGGTGGTGACCGTGTCCATGTCGAGATGGTCGTAGTGGTCGTGGCTGATGACCACGACGTCGATCGGGGGCAGCTCGCGCGCGGCCAGCGGGGCGGCGTGCATGCGTCCCGGACCGACGAGTTGGCTCGGCGAACACCGGCGGCTCAGGACGGGGTCGGTGATGATGCGCGCGCCGTCGATGTCGACGATCGCGGTGGCATGTCCCAGCCAGGTGACCGCGAGGGGCGACGGGGCGTCGAAGGTCGGGACGGTGACCATCACCGGACGTCGGGGCCGGCCCGGGCGGCGCGCCATGTCGGCGAGCACCTGGCGGTCCGGGGCGACGGAACCCTCCGGCGGCTCGGGGTTGTCGAAGACCCCGTCTCGCAGGTGGGGGGACGTGCGCACGTGCGGCACGATCTCCTCGCGGGTGGCGCCGAGTGCGCGAGCCGGGCCGAGACCACCGGCGGCGAGCCGTTCGGCCACCGCGTCGGCCATCATCGCCCCAGCCGATGTCACCCGCCCCAGCACCCGCGAGGTCGCGTCGGGGCCGCTTCTTTCGGGATCCGTGGTCACATCCACACAGTAATCCGATCGGGTGAGGTTCGACGCGAAGCGCAACGGCGTCGGACCAGAAGGCTCTCACGGCGACCATCGAGATGTGAGCATCAACAAACATCGGCACGTTTCGGGCGGTCAACCGTGCAAACGCGGACAACGGCACTGATAGGCTGCGGCGAACATTGTCCATTGCACATGCGCAAGCGCATGTTGGCCAAGGGGTTGACCGTCTTGCCACGGATGTCCGTCGAACAGCGTCGAAGCGCGCTCATCGAGTCGGCGTACCGAGTGATCGCCGATCACGGAGTCGAGGGTGCCACCACCCGCCGGATCTGCGCTCACGCCGGAATGCCCCTCGCGAGTTTCCATTACGCATTCGAGAGCCGCACGGCGCTGTTGTGCGCGGTGATGGATCATGCGGTGCCCGTCGACATCGAGCGCATGCTGCATTCGGTCATGCCTGCCGCCGACTTCGGCCCGGAGCCAGACATCGACGCGCTCAAACAGAACATGGTGCGGCAGTTCCATGCCTTCGTCGACCTGCTCAAGGCCGATCCCGGCCGGATGCAGGCGACCATCGCGCTCGGCATCTACGCGCACAACCATCCGGAACTGCAGCAAGTCGGCAAGGTCATGTACGAGCAGCTCTATCGGGTTGCGGCGTCCGGCATGCGGGAGATAGCCGAACTCGCGGGTCTGACCTGGACCCGGCCGACGGAGGAACTCGGCCCGCTCATCATCGCCGCGACCAACTCGATCACCCTGATCTACCTGAGCACCGGCGACGACAAGGTGGTCGACTCCCTCATCGCGGCAGTCGCAGAGCAGCTCGCCACCTATGTCACGTTCGAGTGACCCTCGTTCCCACGCCTCGTCCGGAACATCCCCCGTCGACGGTCTGTGGGTGACCGACCCCGACCGGTACTGGGCGTCGATCGACGACGCGGTCACCGACGCAGGGCTCGATGCCCCGGTCCTCGCACTCGACCGCGCGGCGCTCGAACACAATGCCGCAGATCTGTTGCGCCGCTCCGCCGGTGTCCCCATCCGGGTCGCCAGCAAATCCCTCCGGGTGCGTTCGGTGATCACCGATCTCGCCACCCGTCGCGGCTTCCACGGCGTACTCGCCTACGACCTCGCCGAGGCGCACTGGCTGGCGACGACGACGGAGATCACCGACATCCTGATCGGTTATCCGAGCGTCCGACGGGAAGCACTGGCAGGCTTCGTGTCCGACGAGGTGGCGGCGAGCCGGGTGAGCCTGCTCGTCGACTCGGTCGAGCAGCTCGACATCATCGACGCCGTCGCCCCACCCGCATCACGACGACCGATTCGGGTCGCCATCGACCTCGACGCGTCGTACCGGCTCCTCGGCGGCCGCGTACACGTCGGGGTCCGGCGTTCCCCGGTGCATTCCCGGCGCGACGTCCTCGATCTCGCCCGGACCATCGTCGCGCGGAACGGTTTCGACCTGGTCGGCGTGATGTCGTACGAGGCGCAGGTCGCCGGTGTCGCCGACGCGGTTCCGGGGAAGGCAGTCGTCAACCGGGCGATCGGGATGATGCAGCGCCGGTCGATGGCCGAACTGCGCCGCCGGCGCGGGAAGATCATCGGCGAGCTGCGGCAGATCGCCGACCTGGAGTTCGTCAACGGCGGCGGCACCGGCTCGCTCGAGGAGACCGCCCGCGACCGGTCGATCACCGACATCGCCGCGGGCAGCGGACTTTTCGGTGGCCATCTCTTCGACGGTTATGCACGGTTCCGACCGGCCCCTGCGCTGTCGTTCGGACTCGACGTCGTCCGGCGTCCGGCCCGCGACATCGTCACCTGCGCCGGCGGCGGCTGGATCGCCTCCGGACCGCCAGCACCCGATCGCCTCCCGAAACCGGTGTGGCCGAGCGGACTCGAGTTCGTCGGCACCGAGGCCGCCGGCGAGGTGCAGACCCCGCTCCGCGGGAAGGCTGCGCCGGGCATCGCGATCGGCGATCGAGTATGGTTCCGGCACACCAAGTCCGGCGAGGTCTGCGAACGCGCCCGGCACGTCGCGATCATCGACCGCGACGACGCTGGTCACGCGGTGGTCAGTGAGGTCGTGCCGACCTACCGAGGCGAGGGGAAATGCTTTCTGTGAGCGGTACGTCGACTGCCGCCGGGCACGGCTGGCGCAACTGGGGTGGTACCGCGTCGTGCACACCGAGACGAGTGGTGCATCCGACGAGTGTGGGCGCGATCGCCGACATCGTGCGGGAGACCGCCGAGCGGGGCGGCACGGTCAAGACCGTCGGTGCCGGACACAGCTTCTCCCCCATCGCCGTCGCCGACGACGTCCAGCTCGAACTGTCCGGCCTGCGCGGTCTGGCCGGCGCCGACGGCCACCGGGTGACGCTGCACGCGGGCACCCACCTGCACGAGATCCCCGCGCTACTGGCACCGAGGGGTCTGGCGATGGCCAACCTCGGTGACGTCGACCGGCAGACCATCGCGGGCGCGACCTCCACCGGAACCCACGGCACCGGACTGGCATTCGGCGGCATCAGTACGCAGATCGCCGGCGTCACCCTCGTGAACGGCAAGGGCGAGATCGTCACCATCGGTCCCGCCGACCCCGAACTACCCGCTGCCGCACTGGGTCTCGGCGCACTCGGGGTGCTCGTCGAGATCACGCTCGACTGCGTCGACAACTTCCGGTTGCATGCCGTCGAAGGGCCGGCCTCCGCCGACGATGCGATCGCCGGCTTCCTCGACCACGTCGCCGAGTCCGACCATCACGAGTTCTACATGTTCCCGCACACCAATTGCGCACTCGTGAAGACCAATACGCGGCTCGGGACGGATGCACCGATCACCGGACCGTCGCGATTCCGCCGCTACGTCGACGACGAACTGTTGAGCAACAAGGTGTTCCGGCTGCTGTGCGAGGTCGGTGTCCGCGCACCCCGGCTCGTTCCCGCCATCAACGCGGTGGCCGGCCGCAGCCTGTCGTCCCGCGAGCTGACCGACACGTCGACCAAGATCTTCGTCTCCGACCGCGACGTACGCTTCCGCGAGATGGAGTACGCGATCCCCCTCGAGGACGTCCCGGCGGCGTTGCGCGAGCTCCGCGCCCTGCTGGACCGCCGCGAGTACCGCGTCAGCTTCCCCATCGAGGTGCGCGCCGCCGCGGCCGACGACCTGATGCTCTCCACCGCCACCGGACGCCGCAGCGGCTACATCGCCGTCCACCGCTACCACCGCGACGACCCGGCCGACTCCGCCGCGTACTTCGCCGACGTCGAATCGATCCTCACCGGCTTCGGCGGACGCCCCCACTGGGGCAAGATGCACACCCGCGACGCCGACTACCTGCGCAGCGTCTACCCGCGCTTCGACGAGTTCCGTGCGGTGCGCGATCGGTTCGATCCGTCTCGAGTGTTCGCGAACGACTACCTGCGGCGGGTGCTGGGGGACTGAGCTCAGCGCCGATGGATCGGCCCGCTTCCTTCGTGCAGTGGGCTCGCCTGTGCGCCATGACGTTCGGCGATGATCTGTGCTGCGATCGCCACCGCCACCTCCGCCGATGTGTGCCCGCCGAGGTCGAGCCCGAGGGGCGACCGCAAGCGCGCGAGCTGTGCCTCGTCGACGCCCTCCTCGCGAAGACGGCGGTTGCGGTCGTCAGCGGTCCGGCGAGATCCGAGGGCACCGATGAAACCGAGGGTCGGCGCCTGCAGGGCGGTGCGGAGAGTCGGCACGTCGAACTTGGTGTCGTGGGTCATCACGCACAGTGCCGTGGTCGAGCGGACCTCCCGGTCCCGGATCTGGTCGGCGAGATAGCGATCGGGCCAGCCGACGATCACCTCGTCGGCGTCGGGGAATCGTTCCGGGGTCGCGAACACCGGTCGGGCGTCGACAACGGTGACACGCATTCCGAGCGTCGACCCCAGTGAACTGAGCGCGCGCACGAAGTCGTTGGCGCCCACCAGGATCAGACGTGCCGGCGGGGCGAAGGTCTGCACGAAGGTGCGTGGCCGGTCCTCGGTCGGCGCAGCGGGATCGGTGGCCTCGCAGTCGTCGAGGCCGATGACGCCGGTGCGGCCGGTGTCGAGCATGTCGGCGACGTCGTGGTCGAGGCGTCGCCACGGCGGCCGGGAGGCCTCGGTCGCGACATACCAGTCCGGGTGGGCGTTCAGCGTCGTGGCGACCGCGATCGGTTCATCGGCCGCGAGTGCGTCGGCGAGGCGTCGGAGCTGACCCAGCCGTTCGGGCGTCGGCTCGATGCGTTCGACGGCGACGTCGATCTGACCACCGCACGTCAGGCCGGGCGCGGGATCACGAGGGTCCTCGATGCCGAACTGCTCGACGACTGCGAGCCCGTCTTCGAGCACCTGCTGCGCGGTGTGGACCAGGGCCGACTCGACGCACCCACCGGAGACCGAGCCGATGACGGTGTCGTCGTGTGTGACGACCATCGACGCCCCGACCTCGCGTGGCGCCGACCCGGACGTCGCGATGACCCGACACAGCGCGACGGGGCGTGCATCCGGCCGGCCGAGGACGGCCAGCAGGTCGGGCAGGATATCGCGCATGCTCTCCAGTTGACCAGATGTTCCGGTGACCGGCCACCTCGCCACCACCGGCCGATCTCACCTCGACAAGCAGACGTCGATCGAAGTCGGCACGTCGAAGCGAGGTTCGCCGGTCGGGATCTCAGTGCCCGACGAACTTCGGCTGCCGCTTCTCGTTGCGTGCGGCACGCCCCTCGGCCATGTCGTCGCTCTGCCAGGCGCGGACCATCGCGGCGACCCGGTCCTCGGGTGCGGTGTCGCGGGCGCCGTCGCCGTTGAGCACCAGCTTGTAGTGCTGCAGGGTGAGCGGGGCGAGATCGGCGATGGTGGCCGCCCAGTGCTGGGCGTCGGCGAGATCGCCGATGCGGTTGGCGAATCCGAGAGTGTGGGCACGGTCGGCGTTCAACGGGTCGCAGCCGATGAGCATGCCGCGCGCCTGGCCGGCACCGACGAGCGACACGAGCCGGCGGATGGTCCACTCATCCACGGCGACACCGATTTTGGCGGCCGGGATGGCAGCGATCGCGTCGGGTGCCATCACGCGGAGGTCGGCGGCCATGGCCAGCTGGAGTCCACCGCCGATCGCGGAACCGTTGAGAGCCGCGATGACCGGCACCGGCGTCTGCTCGATGCGATGCAGCGTCGAGACCAGCTTGTCGAGGAAGCCGGGGTCGTAGACCGGCCCGGACAGATCGGCACCCGCACTGAACACCGGACCACGTCCGGTCACCACGATGGCCCGCGCACCGGCATCGACCGCGGCGCCGAAGGCGTCGGCCAGCCCGCTGAGCATCTCCTCGTTGAGGGCGTTGCGCTTGTCGACACGGTCGAGCTCGATGGTGACGACGGCGCCGTCGGTGGTGGAGTGAATCATGGGGGCCAAGCCTACCGGTGACACTGTCGAGCCGACTCGTGACAGGGTGGTGACGTGCCGAACACCACGCCGAGCAGCGCCACGCCGATCGACGTCGAGGGCCACTCGGACGTCCTGATAATCGGCGGCGGGCAGGCAGCACTGTCGTCGGCCTACTTCCTGCACCGCTTCGGCCTCGGGGAGCGCTATCAGATGCTCGACCATGCGCCCGGCCCCGGCGGAGCCTGGCAGTTCCGCTGGCCGACGCTGACCCTCGCCACCGCCAATCGGGTCCACGACCTGCCTGGGTGGGGGCTCGTCGAGGCACTCGGACTCGACTGCGACCGGCTCCCCGCCGCCACCGCGGTCCCGGACTACTTCGGCCGATACGAGCAGAGGTTCGGCCTCAACGTCCATCGGCCGGTACACGTGCGGGCGGTTCGACGGGACGGTGAGGGTTTCCGTGTCGAGTTGGCCGACGGCCGTACCCTCACCACCAACGTCATCATCAACGCCACCGGCACATGGGACCGGCCGTTCATCCCGCACATCCCCGGCGCCGCGGATTTCCGTGGCCGCCAACTGCACACGCACGACTACAAGACCCCGGCGGAGTTCGCCGGCAAACGCGCCCTGGTGGTGGGTGCCGGCATCTCGGCGATCCAGTTGCTCATCGAGATCGCCCGCGAGGCACCGGGCGTCGAGACGTTCTGGTGCTCTCGACGCGAGCCGGTCTTCAGTACCGAACCGTTTACGCCCGAACAGGGACGCGAAGCCGTGGCGCGGGTCGAACGCCGCGTCCGCGCGGGGCTGCCCCCGACCTCGGTGGTCTCGGTGACCGGACTCGCCCTGACACCCGCGATCGCGGCCGCCCAGCGCGACGGCATCCTGTCGTGGCGCCCGATGTTCACCCGCATCACCGAGACCGGCGTCTGCTGGGACTGCGGCCCGGAAGGCGGTGAACACCTCGATCTCGACGTCATCTTCTGGAACACCGGCTTCCGCAGCTCGCTCGATCATCTGACGCCGCTGCGGCTGCGCGCACCGGGTGGCGGCATCACCATGACCGGCCGTCTCGCGACGGTCGTCGAGGCCGATCCGCGGATTCAACTGATCGGATACGGGCCGTCGGCATCGACGATCGGGGCCAACCGGGCGGGCCGCGAGGCCGCGAGAGTGGCCGCTGACCTGCTCGGAGTCGCCGCTCACTGACCCGCCACCGCCGCGACGACGCTCACGTCGCCGTTATTGGGGATTGACAGATTGTTGTGTTTTCCTAACACTTGGTGAGGTGAGTCCAATACGCCGTGGGGAAAAACTCCCCATCTTCAACCGCATCGGCGTCCTGCGTGCGGAACGGCAGATGTCGCGGGCCGAGCTCGCGAATCTAGTCGGCATCAACGTCCAGTCCGTCGGCGCACTCGAGCGGGGCGACAACTACCCCAGCCTCGACCTCGCCTTCCGCATCTGCGACGTCTTCGACCTCCCCGTCGAAGCCGTGTTCAGCCGAACCCCGTTCGGCGCCATGTCCGCCGAGCTCTACCGGCGCGATACGCGTCCGGCCGCGAACGGCTCACCCACCAACGACACCGGAGGTGATCGATGAACGACCCGAACTCGGCGTTCCCGGAGGAGGCCAAACCCGCGATCTGGCGCCGTTACGAGAACTGGCGTGGGCGCCGGCACGAGGAGTTCAACGCCAAGCACGCCCACCGCCTGACCACGTGGCGTAACCAGCGCGCATACCGGCGGCTGGTCATCACGCTGCTCTGCGCACTGGCGTTGATCATCGCCAGCTCCTACCTGGCCTTCCACTCGTCGGGATGGTTCCTGCTGCCGTTCGGCATCGGGTTGGTCTCGGTCATCACCATCCAGACCGCACTGCGCATCGTCACCGGCTCCATCGCCGACGCACCGGTGTCGGCGCTCGACGAGATCCAGCTGGCCCAACGTAATTCGGCGCGGTCATTCGGCTTCTTCGTGCTCTACGCGGTGATGTTCATCCCGTACTTCGTCCTCGTCGCGATCAGCATGCGCGACGAGGTACCCGGCCAGTGGGTCTACGGGAGCGCCATCCTGCTGATCTCCCTGGTCCTCACCGCGATCTGCGTGCCCACCATGCTGATCGCCTGGTGGATGGCCGATCCCGACCCGGAAGACCTGGTCGAGCCCCGACAGACACCCTCCGACACCGCCACGCGCGGAAAGGGACGTGACTCATGAACGCACCACTCATCGTGGACGGCCTGCACAAGCGCTACGGGGATCTGGTCGCATTGCGCGACATGACCTTTCACGTCGACCCGGGAGAGATCTTCGGCTTCGTCGGCAGCAACGGCGCCGGCAAGTCGACCACCATGCGCATCATTCTCGGAGTCCTCTCCGCCGACGCCGGCGAGGTCCGGCTCGGCAACCGACCCATCGATCTCGACCTGCGTCGTCGTATCGGCTACATGCCCGAGGAACGCGGCCTCTACCCGAAGATGAAGGTCGGCGAACAACTCACCTTCCTCGCGAAACTCCACGGCATGGACACCGCGGAGGCCGAGGAATCGGTGCGGCGTTGGACCGATCGCCTCGGCGTCGGCAGTCGGTACGACGACAACGTCGCCGACCTCAGCCTCGGCAACCAGCAGCGCGTCCAGCTCGCGGCCGCGCTGGTCCATGATCCCGAGGTGCTGGTGCTCGACGAGCCGTTCTCCGGGCTCGACCCGGTGGCCGTCGACGTGATGAGTGACGTACTCAAGGAGAAGGCCGCCGAGGGTATCCCGGTGATCTTCTCCTCGCATCAGCTCGATCTCGTGCAACGACTGTGCGACCGCGTCGGCATCGTCACCCGCGGCGAAATGCGTGCCCTGGGCACGGTCGACGCACTGCGTTCCCGCGACGGCATCACCCTCGAGGTCACCGGACCGCGTGCCGACGTCGCGTGGGCCGACGCCCTGCCCGGCGTCCGCGAGGCCGCCTACGGCGAGACCACACGACTCCTCGTCGACCCGGATGTGGTCGACGACCAGCAGATCCTGGCTGCGGCACTCGATCACGGTCCGGTCCACCGCTTCACGACGTCCACCCCGTCCCTCACCGACATGTTCCGAGAGGTCGTTTCGGCATGACCACACTGCACGACATCCCCACCACCACACCGAGCCCGTCCCCCAAGGCCTCGGCTGCGCAGGCCATCCGGCTCGTCGCCGAACGCGAGATCACCACTCGAGCCAAGACCCGGTCCTTCGTCGTCAGCACCGTGCTCCTGATGGTCGTGATCATCGTCGGCGCCATCGTCATCAACCTGCTCGCCGGTGGCGAGGACGTCGAGAAGGTCGCCGTCGTCGGACAACCGGCGGCGATCAGCGAGTCGATCGTCGAACTCGGCGACTCCGCCGGCACGTCCATCGCGACCGAAACCGTGGACACCGTCGAGCAGGCACGCGCCAAGGTCGCCGACGGCGATGTCGCGGCGGCACTCGTGCCGGGTGAGAACCCCGGGTCCTACGTGATCCTGACCAAGGACGGCGCCGACCCGGCTGTCGAGGCCCCCATCCGGACCGCCGTCTCCCAGGCCGGCCTCACCGACGCACTCGCTGCCCGCGGAGTCGACGCTGCGTCCCTCCCCGCGATGGCCATCTCGGTGACGCAGCTCGAACCTGCCCGCCCGGATGAGGGAGAGCGGCTTGTCATCGCCCTCGTCGGAGTCATCCTGTTGATCACCGCGATCATGATGGGCGGCACGATGGTGGCCGTCGGCGTCGTCGAGGAGAAGACCTCGCGGGTCGTCGAACTGCTGCTGGCGACGATCAAGCCGCTGCACCTGCTGTGGGGCAAGATCATCGGTATCGGTGCGGTCGCCCTCACACAGGTCGTGCTGCTCGGTGCGACGGCGCTGATCGCCGGTACCGCCACCGGAATCCTCACGTTGCCCGGAGCAGCGGTCGGGATGTTCGCGGCCGTCATCGCCTGGTTCGTGCTCGGCTTCCTCTTCTTCGCCTCTCTCTACGCCGCGACCGGCGCGATCGTGTCGCGCCAGGAGGAACTGAGCTCGGCGTCGTTCCCGTTGACTGTTCTGGCCATGGCGGTCATGTACGCCGGCATCTTCGGAGTGCAGGCACTCGATTCGACCCTGATCAAGACCCTCAGCTGGATTCCGCCGTTCAGCGCGGCACTGATGCCGATGCGGATCGCCAGCGGCGACACCAACACCCTCCAGATCGTGCTCACGTTCCTGATCATGGCTGCAGTCTGCGCGCTCGCCACCTGGGTCGCGGCACGTATCTATCAGCGCTCGATCCTCCGTACCGGTTCCCGCCTGGGCTGGGGCGAGGTGCTCAAGCTGGCTCGCTAGCACCGGATTTCGTAGAGGCAGCGGACGGAGAGACGACAGATGTCTGTGGG
>NZ_BACI01000088.1 GCF_000225505.1 Gordonia alkanivorans NBRC 16433 | reverse complement strand
GCTGACCACGATGGTTCCCACCCTGCTTGCACGCCCGCACATCGGGCCGGTCACCGCCGCCCGCCTGGTCATCACCGTCGGGGAAAACATCGACCGGATGCGCAGCGAAGCGACCTTCGCCAAACTCGTCGGCGTCGCCCCACTACCGGCTTCCTCGGGCAAAACCCATCGTCACCGACTCAACCGAGGTGGTGACCGGCAAGCCAACAGTGCCCTGCACATGATCGTGGTCGGCCGGATGAAAAACCATCCACCCACCCGCGCCTACGTCGAACGCCGTTCCGCCGAACACAAAACGAAGAAAGACATCATCCGCTGCCTCAAACGCTACGTCGCCCGCGAAGTCTTCAAAGACCTCACCACCGACCTCGGAGCACTGGACAAGCTATAGGACCATCTC
>NZ_BACI01000089.1 GCF_000225505.1 Gordonia alkanivorans NBRC 16433 | reverse complement strand
GCCGGCTGCCCCGTGAGGTTGAACGGATAGCTGTAGGGCGTCCACGACGTCCAGTCCGGCGACGCCGATCCCTCGGGAACGGTGCGTCCCGCCTCGAAGGCGACCGTGGGCATCGAGGGCGTGACGAGCAGGTCGAACTCCTCGTGGAAGAGACCCATCGTGGTGCCCATCTCCATGCGCAGCGCGTTCGCGCTCACGAAATCGCCTGCGGTGAAGTCCCGATGCCTGTCGAGCGCCTCGAGAAGCAGCGGATCGACCTTCTCCTCCGCGCCCGGTCCGAGTCCTCGCACCACCACGTCGGCTCCGGCGAACCAGATGATGTGGTACGCCCACGCCGGGTCATCCCAACCGAGGTCCACCTTCTCCACCGTCGCCCCGAGCTGTTCGAGCATCGACACGACGCGATCCGTATTCGCCTGCACTCCAAGATCGTTCGATCCGAAGCCGAGGTCGGAGCTGTAACCGATCCGCAGATCGGAGAGATCCCGGACATCGGCGATCGCGGCGGCGGCGCTCTCGGTCGGGGTCGCCAGCGCCGCCCAGTCCCGCGGATCGTGCCCGCTGAGAACGTCGAGGAGCAGCGCGCAGTCGCCGACCGTCCTGGTCATCGGTCCGACGTGCGCGACCGGGGCGAACGGGCTCGGCGGATACATCGGCACCCGGCCGAGCGTCGCCTTGAACCCGACGACCCCGCAGTACGCGGCCGGTATCCGGATCGATCCACCGCCGTCGGTTCCCACCGACAGCGGACCGAGTCCGGCCGCGAGTGCCGCGGCCGAACCACCGCTCGACCCACCGGACGTTCGCAGCGTGTTCCACGGGTTGCGGGTGACGCCGGTGCGCGGGCTGTCGGTGACGCCCTTCCACCCGAACTCCGGCGTGGTGACCTTGCCCAGCATCACCGCGCCGGCCTCGCGGAGTCGCGCGACCGCAGGGGGCGTCGGTATCCCAGGCCATCTGGTCCGGCTCGATCATCAGCGAGCCGCGCAGCGTCGGCCAGCCACGGGTGAGCAGCAGATCCTTGATACTGACCGGCACCCCGTCGAGCGGCCCCAGCGGCGCGCCCGCCCGGAAACGCTCGGTGGAGTCCCGGGCGGCGGCGAGCGTCGTTTCCGGGTCGACGAGGCAGAATGGGTTGACGGACGGGTTGACCCGGTCGACGAGGTCGAGCAATTCGACGGCCACCGCCTCTGGCGTCAGCTCACCGGTCCGGTAGGCGTCGGCCAGTTCGATCGCGCTGAGCCAGCGGGCCGTTTCCGACATGCGCCCCCTCATCTGTCGCACTTGGTAGATTGTTGACAATCTACCTTGGAGGTGTGCGGGTGACAACCACCGTCGCGATGCTCTATCCCGGTCATGCTGCCGAAGACGACTACGAACTCATCGAGTCCGCACTCGTGGCCTCCGGCGCCGCGGTCCGGCTGCCGGTGACCATCACCGAGATCGATTCCGACGACCACACCGTCGACGCCATGGCCGCGGCCGGCGAGCAGCACCGCCTCGCCGAGGGGCTGCGACGAGCCCAGGCCGACGAGCCGGTATCGGTGATGTGGGCCTGTACCTCGGGGAGCTTCGTCCACGGCCTCGACGGCGCCCGTCGCCAGGTCGCCGACATCGCCACACTGGCCGACCGCCCCGTCTCGTCGACCTCGTTGGCCTTCGTCGAGGCATGTCACCATCTCGGACTGGCCCGGGTGGCGATCGCCGCGACCTACCCCGATCCCCTGGCCTCGCGGTTCATCGGCTTCCTCGGCGACGGCGGCATCGAGGTGGTCGCGCTGCGCGCCAACGACATCGAGACCGCCTCCGAGGCCGGGTTCCTCGACGGGGACGGCCTCTTCGACATGATCGCGGCCGCCGACCATCCCGACGCGGAGGCGATCCTGATCCCCGACACCGCCCTGCACACCGCGAGGTGGATCACCGGACTCGAGGAGAAGTTCGCGAAGCCCGTGCTGACCGCCAATCAGGTCACCGCGTGGCAGGGCCTGCGTCTCGCCGGGATCTCCGCGGTCATACCGGAATTGGGCACTCTGTTCACTCGCTGACGGTCAGTCGACGACCGCTTTGGCCACCGTGATGCAGGTGGTGATCCACTCGCGATCGTCGGCGGTGAGCACACGCGACGCCCTCTCCGCATCCTGGATCGCCCAGTGCGCGTTGAGGATCATGCGGACGGTGACCCAGTCCCGCGCCCGGTCCGGGTCGAGGCCCGCGGCGTCGACGATCGTGTAGAAGCGCGACCGGATCACCCACCGCGGGTCGCCGTGCCGGCGATCGAGCAGGTTCCACAGCATCGGCGCGGGTTCGTAATGCGGGTCCCCCGACATCGGCTTGGGGTCGATCGCCAGCCAGCGCCGGTCGCCGGAGGGTGCGGCGAGCACGTTCTCGTGGTGGAGGTCGCCGTGTACGACGGCGCCGACCGTCGCCGCGTCGGAGAGGAAGTCCCGGCCGAGCGAGAGAGCCTGTTCCACAAACCTTCTCGGCACCGGTGCGTCCCGGGGCATGGTTTCCAGCCCCGTGAGCCACCGCTCGAGGTGGGCCGTGAGCAGTGACATCCGGCCGGGAGCAGGTATGTGCAGGGCGCCGTACAGGTCGGCCACCACCTGGCACGCCTCGTCGTCGTCGACCGAGGTGAGGTCGGTCCGGTCCAGCCGCTCCAGGAGCAGGGCGCGTCGCCGAGGGTCGGCGCGCAGCATCCGCACCGCACCACGACCGGCCCAGTGCTGCAGCCCGAGTGCTTCCTGGGCGCCTTCGTCGTCGCCGTCGAAGGCGACCTTCAGGACCGCACGCCGGCCGTCGCGACCGATCACCGGAATGACCAATGACTCGAAACCGTGCCACAGTTCGTGCCCGTCGCGGCGGAGTTCCCAGTCGACGAGTAGCCCCGACGCGGTTGCAGGCAGCCGGCGAAGCCAGTCCTGCCACGCGGGCCCCAGGGTGGACTGCTCTGCCAGACCCGAAGGGATGTCCGCTGGGCCGATCATGCACGCACGAAGCGGTAGCCCATCCCCGCCTCCGTGATCAGGTGACGCGGGTGTGCCGGATCGTCTTCGAGCTTCCGTCGGAGACTCGCCAGGTAGACGCGAAGATAGTTGCTCTGCCCCAGATATCCGGGACCCCACACCGAGTTCAGGATGTCGCTCTGGGACACCAGCTTTCCTTCGTGCCGTACCAACATCTCCAGGATTCCCCACTCCGTCGGGGTCAGATGGACCGGCTCTTGCGCACGCGTCACCTGTTTTGCGGCGAGGTCGACGACGAACGCCCCGGCGTCCACCACCGGCGACTCTGTCGTCACCCCCGACGCCGCGCCGCGACGGAGCGCGGCGCGAAGCCGGGCCAGGAACTCCTCCATCCCGAAGGGTTTGGTGACGTAGTCATCGGCCCCGGAATCCAGCGCCACCACCTTGTCCGCCGCGTCGGTCCGCGCCGAGAGCACGATGACCGGAACGGTCGTCCATCCGCGCAGGCCCTCGAGGACCGTCAACCCGTCGATGTCGGGAAGCCCGAGGTCCAGTACGACGACGTCCGGGTTGAACCGCGCGGCCGCCGACAGGGCCGCCGCCCCCGTCGCCGCCGTCGAGACCGCGAAACCGCGCGCATTCAGATTGATCCGCAACGCTCGCAGCAGTTGGGGCTCATCGTCGACCACGAGGACGCGGCTCTTGTCGGCGTTCATCGGCTCCCCTCCTCCGATCGCGGAAGGTCAGCCACTGTGGGCAGGTCCACGACCAGGGTGGCTCCGCCACCGGGAGTGTCCCCGGCGGACAGTTCTCCTCCCATCGCCGAGATGAACCCGTGGGCCACGGACAAGCCGAGCCCCACCCCGGACGACGCCCCCGCAGTGTCGCCGCCCTGATGGAAGGCCGCGAACACCTGTTCACGGTCGGTCGTGGGCAATCCGGGCCCGTGGTCGACGACGCGAATCACGCAGCGCGGCGGGTCATCACCGGTTCCGCTGACGGTGATCTCGACCTCGGATCCGCCGTGCCGGTGGGCGTTGTCGACGAGATTCGCGAGCGCGCGTTCCAGTAGACCGGGGTCGGTGTACGCCCACGCCTGGCCGAGCTCGATGGTCAGAACGAGGTCCGGGTTGAGCCGTTGCACCTCGGCGGCGGCGCGGTGCACGACCTCGGGCAGGAACGTGTGCTGCATCTGGGGTCGCACCGCCCCTGCGGCGAGCCGAGAGGAGTCGAGCAGGTTGCCGACGAGACCCGCCAGATGGTCGACCGACTCGTCGACCGTTGCCAGCAGTTCCGCGGTGTCGTCGGGGCTGAAGGTGACGTCGTCGCTACGAAGACTGGACACCGCGGCCTTCGCCGCCGCGAGCGGTGTGCGGAGATCGTGGCCGACCGCGGACAGCAACGCGCGCCGGAGTTCATCGGTTCGGGCCAGCGCCTCGGCAGAGGCCGCCTCGACCTCCAGGGCGTGCCGCTCGACGGCACCTGCTGCCTGCCCGGCCACGGCGGCCAGCACCCGCCGGTCCCGCGCGCCGAGTCTCGGCCCGCGGAGCAGCAACTCGAACTGCCCACCCGGTACCGAACACGTCGTGTCCGCGTCATCCGGACCGTTCAGCGGGCAGTCGCCGACCCAGGCCTCCACCGTCCGAGTGGTCTTCGACGTGCGTCGGACCAGTGCGACGGCCGTCTGGTCGTAGGTCTCACGTAACCGTTCGAGCAGGCCCGGGACATCGGCGCCGCCGAGCACGACGCTGGAGAACATCGCCAGCAGTTCCGCCTCGCGGGTGGCCTCCTGCGCCTGAGCACGCCGTACCGTCGCCGAATCGACCAGGGCGGCCACGGCGATCGCGATGAGCAGCATCACCAGGATGGTGATCAGGTTGTCCGGTTGATCGATGGTGAAGGTGAACCGGGGATCGGTGAAGAAGTAGTTCAGCAGAAGGCCGGAGACCACCGCCGACAACGCCGCGGGCGCGATGCCTCCGAGCATCGACACCGCGAGCACCGACACGAAGAACAGCGCCGACTGACTGGTGAACCCGAGCCAGGGATCGAGCAACCGCAGCACACCGGTCGCCACCAGCGGTACGACCACCGCGAGGACCCAGCTCAGCGGTCGATGGAACCTGGTGTCACGGATGTCGAGCCGGTGTCGGCGGGGCGTCTCCTCGTGCGTGACCATGTGCACGTCGATGCGCCCGCTACCGCTCACGACCGTCGCCCCGACACCTTCGTCGAAGATCCGTTGCCAACGCGGTCGACGGGACGTACCCAGAACCAATTGGGTGGCATTGACCCCGCGCGCGAACACGAGCAGCGTGGCCGGGATGTCGTCACCGACCACCGTGTGGATCCGTGCGCCGAAACCGGCGGCGAGCTCTCGGAGTGCGGTGAGATCGACGCCGCGATCACTGAGCCCGTCCCCGCGGACCACGTGTACGGCCAGCAGTTCCGCGCTCGATCGCGACGCGATACGACTGGCCCGACGCAACAGGGTGGGCGACTCCGGCCCGCCGGTGATCGCCACCACGACTCGTTCGCGTGCTTCCCAGGTGTCGGTGATCGAGTGTGCCGCACGATAATCGGCGAGTTTGTCGTCGACCTGGTCGGCCAGCCACAACAGGGCCAACTCGCGCAGCGCGGTGAGGTTGCCCTGCCGGAAGTAGTTGCCCAGAGCCCCGTCGACCCGACTGTACGGGTAGACCTTGCCCGCGGACAGTCGCTGCCGTAGCGCCTGCGGGTCGATGTCGACGAGTTCGATCTGATCGGCGCCGCGAACGACGTCGTCGGGCACCGTCTCCCTCTGCACGACACCGGTGATCTGGGCGACGACGTCGTTCAGGCTGGCGAGGTGCTGGATGTTCACGGTCGAGCAGACGTCGATACCGGCGTCACGGAGTTCCTCGATATCCTGCCACCGCTTGGCATTTCGCGATCCCGGAGTGTTGGTGTGGGCGAGTTCGTCGACCAGCACCACCTGAGGATGGCGCGCCAGGACGGCGTCGAGGTCCATCTCGTCGAATGTCGCCCCCCGATACGGGAGGGCGATCCTGGGGATCACCTCCAGACCCTCGACGAGGGCCGCGGTCGCGGGCCGCCCATGCGATTCGACGACCGCGACCACCACGTCTGCACCCTCGTCCCTGAGGTTCCGGGCCTGCGCCAGCATCTCGTAGGTCTTCCCGACGCCGGGTGCGCATCCGAGGAACACCTGCAACGTGCCGCGACCTTCCGAGCGTCGGCGCGACGCCGCCTGAGGCCTCGTGACCCGCGTCGTCGCCGGTCCCGCCGCTGAGGTCATCCGCCGATTCTATCGCCGGTCAACGGGTGTGACACGTGGCCGGCCCGTGACCGAGCGCCAGGTTCACCTCGAGGACGTCGACCCGCGGCTCACCGAGGAACCCCCACTGTCTGCCCTGGGTGTGGGCGGCGATCAGCGACCGTATCTCCTCCGGCGGGCGACGGTTCTCGCGTGCCAGTCGCGGCACCTGAAGTGCGGCATATGCCGGACTGATGTGGGGGTCGAGTCCCGACCCCGATCCGGTGACGGCATCGGCCGGAACCGCCTGCGGTGACACTCCTTCCCGCTCGGCGATCAGCGCACGCCGGGCCTCGACGTTGTCGAGGAGGATGACGCTGTTCGGCCCCTGATTGCTCGCCGACGATGCGGACGGATCGCCGGTGGCCATCGGCGCGCCCTCGGCACCGAGGACACGCGCGTGGAGGTACGGGTCCGGTCCGCCGGCCTCGACCTGCGGATCGACTCCGATGAGCGAGGAGCCCACCGCACACCCGGAGGCGTCGACCAGACGTGAGCCCTCCGCACTCGACGAGTCCACCCGCGAGATCGCCCACACCGCGGCGGGATAGGCGAACCCGAGGATGAGTGTCAGTCCGAGGAGCATCCCCAGTGCGGCGCCGCACTGCCGGAGGAGACCGGTCGCGATCGTGGTCATCGTGCTCACCCCATTCCCGGAACGAAACGGACGACGAGATCGATCAGCCAGATGCCGACGAAGGGTGCGACCACCCCGCCGAGCCCGTACACGATCAGGTTGCGGCCCAACAGCTTCGATGCCGACGACGGGCGGTAACGCACTCCCCGCAACGAGAGCGGGATGAGCGCGACGATGATCAGCGCATTGAAGATCACCGCGGAGACCATGGCCGACTCCGCCGAATGCAGACCCATGACGTTGAGGGCCTCGAGCTGCGGATGGACCGCGGCGAACATCGCCGGGAGGATCGCGAAGTACTTCGCGAGGTCGTTGGCGAGCGAGAAGGTGGTGAGAGCCCCGCGGGTGATGAGCAGCTGCTTGCCGATCGCGACCACCTCGATGAGCTTGGTCGGGTCGGAGTCGAGGTCGACCATGTTGCCGGCCTCCTTGGCCGCCGAGGTCCCCGTGTTCATCGCCAGCCCGACGTCGGCCTGCGCGAGCGCGGGTGCGTCGTTGGTTCCATCCCCGGTCATCGCGACGAGGCGCCCGGCCTGCTGCTCGGAACGGATGAGTGCGAGCTTCTCCTCGGGGGTGGCCTCGGCGACGAAGTCGTCGACCCCGGCCTCGGCCGCGATGGCACGGGCGGTGAGCGGGTTGTCGCCGGTGACCATGACCGTGCGGATACCCATCGAGCGCAACTGGGCGAATCGCGCGGTCATCCCCGGCTTCACGACGTCGGACAACGCGATCACTCCGAGCACGCGGGCGGGCCGGCCCGCCTCGTGCACGCCGACCAGGAGCGGTGTACCGCCGTCGGTGGAAATGCGCTCCACGTCCGCGAGGACCGCCGGTTCCACGGTTCCCGCCGACTCGGCGACCCACCGTCCGAGTGCGTCGGCAGCTCCCTTGCGGTACACGACCACCGCGTCGGCGTCGTGCAGGTCGGCCCCGTGCAGGTCGACGCCGCTCATGCGGGTCTGGGCGGTGAAGGCGACCACCTCGCGGCGCGTCGAGCCGACGGTCGGGGCCTCCGCGACCGGTTCCACCCCGTACGAGGTCCGGCACAGTTCGACGATGCTCCGTCCCTCGGGAGTGTCGTCGGCGAGACTGCACTCCGAGGCCACCCGCGCCAGTTCGTCGACGGACACGCCCGGCGCCGGGTGCAGGGCGGTGGCCCGGCGGTTGCCGTAGGTGATTGTCCCGGTCTTGTCCATCAGCAAGGTGTCGATGTCGCCGGCGGCCTCCACCGCCCGGCCGGACATCGCAAGTACGTTGCGCTGGACGAGCCGATCCATCCCCGCGATTCCGATCGAGCTGAGCAGGGCGCCGATGGTGGTCGGGATGAGGCACACCAGCAGTGCGATCAACTCGACGGGATCCGGCGACCGGCCGGCGTACTCCTGCATGGGCCCGATCGCCACCACCGCCAGCAGGAAGATGATCGTCAGGCTCGTCAACAGGATGTCGAGCGCGATCTCGTTGGGCGTCTTCTTGCGGTCCGCGCCTTCGACCAGCGCGATCATGCGGTCGACGAAGGTCTCACCCGGTGCCGTCGTGATCTTGACGACGATCCGGTCGGAGAGGACGACGGTGCCGCCGGTGACCGCGGACCGGTCTCCCCCGGATTCCCGCACGACGGGAGCCGATTCGCCGGTGATCGCCGACTCGTCGACGGTCGCGATGCCGTCGACCACATCTCCGTCGCCGGCGATGACCTCGCCCGCCTCCACGACGATGAGGTCGCCGACCCGCAGCGCACCACCGAGGACCTCGTCGAAGCCACCGTCAGCTCGTAGTCGACGGGCCACGGTGTCACGCTTGATCTTTCGCAGACTCTCGGCCTGCGCCCGCCCTCTCCCCTCGGCGACCGCCTCGGCGAGAGCGGCGAACACGACGGTGAACCACAACCAGGCCGCCACGGTCCAGGCGAACCAGGACGGACGAAGGACCGCCAGGGCGGTGGTGACGACAGCGCCGAGGAACACCACGAACATCACCGGGTTGCGGGCCTGATCGCGAGGGTTCAGCTTTCGCAGGGCCATCGGCATCGACGTCACGAGCGAGCGGACGTCGAAAGCGCCGCGGGACAACAGTTCCGGCTCGTCGCCCGCGGCAGGTTCGGCGTGGGAGGCGTCCGGGGCGGTGTCGATCAGGGGTGTGGTCACAGCAGCGCCTCCGCGATGGGTCCCAGCGCCATGGCCGGGAAGAAGGTGAGTCCGGCGACCAGCACGATGGTCGCCATGAGCAGCGTTCCGTAGAGAAGACCGTGGGTGGGCAGGGCGGAGAGAACCTCCGGTCGTGCCACCGGACGGGCCGACGCGGCCTCCAGGACGGCGCGCCCGTGACCGGGTCCCACCGGTCCGGTCGGGCGGGCACCGATGATGCCGGTGCTCTCGGCTGCGCCCTCGTCGGCCGTGCCGCGCGGACGCTGCCGGGCGAGAAGGCCCGCGAGTGCGAGCACGAGCACGATCGGCACGAACCGACCCAGCAGCATCGCCATGCCCAGAGAGGACTGGAACCAGTCACCGGTCACCGCGAGCCCACCGAAGGCACTGCCGTTGTTGTTGGCCGCCGACGCGTAGGCGTAGAGCACCTCACCGAAACCGTGGATCGCACCGGGTGTTCCCGGCTCGCCTCCGTTCCCCTGCGCCTCCGTGGTCGACGCCAGGATCACCGAGATCGCCGTGCCGGCCAGCACGAGTGCCGGCATGACGAGGACATAGAGCGCCGCCATGGTCATCTCCGGCTGTCCGATCCGCTTGCCGAGGAACGTCGGCGACCTGCCGACCAGTAGCCCGCCGACGAAGACGGTGATCACCGCCATCATCAGGATTCCGTACAGTCCCGAACCGACCCCACCGGGCGCGACCTCGCCGAGAAGCATGTTCCACAGGACCGCACCCCCGCCGGCCGCGGAGAAGCTGTCGTGCGCGGCATTGACTGCACCGGTAGAGGTCCCGGTCGTCGACACCGCGAACAGCGCCGAACCCGGAATCCCGAAGCGCACCTCTTTGCCTTCCATCATGGCGCCCGCCGCCCGAGCTGCCGACCCGGACGCATGACTCTCGAAGATCCATACGACGGTAAGCATGATCGCCCAGATCCCCGCCATCACGGCGAGAAGAGTCAGTCCCTGGCGCCGGTCTCGGACGAGGGTCCCGTAGGTCCGGGTGAGGCAGACCGGGATCACCAGCAGCGCGAAGATCTCGACCAGATTCGAGAACGGTGTGGGATTGGAGAACGGGTGCGCCGAGTTCGCCGACAACGTCCCGCCGCCGTTGGTGCCGAGTTCCTTGATCGCCTCCTGCGAAGCGAACGGACCGACCACACTGTGCACCTCCGCACCGTCGAGCGTCGTCCACGTGAATCCGCTGTGCCAGGACTGCACGACCCCCTGACTCAGCAGCAGCGTCGCCACGATGATGCTCAGCGGCAACAGAATCCGGACCACGCCGCGCACGAGATCAACCCAGAAGTTCCCGATCTCGCCGGTGGCCCCACGGTTGACGATCCCGCGGACGAGCGCGATGGCGACGGCCATCCCGACCGCCGCGGAGACGAAGTTCTGCACCGCCAGTCCTGCCATCTGGGTCAGGTTGGTCATCACGAGCTCAGGTGAGTACGACTGCCAGTTGGTGTTGGTGACGAAGGAGATCGCGGTGTTGAACGCCGTTGCCGGCGAGACGCCGGCCTTGCCGTCGGAGAACGGGAGGATTCCCTGGAGCCTCTGGACCGCGTAGAGGACCGCGAAGCAGACCGCCGAGAACCCCAGTACGGCAAGGGCATACCCCAACCAGGACTGTTGCCTACGCGGATCGACACGGGCCAGTCGATAGAGGATGCGCTCGACGCCGAGGTCTCGTTGCCCGGTGTACACACGCGCCATGTGGTCGCCCAGCGGCACGTAGACGGCGACCAGGATCACGATGAGCGCTCCGAACTGCAGGAGGCCGGCAGCAACTGTGCCCATCGTTTCTCAGAACCTCTCCGGGAACACGAGAGCCAGGAGAAGGTACACCATCGCCGCCGCCGCGAGCACGAGGAGTACGACGTTGGTCACCCCGGCCGCGGTCACGACTTGATCCGCAGATCGAGGCCGCGAACGGCAAGTACGCACAGACCGAACCCTGCGATGGCAAGCAGCAGGAACAGCACATCCGCCACGATGACTCACTCTCTGATCGCACCGATGGCCCACCGTGCGGTGGGCACACCGAAGGATCACGCGCCCCGCGGGGCACCGGAGAGTTCTTAACGCCGTTCTTACGGGCCGCCGGCAGTTCTTGACGACCCCTTGTCACCGGTCGTACTGACCGGGGGTCCCGCTATGTCGCCGTGATCGCGATCCCGATGGTGCCGCTTTCTCCACGACGCACCTTGCTGGCGAAGATCAGTACCCGCGCGAGCAGCCCGTACTTCTCGCCGAGCTTCTTGCGAACGTGTGCGGTGCCCTCGGCGTCGAGCACAACCGCGGTGCCGGCGACCGGCTCGCCGGACAGCTTCTTGCCCCGCGCATCCGTGGCCTGGACCAGGACCTTCGGATTCCGCCTGATCCGCTTGACCTTCCATGCTTCGGTTTCGGTCCACACGAGCAATCGGGCTCCGTCGAGTACCGCCCACACCGGTGTCGCGACCGGAGTGCCGTCCTTGCGATAGGTCGTCAGGTTCACGTACTTGGCGGTACCCGCCTCGCCGAACGTCGCGGCGTCAGAGGTCATGCGGCAATGCTACGGGCGAACAGCGATTGCGCATGGGTTGTCGGCCAGCCCACCGGGGTGATCTCGCCGCCGAACACGCCGGCGTCGCACAGCGTCGCCCACGCGGTCACCTGGTTGGCGGAGAGAACCGGCTTGCCGAGCTCCGCCTCCAGGTCGGCCAGGATGTCGTAGGTCCACAGGTTGGTACAGGAGACGAAGACGGCGTCGGCATCGGGATGATTCGCGGCGCGGATGAGATCCGCGGTCACGCGGTACGGGATGGTCCAGATCTCGCGATCGCGACCGAGACCGGCCTGGGCCACGACGCTCCTGCCGGACTCCGCGAGGAAGTCGCAGAGGAGTCCGGTGAGCGCGGCTGTGTACGGCGTGGCGACGGCGAGCGTCCCCACGTTCAGCATGTCCAGCGCCCGGATCAAGGCCTCTGACGTCGTGACCGCGCGCTCCGCGCCCGCGGCGAGCATGCAGTTGGAGATCTCCACCGCGCCCGCCATCCCGTAGACGAAGCTGCCCGATGCACACGCGTAACCGAACGTTCGCGGCCCGACCGACGAGACTGCCCTGACCGCTGCCGAGATCTCCGCGTGATTGTTCAGATCGCGGCACAGTTCGACGTCGACGGGAGCATCGATGTAACCGGTCCGCGTGAAGTACAGCGAGACCGAGTCCGGCATCCAGCGCCACAACTCCCGGTCGAGAGCCATGTCGAACGGGCACACCATCCCGATGCCGATCTGGGCGTTCATGCTCCGGATGATGGCACATTGTGTGATTGTCTACAATCGCTGCCGAAGTGCCGCGGCCACCTCGTCCCGAATGACGCATTCGTAGGCGTGGTCGTTGACGATCCCGGTCGCCTGCATGAGGGCGAACATCGTGGTCGGCCCCACGAAACGCCATCCGCGCTTCTTGAGGTCTTTCGACATCGCGACCGACTCGGGTGACGTCGTCATCGAGTTCGGCACGTGATCATCGGCGGGCGCATATCCCCAGAAGTACGACTCGAGCGAGCCGAACTCGTCGATGAGCTCGACGGCCCGCTGCGCGTTGTTGACCGCCGCTTCGATCTTTCCGCGATGCCGGATGATGCCCGCGTCGTCCAGCAGGCGCGTGACGTCGGCGTCGGTGTAGCGCGCGACCTTCTCCACGTCGAAGCCGGCGAAGGCCGCGCGGAAGTTCTCCCGTTTCATCAGGATCGTGCGCCAGCTGAGGCCCGACTGGAAGCCTTCGAGGCACACCCGCTCGAACAACGACGTATCGTCGGTGGTCGGGAATCCCCATTCGGTGTCGTGATAGGCGGTTTCCGGCTCGCGGCCCGCCCAGAAGCAACGCAGCCGACCGTCTGGTCCCTCTATCGTGTCTGCGGACATACGTCTCCCTTCGTGGCGAGGAGGCTACGGCACGGCTACGACAGATGGCCGCCGTTATCGTTCCGTTACCAAAGATTGCGAAAGCATCCCGTTGTGTCTCTCGATGGTCACTTCTCGCCGCTGCCCGCATAGCGTTGGTCACATCGCACCGAGAGCACTCCGGCACCGACGCCGAATCCCGCTTCGGAAGCGAGACAACACATCTGCGCCAAGGAGTTTCGTGATGCATGAATCCGACCTGAACAACCTCCTTGCCCGCGTGGCGACCGGGGACATGGACGCTTTCGCCCAGTTCTACGACGCAACCTGTGACCGGGTGTACGGCATGACACTCCGCGTGTTGCGCGATCCCGGTTACAGCGAGGAAGCGACGCAGGAGACCTTCCTGGCCGTCTGGCGCAACGCCGAGACCTACGACCCCCGCTCCGGTTCGGCACTCTCCTGGATTCTGACCCTGGCTCACCGCCGGGCCGTCGACCGCGTTCGGTCGGAGTCCGCCGCGACCCGACGCACCGTCGCCTACGGCATCGCCGACACGAGCCGAGAGATCGACGAGGTCAGTGAGTCGGTGGAGCGACGAGAGATCGCTCGCCTGATCCACACCGGCCTCGAGAGCCTCACCCCCATCCAGCGCCAGGCCATCGAACTGGCCTACTTCCACGGACTCACCTACCGCGAGGTCGCCGAGCACCTCGGGGTCGCGCTTCCCACGGTCAAGTCACGTATTCGCGACGGTCTCATCCGGCTGCGTCAGACCGTGCCGGGCTTGGCTGCCACCGGCTAGGGTTCCGCCGCCTCGCTCGCCCCCCCTTGTAAAGCACCCCTGAGAAACGCCCCTGAAACACCCCCTCCACGGGACCGCCGGCGACACAGTGTCGTCCGCGAACCTCTGGAGGGTTGTCCTCAGGGGCGTTTCTCGTCGAGGAGCCGGTCACCGGGACCGGTCACACCTGTCCGTACGGGTGCCATCCGTTGTGGTTCCACTTCCCGCCGCGACGCTCGCGCACCTCGCGCAGACTCGTACCGACGTACCGCGCCTCCAGCTCGGCATCCGGCGAGCCGGTGTAGACCCACCGTTTCGGGTCGAGGTTGCCGTCGGCATCCCGATACGCCTCCCAGTAATCGACGCGGTGCACCGCGCGGACGATGTCGTCGGCGAACACCAGGACCGGGAGATCGGGCACCGTGCGATGTGGTCCGGCCCGCCATCCACTGCGCGCCCACTCATAGATCTGCTCGGCACCGGCGTCTGGTCGGGCGGAATCGTCGACCTTCACCAGCACGCACGGCTCGGGCAGCGGAGGTGCGAGCGGCGCCGCGTGCTGCAGCACCATCTCGTCCAGTTGGATCGCGCCGCTCGACGCACTGTTCGTCAGCGGGAGTCGTGCCAGGCCGGCGAACTCGACCGTGAACTGCTGGACATACGCCGCCAACATCTCAGCGGAATCGACGACGTCGTCGCCGTGGCGGAGAATCCAGTGCTCCACGCCGAATCCGTCGGCATCGATGTCCCGGATGCGCTCCTCGGTCGCAGTCCAGACCGCCGGCGACTCGGCGTCCCCCACCACCTCCCCGGCATCCGGCGTGACACCGGCCAGCGCCGCGCGGGCGTGCTGGTGGACCCGGTTGCCGCGACCCGCACCCACGTAGAACACGGATGCATCACGCGGATCGACCAATGCGTAGATGTAGACGCCGAGTACGGACTGGACTTCGAGGGGCACGGGGTTCGGGGCGCCCGGCGCCGCGACCCCGACCGGCCGCAGGAGATCGAGGACCGCGTCGACTACAGACGGCCGCACCCCGAGACCGCCTCCGCGCAGACCGCCGATGATCACCTCGCCGGCACGCTCACGGTCGACGAACCGTCGGCCCGCGTTGGTGTCGATCGCATTCACGACGTCGACGACCTCGGCCCTCCGCGACCGCGCATCCCGTGACGCGGAACGCTCGTCCTCGGGGTCGAGCATCTCCGCGAATGCCGCCGACTCGAGGAATTCGACGAGCGCGGTGGCCGGCAACTCGACGGCGTCCATCCTGCTCATGTCCGCGATGATGCCAGGACGCGCGGGGTTGCGAGCGGTCGACTCGCCCCCACCGACGCGTCGCCACTACCAGACCGGTCCGCGCCACCCGCCGCAGACGACGAAGGGGCCCACCCCGAAGGATGGGCCCCTGGTCGTGTCACTCGTGATCAGCCGAGAACCAGTGACTCGCCGTCTGCACTGACGTTCACCGGAACGACGTCGCCGTCTCGGATGTCGCCGGAGAGCAGCTGCTTGGCGAGCTGGTCGCCGATGGACTGCTGCACCAGGCGGCGGAGCGGACGGGCACCGTACTGCGGATCGAATCCACGTGCGCCCAGCCATTCCTTGGCCTTGGGCGAGACCTCGAGGTCGAGGCGACGCTGGGCCAGCCGCTTCTTGAGCTGTCCGAGCTGGATGTCGACGATCGACACCAGCTCTTCGGGGCTCAGGGCGTCGAAGATGACCACATCGTCGAGGCGGTTGATGAACTCGGGCTTGAACGCCGAGCGCACCGCCATCATGACCTGGTCCTTGTCGCCACCGGCGCCGAGGTTCGAGGTCAGGATCAGGATGGTGTTGCGGAAGTCCACCGTCCGTCCCTGGCCGTCGGTGAGTCGACCTTCGTCGAGCACCTGCAGCAGCACGTCGAACACGTCCGGGTGGGCCTTCTCGATCTCGTCGAACAGGACCACCGTGTACGGCCGACGCCGCACCGCTTCGGTCAGCTGGCCACCGGCCTCGTACCCGACGTAGCCGGGTGGAGCACCGACGAGCCTTGCGACGCTGTGCTTCTCGCCATACTCGCTCATGTCGATACGGACCATCGCCCGCTCGTCGTCGAACAAGAACTCGGCGAGCGCCTTGGCCAGCTCGGTCTTGCCGACGCCGGTCGGGCCGAGGAACATGAACGAACCCAGCGGCCGGTTCGGGTCGGCGACACCGGCTCGGGCACGACGCACCGCGTCGGAGACGGCCTCGACCGCAGCCTTCTGCCCGATGACGCGCCTACCCAGCTCGTCCTCCATGCGCAGCAGCTTGGCGGTCTCACCTTCGAGCATGCGTCCGGCCGGGATTCCGGTCCACGCCGACACGACCTGCGCCACGTCGTCGGGTCCGACCTCCTCCTGCAACATCACGTCCTGACCGGGATCGGTACCGGTCTTCTCCAGCGCGGCCTCGAGTTCCTTCTCGAGACCCGGGATTCGGCCGTACCGGAGCTCGGCGGCGCGTCCGAGGTCACCGTCGCGCTCGGCGCGTTCGGCTTCTCCTCGGAGACGATCCAGCTCTTCCTTGAGGTCGCGGACCGCGTCGATGGCCGTCTTCTCCGACTGCCACCGTGCGGACAGCTCGTTGAGCTTCTCCTTCTGATCGGCCAGTTCGGCGCGCAACTTCTCGAGCCGTTCCTTCGACGCCGCGTCGGTTTCCTTCTGCAGCGCAACCTCTTCGACCTCGAGCCGGCGGACGATGCGCTCGACCTCGTCGATCTCGACGGGGCGCGAGTCGATCTCCATGCGCAGCCGCGACGCCGCCTCGTCGACGAGGTCGATGGCCTTGTCGGGCAGGAAGCGCGAGGTGATGTAACGATCGGAAAGCGTTGCGGCGGCGACCAATGCGGAGTCGGTGATGCGCACACCGTGGTGCAACTCGTACCGGTCCTTGAGGCCGCGCAGGATGCCGATGGCGTCCTCGACCGACGGTTCGCCGACGTACACCTGCTGGAAGCGACGCTCGAGCGCGGCGTCCTTCTCGATGTACTTGCGGTATTCCTCGAGGGTCGTGGCACCGACCAGCCGCAGCTCACCGCGGGCGAGCATCGGCTTGATCATGTTGCCGGCATCCATCGCGGAATCGCCTGTCGCACCGGCTCCGACGATGGTGTGCAGCTCATCGATGAAGGTGATGATCTGGCCGTCGGAGTTCTTGATCTCGTCGAGCACGGCCTTCAGCCGCTCCTCGAACTCACCGCGATACTTCGCGCCGGCGACCATCGAACCCATGTCGAGCGAGATGACGGTCTTGTTCCGCAGCGATTCGGGCACGTCACCGGCGACGACACGCTGGGCGAGGCCCTCGACGATCGCGGTCTTGCCGACACCGGGCTCACCGATGAGGACCGGGTTGTTCTTGGTCCGTCGGCTCAGCACCTGCACGACGCGACGGATCTCGGTGTCACGTCCGATGACCGGGTCGAGTTTGCCCTCGCGGGCGGCTGCCGTCAGGTCGGTCGAGTACTTCTCGAGTGCCTGGTACGTCGACTCCGGGTCCTCGCTCGTGACACGCCTGCTCCCGCGGACTGCGACGAACGCATCGCGCAGGGCCTGCGGGGTTGCTCCGGCGTTGTGCAGCAACTTGGCGACATCGGAGTCACCGGTCGCCAGACCGACGACGATGTGCTCGGTCGAGACGTACTCGTCGCCGAGCTCACCGGCCAGTTGCTGAGCTGCGCTGACCGCCGCGATCGATTCGCGGGAGAGCTGGGGGGTGGCACTGGCCTGGGCCACCGTCGGCATGCGGTCGACCAGCATCTGGGCCTGCGCACGAATGTTCGACGGGTCAACGCCCACTGCCTTGAGCAGCGGCGACGCGATGCCGTCGGACTGATCGAGCAACGCCACCAGGATGTGGGCCGGTCGCACGTCGGGGTTGCCAGCACTGGCCGCCGCCTGCACAGCAGCGCTCAATGCCTGCTGTGTCTTCGTGGTGGGGGTGAAGCTGTCCACTCGCGTGCACCTTTCTCTTTAGTCCAACAGGCTCAAGTATGAGCCATACGGAGGATGCAACGCCAACAAAGTTGAGTCCATTCCGCTCATGGCTTTCTATTTTGTGATCTGCGCCACTCCTACCAGAGTCGCCGCTTCCCGCCCGAAGCGCTAGCCGGAAGTAGCGCGGGTGTCGTCGAGGTCGCGCTTTTGCGCCGCGGGGGATGTCAGGCCATCGCATTCGTGGGTCGCGCCCCGGACTGACCGCCAGAACGATCGAGTCGGATGAGCCCGGAGAACTCGCACGCGCCTCACCCGCCTTGCCGTCGTCGCCGGATGGATGAGCAGCAGTCCGTTCAACCGTCCCGGGTGACCGAAACCGCGGCGTTCCGGACCCAGCTTTCAGTGGACACACGTACACTGAAATCATGTCTGTGGATTCCGCCCCCGCCCGCGAACTGCCGGCACTGGCGGCACTGGGCCGCGACGAGCTGAACAAAGCGGTCTCGGGCATCGCGGCCGTCCACTCATCCGTCGCCGACACCGTGTTCGCCGGTCTGCGCGTGGCGTGGGGAACGAGGGTCCGTCCGGCCCAGGTGATACATGACGCGATCAGCACGTCCGTCTACTCGGCGATCACATCGACCGTCGACGTGGCCGGCGACCTCGCCGAGTCGCTGACGGTTCACAACTCCGGCGTTCCGTCCGAGACCAAGCGGGGCGCCACGGCCATCGGCATCCTCGACGGGTTGATCGGTGATCAACTGACCGCCGAGCGGTCACCGCTGGCTCCGGAGATCGCCGTCCGGGTCGACGGCGCCGTCGTTCCGATCACCCCGGGCGACCTGGCCACGGCCTTCCCCCGGGCCACCGGACACCTCACGGTGTTTCTGCACGGGCTCATGGAGACCGAGTTCGCGTGGGAGCGCGGAGGCAAGCCCACTTACGGCGCGCGCCTCGCCGATGACCTCGGCAGCACCGAGGTCATGATCCGGTACAACTCGGGACTACACATCAGTGACAACGGCCGCCGTCTCGCCCAGCTACTCGACGATCTCGTGTTGTCGTGGCCGGTACCGGTGACCGACCTGACCCTCATCGGCCACTCGATGGGCGGCCTGGTGATCCGCAGTGCGTGCCATCAGGCCGTCGACCCGTACTGGCCCAAGCTGGTTCGACAGACCGTATGCCTCGGGACGCCGCACCTCGGCGCACCGTTGGCACGAGGGGTTCACTGGGCGACTGCTGCCCTGCGCCTGCGGCCGACCAGCCGCCCGTTCGGCACTCTCCTCGGTCGTCGCAGTGCCGGCGTTCGCGATCTCTTCCACGGGGCGATCGCCGAAGATCATTGGCGCGACACCGATCCCGACGCCTTTAGGCAGCCGGCCGTCGACTATCCGCCGCTCATGCAGGGGGCGCGACACCTTTACGTGACAGCGACCGTGACCCGGCGACCCGACCACCCCTTCGGCCGCATCGTCGGCGACGGATTGGTGATGACGAACAGCGGCGGCGGTCGAGATCGGAGGCGACACCTCGGATTCGAGATCGATGATGGACTCCACGTCGGCGGCGCCCATCACTTCACCTTGCTCAACGATGACGCCGTCTACGAGTGGATGCTGCCCCTGTTGAGGCCTCGGCGTGCGCTACCGCCGGGCACCGACTGACCCGCCCCGCACGATCGCGACCTCGCCCCACTAGCGCCGGTTGCAGGTGGCGCCCCTACCCCGAAGTCGAGATTCTGCGACGGCGCGAGCCGGTCCGCACTCGCCACCACAACCCCACCCACGACACGACAACCAGTGCAGCGACCAACCCACGAACCAACCCGAGTGCCGAATCCGGGTAGATCACCCCGGTCAGGTAGTTGTCGATGAATCCTGTCGGCGGCAATCCGGCCTCCCCGGCCCGACGCCGCGCCCAGTTCTCGGCGTCGGTGAGCGGGCACTCCAGACCGACGACCACCGACGCCATCCCCCACCCGACCGCGACCAGGTGCAGCGCGATGGTGCGCGGCCACCGCCAGGCGATGAACCCGCCGAACATGACGTACAGCAGGAACATCAGATGCAGGACCGCGATGCCGTCGGCCAGGACCCGATAAGGCATATGTCCAGCGTAAATCGATCGGGTTCACCAATCTGCCGATCTGGAACCCGCCGATATCGGACACTCGAAGCGAGAAGCACCCGTTCGACGGAAGGACGCCAACGGTGAGCGCGAGCATGACCGACGAGGCCGCCAACGTATTCGCCGATCCGACGGCCTACGCCGACGAGCCGCGACTGCACGCGGCGATGACCTACCTTCGAGCGCACAACCCGGTCGCCTACGTCGACAAGGCTCCGTACCGGCCCTTCTACGCGATCACCAAGCACGCCGACATCATGGACATCGAGCGCGACAACAACCTGTGGCTAAGCGAACCGCGCCCGGTGCTGGTAACCGCCGTGGCCGATGACTTCGCCAGGTCGCAGCTCGAGTCCGGCGCCGGGTTGCGCACCCTGATCCACATGGACGACCCACACCACAAGAAGGTGCGCGCGATCGGTCAGGATTGGTTCCGGCCGAACGCGTTGCGCGAGTTGCAAGTACAGGTGGACGCACTGGCGAAGCGTTACGTCGACAAGATGGTTGAGATCGGTCCGGAGTGTGACTTCGTCGAGGACATCGCCATCCACTTCCCGCTGTACGTGATCCTGTCGTTGCTGGGACTGCCCGAAGAGGACTTCCCTCGAATGCACCAGCTCACCCAGGAGATGTTCGGCGCCGACGACAAGGAGTACCAGCGCGGCGCCACGCTCGAGGAGCGGATGGCCACCCTGCTCGACTTCTTCAACTACTTCAGCACGCTGACCGCCTCCCGACGCGCGAATCCCACCGGCGACCTGGCGTCGGCAATCGCCAACGGCCGCATCGACGGTGAGCCTCTCTCCGACGTCGACACCGCCTCCTATTACGTGATCGTCGCCAGCGCCGGCCACGACACCACCAAGGACGCGATCTCCGGAGGTCTGCGCGCACTCATCGAGAACCCCGGCGAACTCGACCGTCTCCGCCGCGAGCCCGACCTCATCGGAACCGCGGTCGAGGAGATGATCCGTTGGACCACTCCGGTCAAGGAGTTCATGCGCACCGCCGCCGCGGACACCACGGTGCGTGGCGTACCCATCAGCAAGGGCGAATCCGTCTATCTCGCTTACACTTCGGCAAACCGGGACGAAGAGATCTTCGACGACCCGTTCACCTTCGACGTCGGGCGCTTCCCGAACAGACACCTGGCCTTCGGTTACGGCGTGCATTTCTGTCTCGGCGCAGCGCTGGCCCGGATGGAGATGAGAAGCCTGTTCAGCGAACTGATCCCACGTCTGGACTCGATCGAGTTCGCCGGCGAGCCCGAGTTGGCCGCGACCGTGTTCGTCGGCGGACTCAAGCACCTGCCGATCCGCTACTCGCTGCGCTGAGCCGCACGCATCGAACCCGGCCGAACTGGGTACACGCACGTCCATGACCCACTTCGACTTCTACTTCGATCCGGTGTGTCCGTTCGCCTGGGCGGCGTCACGATGGCTCCGTGACCGCGCGGCCGCCCACGGTGCCGACGTCGACTGGCATCTCATGAGCCTCGCGATCCTCAACGAGAACGAGGAACCCGACTCCGACGAACAGCACCGCCGACTCGAGACGGCTCGCCGTCTGGGTCGCGTTATCGCAGCTGCGACCGCGAAAGCCGGCGCAGACGCGATCGACCCGCTCTACACAGCGCTCGGCAAGCGAATCCACCACGCCGGCGACGAGATGACACCCGGTGTCGTCGCCGAGGTGCTGACCGCGGCAGGACTCCCCGCCGAACTGGCCGACGCCATGGACGACGAGTCGTTCGACACCGCGGTGCGTGAATCCCACCAGCGCGGTCAGGATGCTCTCGGTGAGGACGGCGGCAGCCCGATCCTCGGCATCGACGGCACCTTCTTCTTCGGTCCCGTGCTCGCCGACCTCCCGACCGGCGACGAGGCCGAGGCGCTCTACTCCTCGCTCGTCACCCTCGCGGGGACCCCGACCTTCGCCCAGTTGAAGCGACCGGCCGGTCCGCCGACGTTCTCGTGATCAGCGGATCTCCAGGTCGACCCGCTCGTCGTAGAAGCAGATGAGGTCCCGCACGGGCTCGGCGTCGTGCAGCGGATCGGTGTAGGTCCACGCGATGTCGGGGACGATCTCGTCGCCGACGAGTGCCGACCAGTACGTCGCCTGACCTTTGTAGGCGCACACGGTGACGGTGTCGGAGCGCTGGAGAACGTCCATCCGGACATCCTGCCGCGGGATGTAATGCCGCGGCGGCAGGTGCGTCTCCAGCAGCAGCGTGGGATTCCGGCTCTCGGCCAGTACCGTGTCCCCGATCCGTACGACGACGCGTCTGCTGGTGGGCAGGCAATCGATCCGTTGGTACGGGTCATGGGCGTGCCCCATGACGGTCTGTTCCTCCTCACGCCATTCGTCGAACGCGTCCCAGTCAAGTAGCACATAGTCGGCGAGATCGGGGTCGTCGAGCCGGAAGGCGGCCCCGGCGAGCATCCGCCCGTCGGCAACGATGTCGTACGTCGCGCCCGACGCGGTGTGCAGCGCGAACGGATGCGCCGGGGTCAGGATCGGCGGGTGCTCGGCGGGCGGCATCGTCGGTCGGTGGTGTTCGAGCAGGCCCTCGATGTCGGCGGACGGTACCGCGTAGCACCCGACCACCCGGTGTGGCTCCCACACCTGGATCGGGGCGGCGGAATCGACGACCGCCTGGCCGTCGACGAATGCTCGGACCCGACGGCGCATGTCCGTCCACCGCAGCAGATCCACCTGAGACTTCGTGACTTCATCCAGTGACGTGGCCATGGACCGATGGTCCTCCGGCTCGTGTCGATTCGCCAGGGCCCGGGCGGCGACCACCGTTGACAGTTCGCTCGGCGCGCGGGTAGGCAGACGAGGTGACCACTGCGCCGAGCTTCACCGAAACCCGCTTCGACGAAGTCACGGTGCTGGCGCCGGCCGGCGGCGGAGCGTTCCCTCGCGGCACCACCGTCGTCGTGCACGGCAGCGAGGCGACGCTGGTCCTCGATCCCTCCCTCGACGTCGATCACGACCCCGTCGGCGCGGATGCGGTCATGATCAGCCACGCCCATGAGGACCACATCGCCGGACTGCGCCACTTCGACACCGCCAAGTACGCGCACCACGACGAGGTCGGCGGAGTCCGCTCACTTCAGGTCCTCCTCGACGGCTACGGACTCACGCCGGACGAACGCGCCGCGGTCGACGCCCAGATCGGGGACACCTTCGCGCTCCCGCCCGGCTTCCCGGAGGCAGAGGGTGTAGGCGACGGTCATGTCTTCGACCTCGGCGACCTCACCGCGACGGTCGTCCACCTGCCCGGCCACACGCGCGGACACTGCGGTGTACTCGTGGAACCGACGGGCTTCTTCTACATCGCCGACATCGACCTCACGTCCTTCGGACCCATGTACGGCGACGTCGGCAGCAGCGTCGACGACTACCTGGCCTCCCTCGCGCGCGTCCGCGAGGTCGACGCCCGCTGGTACGGAACCTTCCATCAGAAGGGAGTCGTGGAGGGCGCCAAGGACTTCCGGGAACGCCTGACTGCGTACGAGGGCGTCATCCACCGCCGTGAGGAACGCCTGCTGGCGTTCCTCGACCGGCCCCGGCCACTCGACGAGATCGTCGAGTACCGTCTCGTGTACCGGCCGCATGTGCAGATGCCGTTCGTCAACGCGGTCGAGCGCCGTACGGCCGGGCTCCATCTCGAGCGCCTCATCCGGCACGGACAGGTCGCGCGCAGCGACGACGGGTCATTCCACCGGAGGTGACCTGCCCGACAGATTCAGCTGCCCTTCAACATCGCGGGCCTACCGTCACTGCGTGAACACCATCAACGGATTGCCTCTCCACCCCCTGCTCGTACACATCGTCGTCGTGCTGGTGCCGCTCAGCGCGCTCATGGCGATCGCCGCGGTGTGCTGGCCCGCCGCTCGCGCCCGCCTGGGGATCCTCACTCCCCTGGTGGCTCTCGTCGCGCTGATCGCCCTTCCGCTCACCACCAGTGCCGGGGAATCACTGGAGGAGCAGGTCGGCCCCAGCGCGGCAATCGAACGCCATGCCGGATTCGGCGAGCAGGTGATCTATTGGGTGGGGCCGCTGTTCGCGCTCGCCGTCGTCTGGTGGGCGCTGCACAACGAGCGGGTGACAACCGCCGTTCACGCGAGAATCCCGGCGTCGTCCAAGCTCTCGCAGCGGGCAGTGGCAGTTGCTCTCGGGGTCGCACTGGTCGTGGTGGCGCTCGGTTCGCTGTACATCGTGTTCCGAACCGGGGAATCCGGTGCCAGGTCGGTCTGGTCCTGACACGCACGAACGTGTGAATCTCCTCGACCCCGCCGACTCCGGGCAGATACTGGAACACATGCGCGTACTGGTCGTCGAGGACGATCCGCGGGCGGCCGAGACCCTGCGTCGGACCCTGCAAGCCGAAGGCTGGGCCGTCGACACGGCCGCCGACGGAGTGGAGGGTGTCGAATCCGCCTGTGCCCGAACCTACGACGTCATCGTCAGCGACATCATGATGCCGGGGCGCAACGGCTACGAACTCGTCCGAGAGCTACGGCACCGCAGCGTGTGGACGCCGGTTCTCATGCTGACCGCCAAGGACGGCGAGTACGACGAGGCCGACGCCTTCGACCTCGGCGCCGATGACTACATGGTCAAACCGTTCTCCTTCGTCGTCCTGTCCGCGCGACTGCGTGCGCTCGCACGACGCGGCGCCCCGGAACGACCCACCGTCCTGCAGGCCGGCTCGCTCTCCCTCGACCCGGCGAGACGGGAGGTCCGACGCGGGGAGACACCGATTCGCGTGACCGCCCGCGAGTTCGCGGTCCTCGAATACCTGATGCGGCACAAGGGCGACGTGGTCAGCAAGGACGACATCCTGCAGTCCGTGTGGGACGAGCACTACCGCGGCGACGACAACATCGTGGAGGTGTACGTGGGCTATCTCCGACGGCACATCGACACGCCCTTCGGCTGCCGCTCCATCGAAACGGTACGCGGCGCCGGTTACCGACTCGCCGACAACGGCGGTGACCCGTCGACCTGATCCGCCCGGAGCGGTAGCGACACCTCGATGGAGCAACCCCCGCCGTCGGTGTCGGAGACGGTGACGGTGCCGTGATGCGCACGAACGATCTCGTCCACGATCGAGAGCCCGAGTCCGCTACCTCCGCGACGATCTCGTGAATCGTCGAGCCGGACGAAGCGGCCGAATACACGCGCACGATCGTCGGCGGGGATGCCGGGCCCGTCATCGGCGACCCTCACCGTCACCCGATCCGGCTCGACGGCCATCGTCACCGCAACCGCGGAACGGGCGTGACGAACTGCGTTGTCGCACAGATTCCGTACGACGCGACCGAGCTGATCACGATCGCCGATCGCCCGGACCGGCAGCACGGTCGCCGAGATGTCGAGATCGGTCGTGAGATCGAGACGGGTGACCTCGTCGTTGACGATGTCGTCGAGATCCACTTCGTCGAGCGACGGCCGGAGTCCGTACTCGTCGGCGCGCGCCAGCAGGAGAAGATCGTCGACGAGGTCGCGCAACCGGTGTGCCTCGGGCAGGAGAAGAGTGGACACCGTCCCGGAGTCGATCGGTTCACCTGTCCGGACGGCGAGTTCGAGCAACCCCAGAATCGTGACCAGCGGACTACGCAGCTCATGTGAGGAGTCGCCGACGAATCTGATCTGTTGTTCGCGAGCGAAGGCCAGCGCATCCAGCATCTCGTTCATCGTCACCGCCAGGGTGGCGATCTCGTCGTCGGTGTCGGCGACCGGAACGCGCCGCGCGACGCCTGATCGCGAGATCTCCGCGACCTCGGCGCGAATCGCCTCGACCGGCCGCAACGCGCGACCGACGAGCTGGTAGGTCGTCACGGCCGCCACGACGAGAATGCTCGGAAACACCACGCACAACACCCCGAAGACCGTCCACACCGTCGCGTGGAGGTGTCCTTCGCCGGCGCCGACCACGACGTTCAGCACCGTCCCGTCCGGCGTCGTCACACCCCGGACGACGGCGCGGAACTCGGTGCCGTCGCCCGGAAATGTCGCGTCGTTCACGGTCCGCCGCACTCCTGCGTCGACCGGGGTCACCAGCGGACGTACCCGCTGCCGTTCATGACTGGCCGCGAGGACGGTCCCGTCCCGGGCGAGGACCTGCACCACGCCGATCGAGTCGGTCGGCTCCAGCTCCGTCGGTGGCACCGCTCCGATACCGCCCCGCGCGAGGGCATCGACGATCTCCTGGCTCCGCGTCGACGTCGCTTCATCGGCGGCGTCCGTCAGCGATCGGTAGACGACGATCAACACCAGACCGCCGGCGACCGCCAAGGCCACGAAGAGGGTCGCCACCCCGACAACCGTCAGCCGCAGTCGAACACTGCGCCATCTGAGCCCGAACAGGTCATGCTGTGGCACGGTCGCACTCATCTCACCATCGACGTAGGCACTCACTGACCTCCGCCAGCACCCGCTCGGCCCGTTCGGCCCCCAGCGCCTGAGCCGCGCCGGTGACACCGATCTCGAGTTCACCGGCCGACGTCGGGCATCCCTCCACCTGCAGCAGCCACCGGGTACGACGCGGCGGCAACGCGTAGAGGGTTCCCCCTGCCGACGGGGGCGAGATCACCGGCGTCCAGCCGAGCAGGACGGGTACGGGAAACAGATTGTCGGCGTCGACGGTTCGGCCGGCGAGATCCAGGACGTCCTCCATGGGTGCCGTCGCGGCTCGAATGCAGGTGCGTCGCAACGTGACCGCGGCGTCGCGGTCATCACCGGCCGACAGCGGGGTGATGACCGCGAGCACATGATTGCCCACCACGTCCTCCGCACCCGCGGGCCGTTTCGACACCGTTGTCGCGGCCAGGACTCGGAGTTGACCGGTGATGTTCGCCAATGCCGTGGCCACCACCTCGCCGAAGGCTTCGAACGGCGTCAGGTGTTCGGCCGCCGCCCGGCTCCGGAAACGGGCATAGGTGTCGGCGTCTATCAACACACGCCGTCGGACCGCGACATCGTTCCTCCGCGACGCCGGGTCGACCCCGTTCCACTCGAAGACCGAATCGCTCTGCTGCACCAGCAATTCCTTCCAGAAATTGTGCAGCTCGAGGTCGTCCTCGTCGGCGCCCGGCGGCGTCGTGGTCTCCAGCGCGAACGACGCACTCTCCGGCGCCAGAGCCCCGCCCGTCATCAGTGTCTCGGCGTCGCGGGCGAGCACCCCGAGCGAGCGCCCGTCCACCGCTATGTGATGCATCACCGCGACCGCGGCCATGACGTCGCCGTCCGAACCGACGAGAAGACGCACCGCGATCGGCGGCGCGACCCGCACATCGAGGCCGGCCGCCATCTCTTTCGCCTCTGCGCGCAGCCGCTCCCGATCCGGCACCTCGACCACGTCGGCCAGGTCCACGACCGCGTCGACGACGTCGCGGCCCGTCGTCCGCCGAACCGGGCCCGCGGCGGTGTCGGGATACACCGAGCGCAGAGCGGGGTGGCGTTCGAGGAGGGCGCCGATGAGCGCCGTTGTCTCCTGTGTGCCCGGCCGCGCCCATGACGCTGGGACCCAGGCGACGCAGATCAGTTGCGCGAACGGGTGACCCGGCTCGCGCACCACGGTCAGCTCGGCGGGCGTCAGAGAACGCTCGGCGGTCGCGTCGCCCGCCGATTCATCGCGCACCGGTGTCGTCGCCGCCGTCATCAATTCGCCGAGGGACGCGAGATCGGGCGCGGTCAACACGTCGTTCGGTCCGATCTCCGGGTGTCCTGCCTCTGCGAGTCTCTGAGCCACCCGCACGACGGCCAGCGAGTCGCCGCCCTGTTCCACGAAACCCATCATCGGGTCCACCGATTCGATTCCCAGCACTTCCCCGACCACTTTCACCAGCAGCGCTTCGTGGGGGCCCGCCGCCTCCCGCGACGGCGCGTTGACCGGCAACGGGATGTCCCGCAGCGCGGCGATACTCAGCTTTCCGGTGGCTGCACGAGGCATCTCGTCGAGGACGACGACCATGGTCGGCACCATGTACGACGGCAGCATCCGCGCCAGCTCCCGGCGAAGCGCACGCGAACCAGGAGGGCGGGAGGTGTCGTCGGGGACCACGAACGACACGATCCCGGGAATCCCCGCCGGCAGATCGCGAAACGTCGTGGCGCAGCGTCGGACTCCTGCACAGCGCATGAGTGCCGCGTCGATCTCGCCGAGTTCAATCCGGAGACCGCGCAACTTGACCTGGCCGTCACGCCGGCCGAGGATGCGCAGGTCACCGGCGTCGGTCCAGGTGGCGATGTCACCGGTTCGGTACATGACCGTATCGTCGGAGATGGTGCATTCGACGAATGCCTCGGCGGTCTGCTCGGGGTCGTCCAGGTATCCGTCGGCCAATTGCGTTCCCGCACAGTACAGAGTGCCGAGTGCGCCCGGCGGCTGAGGTCGGCCGCGCCGGTCCAGTACCGACTCGGTCACCCCGACCATCGGCGGGCCCACGGTGATCTCACCGTCCGGCGACAGTGGCCGGGAGATGTTGATACTGCACCGGGTTTCCGTGGGACCGTACGCATTCCGCATGGGCACACGTCCACTCCAGCTGTCCACCAGTCGGGGCGGCAGGGCCTCACCGCCGACGATCACCTGGGTGAGCCCGTCCGCGAGGTCGACCGGCAGGGTGTCGAGTACCGACGGCGTCATGATGATGTGGGTTACGCCCGCTCGCCGAATGAGCTCGGCGAGAGGATCGCCGCCGCGGGTCGACGCCGGCGCGACGATCAGTGTCGCGCCGGTCGCGACGGCGGACAGCATCTCGACGAAGCCGGTGTCGAACGTCGGGGACGAGACGTGCAGCACCCGTGACCGGGAGGTCAGCGCATACGACTCCCGGATCTCGGCGACCAGGGCGGGGATCCCGCGGTGCGGCATGACCACACCTTTCGGGCGCCCGGTCGAACCCGAGGTGAAGAGAATGTACGCCGTGTCGTCGGGACCGCGGTCGAGCCCCGGCGGTCTCCACTCGCGGGTGTCGACGGAAGTTGTTGCGGTGTCCCCTTCTTCGGTCAAGTCGACCCAGCGGACACCGCCGTCGACGACCACCCCCGGGTCACACACCCCGACCCGTGCTCCGCTGCGGGCGAGGAGCGTCTGCGTTCGCGCCTCCGGGGCCGTCGGATCTCCCAGCGGTACCCAGGCGCCGCCGGCCAACAGTACCGACCAGAAGGCGACCACCGAGGCCGCCGACCGCTCCACGGCGACGACGACCGGGTCCCCTGCCCGCACGCCCGCCGCCGCGAGCCGCCGCGCACCGCGACCAACCCGTTCCGCGAGCTCGGAGCGTGACCACTCGATGTCGCCGTCGACGAGCGCGGGCGCCGACGGATCGGCTGCACAGTAGTCGGCGAACAACGCTGCCGTCGGGCTGAAAGGCGGTGCCGGCGGTCCGTTGCGACGTCGGAAGCGATCCCACTCCCCCTCCAGGAAGACCGCGTCGTCGGGGATCGGCGCTTCGTCGTCGATCTCGCGAACCAGGGCCGTCAGGAAGTTGTCGTATCGCGCGGCAAGAGTGTCCAGTGCCGCAGCGTCGAAGCTCACCGCCGGCGCTTCCCAGGTGACCGCCCGGTGCCCGAGCTGATCGGCAGGGTGCATCGTCACCGCCACGTCACCGACCGGGCCGGTCCGCATCACCTCCAGGGACCAGTGGAGACCGTCGACGACCGGCGGGGAGAACGAGGGCAACAGGTTGACCACCACCCCGACAGCGGCGGATCGCGGGCTGTCACGAAGCATGTCCTCACGCGAGTAGAGCTGGTGCCGCAACACGTCGATCACTGCCGACGACACTGCTTCGACCGACTCCGCGGCCGTGAGGTCACCGATCCCGCCCAGGGCGAGCGGCACCACATTCGACAGCGGCTGCACCGCGATTCGACGCACCGCCGACGTACGCGCCGCGACCGGGAGCGCGAGCCCCACGTCGGGAGTGTCGAGGAGCCGCGCGCACAAACCGGCCAGCGCCGCGATGAGCTCCTCCGACCGGGCGGATCGTGGACTCGTCAATCGTCGTGTCACGCGGGTGATCTCCGACGTCATCCGCGCGGGCACTGCAGACAGCAACGACGGTTCATGTCCGGCGAGAACGGATTTCCAATGTTGCGCATCGGATTCCCGACGGCGCGACACGGCGTACCGGTCCTCGTCGGCCGCCAGCTGAACGGGGTCTGACACCGGAAGATCGGCCGCCGAGGCCGAGCCGCCGTACACATCGGCGACATGACCCATGACCCGCAAGACCCCGGCACCGTCGGTCAGCACGTGGTGGACACGTATCACCCATCGGTGCCGATCCTCGGCCAGCCGGTGCAGCTCACTGCGGAACAACGGCATCGTGAGGTCTGCGCCGTCGGCGTCGTCGATGAACTGCTGTGCGCGGCTCTCGCTTTCGGCTTCCGGATCAGCGGACCGGGAGAGATCGACACTCACCATCGACTCGAGTGAGGAGTTCGCACGCCGGAGTGGTTCGGCGACACCGCCATCCGGCGTAGTGGGCTCGGCCGGGGAGAATCCCGCCGGGATGTGTACGTCATCCCACCCGACGTGTTCGAGTACCGCACGAGTCGTCTCGACCAGACGCGGGACGTCGAGCGGCCCACGCAGGGTGAGCCCGAATGCGATGACGTGAGAGACGTCCGGTTGAAGGACCTGGGACATCCACAACGCACGTCGCGTCGCCGTCATCGCCGTTCGCCCCGGGACGGGTCCTCGACGGGCGATCGTCGGCGGTGCTGCTCAGCCGGGTCCACATCTCGAACGTAGTCCCGGAAAGTTGAAAGGCGGCTGAAGTACGAGGTACGCGGCCTGCCCTGTCGTCGCATCTGCAGGCAGTTCACGCCCCCAGCGCCCTGGCGAACATGGGCCAGGACTGGTGCATCTGGTCCTGCCAGTAACCCCACGAGTGGGTCCCGACCGCCGGGAACCGTACGACAGCCGGGATACGAAGGGCCGCAAGCCGCTGAGCCAGGGTGACCGTGCAGCTCCGGGCGGCGGCCTCGCTGAAGCCGCCGGCCGTCACCTGCGCAGCAAGCTTTCCGACGTCCCCGCGGACCGAGCGGTCGGCCGGGTTGTCGTGCCCGCCCGGCAGGCCGGTGGCCGCAGAGATCCACAGTGCCGGCGTGCGACGAGCCAGCTTGTATGCGTTGACAACGGGGTCCTGCGCAGCCCATTCGGGGTCGCCCGGCAGCCCGTACATGTTCGTCGCGTCGGCTCCGTAAGGAACGAAAGCGACATTCCTCAGCAAGAGCTGCCCGGTGGGCGTCGCGGTCTCGGCACAGCCCGAGTAGGCACCCACCGCGCGGTACAGACCGGGATGATTCTCCGCGAGGCGGATCACCGAGTTGCCGGACATCGAGATCCCGGCGATGCCACGCGACCGCCCGAAGCTGTATCCGCCGTGCCTCCCCTCGAACGTCGCAGGCAGTTCGGAGGTCAGGAACGTCTCCCAGCGCAGCGGTCGCGACGTCTTCACCTGGTATCGGAAGTTCGCCGCCGGGTCCACGCGCCGCCAGTTGGCGTAGTAGGTCGCCGCGCCGCCGATCGGGGTCACGGTCCAGACGTTCTTGTTGGCGTAGAAGGCGTTCGCGTCGGTGGCGTGGGTCCAGTCGTCGTTCTCCTCGCCGCCCGACGACCCGTTCAGCATGTACATCACCGGTGCGGCCTGGTGGCCGTTCGCCGGGGTCTGTACCAGCAGCGGGACCTGCGTCTGCATCGACGGAGACCACACCGAGGCGACGAAATTCCGTGGCGACGTCCAGGTCTGCCGGTAGGGCGCTCCGGGACTCGCCTGTGCGTACCGGACGCCGTCGAGCGTGCGGGCCTCCGCGGTACCGGCTCCGATACCCAGCAGGCCGACGACCACGGCGAACACCGAGAAGATCGCGATGCCCACCGACGCCCTGCCGCCTGAGGTGCGAGGAGCGAAAGCGCCCGGCCCCCAGCTGCCTGAGGTGCGAGGAGCGAAAGCGCCCGGCCCCCAGCTGCCTGAGGTGCGAGGAGCGAAAGCGACGAGCCACGAAGGCCTGGTGACGTCATTCCCCGACTTGCGCTTCATACGGAACTCCCACCTCGGCGTGCACCGGGGCCGACGGCCCCGCGCTCCGTCATCGTAAACACGTGGGATTGCGCACGGGAACCGCTTGGTCGATCGTCCAGGTCCGCGGGGCGAGTCAGGCCGAGGGCGCGGGTGACCTCGACTCCGCCGGACCCAACCGACGTACTACCGTTTGTCGTGTAACTCGACTCGGAGGTTTTACTGTGCAGAACATCGGCGTCATCGGCGGCGGCACCATGGGAGCTGGCATCGCGGAGGTGTGCGCGAAGTCCGGCAGCGATGTCGTCATCATCGAGGTCAAGCAGGAGTTCGCCGACGCCGCGCGTGCGCGCGTCGAGAAGTCCCTGGCCCGCGCCGTCAGCAAGAACAAGCTCAGCCAGGAGGACGCCGACGCCGCGCTCGGCCGTCTGCGCGTCAGCCTCGACTACGCCGACCTCGCCGACCGCGACCTGGTCATCGAGGCCGCTCCCGAGAACGAGCAGCTCAAGCGCGACATCTTCGCGCGCCTCGACGAGGCCGTCGGCGAGAACACCATCTTGGCCACCAACACCTCGTCGATCCCGATCATCAAGGTCGCCACCGCGACCAAGCGTCCCGAGCGCGTCGTGGGTGTCCACTTCTTCAACCCGGTCCCGGTGATGCCGCTGGTGGAGATCATCTCGACCCTGGTCACCTCGCCGGAGACCGCCGAAGCGGTCAGCACCTATGTGAAGGACGTTCTGGGCAAGAACCCGGTCAACGCCGGCGACCGTTCGGGCTTCATCGTCAACGCTCTGCTCATCCCATACCTCTGTCAGGCCATCCGGATGTACGACTCCGGCTACGCCTCGGCCGAGGACATCGACACCGCAATGAAGGGCGGTTGCGGCTACCCGATGGGACCGCTGACCCTCGTCGACACCATCGGCCTCGACATCACCCTTGCCGCCGCCGAGTCGCTGTACGACGAGTTCGCCGAGCCGCACTTCGCGCCGCCCGCACTGCTGCGCCGCATGGTCGACGCCGGTCACCTGGGCCGCAAGTCCGGACGCGGCTTCTACTCCTACTGATCGAGCCGGGACGATCCCGGCAGAACGCCCCCGACGACGCACCATGCGTCGACCGGGGGCGTTTTGTCGTCTTCGCGCTTTTCCCCCGGTGCACGAAACCCGGCTGTGACCCACCTCACCAACCACGTAGGCGACTGTGGCATAACAGTTTTCGGATCAACACTGCGGCGGATATCGAGAGGGAGGTTACGTACCCGGTCGTCGTGGCAACACTCTGGACGTACACATCCCGTCGCGGATGAGAAGGGAGCGAGACCGAATGACTGTTTCGACCACCACCGTCCACCAGCAACTTCGTGCAATCCTCGCGATGACCCACACCGAGATCCAGATCGCCGAGACGCGTCAGGCCCAGGCCCGGACCGACGCGATCCGCAAGGAGCTCGCCGAGAACGCCGAGAACGCCCGGCTGCGCGCCGTCGCGATCGAGGAAGCCCTCCGCGAACGCGGGGGACTCGTCGACGTGATCCGTCCCGTGATCGGCCGGGTCGGCGCCCTGGCCAAGACCGTCGTCGAGCAGGCCCAGCCGCTGGACGAGGCACTCCTCGACGATCTCGCCCTCGAGCAGCGACTCCTCGCACGTTCGACGTACCTCAAGGCCCTCGCCACCGGTCAGGAGGACAAGGCACTCGTCGATCTCGCCGAGAAGCTGATCGTCGCCCACACCGCGACGGCCGACTGGCTGACCACCGTTCTCGCCGAAGAAGCATTGGGCGGGCCGACCGCACTGCGTCGTGGCCCGACCCAGTGGGTCAGCGGACTCGCCGCGCGTGCGCTCGCCGCACCGGCCAACGGCGCCTCGTGGGCCATCGACCGGACCGCCGACTTCGCCCGACAGATCCCCGATCCGGTCGCGCTGGTACGCAGCCGCTTCGCGAGCGCCGTAGACGACGCCGCGGTTGCCGCCTCACGCGCCGGTGACGCCATCGAGAACGCGGGCACCGCTGTCTCGAAGACCGTCGCCGCCGGACGCGACGCAGCCCTCGAGGCTGTCGAGGAGAGTGCCCGCGACAACGGCGCCAAGGGTGCCGCGGACGCACTCCACCAGCTCCGCGCGATCACCGGGACTGTCGAGGCCGAGGACCTGCCGATCGAGGGCTACACCGACCTCAACGTCGGCGATGCCGTGGCCGCGGTCAAGGACCTCACCACGCCGGCCGATCTGCGGGTGACCCTCGCCTACGAGGAGACCCACAAGAACCGCCAGCGGGTGGTCTCGGCCATCGAGATCCGTTTCGCCGAGCTCGCCAAGGAACTGGTCGGCATCGACAGCTGATCTGGCACAAGACAACACGACGGCCGTCATCCTTTTCGGATGGCGGCCGTCGTCGTGTGTCCGCACCGCGCGCGTCTGACGTCGCGATCACGGGATCCGTTCGCGCTCATCGATATCGCGTGAGCGCGAACGGACGAAGTGAGCGAAGAATCGCGACCGATTCGTCGAAATCGCAGCTCACGCGCCCAGTCGCGTCGTAATCTCGCGCGATGACCTTCCGCACCGCAACAATCACCGCCCTCGCCGCGGCCACGCTCCTCACGCCCGGCCTCCTCGGGCCGGCCCTCGCGAATGCGACTCCCTCGTCGGGGATCTCAGCGGTCACCCTCGCCCACACCGACATCCCTGCCGGACTGCTGCCGTTCATCCCCCAGGGCGCTCACGTCGAGGTCCGCGAGATCACCATCGCCCCCGGCGGCACCACCGGCTGGCACTACCACGACGCCCAGATCTACGGCTTCGTCCGGCAGGGCACTCTCACCCACCCGGGAGCGGACTGCAAGCCGGTCGTCTACCGGGCGGGCCAGATCATCGAAGAGCCCGGCGGGAAGGTCAACACCCACGAGGGCACCAACCTCGGCACCGTTCCGGTGATCCTCGACGTCCTCTACGTGATGCCGCCCGGCAAGCCGTTGTCGGAGGACGCCGACGCACCGGCCTGCGCGCAGCCGTAGACGTTCGCGCCGTAGCATTCCGACGCACCGAACTCAACCGACCGGGAGACCCGCCGCCTCGGTGATGATGTGCGCCAGGTCGCCGGGTCGGCTCCACATGGGCCAGTGCCCGGTCGGCAGGTCGACGAAGTCGACCTGCTCGAGCCTCGACACCTCGGCGAACATCGGGTGACCCGCGTCGGCCAGCTCCGTTATCCGCGCGCTCGGGATCGAGCAGCACACCAGAGTGGTCGGGACCGCCAGACGCGCGTCGTTGGTGAGCTCCACCCGCTGCCGGAGCACGAGCCCGGGTTCCGGAACGGCCCTGGCCCGAAATCGCTGGAGCGCTTCGGTGCTCAGCCCCTCGAAGCTCGCCTGCTCCCCGAGTACATCGAAGGGCGGCAGCGAAAGCTCGTCCAGATCCTCCGGCGCATCCGGGGCGAACACGCTCCCCGACGCGACGGGACCGCTGTCAACCCAGACCACGCGGCGTATGAGTTCCGGCCGCCGATCGAGCACCAGACTCACCGGCGCGTTTGCCCCGCTGTGCGCCACGATCACCACCGGCACGGACTCGGATGCCCCTGCTCCGAGGAGCGTCTGTCCGATCGCCTTCGCCTGGTCGTCGAGCGTCCTGGAGGCCCGTCCGCAGTCCTGCTCGTCGAGGCCGGGAAGCGTCATCGGAATGGCCCGCCGACTCGCCGCGGTCAGGTGTTCCAGTACCTCGTCCCATGCCCACGCCCCCAGCCAATGTCCGGCGATCAGGATGATGGGTGGGTTGCTCTCATTCGTCGTCACGTCACGAGGCTGCCAGGCCTCTAGGACAGCTACTGTCACCATTCCGGCAGCGGCCCTGCGTCTCCCGTGGTCGTGTACGACGACCGCGTCACGCTCCCTCTCAGCTGACCCGTCAATCCGCTGTTCCCACGGAGTTTTGATCAGATCCAGAAAAACGACGTGAACGCGTAGACGGTGTGCCTAAGGTGGTCGCGTGGCATCGACATCGGACTATGCCCAGCAACTCCGGGCCGCGGACCTTCGAGTCACCCAACCACGGGTGACGGTCATGCATGCCGTCGACGAACATCCCCACACCGACACCGAGACCATCTACGGCATCGTTCGCCAGACGCTGCCCAACGTGTCCCGCCAGGCCGTCTACGACGTCCTGCGGGCGCTGACCGAAACCGGTCTCATCCGGCGGATCCAACCGTCGGGTTCGGTGTCGCTCTACGAATTCCGCACCGGCGACAACCATCACCACGTCGTCTGTCGCTCTTGCGGAACCGTCGAGGACGTCGACTGCGCGGTCGGCGAGGCACCGTGCCTCACCGCCTCCCACGATCACGGTTTCGTCCTCGACGAAGCTGAGGTCATCTACTGGGGACTCTGCCCGGATTGCGTCAGTTCAGCCCCGATTTGATCACGCCCGTGATCGCAGCCCAATCGGTTCCACCATCGAAAGGAATGTCGTGACCTCCGACAGCCGCCCACCGAATTCCGCAGAAGACACCCGGAGCAACAGCGAGAGCGAGAACCCGGCGATCCCGTCGCCGGAGCCCAAAGCGCATGCGCCGCTGACCAACAAGGACTGGTGGCCCGAGCAGATCGATCTGTCGGTCCTGCATGCGCATTCCCCGCTGTCCAACCCGCTGGGCGAGGACTTCGACTACAAGAAGGAATTCGCGAAGCTCGACGTCGAGGCACTCAAGGCCGACCTCGTCTCGCTGATGACCCAGTCGCAGGACTGGTGGCCCGCCGACTACGGCCACTACGGCGGCCTGTTCATCCGCATGAGCTGGCACGCCGCCGGCACCTACCGCATCTTCGACGGCCGCGGTGGCGGCGGTCAGGGTGCGCAGCGCTTCGCCCCGCTCAACAGCTGGCCGGACAACGCCAACCTCGACAAGGCCCGACGCCTGCTGTGGCCGATCAAGCAGAAGTACGGCAACAAGCTCTCGTGGGCGGACCTGCTGGTCTTCGCCGGCAACGTCGCGCTGGAATCCATGGGCTTCAAGACCTTTGGCTTCGGTTTCGGTCGCGAGGACATCTGGGAGCCGGAAGAGGTCTTCTGGGGCCCCGAGGACCAGTGGCTCGGCACCGACAAGCGCTACTCCGGTGAACGCGAACTGGCAAAGCCGTTCGGCGCCACCACCATGGGCCTGATCTACGTCAATCCCGAAGGGCCCGAGGGCAAGCCGGACCCGATCGCGGCCGCCTACGACATCCAGGAGACCTTCGCCCGGATGGCGATGAACGACGAGGAGACCGCAGCCCTCATCGTCGGCGGCCACAGCTTCGGCAAGACCCACGGTGCCGGCGACGCCGATCTCGTGGGCCCCGAGCCCGAGGCCGCACCGATCGAGCAGCAGGGCCTGGGCTGGAAGTCCAGCTACGGCAGCGGCAAGGCGGAGGACACCATCACCTCGGGTCTGGAGGTCGTCTGGACCAACACGCCGACCCAGTGGGACAACAGCTTCCTCGAGATCCTCTACGGCTACGAGTGGGAGCTGCAGAAGAGTCCCGCAGGCGCATGGCAGTACGTCGCCAAGGACGGTGCGGGAGCCGGCACGATCCCCGATCCGTTCGGCGGACCGGGACGTGCACCCACGATGCTGGTCACCGACGTGGCCCTGCGCGAGTCGCCGATCTACGCCGACATCACCCGCCGCTGGCTCGACCATCCCGAGGAACTCGAGGTGGCCTTCGCCAAGGCCTGGTACAAGCTGCTCCACCGCGACCTGGGGCCGGTCACCCGCTACCTCGGACCGTGGGTTGCCGAGCCGCAGATCTGGCAGGACCCGGTGCCGGCCGTCGACCACGAGCTCGTCGACGACTCCGACATCGCGTCGCTGAAGGGCAAGCTGCTCGAGGCGCTATCGCCCTCCCAGCTGCTCAAGACCGCGTGGGCGTCGGCGGCGAGCTTCCGCAGCACCGACAAGCGCGGCGGCGCGAACGGTGCACGCATCCGTCTCGAACCGATCAAGAACTGGGAGGTCAACGAGCCGAGCGAACTCGCCAAGGCCCTGCCGGTCTACGAGCAGATCCAGAAGGACTTCAACGACTCGGCGTCCGGCGGCAAGAAGGTGTCGGTGGCCGATCTGATCATCCTCGGTGGCGCCGCCGCCGTGGAGAAGGCCGCCGAGGCCGCCGGTTTCCCGGTCACCGTACCGTTCACCCCGGGTCGCACGGACGCCTCGCAGGAGGAGACCGACGTGGACTCGTTCGAGGTGCTCGAGCCCGCGGCCGACGGCTTCCGCAACTACAGCCGTGGCGGTGAGAAGGCCCCGCTGGAGCAGCTGCTGCTCGAGCGCGCCTACATGCTCGGCCTCACCGCTCCGGAGCTCACCGTGCTGATCGGCGGACTCCGTGCCCTCGACGTGAACTACGGCGGCTCCAAGCACGGCGTGTTCACCGATCGCCCGGGCGTGCTGTCCAACGACTTCTTCCGCAACGTCGTCAGCATGGACTACGAGTGGAAGTCGGGCACCGACGAGAACGTCTACGAGGTCGTCGACCGCTCGTCGGGCGCGACCAAGTGGACGGCGACCGCCGCCGACCTGTCCTTCGGTTCGCACTCGCAACTGCGCGCGCTGTCGGAGGTCTACGCTCAGGACGACAACGCCGAGAAGTTCGTCAACGACTTCGTCAAGGCGTGGGTGAAGGTTGCCGAGAACGATCGTTTCGATCTGGGCTGATCCAGCCTGATCGATCGGGGGCACCCCGCGGACCAGGGCCGCGGGGTGCTTCCGTGTTCAGGGACGAGCTATAGTATGGATTGATGAATTTCTCAATCCGTCAAGTCATCAACTGGCACTGCCTGCCTACCGACCGCCGTTGGAGTGACCCGTGACCGATCCCGGCCCCGACAAGCCGCTGTACGAGATCAAGGCCAACTTGTTCAAGGCCCTCGCGCACCCCGCTCGCATCCGGGTCCTCGAGGTGCTCAGCGCCAACGGTGATCCGACGCCGGTCAGTGAACTCCTCGCCGCCACCGACCTCGAGCCGACGCTGCTGTCGCAGCATCTGGGCGTCCTCAAGCGGCACCGGGTGGTCACCGCCAACCGCGTCGGCAACGCCGTCTTCTACGAACTCGCCCACCCGAAGATCTCCGATCTCCTGGTCATCGCGCGCACGTTCCTGATAGACACCCTCGACGCTCAGCGTGAGCACCTCGACGCCATCTCGTCACTTCCACCGGTGACCCGCCGGTGAGTACCGACGCCGTCACCGGCACGCTCGCCCGGATCAAGGGCTTCGCCCCCCGACGCAGCGATTACGCCGACCTCCCCCGGAGCTGGAAGACCGACATCCTCGCCGGCGTGACCGTGGGCATCGTCGCCCTCCCCCTGGCGCTCGCCTTCGGCATCAGCTCCGGCGTCGGCGCCGCCGCGGGCCTGATCACCGCGGTCGTCGCCGGTCTCGTCGCCGCGGTCTTCGGCGGCTCGCACGTCCAGGTGTCCGGGCCCACCGGCGCGATGGCGGTGATCCTGGCGCCGATCGTCGCCGAACACGGCCTGAGCAGCATCGCCATGGTCACCGTCCTCGCGGGCTTGCTGGTGCTGATCGCAGGCGTACTCGGACTCGGACGCGCCGTGACATTCATCCCGTGGCCGGTCATCGAGGGCTTCACCCTCGGCATCGCGGCAATCATCTTCCTGCAACAGGTGCCGGCCGCGTTCAACACGGCAGCCCCGGCGGGCATGCGGACCCTGAACGCCGCGATCGACGTCGTCGTCCACGCCGACTGGTCGCAGGCCTGGTCCACGCTGACCGTCGTCGCGATGGTCGCGGTGATCATGGTGGTGCTGCCGCGTGTCCATGCTTCCATTCCCGAATCTCTCACCGCGGTCATCGCGGTCACCCTGATCGTCTACTTCACCGATGTCTTCGACGTGGCGACGATCGGGCAACTGCCGTCGTCGCTGCCCGCGCCCTCCATCCCGCACGTCGACTCCGAGGCACTGCGGGCGATGTTCAGCGCGGCGGTGGCGATCGCCGCGCTCGCGGCCATCGAGTCGTTGCTCTCGGCTCGGGTCGCGGCGACCATGTCGCCCACCGGCCCGTACGAACCCGACCGCGAGCTGTCCGGGCAGGGCCTGGCGTCGATCGCGTCGGGTCTCTTCGGCGGCATGCCCGCGACGGGCGCGATCGCCCGCACGGCGGTCAACGTCCGGTCCGGCGCCCGCACCCGCGTCGCCGCGATCGTGCACTCGCTGTTGCTCCTGGGCGTCGTCTACCTGGCCACCGGCCCGGTGTCGGAGATCCCGCTCGCCGCGCTCGCCGGCGTGCTCATGGTGACGTCGTTCCGCATGGTATCCGTCGGGACCGTCCGCGCGATCCTGCGGTCGACCCGCTCGGACGCCCTGATCTTCGTCGTCACCGCGATCATCACCGTGACGCTCGACCTCATCGAGGCCGTCGAGATCGGCATCGTCGTAGCGGCGTTCTTCGCGCTGCGCCAGGTCGCCCAGCGGGCGAGCGTGACCCGCGAGCCGCTGCCGGGTCCCGCGCAACCCGGCGACGAGCGCATCGCCCTGCTCCGGCTCGACGGCGCGATGTTCTTCGGCGCTGCCGAGAAGATCTCGACCACCATCTCCGCGGGCGCCGACCGCAACGAGTCGGTGTCGGTCGTCATCATCCGGATGTCGCACCTCGGCATGCTCGACGCCACCGGCGCCCGCTCGCTCGCCGAGATCGTGGCCGATCTCGAGAAGCGCGGCGTCACCGTGATCATCAAGGGGGTGCAACCCGAGCACCTCGCGCTGCTCGAAGGTGTCGGCGTCGTCGACTCCCTGCGCCACGACAACCATCTCGTCGACACCCTCGACGAGGCCATCGCCCACGCGCGAAGTCACGTCGAACGCGAGAGGATGTGAACTACCTGCATCGACGCTGGTTTCAAGAGCACCGGGACGACCCGTCTCCGGCGGCATCAAACCACAAGACCCGAGGCCCCTGAACGCGAGGCTGATCACAGGGGGCAGAATCGGGGAGTAGTTGTCACACAAGCACACCGCAAGCGTGGTATCGGTGAAGCCTGACTCACAAGGTCGCCGGCGACACCGGTTAATACAGACAGAATCGAGAACATCAGGCATGAGCACCCAGAAGCCGACCATCATCTACACGTTGACCGACGAAGCCCCCATGCTCGCCACCCACGCGTTTTTACCGGTGGTGCGCACGTTCGCCGGAGCGGCCGGCATCGAAGTCGAGACCAGCGACATCTCGGTCGCAGCGCGCATCCTCGCCGAGTTCTCCGATCTCCTCCCCGAAGATCAGAAAGTCACCGACAACCTCGGCGAACTGGGCAAGCTCACCCAGGATCCCGACACCAACATCATCAAGCTCCCCAACATCAGTGCCTCGGTGCCGCAGCTCCTCGCCGCGATCAAGGAACTCCGGGAAAAGGGCTACGACCTTCCCGAATTCCCCGGCAACCCGAAGAACGAGGAAGAGCAGGCGATCCGCGACCGGTACACCAAGTGCCTGGGCAGCGCGGTCAACCCGGTTCTGCGTGAGGGCAATTCCGATCGCCGCGCGCCGAAGGCCGTGAAGGAGTACGCGCGCAAGCACCCGCACAGCATGGGCGAGTGGTCGATGGCGTCGCGTACCCACGTCGCGCACATGCGCGAGGGCGATTTCTACCACGGCGAGAAGTCGATGACCGTCGAGGGCGACCGCAAGGTCAAGATGGAACTCATCCCGGACGACGGCAGCGAGACCCTGGTTCTCAAGCCCGAGGTCGACATCACCGACGGCGACGTCATCGACAGCATGTTCATGAGCAAGAAGGCGCTCATCAAGTTCTACGAAGAGCAGATCGAGGACGCCTACAAGACCGGCGTCATGTTCTCGCTCCACGTCAAGGCGACGATGATGCGCGTCTCGCACCCCATCGTCTTCGGCCACGCGGTGAAGGTCTTCTACCGCGACGCCTTCGAGAAGCACGGCGAACTGTTCGACGAGCTCGGCGTCAACGTCAACAACGGCCTGTCGGATCTCTACAGCAAGATCGAGTCGCTCCCGAGCGCCCAGCGCGAGGAGATCATCGACGACCTGCACAAGTGCCACGAGCACCGTCCCGAGCTGGCGATGGTCGACTCGGCCCGCGGCATCTCGAACTTCCACTCCCCCAGCGACGTCATCGTCGACGCGTCGATGCCCGCGATGATCCGCGCCGGCGGCAAGATGTACGGCGCCGACGGCCGCCTCAAGGACACCAAGGCGGTCAACCCGGAGTCGACCTTCTCCCGCATCTACCAGGAGATGATCAACTTCTGTAAGACCAACGGGCAGTTCGATCCCACGACGATGGGCACCGTTCCCAACGTCGGCCTGATGGCGCAGAAGGCCGAGGAGTACGGCTCGCACGACAAGACCTTCGAGGTCCCGGTCGGCGGCACCGCCAACATCACCGACATCGAGACCGGTGAGGTCCTGCTGACCCAGACCGTCGAAGAGGGTGACATCTGGCGTCTCTGCATCGTGAAGGACGCCCCGATCCAGGACTGGATCAAGTTGGCCGTCAACCGCTGCCGCGACTCGGGCATGCCGGTCCTGTTCTGGCTCGACCCGTACCGCCCGCACGAGAACGAGCTGATCAAGAAGGTGCACAAGTACCTTCCCGAGCACGACACCGAGGGCCTGGACATCCAGATCATGTCGCAGGTCCGCGCCATGCGGTACACCCTCGAGCGCGTCGTCCGCGGCCTGGACACCATCTCGGCCACCGGCAACATCCTCCGCGATTACCTCACCGACCTCTTCCCGATCCTGGAGCTCGGCACCAGCGCGAAGATGCTGTCGATCGTGCCGCTGATGGCCGGCGGCGGTCTCTACGAGACCGGTGCGGGCGGTTCGGCACCGAAGCACGTCAAGCAGCTCATCGAGGAAAACCACCTCCGCTGGGATTCGCTGGGTGAGTTCCTCGCCCTCGCGGTCAGCCTCGAGGACATGGGCAAGAAGTTCGACGACCAGCGTGCGGTGATCCTGGCCAAGGCGCTCGACGCCGCAACCGGCAAGCTGCTCGAGAACGACAAGGGCCCGTCGCGCAAGACCGGTGAGCTCGACAACCGCGGCAGCCAGTTCTACCTCGCTCTGTACTGGGCCCAGGAGCTGGCCGGCCAGACCGAGGACACCGAGCTGGCCAAGCAGTTCGCGCCGCTGGCCGAGACCCTCGCCGCGAACGAGGAGAAGATCGTCGAGGAGCTGAACTCCGTGCAGGGTCAGCAGGTCGACATCGGCGGCTACTACTACCCGGACTGGGACAAGACCGCTGCCGTCATGCGTCCGAGCAAGACCTTCAACGAGGCACTCGCTTCGCTCGACCTCTAGTTCTCGCCGCACCGATCGAGAACGCCCCGGGTGATCCGTTCACCCGGGGCGTTTTTCGGCACTACCGTCGACACCATGGCCGATGCCGACATCAACTTCTATTTCGATCCCGTGTGCCCGTTCGCGTGGATGACGAGCAAATGGGTTCGCAAGGTCCAGGCGCAACGTGACTACAGCGTCGACTGGCGGTTCATCTCGCTGCGTCTGCTGAACGCACACATCGACTACGCCGCGCATTTTCCACCCGAGTACGAGGCCGGGCACACCGCCGGTCTCCGGCTGCTCCGCGTCGCCGCGAGCATCCGTCGCGAGCACGGCCGCACCGCCATCGATCCGTTCTACACGGCCCTCGGCACGCTGTTCTTCGAGGAACACACCGGCACGTACACCGTCGACAACACCGACCACCGCGGCACCGCCGGCTTCCTCACCCCGGTACTGGAGGGGCTCGGGTTGCCCACCCATCACGTCGACGCACTCGAGAACACCGACTTCGACGCGGAGATCCGAGCCGAGACCGAGGAGGCGCTCGCACTGACCGGCCGTGACGTCGGCACACCGATCATCCACTTCCAGCCGCCGAGCGGCGTCGCCTTCTTCGGCCCGGTCATCAGCCGCCTGCCGAGCGACGAGGACGCAGTCACGTTGTGGGACCACGTGATCGGGCTGGCGAGCTTCCCCGGATTCGCCGAACTCAAGCGGAGCCTGCGGGAGAAGCCGCAACTGCGCGCCTTCGGCGTGACCGCCGACGAGACGCCCGAGCAGGAGGACTGGCACGCCGGCAGTCGGCGGACCCGCGAAGACTAGTGCCGTACCGGCTTTGGAGTCGAGACGGCACCAGCACCTCGACGCCGCGACACGAACACGACACCCGTGGTGACCACCAGCGCGACGATCGTTGCGATGGCAACGCCCACGATGCCGGTCGTCTCGCCCTGCGCCGTGGCCAGGATGCCGAGGAACGCCCAGATCAGCGTGAGCCGGGTAGGCGACCAGGACGGACCCGACCGCGGCGGTGACAGTGAGTCCGAAGACTGCACACACGATGAGAATGATGAGCTGCCAGCCGAGGGACTGCGAATCGGCGAGGTCGGTGCCGATCGCGGCCGCCCAGTTCTGGAACACCGCCGCGGTGGCCCACGCGACGTAGATGCCGACCAGGACGCGGCCAAGGACCCGCAGCCAGCCTGGTGCCGCGTCGTCGGCGGGGCGCGCCGCGATGCGTGCGGCGTCGAGTAGCACCACCGTCATGACGGTCAGCACGATCGGCGTGACCCACGTCCATTCCGCCGCGGACACCAGAATCCAGATGGCCGCGCCGGCGAAGGCTATCTCGAGATCGATCAGCAGGCGACGCGGATCTGCGGTCCCCGTCGCACCTTTCCACACCACTGCGAGCGCGAAGACGACGGACACCGAGCGCCCCCACGAGGTACGCACCGGGGTCGCGGGATCGGGACTCCTCGACCACCACGTCGAGATCACCGGTGCGTGCCGACGGTACGTCCGCGAACCCTGGCTCGACGATAGCTGGAACCGGGTCATGGTCCGGCGCAAGGAGGTCCGGTGCCGCCCGCAATCCGGCGAACAGGAACTCGGGACAGATCGTCATCGCGACCGCGTGGATGGCGTAGACCGTCACCAACTGTCAGGGCAGATACACGGCGATGAGGATCCCCGCGATGAGACCGGTACCGGCACCGATGAGCGAGCCGGTCGCCATGAACGCACGGCCCTTCTCACCTCGGTCGGCGACCATCATCGCCGCCGCCGCACCGGTGCTCAGCGCCACCGACGCGCCCGTCATCAACCGGCCGGGGAACAGCACCAGCGGGTACCAGGCGCCGACGACCTCCACGAGGTCGCCGACGATCGCCGTGATGAACGCGATGGGCAGGACCTTGCGCGTGTGCCGGATCAGCGGACCGCGAGCCGAGATCAGCAGGATCACGATGAGTGCAAAGAAGTAGGTGGCGAACAGGACCGCTGCGGCGGCCGCCCCGAGCATCTTCTCGGCCGCGCGAACGACTAACCTGACCGGACACAGATGTTCGGAAGGAGTTCAAGTGGGCGGCAGGGTTCTCGCACTGGTTCACGGTGTGCGGCCGGAGTGGCGCGAAACGGTGCTCGGTTCGTTGCTGCCCGCCTTCGTCGACCGCGGATTCGACGTCGTCATCCACGACGTCGAGGACGGGCCCCCGCCCCCGTCAACCGGATTCGACCTGGTATGCGTGACCGGCTCCCCGGATTCGGCCTTCGACGCCGCACTGCCGTGGGTCGAACCCGAACTGCGGTACCTCTCCCACACGGTCGGCCGACAGATCCCGATCTTCGGTATCTGCTTCGGCGCCCAGATCCTCGCGCGAACTCTCGGCGGTTCGGTGGCGCCGAGCACGCGTCCCGAGCACGGATTCGTCACCGTCAGCACCACCCGTCCCGATCTGGTCGAAGCGGGCCCGTGGATGGAATTCCACCACGACACCATCACCGTGTCCGATGTCGCCGAGGTGATCGCGGTCAACGACGCGGGGGTGCAGGCCTACGTCTCCGGCCCACATCTGGGCGTGCAGTTCCACCCGGAGATCACACCGGACTGCTTCTCCGGGTGGCGCAAGGGATTCACAAGCGCCCGGTCGGGCAGCGACGATGGGAAGATCGACACCCGGGCCCTCGCCGTTGAGATCGATTCTGCCGCACCCGAGACCGCAGCCCGCTGCGACCGACTCGTCGAACGATTCCTCGAGCACGCCGGGATCAGCATCACTGCTGCCTGAGGTGCGAGGAGCGTTAGCGACGAGCCACGAAGGCGGCGGCCTCAGACTCTCGAATCAGCCCGTCGGCTGAAGTCCCACGTACTTGTCGGCGACGCCCGGGGCGTCGAGCTCCCAGTCGGTGAACTCGTACAGGTCGGTCGCCACCTCGGTGATGACGTCGCGTAGTTCAAGCTGCTCGAGCCAGCGTTCCGGGATGACGCCGGCCCCTTCGCGCGCGCCGAGCAGGTTGCCGGTGATCGCCCCGGTCGAGTCCGAATCACCGTCGTGGTTCACCGCGAGCACGATGGCCTGCTCGAAATCGCCTGCGACGAGCGCGCAATAGATCGAGATCGCGAGCGCTTCCTCGGCCACCCAACCCTCGCCGAGTCGGGAGATCGCTTCCTCCGGCGCGACGTCTTCACCGGCGAGCCGCTCGGCGAGTTCGACGGCGGCCAGGGTCTCCTCGTGCTCGGGTTTGGTCCGGAGGATGTTCTTTGCCGCGGCGAGCGCGTCCTCGAGAGGGGCACCTTCGGCGAGCTCACGGACCATCAGGGCGAGGACGCCGCCGGTCAGCGAGCCCGACGGGTGCCCGTGGGTCAGCGCGGCGATCGCGGTTCCGAGATCGAAGGTTCCCATCGCTGACCACTCCGCGCGAGCGGCGAACAACCCGACCGGCGCGGCACGCATGACCCCGCCGCAGCCCTTGCTGTCATTGTCTGCCGGAGTGCCCGGCCGCGTCGTGGAACGCAGCGTACTCAGGCAGGTCGTGCCGGGGGCGCGCTGGCTGTGGAGCTCCCGGTGCTCGGTCAGCCAGCTGGCGCGCTCGCCCATCGGCAGCACGCCGTGCCGGGGGTGCTCCCCCTGTGTCATGAACCAGCGCAGGTAGGCGCGGGCCGTCGACGCCGCAAAGCACGAGATCCCGCCGTCGCAATCCCGTAGCCACGCGCGCAGCAGTCCCTCGGCCGTGAAAAGGGTCATCTGGGTGTCGTCGGTGATGGTTCCGGTTCCGCCGTATGCCGGCGCGTAGGAAGTGATGCCCGTCTGGCCGAACCGCTCCATGATCGCCGAGCGCGACATGAATTCGACCGATCCCCCGAGTGCGTCGCCGACCGCACCCCCCACGATGCAACCGACAAACCGTTCTTTCATCGGCGTCACCTGCGCTTTCCCGAGTAATTCCAACCATGTTCACACGGGTCGACGATGTTCGCAGGCCGGTGGTTCGATTGAGGCCTACGTCTCGTTTCCCGTAGTGGGATCCCTTTGCCGATCAGATCGGTTGGCGGAGCCGGTCCGCAGGTTTGTCAGACCCCCGGGGTACAACTGAAGACACAGGAATTCGATGACACAGCAGTAGTCGACGACGGTCCCAACCAACCGCATTACCTCCATGAGAGGGACGGCTGCCGTCATGATCGACACCGACACCACGTCACTCGACGCACACTTCGACCAACTCGTCGAGATCACCGCGCCCTCCGACGACCCCACCGGCCGCACGACGTACGCACAGTTGGAGTTCTGGCGACTGATCCGCAACGTCGCCGGCCACCAGATCGCCACCCACGCAGCGACTCTCGACTCGCTGGGCGTTGCGGAAAAGCCGGGTCGACCACCAAGAAACTGTTGATCGAGATGGGATTCCCGCCCGCAGTCGCCACCCGCGCCGCCCGCATCGCCGACCGCCTCGGCACGCTGGGCAAGGTCGAGGCGTGAAATACAGAAACATGCGCAGACGATCGGAAACACCATCGCCGACGATCAGGATGGCCTCCCCGCCTGCGACGACCGATCCCTCGACACCCTGTCCCACCACCTGACTGATGACAGTCGCGTCGACATCCACGCCAACGTCACTCAGTCCACGGTGTGTAAGCGATTCCCCGCGCACCAGTTCCGTTCCCGCTCACCTTTGCACGCTGGCTGCCAGCCTTGTCGTGAGACAGGTTGGTAGCCAGGGTGGGGAATGGAGCCGGGGGCATCGTGACTTGTGTAGGCCAGAGGCCTGGCCGTATCGCTTGTGAGCGATATTGCTTTGGAGTAATATCTAGCGTGTGTTGATCGACTGGTCGAGCGAGTTCGACGACTTCCTGACCCGGCTGGAGGAGTCGGCTGCGGCGGGCAATGCCGTGGATCGGCTGCGGCTGGATCTGCTGCTGGCGGAGTTGCAGGTGCTCGCTGACCTCGAGGAGCCGCCGGTGGTGGAATCGGCGACGCTCAAGCGGGTGCGGCAGTCGAAGCGGTATGTGGTGTGGCGGGTGTCGCACCCGTATCGCGAGGGTGTGGCGGTGCGGCTGATCGTGTGGTTTCCCGACGACGCGCATGTGGTGGTGGCCCTGTTTTCCGGGGACAAGGCGCGCATGGGTGATGTGTTCTACGACAGCGTCGGACCGCGCGCGGATGTCGCGATCGAGGCGTGGAAACGGCAAACCGAGACTGAGAGAGGTGAGGGCTGATGAGTGAGGAGAAGCGGGCCACGTTCCGGCGCGGCAATGAGCGGATCGCGGAGCTGTTGGCCGATCCCGATACCGCGGCGCGGGTCGAGACGATCCGCGCGGAGATGGCCCAGGCCGACCGGGCGCATGCGATGGGGTTGGCGGCGATCAGGCAGGCTGCGCAGCTGACCCAGACCGAGCTGGCCCAGCGGATGGGTATCAAGCAGGCTGCGGTGTCGGGGTTGGAGGCACGTGAGGACCTGTTGCTGTCGACGCTGGCCAACTACCTGGCCGCCGCCGGCGCCACCGACGTCACCATCACCGCCCGTCTCGGTGACCGCACCGTCGAGGTCGCGCTGCCTGCACAGCTGGTCGACGGGGCATGAGGGCCGTGAACAGGCCGGGATCGGCGGCCGGTAGCTGATGAGGTCGGTCGATTTCTGGACCGACCGCACGGTGCCCGGCCGTGACCCGTGGAAAGGCACCGTCCGCCAGAAGCGGGTGATGGACCACCTGCTTGTACGGAGAATCGCGAGTGGCACGCTCCCGGACCGCTCGGACATTGAGGTGGCTGTTGCTCTGGCGAGGTTTGCTCACGAGGAG
>NZ_BACI01000090.1 GCF_000225505.1 Gordonia alkanivorans NBRC 16433 | reverse complement strand
AGACCGCCCGCGCAGCCACCTACGACGACTGGCTACACCACTACAATCACCACCGAGCCCACACCGGCATCGGCGGACTCACCCCGATCGAACGCTTACACGTTCACAACCTGCCCGGGTCTTACCGCTAGTGTCCTGAGTCATTAATTCGTGTGCAGTAGTGGGCGATGGAGTCGAGGATCTGGTCAGCGGTCTTCACCCACACGTAGGGGCGGGGGTTGTCGTTCCAGGTGTCGATCCACGCTCTGATGTCGGCGTTGAGCGCTCTTACGGTGCGGTGGGTGGAACGTTGGAGCTTCTTGGTGGTCAGTTCAGCGAACCAGCGTTCGACGAGGTTCATCCAGGATGAGCTGGTCGGGGTGAAGTGGACAACAAACCGTGGGTGCGAGGTCAGCCATCGCTTCACTGCGGGTGTCTTGTGGGTGGAGGCGTTGTCCATGACCAGGTGGACGTCGAGCTCGTCGGGTACCTCGGCGTCGATCTTGCGTAGGAATCCGATGAATTCTGTTGCGCGATGGCGTGAGTGAAGCGAGCCGATGACTTTTCCCGACGCTATGTCCAACGCCGCGTACAGGCTGGAGGTGCCGTTGCGCACGTAGTCGTGGCTGGCCCGTTGCGGGGTGCCCGGGAGCATGGGAAAGATCGGCTGGGTGCGATCGAGCGCTTGGATCTGGGTCTTCTCGTCAACGCAGAGCACCAGGGCACGTTCGGGTGGGTTCATGTAGAGCCCGACGACGTCGCGGACCTTCTCGGTGAACATGGGATGTTTCGACAGCTTCCACGAATCCTGTTTGTGTGGAGCCAATCCGAACGCCCGCCACACACGCGACACGGTTGACTGTGACATGTCGAGATGCTCAGCCATCGACCGAGTCGACCAGTGTGTCGCATTCGTCGGAGTGGTCTCGAGAGTTGCGGTGATCAAGTTTTTGATCTGCTCGTCGTCGACGGTTCGAGGTCGCCCGGGCCGGGGTTCGTCGAGCAACCCCTCGCAGCGGTGCTCGACGAACCGGCCTCGCCATCGCCGCACGGTACTGCGGTTGAGGCCGAGTCGTTGTGCCACTTCAGTATTCGACCCGCCATCAGCGGCAGCGAGAACGATTCGTGATCGCATCGCCAAACCCGAGGCCGTCGTTCGCCGACGCGCCCACCCTTCGAGCTCACGGCGCTCGTCATCGGTCAGAACAATATCCACTGCTCGCGGACCCCGGGTTGCCATTCCCCAGTCTATCAACCGAACGGAAATTAATGACTCAGGACACTAGGCCCTCGACTCCGCCGGCTTCTTCGGCAGCTCGTGGAAGTCGTTCTCCCTGCTGGGGATCTCGGTGCCGCGGAGCGAGCAGCCCGCGGTCTCCTTCAGGAACAGCAGCGCGACCATGCCGATGGCGCAGGCGCCCATCATGTACACGGCCGGGAAGAGGTTCCAGTCGGTGCCCTCCACGACGGCATCGTTCACCAGAGGCGCCGTACCGCCGAAGGCAGCGGTCGCGACGTTGTAGGAGATCGCGAAGCCCGCGTATCGGACCTGGGTCGGGAACATCGCCGGGAAGGTCGCCGAGATGGTGGCGAGCTGTGGGATGTAGAGCGCGCCGAGGATCACGAATGCCACGATCGCCCAGACGAATCCCTGGCCCATCAGCCAGTACAGCGGTACCGCGAGGACGAACAGGCCGACCAGCGATCCCCACCACATCGGTTTACGCCCGGTCGAATCCGACCACCAGCCGAAGAACGGGATGAGCAACATCATCACGAGCTGCCCGATCAGGTTGACGACGCTCGCCGAGGTCTCGGACAGGTTGATGGTGTTCTGCAGGTAGGTCGGCTGATACGCCAACAGCGTGTAGTTGGCGACGTTGAGTGCGATGACCATGCCGAACATCGTCAGGATCGGTCGCCGGTAGTTGACGAGCAGATCCTTGAACCGGGTCCACGCCGAACCCTTGATCTCGTCCTCCTGCTCCAGCTCCTGGAAGACCGGGGTGTCGTCCATCTGCGAGCGGAGGTACAGCCCGATCAGGCCCATGGGCAGCGCGAGCAGGAACGGGATGCGCCAACCCCACTGATCCATCTGCGAATCGGAGAGTCCCAGCTGCAGGAGCAGGACGAAAGCGGTACCGCCGCAGAAGCCGGCGAGGGTACCGAACTCGAGGAATGAACCGTACTTACCGCGCTTGTTGTCCGGCGCGTACTCGGCCATGAACGTTGCCGCACCGCCGTATTCACCGCCGGTCGAGAAACCCTGGACGACGCGGAGCAGGATCAGCAGGATGGGCGCCCACACACCGATCGACGCGTGGGTGGGCAGCAGGCCGATGAGCGCGGTGGCGCCCGAGATCAGCAGAATCGTCATGGCCAGGACGGATTTGCGGCCGATGCGGTCGCCGATGGGTCCCCAGATCATTCCGCCGAGCGGGCGGAGCACGAAGGAGACCGCGAAACCGAGCATGGTGCCGATGGTTCCGAAATCACCCGGGAAGAAGGCCTGGGTCAGGTAGACCGAGGCCGCGGCGTAGACGCCGTAGTCGTACCACTCGGTGGCGTTTCCGATGGCCGAGGCACCTATGGCCTTGTGGAGTAGTTTCCGTCCCTCGGGTGACTCCGGGTCCGGGGCGAGCTGCTCGTAAGTGTCCGCTGGCGTCGTGTCGCTCATCTGCGCTTCCTGAATGTCATCGGGGCCGTGAATTCGCCCCTCGCTGGGTCATCTCCGGCGTTGGTGAACCCTGTGCACGGACGGCAGCCTGCTCGACCGACCATGGACATCCGAACCGCGAGCGATCAGCTCCCGGATGCGGTGAGATCGCCGGCGTCGTCGCCGTCACCGATCAATCGACGCAGCCCGTCGGCCATGTGCTCGATCATCAGCGCATCCGCCTTGGCAGAATCCCCCGCAGCTATGGCGTCCACCAACGCCTGGTGTTCGTCGATCCGTTCCTTTCCCGATGAATATGTTCCTCGCATGGCTCGCAAGCACATTCGTGTCTCCACGAGGATCGTCTCGTGGAGACGCGAAAGGCGCTGGCTTTCGGTGAGTTCCACCAGCGTCTGGTGAAATCCCATGTCCGCCTCGGCCATCCCGGCACCGTTCGGCTCGTCGACGAACGCGCGCATGGCCTCTACGGCCTCGTCCAGCGCGGCCACCGCCTCTGATTCGCCGCGCGCGATGACCTGTTGCACGGCAGCACGTTCCACCGCTGTGCGCGCGACGTACATGTCGCGGATGTCGTCTCTCTCCATCGAGACGACGAACAGGCCCCGGTTGCGATGGCTGACCAGCAGACCCTCCGCGGTGAGACGTTGCATCGCCTCACGCAACGGACCGCGGCTGACGCCCAGGTCTGCGGCGAGACCGGACTCCGTCAACTGCGACCCGGGCGGGAAGTCGCCGTTCGCAATGGCATTGTGCAACTTACGCGCGATGATCGCCGGTGTCGACTCCTGCACCAGAGGCGTGAGCACCCGACGGCGCGTCGAACCGCCTCGTTTTGCCTGGTGAGGAGTGGTAGCTCGACCTCCCGGGCGGTCCGCGCCCGAGTCGTCCTCATCCACTGTGATCGCCACCGTCATTCCTTCTTTCTTACCGCTCCAAGCGCGCATAGGTGAGCGTTTCACCCCGCGCGCCGCCCATCCAGACGTCGTTGCAAGCCGCCGCAAAGTCTTCCAGGCCCTCTGTGATGGTGGCGAACACGTTCCCCGGCACCCAGCCGACATCGCCGTTGACCAGCAGGTTGTTTCTTCCGTAGAAGACGGCGAGGTCGATGAGCAGCCGATGTTCGGCCGGCGCGGATGTGGGATCGTACCCATATGCGGGGTTGTCCAAAACACCGTCGAAGGTGAAATAGCACAGATCGCCGGGGATCGGCGTGATGGTTGTGTTCTCCGCACCCGGTTCCACCGGCGCGAATGCCGGTAGCAGCGTGTAGATCTCGTTGCGCGCGAACTTTCCGTGGAACACCTGGCCACTCAGTGGCAATGCGTCCCAGACCGCGCCGGCGGTCCGGGGCGCCTCGGCGTCGAGCATCCGCGCCACCGCCGTCACGCCTCGCTCCTCGAGTGTCACGGTGATGAATCGTTCGGCTGGCCGCTCGGTCACGGACGATCTCCCAACATCGTGAAGCCGGCGGCCGCCTCATAAGCCGCCGCGACCCTTAGCACGGTCGTATCCTGATGTCGCGCAGCGACGAACTGCGCACCCGTCGGCAGACCGTCGACGAATCCGCTGGGCACCGTGATC
>NZ_BACI01000091.1 GCF_000225505.1 Gordonia alkanivorans NBRC 16433 | reverse complement strand
AGGAGGAAGTCCTCCGGGAAGTAGTCGATCAGCGTCGCCGGTGCACTCCCGGCCGAACGGCCGTCGATGTGGCGCGAGTAGTTCTCGATCCCCGAGCAGAATCCGACCTGCCGCATCATCTCGAGGTCGTAGGTGGTCCGCATCCGCAGGCGCTGCGCCTCGAGCAGCTTGCCCTTGCCCTCGAGTTCGGCGAGGCGTTCCTCGAGTTCCTTCTCGATCGACGCCATCGCCCGTTCCATCCGCTCCGGCCCCGCCACGTAGTGGGTGGCGGGAAAGATGCGCAGCGAGGCGACCTGACGGACCACGTCGCCGGTGAGCGGATGCAGGTAGTAGAGCGATTCGACCTCGTCGCCGAAGAACTCGATGCGCACCGCGAGTTCCTCGTAGGACGGGATGATCTCGACGGTGTCACCGCGGACGCGGAAGGACCCGCGGGTGAATGCTGTGTCGTTGCGGGTGTACTGCACGTCGACGAGCAGCCTCAGCAGGGCGTCGCGATCGATCTCCTGCCCCACCTCGAGCTCGACCGAGCGATCGAGGTACGACTGCGGCGTACCGAGGCCGTAGATGCAGGACACCGACGCCACCACCACGACGTCGCGACGGGAGAGCAGACTCGAGGTCGCCGAATGGCGGAGTCGTTCGACGTCGTCGTTGATCGACGAGTCCTTCTCGATGTAGGTGTCGGTCTGCGCGATGTACGCCTCGGGTTGGTAGTAGTCGTAATACGAGACGAAGTACTCGACGGCGTTGTTGGGCAGCATCTCGCGGAGTTCGTTCGCCAGCTGCGCGGCGAGCGTCTTGTTGGGTGCCATCACCAGCGTCGGGCGCTGCACCTGCTCGATGAGCCAGGCAGTCGTCGCCGACTTACCGGTACCGGTGGCACCGAGGAGCACGATGTCCTTCTCCCCCGCCCGGATCCGTGCGGTCAGATCCTTGATCGCGGCGGGCTGGTCACCGGCGGGCTCGTACTCGCTGACCACCTCCAAGCGGGCTTCGGTGCGCTCGATCTCGCCGATCGGACGGAACTCGGAGTGCGCGAGCACCGGGCGTTCTGCTGCAAAAGCCATAGTGCCAGGGTAAACGCGCACTACGACACGAGTGTTCCCGCGCGGTCTGCGGCCCGCCGCCCGACCATGCGCGGCAGACGTCCCGCACATCGGGAACATCTCCGATGTTCACCCAGAGATCGGGTGCCGGCCGAACTACATTCGGGGGATGACGAGCAACAGCGGTCCCGTGACGACCGCGCCGGCCGCACCCCACTCGATGCACCCGCCCAAGCGGGAGGTCTTCGATGTGCCCGCGATGACGAACACCGACAACAAGGGATTCGTCCGGGAGGTCGAGGAATACCGAGTCACCGACTACGGCCTCTACATGTCGCGCCCCGCGCCCGGGCATCCGAGGTTCGACCATCTCGAATCATGGCTTCTCCCCTCATTGGGGTTGCGCGCCAACATTTTCCACTACCAGGGCGGCTTTCGGGCGAATCAGCGCCTCTACCTCGACATCGGGCGGTTCTCCGGCCCCGACGAGCGCGGCCGGTGGTACGCCGAGGACTGGTATCTCGACCTCGTCGACGTTCCGGGATCACCGCTGGAACTCATCGACGTCGACGAGGTCTTCGAAGCGCACCGGTGCGGACTCCTCGACAGCGACCAGTGCGTGCAGGCCGTCGAGATCGCGACCCGCGCGCTCGTCGGGGCAGCCGCGCACGGCAACGACGTACAGGCCTGGCTCGACGACGCGGTCGGCGGCGTGGTGTTCTTCCGAGACCACCGCCCCGATCACGGGTGGTGACCCGGCACGACCGCGCGCCGATGTGCCGGCCGGCCCGACGTCGGACTCAATAGGTGGGCAGCACGAAGCACGCACCGTTCCGGATGAACTGCGGCAGTTGCACTCCCGTGCCCACGTTGACGGTCCGCGTCTTGACCACCCCATCGAGGTTCGCGGCGAGCACGTAGCGTCCGGGGGCGGACGGTCGCCAGGTCGGCGTGACCTCGACAGCGGTGGGCTTGGCGTTGTGGATCGTCACGGTGCGGCCCGCCCGGGTGGACGTGACCTTGAGTGTCGACTTGGCCGACTTCGGATCGCCGACGATCACGGACAACTTGTAGGCGCATCCCGCACCGTAGAGGCCGTAATTCGACGAGCCGTTCGCCGAGGAGCCGTAACCGGGCAGCGTGTCGACGGCGATCCCCTGCAGGGCCGCGTTCGCCGGGGCGGCACTCACCGCGGCGGCCGTGAGTGCCGCCCCGACGGCGATACCGCCGACGACCGCACGCACGCGTTTCGAACTACCAGGACCCCACATATGTGCTCTTCGCAACGCTTTGCCGACTTGGTGGTCCGCACCGGCATCGGTGCGTCGTCGCAACCCTAACAGCGCGGAGCACACGATGTGGCCAATTCAGGCAACATTCGTAGTCAGTTTGTCGAGCCCCTCAGGCGATCTCGATCCGCACGGTCGCGGGTCGCCCAGGATCGCAGGAACCGTGAACGCCGGGGCCGACGGGCGCGAACCCACCGTCGGCGAGGAGGTCGACGAGTTCTGCGGACGCGGTCTCGTCGCGGGCGGCGATCCGCAGCTCGACGTTTGCCGGATCGGTGATCTCGACGGCGGCCGCGCGCTCACCCGCGATCGCCCACAGCCGGTTGACCAGACGTGTCGCGGGACCATCCGGATTCGGTTCCGCGGCAACGAGTTCGGGGACCGGATCGGCGACCCGACGCGCCCGGACGTTGGCCTCGAACGGTACGAGCCGATCGTCCCAGACCCGCGCGGCGGCAGCGGCGAGGTCATCGGCCGATCCGGAGTTGTCGAGCCAGACGTCGGCGACCGCACGGCGCTGCTCGTCGGTGGCCTGCGCCGCGATTCGAGCACGCGCGTCTGCTTCGTCGACCCCGCGCATCGTCGTGAGGCGATGCAGTCGGACGTCGGCGTCGGCGAACACGATCACCACGAGGTGGAAGAACGGCGCGGTGTGGTTCTCCACCAGCAGCGGGATGTCCTGGACGACGACGGCGTCGTCCGGCGCCGCCGCGAGCAGTTCCTGGGTGCGCGCGCCGATCAACGGGTGGGTGATCCCGTTGAGCGCCTTCCGCGACCCCTCGTCGACGAAGGCCTTGGCCGCGAGCGCCGGACGGTCGAGGCTGCCGTCGGCGGCGAGGATGTCCGAGCCGAAGGCCTCGACGAGCGCGGCGAGGCCCGCCGAGCCGGGTTCGACCACCTCGCGGGCGATCTTGTCGGCGTCGATGATGTATGCACCTCGTTCGACGAAGGTCTTTGCCACTGTCGATTTGCCGGCGCCGATGCCACCGGTCAGTCCAAGCCTGATCACGTCACCAGTCTGGCAAACAGGCTCCTGCCCGGTGCACACCGGCGCCCCGTGTGTCGCGTCGCTTCAGCCGGTGACCGCGACGAGTTCGACGGTCTCGCGCGGCAGGGTGGACTCGGCGACCTTCTCACCCGACTCCAGATCGATCGCGACGATCTTCCTCGACACCGGTTCACTGACGTACGCGATGCGTTCCTGCACCACGACATTCGGCATCGGCGACTGCCATTCGTCGGGTTCGGTCCACTCTCCGATCGCCGGGATTCGGGCGGTGCGGTTGCCGGATCGCGCATCGAAGACGTGCAGCGCGCCGTCGGTCCCGAGGATCACCGCAGAGCCGCCGGGGCCACGTTCGAGCGACCGGAAGCTGTAGGAGGTCCCGAGATCGACCAGCCGGAGGTCGCCGGTTCGGGTGTCGGTGAGCGAGAAGCGCGTCGGCCGTTCGAGGTCGGCGTCCTCGTCACTCTTGTAATCCCCCAGCACGACCGGGGACCCGTGATCACCGGCCTGGTTGCCGATGCGACCGTAGGGATCTGGGCTGGTCACCTTCCGGATGTCGTTGCCGTCGACGATGAGGATGCCGTTCTCACAGCCGAAGGTCAGGCGGCCGTCGGACGCGGCGGCCTCGCCGTGGACGCCGGGACACTCGTCATTGCGGGCGATCTCGTTCCGCTGCTTGTCCAGGATCGCAATGCCGCTCCGCGATTCCTCGTCGCCGCGTGTGACGACAACCGAACCGTCGCCGCGGAACACCGCCACACCGTGATGGGGTTGCGGGACGGTGAACGTGGTGGCCACCGGATTGCCGCGGAGCAGTTCGGCGGGTTCGACGATGTCGACCTGTCCGGTGCCGTCGCTGAACAGGCTGATGCGTGAGTCGTGGACCACGACATGCCCGGGTTCCGCTCCACCGAAACGCATCTCGGTGAGCGAGGGCTTGGTCGTGTAGTGATGCCCGTGGTCGCCGTGCGCCTTCGTCCAGGTCCCGGCGTCGAGGACCCGGAACCCGTCGGCCTCGGAGACGAAGACGTGCCGCCCGTTGCCCGCACTGTTCAGCCGGACGAATCCGTCGAGGGGAAGGTCGGCGACCTGATCGAGCGTCTTCGCGTCGAGCACGAGGATTCCGCCGTCGTAGCTGAGTGCGAGTCGTGGTGTCGCGCTTTGCTGTTCCGCGGGTCCGCGCGACGATTCGGCGGGCGGGGTCGCCTGCTCGGGGTCGCCGCACGCGACGAGCGCGATGGAGGAGGCAGCGAGCAGCGCGAGGGAACGGGTCAGAGTTGTCCGTGGTGATAGCACTCGGACAGTCAACCGTCTAATGAAAATGATTGTCAACAACGCATGGTTGTCGAGCTCGCGGGTGAGTTCAGACGTCCCCGATGAGCGGCACCAACCCGTCGAGCAGTCGCGTCAGGCCGAAATCGAACACCTCGTCAGGGGACCCTGGCGCCTGATGATGTTCGCCTGCAACGGTTCCCACGCGATCCGCGAGAGGGAACCCGCCTTTGGGGATCACCGCGTCGAGCTCGGGTGCGACGACCTCCCACCACTCGACGTCGGTCATGCCGCTGTCGGTCACCGCGGCGTCGGCAGCCAGGGCCTCCCGGGCGTTGCCGGTCACGAAGGCGGACAGGAGACCGAGGATGTGGTCACGGTCGAGGTCCGAGATGTCAAGCGGCTCGAGCAATTCGAGCTGCCGTTCGTAGCGGGCTAGACGACGCGGACCGAGAACCTGCCGCCACGGATTGGCGTCGATCAACCAGGGATGCGCCAGGTACTCCGCGCGCAGATGACGTGCGACCTGCGCGAGCGACTCCCGGACCGTCGATCCCGGCTCCGGCACCGGGTCGCCGGCGACATGGTCCACCATGAGCGCGACCAGGACGTCTCGGGTGGGCACGTAGGTGTAGAGAGTCATCGGACCGACGCCGAGCTCGGCGGCGAGTGCCCGCATCGACACCGCGGTCAGTCCACGCTCGTCGGCGAGGGTGACCGCCTTGCCGACGATCTCGTCGACGGTGACCCGTTGTCGCGGACCGCGTCTGGGTGTCTCCGGCTCCCCACGTCCACGCCATAGCAGCCGAACGAGGGTTCGGGCATCATCAGCGGTCGACACGTTGCACCCTTTCCGTACAGCGTACGAGATCAATACCGTACCCACGGGATCGCGGCTGATGTGGCAGGGACACGAAAAGCCCTCCCGGGCAGTTTCCCGGGAGGGCTTTTCGTGTGTGCTCAGTGCAGATCTACTGCGGGAGCAGAGCTATCAGGCGTTGCCCGAGAGCTTCTCGCGCAGAGCGGCGAGCTGCTCGTCGCTGGCCAGCGAACCACCGGTGGACGAAGCACCACTGGTGTTCGCCGAGCCACCACGGCTCTCCGAAGCCGACGAGTAGTCGGTCGGGGCGTTGGCGGCCTCGGCTGCGGCAGCGGCGAACTTCTCCATCTGGGCGGTGTGCATCTTGTGGCGACGCTCGGCCTCGGCGTACCGGGCCTCCCATGCCTCACGCTGCTTCTCGAAGCCTTCGAGCCATTCGTTGGTCTCGGCGTCGAAGCCCTCGGGGAAGATGTAGTTGCCCTGCTCGTCGTAGCTGTCGGCCATACCGTACTTCGAGGGGTCGAACTCCTCGGTGTAGTCCTCGTTGGCCTGCTTGAGGCTCAGCGAGATACGACGACGCTCGAGGTCGATGTCGATGACCTTGACCATCGCATCGTCGTTGACGGCGACAACCTGATCCGGCACCTCGACGTGGCGCTCGGCCAGCTCGGAGATGTGGACCAGGCCCTCGATGCCCTCGTCGACGCGGACGAACGCACCGAACGGCACCAGCTTGGTGACCTTGCCCGGGACGATCTGACCGATCGCATGGGTACGGGCGAACTGACGCCACGGGTCTTCCTGAGTGGCCTTGAGCGACAGCGAAACACGCTCGCGGTCCAGATCGACGTCGAGGACCTCGACGGTGACCTCGTCGCCCACGGCGACGACCTCGGACGGGTGATCGATGTGCTTCCAGGACAGCTCGGAGACGTGGACCAGACCGTCGACGCCGCCGAGATCGACGAACGCACCGAAGTTGACGATCGAGGACACGACGCCCTTGCGGACCTGGCCCTTCTGCAGCTGGTGCAGGAACTCGCTGCGGACCTCGGACTGGGTCTGCTCGAGCCACGCGCGACGCGACAGGACCACGTTGTTGCGGTTCTTGTCGAGCTCGATGATCTTGGCCTCGATCTCCTTGCCGATGTACGGCTGGAGGTCGCGGACGCGACGCATCTCCACGAGCGATGCCGGGAGGAAGCCGCGCAGGCCGATGTCCAGGATCAGGCCGCCCTTGACGACCTCGATGACGGTGCCCTTGACGGCCTCGTCCTTCTCCTTGAGCTCCTCGATGGTGCCCCAAGCCCGCTCGTACTGCGCACGCTTCTTGGAGAGGATCAGACGGCCTTCTTTGTCCTCTTTGGTGAGGACCAGGGCCTCGACCTCGTCACCGACGTTGACGACCTCGTTGGGGTCAACATCGTGCTTGATCGACAGTTCGCGAGAGGGAATGACGCCTTCGGTCTTGTAACCGATGTCGAGCAGAACCTCGTCCCGATCGACCTTGACGATGGTTCCTTCCACGATGTCACCATCGTTGAAGTACTTGATCGTGGAGTCGATGGCGGCGAGAAAGTCCTCGGCAGTGCCAATGTCATTGATGGCTACTTGCGGCGAGGTGATCGTGGGGGACGACATATGTTGAGTTGCTCCGGACAGGTGTGTAGTAGGTACAGTTCTGGACGTAATGCGCGGCACAAAACCCCTGATCAGAAGCATTTCGACCGGGGCGTGTGCCTGTCGCGCGTCATCAAGCGCACGCGCGTTCTCAAAGCCTACTCCAGCGGCATTGTGCTGGGCAAATGCCCTTGAGACGGCCCTCCGAGAGTCCCCTGCGTTGCCCCTCCGCCGTGCCGCGGCGCGCTTCGCGATCCACGACCGCAGCGATTCGACGGCGTCGTCCCGGTCGCCGGCCGACAGCCTGTCGGTGGCCGGCACGGCCGCCGTGGATCTACCCGTTCGGACGACTCGCCCACTTCATCGAATGAACCCAGGGAAACCGTGCGGTGAAACTGGAAGAAATCACTGTAAGCCTGAACTGCGCAAACGAAGCGACAGCCGAAAGCACCACCGACGCGGAGGGCAGACTCGTCATTCACCTGTTGGCGATCGTGGGCTGAACCACCGGGTGCTGCACGCGTACTCTGGTTGACTGCATCCGTGGCACATTCGATCGAGTTGTTACCCGACAACGACACCGACGCCTGGGTGCGGCGCCGCTGGTCAGCGCTCGCCGACGTCGGTCTTCCCAGTGCGCAGCGCGTGCGGTCGGACACCAACCGTCCGCACGTCACCCTGTTGGCGGCGCGCCACATCGCGTCCGCCGCCGACGCCGCCCTCGGTCCCGCCGGCCAACGTCTACCGATGAAGTGCATCATCGGGGCGCCCGTCGTGTTCGGTCACGGCTCCCGTCACACCCTTGCACTGCTCGTCGTACCCAGCACCGAGTTGCTGTCGCTCCACGCCCAGGTGGCCCGCACGGTTCGCGGCCACACCGTCGACCCTGACGACACCGAGGCGGGCGCGGAGAATCCGAGCACCTTCGCGCACGTCGATCCCGGCGCCTGGACCCCGCACATCACCCTCGCCCGGCGCCTGACGTCCGCGCAGGTCGGCGAAGCGCTCGTCGCGCTCGAATCGCTCGGCAAACCGGATCGGATGTGCACCTTCACCGCGTTGCGACGCTGGGACCCCGATGCCCGGACCGAACACGTTGTGGCCGGACGGGCGTGCTGAGCTGCACCGGAGCTGTGAGTCGAGTCGAAACCGCTCCGTGACCGGCTCGAGAGCCAACGCTGCCATCGTCACACCATGACGATCACATCCGACAGCACCGAGCCACCCGGTCAGAGTTCGACCAACACGTCCGCCGCATCCACTGCACCGAGCGCCGACGAGTTCGCCGAGCGATTCCTCGACTCCACACTGGCCACCGCAGAGACCATGAGCGTCTATCTCGGGGAGCGACTCGGCTGGTACCGGTGTCTCGTCGATCACGGTCCGCTGACCGCCGACGACCTCGCTTCCCGCACGTCCACCGATGCACGGTACGCCCGGGAATGGCTCGAGATGCAGGCGGCCTTCGGCATTCTCGACGCCGATCTGTCCAGCAAAGCAACGACATTCGGTATCCCACCCGGCGTCGCCGAGGTCCTGACCGACACCTCCAGCCGGTCCTACCTCGGCGCGCTCCCCCGGATGTTCGCCGCCTCGTTCGGCCGGCTGTCCGAACTACTCGACGCCTACCGCACCGGCGGTGGTGTCAGCTGGGAACAGCTCGGGGCCGACGCGCGCGAATGCCAGGCCGCACTCAACAAGCCGTGGTTCGACGCCGATCTCGCACCCGCTCTCGTCGCCATCGACCATCTCCATCAGCGACTGTCCCGACCGGGCGCGAAGATCGCCGACATCGGTTTCGGCGCCGGGCATTCGACGATCGCCCTCGCCCACGCCTACCCGGAGGCGACATTCGTCGGTCTCGACGTCGACGCCGCATCGGTGCAGATGGCGCGGGACAACGCCGAGGCCGAGGGTCTCGGCGACCGGGTGCAGTTCCATCTCGCCGGCGGAGAAGAGGCCGTGGCACACGGACCGTTCGACGCCGCCTTCGCCTTCGAATGCCTCCACGACATGCCGCGGCCCGTCGAGGTTCTCGCCGCGACGCGGCAGGCCCTCGCACCCGGGGCGCCGATGATCGTCATGGACGAAGCGGTATCCGATGAATTCTCGGGCCCGGCAGACGAACTCGACAAACTCATGTACGGGTTCTCACTGTTCGTGTGTCTGCCCGACTCGATGAGTTCGCCGCCCTCGGTCGCCACCGGCACGGTGATGCGACCCGCCACCCTACGGTCCTACGCCGAGCAAGCCGGTTTCCGGAGCGTCGAGGTGCTGCCGATCGAGGACTTCGCCTTCTTCCGGTTCTACGAGCTCCGCACCGGCTGAAGAGTCGGCCGACGCCGGGCAATATCATCACTAGATGCCCACGAAGGACGACGACCGCGAGAACTCGGAGACCACCGAGCAGGAGCCCTCTGTGCGGCCTCCACGCGTCCTGGGCGACGTCGACTCCGCGACGAGTGACCGGGCGAGTCGCTGGTGGTGGGACCACGACGCGGAGAACTACCACGACGAACACGGCGACTTCCTCGGCACGTACACCGGAGGCGGCGACTTTGTCTGGTGCCCAGAGGGCGTCCGCGAATCCGAGGCCGGACTCCTCGGCGAGATCGAGGATCGCACGATCCTTGAAATCGGTTGCGGCTCAGCGCCCTGCGCCCGCTGGCTCGCTGCTCACGGTGCACACGCCGTCGGTGTCGACCTGTCCCGGCGCATGCTCGGGATCGGTCTCGACGCCATGGAGGCCGACGAGGTGCGCGTGCCGCTGATCCAGGCGACCGCGGAGACCCTGCCCTTCGCCGACGAGTCCTTCGACACCGTGTGCTCGGCGTTCGGCGCGATCCCCTTCGTCGCGGACTCCGCCGGCGTCATGGCCGAGGTTGCTCGTGTCCTGAAGCCCGGCGGCCGTTGGGTTTTCGCGGTCAACCATCCGATGCGCTGGATGTTCCTCGATGATCCGGGACCCGAGGGCCTGACCGTACGAATCCCCTACTTCAACCGCACGCCTTACACCGAAACCGACCCGAGCGGGCAGATCACCTACGTCGAGCACCACCGCACCATCGGCGACCGGGTCCGCGAGCTACGTGCCGCCGGGTTCATCCTCGACGACATCATCGAACCCGAGTGGCCCGACGACCACGACCGTGAGTGGGGCCAGTGGAGCCCTTTCCGCGGACGCTACTTCCCCGGCACCGCGATCTTCTGCAGCCACAAGCCCGAGTAGCCGCGGGTACGCCCGGCTCTCAGAGCAACTTCGACAGGAACTCCCGTGTCCGCTTCTCCTGCGGGTTGGCGAGGAGTTCGCGTGGGTCGCCCTTCTCCACGACGACGCCACCGTCCATGAAGACCAACTGGTCGGCGACCTCGCGCGCGAAGCCCATCTCGTGGGTCACGACCATCATGGTCATGCCGGATGCGGCGAGTTCGCGCATCACCTTGAGGACGTCGCCGACGAGTTCGGGATCGAGTGCCGACGTCGGCTCGTCGAACAGCATGAGCTTCGGATCCATCGCGAGGGCGCGCGCGATGGCGACGCGCTGCTGCTGACCGCCGGACAGCTGCGCCGGGTAGGCATCGGCCCGGTCGGACAGGCCGACCCGCTCGAGCAGGTACTCGGCACGTTCGACGGCGGCGGCCCGCTGCTGCTTCTTCACCTGGATGGGCGCCTCGATCACGTTCTCGAGAGCGGTGCGGTGCGGGAACAGATTGAAGTGCTGGAACACCATGCCGATGTCACGGCGTTGCGTCGCAGCGTCTTTGGCACTCATCTCGTAGAGCTTGCCGTTGCGTTCGCGGTAGCCGATGAGGTCGCCGTCGACGTAGAGGCGGCCGGCGTTGACCACGTCGAGGTGGTTGACGCACCGGAGGAACGTCGACTTACCCGAACCGGACGGGCCGATGAGGCAGGTCACCTCGCCTCGCGCGACCTCGAGCGAGATCCCTTTGAGGACCGGGACCGATCCGAAGCTCTTGCACACCCGGTCGGCGAGGACCATCGGCGTCTCGGCGGAACTCATGCGTTCTCTCCCCCGGTCGTGCGGCCGGCTCCCGGTCCGTCCGGGATGTCGTCGGCCGCGGCGGTCTGTCCGTCGGCCATCGCCTTGAGCTGGCGTGCGGTCAACGCCCTGGTGGCGCCCCGCGAGTAATGACGCTCCACGTAGTACTGGCCGACCATCAGGATGCTGGTGACGGCGAGGTACCAGGTCGAGGCGACGAGCAGCAGCGGGATCGGTTCGAAGTTGACGCCCGAGATGTCGCGCACGCGACCGTAGAGATCGAGGGTCAGCGGCACCGCCGCCACCAGACTCGTCGTCTTGAGCATGGAGATCAGCTCGTTGCCGGTGGGCGGGATGATCACCCGCATCGCCTGCGGCAGCACGGTGCGACGCATGGTCTGCGACCACGACATGCCCAGAGCGATCGACGCCTCGGACTGACCCTCACCGACCGACGACACGCCTGCGCGCACGATCTCGGCCATGTAGGCGGCCTCGTTGAGCCCGAGGCCGATGACCGCGAACAGGAATGCGGCATTGAGGGTTTGGATGTCGAAGGACGCGAACTGGTGGACGAACGGAA
>NZ_BACI01000092.1 GCF_000225505.1 Gordonia alkanivorans NBRC 16433 | reverse complement strand
ATGTTCTGCCATTGAACTACATCGGCGTGCGAGCGCTGGGCTCGCGATCGAAAGCCTAGCAAACTGCGGTCGGGGTCTCCGCGAGCGGCGCGAAGATTTCTTGCGGATCGGGTTGCGCACCTGCGTAGACGTACGTACACTCGAACATAGTTTCGAGTAAAGCCATGATGACGGGGGTTAAATCATGGCTTTCTGCGAGCCATCTGCATCACAACCACTTCTTCTCGACCAGTACGAGCGTCTGCACGCATTGCTGGACGAGATCAGCGAGACGGTGTCCACGGACTGTTCCGACACCGACCTGCTCAAGGTCGCGATCGAGCACGAGCGCGCCGAGCGTCGCATGCTCACCTCGTTCGCCGACCACATCATCGACATCGACGAACGCTCCGCGTACCGGAAAGCCGGCTGCCAGACCGTCACCAACTTCGTCACGAGCGTGCTCAACCGCAGCGGAGAGGCCAACCGGCTCCTGAATCGCGTGTGGGCAATCGGGAAGTTCCCCGACATGCAGGGCGAGGTACTCGAGCCGCGATTTCCGGAGACCGCCAAAGGCGTTGCCGAAGGCGGGATCTCGGGGAGGAATGTCGACGTCATCGTCGAGGTGATGAAAAAGGTCCCGGCCGCCGTCGACCCGGCCGACCGTGAAGCCGCCGAGGCGACGCTTGCGCATTACGCGCGCGACTACGATCCGTCGTCGCTGCGCCAGCTCGGCGCACGCATCCTCGCGCACCTCGACCCCGATGGGAGCCTCACCGACGATCGCGATCGCGCCCGAATGCGCGGCATGCGCCTCGGTCCGCAGGACGCACAGCTGATGTCCAAGCTGACGGCCACCCTCGATCCCAAGACCCGCGCCATGCTCGACGTCGTGCTGGCGGTGTGGGCAGCGCCGGGTATGAACAACCCCGACGACCCGGAGTCACCCGCCGGAGACCCAGGGAACGCAGATCCCGACGCCCTTGCGGCGGCCGCCGAACGCGACGACCGATCGGCCGAGAAACGCAATCACGACGCCTTCAGTGCTCTACTGCGCCTGGTGCTCGACAGTGGCGCGCTCGGCCGATCCCACCACGGGCTGCCGCCGCAGGTCATCGTCACGATCACCGAATCGGCGCTCCGCGAGCGGGCCGGGGCTCCCGCGCGCACTGCTACAGGCGCGCTACTGCCGATCAAGGATGCCGTCGAACTCGCCGCCGAGTCGCAGCAGTACCTCGAGGTGTTCCGCGACCACACCAGTGAGGTCCTCTACCTCGGACGCGCCAAGCGCCTCGCATCCCGGGCCCAGCGGATCGCCGCGGTGGGCCGCGACGGTGGCTGCACGTGTCCACGCTGCACCCGGTCGTCCTTCGACTCTGAACTCCACCACGTGGCCGAATGGACGGCCGACCACGGTCCCACCGACATCGACAACATGACCACCGCATGCGGACCGCACAACCGTGCCGTCGGCCCCGGCGAGGACCAGTGGGCCACCACGATCGCCACGGAGGGGGTCGACGCAGGTCGCGCTGTCTGGCACCCGCCGACGTCGCACCCGGATCAGACCCCCAGGGTCAATCACGCCAACCGCACCGACGAGGTCCTCAACCGCATGCGCGCCGACGCCCGACGGCGCCGGTCGGGCGGCCGCGGGGGAGGTGAATCGTCCGGGCCGTCGGACACCGCCGCAGATCCACCGTGACCATTCGATAACCTCGACACGTGCTGCTCTCCGACCGCGACATCCGCTCCGAGATCGCTGACGGGCGCCTCGCCATCGATCCATTCGATCCTGCGCTCGTCCAGCCCTCCAGCGTCGACGTCCGGCTCGACAGTCTGTTCCGCGTGTTCAACAACACCCGGTACACCCACATCGACCCGGCCCAACGCCAAGACGAACTCACCACCCTTGTCGAACCGACAGAGGGTGAGCCTTTTGTGCTGCACCCGGGTGAGTTCGTGCTGGGCTCCACCCTCGAGGTGTGCAGCCTGCCCGACGATCTCGCCGGACGCCTCGAAGGAAAGTCGTCGCTCGGTCGCCTCGGCCTCCTGACCCACTCGACCGCCGGCTTCATCGACCCCGGCTTTTCCGGCCACATCACCCTGGAACTCTCCAACGTGGCCAACCTGCCGATCACACTGTGGCCAGGCATGAAGATCGGCCAGCTGTGCCTCATCCGCCTCAGCAGCCCGGCCGAGCACCCCTACGGCAGCGAGAAGGTCGGCTCGAAGTACCAGGGACAACGCGGCCCCACCCCGTCCAAGGCGTACCTGAACTTCATCAAGAACGACTGACAGTTCACCCACCCGATCACCACACGCAACGCGACGGTTGGTTGGCGGCACACCTGCCTGGGTAATCGTTGCGACCATGAAGCTCACGGTGATCGGTTGCGGGTACCTCGGCGCGACGCACGCGGCCTGCATGGCCGAACTCGGCCACGACGTCGTCGGTATCGACATCGACCCGCAGAAGGTCGAACGCCTGCAGGCCGGCGACGTCCCGTTCTTCGAACCCGGGCTCTCCGACATCCTTCGCCGCAACCTCGACGCCGGGCGACTGCGCTTCACCACCGACCATTCGGTCGCCGCCGACCACGCCTCGGTCCACTTCATCGGCGTCGGCACCCCGCAGGAGGTGCGAGGACACCGCGCCGACCTGTCCCACGTCCACGCGGCCGTCGATGCGCTCGTGCCCACGCTGCGGGGCACCCACGTTCTGATCGGCAAGTCCACCGTCCCCGTCGGCACGTGCGAGGAACTCTCGCACCGCATCTCGCACCTCTCGGCCCCCGGAGCCGACGTCGATTTGGCGTGGAGTCCGGAGTTCCTGCGCGAAGGCTTCGCCGTCGAGGACACCCTCGCGCCCGACCGGATGGTCGTCGGCGTCGGACGGCTCGTCGACGACCCGCGGGTCCCGCAAGTGGAATCCCTGGCCGGCGAGGTCATCCGGGACATCTATCGCGAAGTCCTCGAAACCGGTATCCCGCTCATCGAGACCGATTGGGCCACCGCTGAACTGGTCAAGGTGTCCGCGAACGCCTTTCTCGCGACGAAGATCTCGTTCATCAACGCGATGAGTGAACTGTGTGAGATCGCCGGCGCCGACGTCGGCACACTCGCTGACGCGATGGGCCACGACGCCCGGATCGGACGGCGATTCCTGAACGCGGGACTGGGATTCGGCGGCGGCTGCCTGCCCAAGGACATCCGGGCGCTGACCGCCCGTGCCGACGAGATGGGCGCACCTCGCGCGGTCGGGTTTCTGCGCGAGGTCGACGCCATCAACATGCGACGACGCGGTGCCGCCGCGGAACTGGTCGCCGAAGCGCTCGGGGGAGAGGTGCTGGGTCGCAACGTCGCCGTCCTCGGAACCGCATTCAAGCCGGAGAGCGACGACGTCCGGGACTCTCCCGCACTCGCCGTCGCGGGCCGTCTCGCACTCGACGGTGCATCGGTCACCGTGTTCGACCCTCAGGCCATGGACAATTCGCGTCGGGTGCAACCGATGCTGAGCTATGCGAGCTCGGCGCGCGCGGCCTGCGATCGAGCGGATGTCGTCGTCGTCGCAACCGAATGGGCGGAGTTCGTGCACATGTCCCCGGACGAGCTCGCACCGGTGGTGCGGCACAAGCGCATCGTCGACGCGAGGCGCTGTCTCGACTCTCAGGCCTGGCGGTCGGCGGGGTGGGACTACCGCGCGCTCGGCGGGCCCGTGCCCGCGCGAAAAACTGAGACAACTACTTCGTTCACGCAGGTGAACGGGTTGCCGTCGAAAGCGATTCCCCGCGTAGACGTGTTAGGTTGAACCCCGCGATTGATCAGGGGGGCACCTTCTCGCCGTGGGGGCGTGCTGGGCGAGGTGCACACAAGTGCAGGAATTAGTCAGATGACCGACACAGTGTTCGATTCGGCTGTGGGGCCGGCCTCTGCGGCAGCAGAGGTCCCGGTGGACCCCACAGTGCTCGACGACGTGCGGTCCAAACTCCGTTCGCGCGGTCTGGACGACGATCCTCAAGTGGTTCTCCTGGGGCTCGACGGGAACGGATGCGTGTCGGTCGGACGTTTCGACACATCCCGCGGCACGGTCGCCGACACGTACGCCGACGCCGCGCTGTCGCTCGGGGCGCTCGACCGTGCCATCGCCGACCACCTGACCCGGATCGGACGGGTCGAATCCCCGACCTCGCCCGAGTGGCAGGACGAACTCTTCGAGCTCATCTCGCGCGGACGTGAACGACTGCAGGATTCCGATGGCACATTTTTGATGGGACGCCGACACATTCGGTTGTTCCGGATGGCGCGGCGAGATGTCGAGGAGGCCGGTGGTGCGCTCATCGCACGCGGTGAAGAGTTGGCTCGTGCGGCGGTGGCCGGCGCGCAGGCCCATGCAGTCGTCATCGCCGACGGCCTGGGCGTGTGGCCGGGTCTCCGCGACGGGATCGCGAAAGCCGTACCGGTACCGATCGTCGACGCCGCTCCCGGTCCGTTGACCGACGCAGTACCAGCCGGGCCGCTCGGTGTACCCCAAGACAAGCCCGAGGTACCCCAAGACAAGCCCGAGGTACCCCAAGACGAGCCCGAGCCAACAGTGACCGCCGAGAGTGACGCGACCGGTACCGACAGCCCGCCCACGACCGTCGAGGAGCCCGCGGCCGACAGCAACAGCGCTGACTCCGCGGAGGTCACCGACGCGACCGACAGCTCAGACCCGGTCGAGCCGGAACCCGTGGACGACCGAGACGAGACACCGGCGTCCATGCAGGCGGAGGCGGCCGAGACGTCGGACGGTCGCGAGTCCGACCCTGACGACAGCGAGGCCGACCGTGACGACAGCGAGGCCGAGGTCGAGGACGTCGTCGACTCTGCGCCAGAGGACCTCGTCGACGTGGCGCCCGAGCGTGCTGCCGTCGAGGTGACCGCACCGACCGCTCCGAAGGTGTCCGGGTCCGTCGGGCCTGACGACGCCCCGACCGGCAAACTCTCGCTGCCGTTCGATTCGCCGTCCGGAAGCCCCGGTCGCTCAGGTGATTTCCCGGTCATAGGTGCCGAGCAGATGTTCCAGGCGCCTGTTGCGCGCCCGGTGGACCATGCTCCCGCAACGGCATTCGGCGCCCTGACGGCACATTCCGGACCCCCGCCGGTTCCGGAACCCGTGCCGGTTCAACACCACACGCCGGTCTCACCCGAGGGCAGCTTCCGGACGCCGCGGCCCGATGCCGGCCATCCCGGTGCGGGCCCAGCCCCTGACATGCCACCGCATGCGAACGTCCCTGCACCGGAAACACTTTCATTGGTCAATCGGCCAGGTCCGGCGCCGGTTCGCCCTCGGCGTGAGGTCCCGGCGAAGCGGGTGTTGGCAGGAGTGGCACTGGTGTGCGCGCTCGCCATCATCGGAGTGGCGGTCGCACTGGCCGCGGGGAGCAACGGTTCCTTCCCGGCGCCGGTCGCCGGTCCTACCACGCCGACCACGACGGCGCCGACCACCCAGGAATACGCCGATCCGGCCATCTTCGCGGAGGCACGTCAACCGGCTCAGCGCTACACGCCACCGCCACCGCCCGTGGCGACGAACGAGCCGGCACCTGCACCTCGACCCCGCTCCCGCGCACCGCGACCGCAGCGTGGTGTGACGATCCCGAATCCGATCCCCGGACTGCCGCCGATCGTCCTGCCGTGATCGGGCAGGGGTTCACTCGGCAGGCTGTGCCCGCAGACCCCGCGCGATGAAGTCGAGTACGTTCTCGTAGTTCGTGTCGGCATCGACGTTCGGCGGCAGCGCACCCATGAGTTCCAGACTCACCGCCCCGTGCACCGCCGACCAGGTCTGCATCGCGAGCGTCGTCGGGTCGCCCGTCGCGACCACGCCCGCGACCTGGCCGTAGCGGATGACGTCGACCAGCACCTCGAACGCATGAGCCGCGACCTCGAGGTCCGGTGTGCACCGGGCGGAGAACATCAGTCCGTAGACCACGGGACTCGACGTGGCAAAGCGACGGTAACCGCGCCCCGAGCTCCGCAGGCGCGTGGACGGATCGTCGTCCGTCGCGGCCACCGCACGACCCAGCTCGGCGTAACCGTCGGTGACCAGCGCATCCAGCAGCCCGTCGCGGCCGTCGAAGTGGTTGTAGACGCCCATCGGCGCGACCTTCGCCTCGGCCGCCGCCGCTCGCACGGTCAGTCCCGCCTCGCCGTCGCGCTCGAGGATCGTGCGGCCGGCACGGATGAGGGATGACCGGACTTCGGCGGCTGAGGTTCGCGTGCGCGGCTTCGCGGGAGACATATTGACAAGCTACTAGCACGGTGTTCTTCTTGTATAGAACGGTGTTCTACAACAGTGGTACGGCGTTCCATATCTGAACTCTCGCTCACGGAACAGGAGAATGCCGATGCGTACTGGACGTATGGGCTCACGCTGGTGGGCGCTCGGCGCCCTCAGCTTTGCCGAACTGCTGGTCATGATCGACAACACGATCGTCAACGTCGCCCTGCCGACGCTGGCCCGCGACCTCGACGCCGGGATCTCCGGCCTGCAATGGATCGTCGACGCGTACACGCTCGTCTTCGCCGGCCTCCTCCTGACCGGCGGCTATCTGGGCGACCGGTTCGGTCACCGGCGGATGCTCCTCACCGGTGTCATCGGCTTCATGGCGGTGTCGGTCCTCGCTGCGTCGTCGCAGAGCCTCGGACAGCTCATCGCTTCCCGCGGCGGCCTCGGACTCTTTGCGGCACTGGTGTTCCCAGCGACGCTGGCGATCATCACGACGATCTTCGCCGACGCCAAGGAGCGGGCGATGGCCGTCGGCATCTGGGCGGCGGTCTCGGGTATCGCCGTCGCCATCGGTCCCGTGACGGGTGGCTGGTTGCTCGAGCACTTCTCGTGGACCTCGGTGTTCTGGGTCAACGTCCCGTTCGGGCTGGCCGCGCTCGCCGTGATCCTCGCGGTCGTGCCCGGTACCCGGCCACTGGCGGTGCCCCGATTCGACGCTGTCGGAGTGAGTCTCTCGGTCGCCGGTCTGGGGTTGCTCACGTACACCCTGATCGAAGCGCCGCACGTCGGTTGGGGTGAGACCCGCACGGTCCTCGGAATCGTCGCTGCTCTTGCGATTCTGGCCGTGTTCGTCGTGACCCAACTGCGTATCGCCCATCCCATCCTCGACGTGCGGCTGTTCGCCAACCGGCACTTCGCCACCGCGGCCGGGATGATCAGCGTGGCGTTCTTCGCGCTCTTCGGGTTCATCTTCCTGATCACCCAGTTCTTCCAGGCGGTCAAGGGTTACGGCCCACTCGCCGCCGGTGTGCGAACCCTGCCGTTCGCCATCGTGATGGCGGTGCTGTCGCCGGTGGCGATGGCTCTCTCACACCGGTTCGGGGCGCGCTACGTCGCGGTGACGGGTGCCTTCCTGATGTCCGGTGGGTTCGCGCTCGTCGAGTTGTCCTCGCGGACATCGGGATACTGGGAGCTCATCGTCTGGGCGATGTTGCTGATGGCCGCCGGCCTGGCGTTCATCTCGGGTCCGTGCACGCAGCTCATCATGGATGCGCTGCGTCCGGAACAGGCTGGTGCGGGCAGTGCGGTCAACGACACCACCCGCGAGATCGGCGGCACGCTCGGCGTCGCGGTACTCGGCTCGATCCTGACCTCGGCCTATGTCGCCGGCATCGGGGATCGGCTGTCGGGCAGTGGGTTACCGCGCGAGGTGGTCGCCACCGCGGAACAGTCGGTGATGGCCGGGGTCGAGGTCGCCGGCCGGGTGCCCGCCGCCATGAGCGACACGGTCCGCGCCGCGGTCCAGGAGGTCTTCATGGACGGCCTGCACAACGCGGTGTGGGCGGCGGTGGCCATCACCGCGGCAGCCGGTGTGGCAGCGGTGTTCCTGCTACGCGGCACGGTTGCCGGGCGTCACGTGCCCTTCGAGACGCATCCTCCGCAAGCTCCTCAGGGAACAGGGGTTGCGCGTGCGCGGGGGGATGTCTCACAGATCGAGCGTGAGGTTCCCGCCGGCACTGCGTGACACGCAGGTCAGCATCGTCCCGGCCTCGCGTTCGGGCTCGGTCAGGATGTTGTCGCGGTGATCGATGTCGCCGGACAACGTCCTGACCTTGCATGTGCCGCAGAAGCCTTGCTGACACGAGTACGGCACCGACGGCATCACCCGCCGGATCGCCGCGAGCGCCGACTCGTCGGCGGCCACCGGGATCTGTGCACCCGTGGACGCCAGCGTCACCGTGAACGGTGAGCCGTTCTCCACCGGAGGCGGACTGAAGCGCTCGTAGTGCAGCTCGATGTCGGCGCGGTCGGCCAGATGGCGGCGGAGGCTCTCCAGCATCGGCACCGGCCCGCAGCAGTACACGGCGAGATCGGCGTCGGAATCGGGGACCGGGCCGACCAGCTCCGACATGGTCGGGAGTCCGTGCTGATCGTCGGTCCGGATGGTGATGCGGTCGCCGAACTTCGCGACCTCGTCGAGGAAGGGGATCGAGTCCGCGGAGCGCCCGGTGTAGATCATCGACCAGTCCAGCCCGAAGCGCTCGGCCACCGCGAGCATCGGCAGGATCGGCGTGATGCCGATCCCGGCGGCGATGAAGCGAATCCGACGTGCGGGGGAGCCGTGGCCGGGAACCGCCAGCGGAAAAGCGTTGCGCGGACCCTTGATCGACACCACATCCCCGACCTCCAGGGCGTCATGGACCTCGATCGAACCCCCGCCGCCGTCGGGGATGCGACGCACCGCGATGCGGTAGTGCTCGTGATCGGCGGTGTCACCGCACAGCGAATATTCTCGCATCCGCCCGGATGGCAGCAGCACGTCGATGTGGGCGCCGGCGTGCCAGGACGGCAACACGCCCCCATCGGCGGCGGCCAGCGTCAGCGCGATCACGTTCTCGTCATATGCGACGACTTCGCGATTCACGATGCGCACCTGAGTGATCCCAGGGTTGGCCGGTGCCGGCCTCAACGGGGACAGTGGACGCCACGCAGGCCACCAGGCCCGCATGAACGCGGTGCCGACCGTGAGGATCGGATCACGGCGCCACCGCCCGTAGAGATGTGGGGGCGGTTGGGTCAGGCTCGTCGAATGTGGATGTGCGCGTTGATTCATCGGAGTCCCTCACGCGGCGTTGCGCGCGGCCGGCGACGAAGCGAGGTAGGCGACGGCCTGGGCGGTGCTGCCGATCTGCTCCGGGCGGAACCCGGGACGGAAGTAACTGAACGTGGAGAAGACGATGCTCCGCAGCGGCGGGAGCACGTCGGCGCGTACGCCGCGGTGGAACTGCCACTTCTTCTGGATGTAGTTGAAGGACACCGACGTGTCCTGCTTCATGATGAAGCGGTATCCGCGCTGCACCAGGAACAGCAGTATCGGGAGGACGGCGAGCATCGCGCGCCCGCGGCGCAGGTAGCTGTCCCCGAAGTACGCGGCGACGTCGTGCGCGACGGCGCGGTGTTCGACTTCCTCGGCGCCGTGCCACATGAACAGGTCGGCCATCGTCGGATGCGCGCCTGCCTCGATCCAGTTGTTGTTCAACGCGAAATCGCCGAGCACTGCGGTGTAGTGCTCGAGCGCCGCGATCAGCCACAGGCGCTCGACGAGGTGCTTGTGGCGGGCCTCGGTGGAGCCGCTCGTCGCCGGACCGAGAACCCGACGGAAGATCCACTCCATCTGCAGCTGGTAGGGGCGGGGATCGATGCCGTGGTGATCGAGGAACTCCCACAGCACGTGGTCGTGGGCCTCGGCGTGCATGGCCTCCTGGCCGATGAAACCTCGCATCCGGGAGGCGAGTTCCTCGTCGGCGACCAGCGGCAGCGCCTCGTTGTAGGTCTGCACGAACCAGCGCTCACCCTCCGGTAGAAGGAGATTCAGCACGCTGATGAAGTTCGAAGCGACGGGGTGACCGGGAATCCAGTGCAGGGGGACGTCGTCCCAGTCGAAGGCCACATTGCGGGCGTGTAGTTCGACGGGTCCGGGATCGGCCTGATCGGTCGGGGACAGATCGGGACGCGGGCGTTCGACGGTGCTCATCCGGTGACGTTCTGTCGGGCGCCGATGCGCGACAACCACGGCGCGAAACGGTAGATGCGATAGCCGACCTTCGCCTCGGGCGTCACCGGGACGACGGCCTTGTTGTGCTCGATGGCCGAGACGATCTCGGTGGCCACCCGATCCGGGGTGAAGCCACGACGCTGATAGAAGCGGTCCAGGCGATCCCGTTGTGACTGTTCGGAAGCGGAGTCGAGACCGGCGATCGGCGTCGACGCCACGATGTTGGTGTCGACGATGCCCGGGCAGATGGCGCTCACGCCGATGCGGTGCTCGGCGAGCTCGGCCCGCAGCGACTCGGAGAACAGCAGGACACCGGCCTTCGACGCCGAGTACAACCCGAGGCTGCGCGAAGGCGTGAACGCCGCGGCCGACGAGACGTTGACGATGTGTCCGCCGACCCCGCGTTCCACCATCTGCCGGCCGAACTCGCGGCTCCCGGTGATGACGCCGCGCAGGTTGACGTCGAGGAGTCGGTCGACCTGCTCGTCGGTAGCGGCGAGAGCTCCACCGGCCAAACCGATTCCGGCGTTGTTGAGCACGACGTCGGGGACGCCGTGCTGCTCGCGGACCGCCGCGGCGAAGGACACGAACGCGTCGGTGTCGGAGACGTCGAGCAGGTAGGCGTGAGCCACCGCCCCGGCGACCTTGCAGGCCTGCTCGGTTTCGGCCGCGGTGTCCAGATTCCGATCGGCGAGCACGAGTTCGCAGCCGCGCTCGGCGAGAAGAAGTGCGGTCTCCCGCCCGATACCGCTACCCGCACCGGTGATCACGACAAGCTTGCCGGCAAGGGGTTTCGGTTCGCCGAACACCCTCGACCGTTCGACGGTCGGCGGGGAGTCGCCGCCGGTCTGGGCGGCCAGAAAGTCCAGGACCGTCTCGGTCAGATAATCCGGGTTGGTGTACGGCAACCAGTGGCCGGTGGGGGTGTCGCGTCGCCACAGCTTCGCCGCAAAGGTCGGGGTGTTCTCGTAGATGGCCGGGCGCAGGGCGATGTCGCGTTCGTTGACCACCTGCAGGACGGGCACCGTTGTCGGGCGCGGCTCCGGACGGAGGAGCTTCTGGCGGATGTTGGCTCGGTACAACGCGAGCCCGGTGATCATGTCGCGGCGTAGGGTTCCGGCGACGACGACGTTCTCCGGTGGCGTGCCCTCGACGGTGTGCAGGAAACGCTTCCACGCCCGCGGATTCCCAAGCGCGGTCAGCAGCGCGTTCGGGAGTACGGGAAGCTGGAACAACCCCGTGTAGGCCGACGAGAGCGATTGCGTCGCAATGGTTCGCACGCGGTGGGGCGTCGGACGGGTCAGCCCGTTGCGGAGGAAGTGGCCGAGGTGATCGAGATTCGGCCCGGAGACCGAGACGAAGGATGCGATGCGGGTGTGCGCCCGCGGCCGGCTCACGGCCTCCCACGCCTGGACCGAACCCCAGTCGTGACCGACGACGTGGACGGGAGCGTCGGGGCTGACGGCTTCGGCGACGGCGAAGAGGTCGTCGGCGAGCTCGGCCAGCCGGTACGCCCCGACCTTGCGCGGGCGATCGCTCTCGCCGAAGCCGCGGCAGTCGTAGGCCACCACGTGGTACTTCTCGGCGAGCCGGGGCGCGATGTGCGTCCAGAGGTGGTGAGTGTCGGGCCAGCCGTGAACCAGCAGGACCGTCGGATTCCCCGGGTCGCCGAGCTCGAAGGTCGCCAGCGTGACGTCGCCGGACACCGTCCCCCGCCGCCAGTCGGGCCGCACCTGCACTGCCTGTTCGGACATCCGTGTCACCTCGCTGTAGACCCCGATTGGAGTTACACGTTACCAACGGTTACATAAATGTCTAGACCCTTGCGCGAACCCGTCTCAGTGCGGATTCCCCGGTTACGCGGACCGAAACCAGACCGGGACGCGAAAAGGCCCGGGTCCACTGAGACCCGGGCCTGCCGCCGCGTGGGAGCTGCCGCCTACTGGCGGTACGAGGAAAGGAAGTTGCCGATCCGCTCGACGGCCTCTTTCAGGTCGCGTGACCACGGCAGCGTGACGATGCGGAAATGGTTGGTGTCATCGAGGTTGAACCCGCTGCCCTGCACGACGAGGATCTTCTCCTGCAGCAGGAGGTCCTGGACGAACAGCTCGTCGTCGTGGATCTCGTGCACCTCGGGATCGAGGCGCGGGAAGGCGTACAGGGCGCCCTTGGGCTTCACGCAGCTGACGCCGGGGATCTCGTTGAGCTTCTCCCAGGTGACGTTGCGCTGCTCGTAGAGCCGGCCGCCGGGGGAGACGAGCGCATCGATGGACTGATAGCCGCCGAGCGCCACCTGAATGGCGTGCTGCCCAGGCACATTCGCGCACAGTCGAGTGGAGGCGAGGATGCCCATGCCCTCGATGAATCCCTTGGCGTGTTCCTTCGGGCCGGTCATCACGACCCAGCCGGCGCGGTACCCGCACACCCGGTACGCCTTCGACAGGCCGTTGAAGGTCAGGCACAGCAGATCGGGAGCCAGCGACGCGACGTTCACGTGCTCGGCCTCGTCGTAGATGATCTTGTCGTAGATCTCGTCGGCCAGGATCAGCAGCGAGTGCTGACGAGCCAGTTCGACGAGCTGCTGCAGGACTTCGCGTGAGTAGACCGCGCCCGTCGGGTTGTTGGGGTTGATGATGACGATCGCCTTGGTGCGGTCGGTGATCTTCGACGCGATGTCGGCGATGTCGGGGTTCCAGCCGTTCGCCTCGTCGCAGCGGTAGTGGACGGGGGTGCCCCCGGACAGCGACGTCATCGCCGTCCAGAGCGGGTAGTCCGGTGCCGGGATCAGGACCTCGTCGCCGTCGTTCAGCAGCGCCTGCATCGTCATCGTGATGAGCTCGGAGACACCGTTGCCCAGGATGACGTCGTCGACGTCGAAGAAGGGGAAGTCGGGGATCAGCTCGTACCGCGTGACCACCGAACGACGAGCGGACAGCACACCGGCGGACTCGGAGTATCCCTGCGAGTACGGGAGCGCGTGGATCATGTCGCGCATGATCACGTCGGGTGCCTCGAATCCGAACAGAGCCGGGTTGCCGATGTTCAGCTTGAGGATGCGGTGGCCCTCCGCCTCGAGCCGCTGCGCGTGCGCGTGTACGGGTCCGCGGATCTCGTAACACACGTTCTGCAGCTTGAGCGACTGCTCGAGCGGCTTGAGGTTCTGGTTCAGATGCGACACATGGGGCCTACTCACGAGTTCAATTGTCGCAGCCGGATGCAAATGGGTTTCCGCCAGTGCTGTCCGACCGTGGTCCAGAGCACGAAAAACGGGCCCCGACCGTGGTGGTCGGAGCCCGTTTCGGTACTGCTGTGACTACTTGTGGCCGGGCCGCTTCTTGCCGGCCGCGATGCCGAAGCCCTTGGCCTTCGACGCCCCGGTCTCGGCGATGGTCCGGGCGTCGCCCGAGCCGTTGTCCGACGGGGCCGGGACCTCGGTCCCGTTCGCCTCGGCCGGCGCCTCGGCTGCCGGGGTCTCCTCGACTTCGGGTGCCTCGGCGGGCTCCTCGGGTTCCGGAGTCGCCTCGGGAGCGGGAGCGGCCTCTGCCGGTGCTGCGGCGGGTGCCGCCGCTTTCGGCGCGGCCTTGCTCGCCCCACCGGGGCGCTTCTTGCCCGCGGCCATGCCGAAGCCCTTGGCCTTGGCCGGCTTCTCCTCGGTCAGCGCCGCAGCCGAACCACCCTGGGGTGCCTCCGCCGCCGGCTCGGCCTCGGCAGCCGGTGCCTCGGTCGCAGGGGCCTCAGCGGCGGGGGCCGCCACCGGAGCGTCCGCAGCCGCGGACGGCTTGGGAGCGGCCTTGCCGATTCCGCCCGGACGCTTCTTGCCCGCAGCCATGCCGAAGCCCTTGGCCTTGCCCGGCACTTCTTCCGTCGCCGCTGTGGCGGTGGCGGTGGCCGACTCGGTGTCGACGGTCGGGGCGGCATCGGGTGCCGACTCGGCCTCGTCGACCTTGTTCTCGGCGGGAGCGGTCACACCGGCGTCGGCTGCTGCCGCGTTCGGGGTGGACGCCTTCTGGCCGGGACGCTTGCCCGCGGCCATGCCGAAGCCCTTGGCCTTGGCCGGCTTCGCCTCCGCGGTCTTCTCTGCTGCCGGTGCCTCGGCCTTCACGGCCTCCGACGACTCGGCCTCGGCGGGAGCAGGAGCTGCCGAAGCGGCAGGCTTGCTCGCCGCACCCGGACGCTTCGCGCCGCCCTTCATGCCGAAGCCCTTCGAGGCGGGCTTCGTCTCGGCCGGTGCCTCAGCAGGAGCCTCGGCGGGTGCCGACGCGGCGGCCGGTGCTGCAGCCGCAGCACCCGGCTTCTTGCCGCCCTTCATGCCGAAGCCCTTGGAAGCGGGCTTCTTCTCGGCCGGAGCTTCCGCCGGTGCCTCGGTTTTGGCTGCGGCGCCGGGCTTCTTGCCACCCTTCATGCCCAGGCCGACCTTCGGCTTCGGAGCAGCCTCGGTGGTTGCGGTCGCGGTCGCGGCCGCTGCGGCCGGGACCTTTTCGGGTTCGGGCTCGGCCTCCGGCTCGGGAGCGCTCGGGCGCGGGCCGAGGTAACGGCCGCCGAGCTTGACCTCGGTCTTGCCGCGCTTGACCGAGTCGAGTAGCAGCTGTGCGACGTCGACGACCTCGACCTTGCCCTCGGACTCGGTGCCACTGGTCCGGGCGGTCACACCGTCGGTGAGCATCACGCGGCAGAACGGGCAGCCCGTCGCCACCTTCTTGACCTCGCCGGTGGTGTCGCCGAGGGTGTCGAGCGCCTCGTCGACCCGGTCGAGGTTGATGCGCTTGCCGATCTGCTCTTCCATCCACATGCGGGCGCCGCCGGCACCACAGCACATGGACCGTTCGCCGTGACGCGGCATCTCGGTGAGAGTCGATCCGGCCGCACCCATCAGCTCACGCGGGGCGTCGTAGACCTTGTTGTGGCGGCCCAGATAGCACGGGTCGTGGTAGGTGACGCCCTCGCCGAGCGGGGCGACCGGCACGAGGCGCTTCTCGCGGACCAGGCGGTTGAGTAGCTGCGTGTGGTGGACGACCTCGTACTTGGCGCCCAGCTGCGGGTACTCGTTGCCCAGTGCGTTGAAGCAGTGCGCACAGGTGACGACGACCTTCTTGCGCTGCTCGGGTGCGGTCGAGAAGACCTCGCCCAGCATCTCGATGTTCTGCTGCGCGAGCATCTGGAACAGGAACTCGTTGCCGGCGCGTCGTGCGGAGTCACCGGTACAGGTCTCGCCCTCGCCGAGGACCATGAAGTTGACCGCGGCCATGTCGAGGAGCTCGGCGACGGCCTTGGTGGTCTTCTTCGCGCGGTCTTCGTAGGCGCCGGCGCAGCCGACCCAGAACAGGTACTCGAAGCCCTCGAACGACTCGACGTCCTTGCCGAAGACCGGGATGTCGATGTCCATCTCGTCGATCCAGGCGGTACGCGCGGAGGCGTTCTGGCCCCACGGGTTGCCCTTGTTCTCGAGGTTCTTGAACATGCCGGCCAGTTCGGTCGGGAAGTCCGACTCGATCAGGACCTGGTAGCGGCGCATGTCGAGGATGTGGTCGACGTGCTCGATGTCGACCGGGCACTGCTCGACGCAGGCGCCACAGGTGGTGCAGCTCCACAGGGTCTCGGTGTCGATGACCGCACCCAACGCCTCGGGATCGAATTCACCCTCGGCCGACTCGATGCCCTCGCCGCCGCCGATCTTGCCCTTGGACTCGCCGACCAGCTTGCGGGAAGCCTCGGCGCGAGCGGCCTCGGGGATCGCGTTGAGCTTGGCCTCGTCGACGTTGCCGTCGGCGTCGACCAGGCCGACCTCGTCGCCGCCCATGTCCTTGCGACCACCGGCCAGCAGGTACGGGGCCTTGGCGTTGCCGTGGTCGCGCAGCGACATGATGAGCAGCTTCGGCGACAGCGGCTTACCGGTGTTCCAGGCCGGGCACTGCGACTGGCAGCGGCCACACTCGGTACAGGTGCTGAAGTCGAGCCAGCCCTTCCAGGAGAAGTCCTCGATCTTGCCCGCACCGAACGCGTCGACGTCCGGATCGGCGGTCTCCATGTCGAGGACCTTGCCCTGGCTCATCATCGGCTTGGCCGCACCGAGGGCGACGCCGCCGTCGGCCTCACGCTTGAAGTAGATGTTGAAGAACGCCGAGAAACGGTGCCACGCAACGCCCCAGTCGGTGTTCAGGCCGACGACGGCCAGCCAGACCATGCCGCTCATCAGCTTGATGACCGCGAAGATCGACACCAGCGTCGGCGACGCGGGCAGGATCTTCGCCACGTTCATGGTGAAGAAGTCCGAGTAGGCGTTGGCGTGACCGTAGGTCGCGATCTTCGACGCCTTCACCAGGATCATGCCCAGACCCTCGAGCAGGACGACGGCCTCGACGAAGTAGGCCGCGCCGAAGCGGGATCCGGAGAACCGCGAGATGCGCTCGGGGACGCGCGGGTGGTTGAGCTGGCGGATGACGATCAGCACCATGATGCCGACCACCGTGCCGATGCCCAGGATCTCGTCCCACAGGCGCCACGCGAAGGTGTCACCGAAGACCGGCCAGTGGAACTCCGGGTTGATCGACTGGCCATAGGCCTCGAACCACAGCAGGGCGCCGCCCATGAAGCCGATCATGACCAGCCAGTGGGCCCAGCCCACCGTCCGGAACTTCACCATGCGGGTGTGGGCGATGAACTCCTTGATCATCGTCACCAGTCGCGGGATCACCGGCCAGAATCGGGACCCGTCGACCTTCTGGCCGAGTTTGATGGTGCGGAACATCCGCACCACTCCGCCGAGGAACAGGTACCAACAGAAGAGGCTGATCACCGCTGCTGTGGTGCCGATGGCAATCGTCGTGGCTGTCACGGGCGCGTACCGGCCTTTCGTCTAGGTCGTCCCGCCGCCGGAGGAAGCGCACAGAGTGCGCAGGGCTGTCCCCGCGGAGCGGTGTACTACAGGTAACCGTAATTCTTCGCGCCGGTGGCGCGCTGCCAAGGTTGGCCTAATTCTTGCTGGTCTAAACTCACACCGAATGATACTCGCCAGTAACTTACTGTCGAGTCAGGGTGGGGAGGATCCCAATTCGCTTCTCGGGCTGCTCCGGGGTCAGCGGACGTGGGCCACTTTCTCGAGCTCTTCGAGAGCGGTGTCCAGGTGTGTCAGCAGTCGCTGCAGGCTCGGGACCTGCGCGCGAGCGCCGATCAGCCCGAAGTTGATGTGTTCGGCGGTGCTGGTCACGGTGATGTTCAACGCCAGGCCCTCCATCGCGATGGAGACCGGGTAGAGGCCGTCGAGTCGAGCGCCATTCCAGTACAGGTGCTCCGACGGTCCCGGCACGTTGCTGATGATGATGTTGAACTGTGGCGGCACGTACTGGACGAAGCCGGGGATGGTCGCGAAGGCGAGCGGCGCGAAATTGGCCGCGCCGAGCGCGAGCGCCTGCAAGGGTCTCAGGCCGCGGACGACGTTCTTGGCCTGGCGGGCGGATGCGACGACCGAGTTCAGCCGGCGTTCGGGGTCGGGCTGGTCGGTGGCCAGGTCGACCATGATCGCGGTGACGGCGTTTCCGTCTTTCTCCTCGTCGGTGTGCATCGACACCGGCACCGCGGCGACCAGCGGGGAGTCGGGCAGAGCGTCCTGATCGACGAGGTATGACCGAAGTGCGCCCGAACACATCCCCACGACGACGTCGTTGAGTGTGATGTCCAGGGCGTCGGCGACCGCGCGCAGCCGACCGAGTTCCCATTGCTGGGCGGCGAACCGCCGCGCACTGCCGATCGCCACGTCGAGTATGGTTCGCGGCGCGCGGGACACCGGCGGCACGAAGTCCGGTTCCCGCACGCCGGCGAGTGCCACCTTGACGGCCGCCGGGCCGAGGCCGGCGATCTGTAGCCCGGTATCTGCGAGCCCGGACAGCCGTTCGCGCAACGACGTAGCCGGTCGGGGACGCTTCTGGCCGACGAGGGCCGGATCCCACGGCGCGGATCCGGATCTGTCGTCAGGGTCAGGCGAGAGCATGCGCTGCAGGAGGCGAAGTGCTGACACGCCGTCCACGATCGAGTGATGGATTTTGGTGTAGATCGCGACCCGGCCGTCCTCGAGCCCCTCGATGATGTGCAGCTCCCACATCGGGCGGTAACGGTCGAGAAGCGCGCCGTGACTGAGTGAGACGTATCGCAACAGTTCCCGGATGCGCCCCGGCCTGGGGAGAACCGTGCGCCGGACGTGATAGTCGTAGTCGATCTCGGCGTCGTAGGCCCAGGCGAAGTTGCCCAGCATGGTGACCGGCGGGGCTGGGCGCTTGCGGAACAGCGGATGGACCTCGGCGCACGAGGAGAACGCCTCGATGACCTCTTCGACGAGTTCGGTCGCCGACTGGCCCTCGCGCGGCACGAACAGTTGAAGCCCGCCGACGTGCATCGGCTGCTCACGTGTCTCGGCGAGGAGGAACATCGACGAGGTCACCGGCATGTACTGCATGCACACTCTCTTCCACGGTTGTCGGATACGCGTCGGGGCTGAGCGCGGCAGATGGTCTCAGTATCGGCCCGGGGGTCAGGGAGCGGCAGCGAATTGTCATCTTGGGTGAGATGTATTCCTACACCTAGGTTGTACAGGTGAGGTCAGCAGCACGTCTCGTCGCGCCGGTGGTGCTTGCGGTGCTGGTGGTCGTCGAACTATGGGTCACCGTGGCGGCTACCTGGATGTACGTCGTGGCCGGTGACCGGGTCCTCGACGCCGAGCAGGTGCCGGACGGGTCGACGCTACTGGTGCTCGGTTCACTGGTGGAGGACGGCGTTCCCGGTGACTACGTCCGCGGCCGGCTGGACGTTGCGGCCGAGCTGTACCGGGATGGGCGAGTCGTACGAATCATCAATTCCGGCAACGGTTCTCCCGCAGCGGGCGACGAACCGGCGGTGATGCGGAGCTACCTCGAAGCCGCGGGGGTCCCGGCGCAGGTCATGGTCGACGACCCGCAGGGACTCGACACCGCGACCAGCTGTCGCCGGGCGCGGGGGGTGTTCGGCGTCGACCGACTGGTCGTCGTGACCCAGGACTTCCATCTCCGGCGCGCCATCGCGCTGTGCCGTGGCGAGGGGGTCGACGCCCGCGGCGTCGAAGCCGAATGTGACTGTCCGTCATGGACATTGGTGCGCAACCACATTCGTGAGACGGTGTTCGCGGGCCCGAAGGCGGTGCTGAGCCGCGCCGGCTGAGGTCTCTGGGTGCGTGCGCCGCGTGCGGAACCGTCGAGTCCTGTTCTATGCGGGGTCCTAGTTCGGTTAGGCTAGCCAAGTCCAGAGGGCGGTCGCTTCGACGGGGAGCGGCCGGAGGAAAGTGAGAGCGCATGAGGACCACCGGCCTGATCCGACGAGCGATCGCGACGGCCGGGGCCGCGCTCATCGCCACGAGCGTCCTCGCGGCCTGCTCGGGGGGAGACTCGGCGGGAGACGACGAGACTCTCGTTCTGTACTCGGGCCGCTCGGAATCGCTGGTCGGACCCCTCGTCGAGCGCATCAACGGAACCATTCCGGTGACGGCGGCCTACGACAAGAAGGCTGCGCAGATCCTCGAGGAGGGCGAACGCTCACCCGCGGACCTCTTCTTCGCTCAGGACGCCGGTGAGCTGGGCGCACTGGCCGACGCCTCGCTGCTCGAACCGCTACCAGCGGATATCGCCGAGAGTGTCCCCGAGGCCTACCGCTCGGAAACCGGTGCCTGGGTGTCGACATCGGCGCGCTCGCGAGTCCTGATCTACGACCCGCGACAGCTGCCCCAGAACGAACTGCCCACCGGTATCGACGGCCTGCTCGCACCCGAGTTCCGTGGCAAGGTCGGATACGCGCCCACCAATGCGTCTTTCAAGTCCTTCGTGACCGCGCTGAGGTTGACCCGGGGCGAGGACGGGGCCCGGGAATGGCTCACCGCGTTCCTGGCGAACGACCCCCAGGCGTTCGAAGGAAACGGGCAGATCGTGGAGTCGGTCAACAACGGGCAGCTCGCCGCAGGTCTGACCAACCACTACTACTGGGTCCAGGAAGTACAGGAGAAGGGCATCGAGAACGTCCCCGGCCGGTTGCACTTCTTCTCGGACGGAGATCCGGGTGCGCTGGTCAACGTGGGTGCCATCGGTGTCCTGAAGACCGCCGGGGACAAGGAAGCGGCCTTCGACTTCGTCCGGCAGTTCCTCACACCCGAAACCCAGACCTACTTCGCCACCGAGGTCGGGGAGTATCCGGTGATCGGCAACGAACCGCTCCCGGTCGACGGGCTGCCGACGCTGAACCAGCTGTCGCCGCCGAAGATCACGCTCGACCAACTCGCCGATGTGGCCGGTACCGACAAACTGCTCAACGAGGTCGGCGCTGTCTGATCGTCTGAAACGCGCGGTGTTTCGTCGTCCCGGCCGGACCATCCGGTCGGGACGACTGCTGTTGGGATTCGTCAGCGTCATCATCGCCCTGTTGCTCGTCACTCCGGTGGTGTACCTGGTCGTCCGGGTGATGGAGATCGGGGCGGACGACGCCCTCGCCTACCTCTTCCGGCCGAGAACCGGCCAATTGCTCTGGCGGACAGCGCAACTCGCCGTCCTGGTGACGTCCGCCTCGATCGTGATCGGTGTGGGCGCGGCGTGGTGCGTGACCCGCGGCGTCCGTCGTGGACGCGCGGTCGTGGTCGCCCTGCTCACCGCACCACTCGCGATTCCGTCGTATGTCTCCGGCTTCGTGTGGACACGGTTGTTCCCCGGATTCGAAGGTCTGTGGGCCGCGGTGCTCGTGCTGACCCTGGCCTGTTACCCGCTGGTCATGCTGCCGGCGATGGCAGCTCTCGCGGGGACCGGGGGGAGAGAGGAAGAGGCCGCTCGCACTCTTGGATGCAGCGCGCCGACCGCGTTCCTGCGGGTGACCCTGCCGAGAATTCGTACTGCGGTCCTCGCCGGCGGACTGCTTGTCGCGCTGTACTCGATCAGCGACTTCGGCGGCCCCGCGATCGTGAGGTTCGAGCCGTTCACGGTCGGTATCTACAACGCCTACAACGGGACTCTGGACCGATCGGTCGCCGCGTTGTACGGGCTCGTGCTCGCCACGATCGCCGTCGTCCTCGCGCTGGCCGAACGACGCGTACGTCGTGATGTCGATTCCGGTGCCACCCCGCCCCGGAGTCGCGACGCCCGTGACCGGCCCGTCGCCTGGACCCTCGTGACGCTGACCGTTTCGGTCGGCGTCTGCGTCCCGATCATCGGCCTGCTGACCGAGATCCGTGAATCCCGCAGACTCGGCTTCGACGACTTCGGTGAGCTGCTCGTGTGGGTCGCCCCGTACACCCGCACCACGCTGGAACTGTCGGCACAGGCGGCCGTCGTGATCGCGATCCTGGCACTTCCGCTGGCGTTCTTCATATCCCGTCCGCGTACTCGCACCGGGGACTCCGTGGAGCTCGTGTCCTACCTCGGTTACACACTGCCGGGTGTGACGGTCGCGCTGTCGATGGTGTTCCTGGGGACGAGGGTCCTGCCGTCCTACTACCTCACCGCGGGAATGCTGATCGCGACGTACGTGGTCTTGTTCCTGCCGGTGTGCCTCGGTCCCGTCCGATCCGGTGTCGACGCCATCCCGCTGCACGTGGCCGATGTGTCGCGAACCCTGGGCGCCGGACCGCTGGCCACTGCCGTCCGCGTGCAGTTGCCGCTGCTGATGCCGGCGGTGCTGGCCGGGTCCGCGCTGGCGTTCCTGTCGGTGGCCAAGGAACTCCCGGCCACCCTCATGCTGGCACCGATCGGCACCCGGACGCTGGCCACCGACATGTGGAGTCTCAGCAACGACCTGAACCACGGGCGGGCGGCTGTCCTCGGCCTTGTCCTGATCATCGTCGCGTCGATACCGACCGCGGCTCTGTCCACGCTGTTCGGAAAGGGCGTTGACCGATGAATGACGCTGTGCGGGTCGAGAACATCTCGGTCGTCCTCGGTGATGCGACCATCCTCGACGGGGTCTCCCTGCGGGTGCCCGCCGGGTCGATCACCGCGGTCATCGGACCCTCCGGGTGCGGGAAGACGACGCTGCTGCGCACGATCGCGGGCCTGGAACCGCTTCGGTCCGGACGAATCGAGATCGGCGGCATCGAGGTCGCGTCGGTACGCGGTGACGGAGGTCGTGACGTCGACATCCCCACCGAGCGCCGGAGTTTCGGGCTGGTCCCGCAGGAGGGCGCCCTGTTCGGCAATCTGAGTGTCGCCGGGAACGTGAGGTTCGGTCTGGGCCCGTGGTGGCGTCGGACCCCCGGACGCGCGGCGCGCACCACCGAGTTGCTGGAAGTCGTGGGGCTCAGCGAGTTTCGCGGTCGCCACCCCAGCGCATTGTCCGGCGGTCAGCGGCAACGGGTGGCGCTGGCCCGGGCGTTGGCCCCGCGGCCCGCGGTGATCGGCCTCGACGAGCCGTTCTCCGCACTCGACGCCCAGTTGCGCACCCGCCTGCGCGACCATGTGCGTGACACGATCCTGGCCGAGGGCTCGAGTGGTCTGCTCGTGACGCACGACCGTGAGGAGGCCATGGCGATGGCCGACGAGATCGTCGTGTTGATGGCCGGACAGGTGCGTCAGGTCGGGTCGCCCGAAGAGGTGTATCTGGCGCCGGCGGACGCCGAGGTCGCGCGGATGTTCGGCGAGGTCTCGGAGCTTCCCGGCGACGCGGACGGGGATGTCGTCCGGTGTTCGGCCGGACTGTTGCGATTGCGGAGGCCGGCTCGGGGTCCGGGGACGGTCATGCTCCGTCCCGGCGACCTCGACGTCGCGACGTCCCCGGACGGGTCGGAGCTCGGTCGTGCGACAGTTCTCTCGGTCAGGCCGTGCGGGGAGCACATCGAGGTCAGGGTGTCGCTGACGGCTGCCGATCCGGCCCGACACGACGACGGCGTCGAACTGTTCGTGCGGGCGGAACCGGAGTGGGCCGGTTCGCCGGGGGATCAGATCGCGTTCCGGCAGCGCCGTCCGGCGCACTTCTGCCCGGCCTGCTGACACCGACCCTCGTCCCGGGTCTCACCACCAGCCGGTGGCCTTCTGCAGGTCCGCCTCGATTGCCGGGATGAGGCTGCGCACGAACGTGGCAGACAGATGGTGGTAGTCGTGCCACATCAGGATGTTGCCGACCACCGCCGGGCAGTAGGTGTCGTCGCACATGGCGTCGGTGTAGTCCAGGAAGGTCATGTTCGGGAACTCGTCGGCGAGCGCGGCGGCCGGGTCGGTGGGCGCCATGGCCTGTGCGCGCGAGACCCCGCACACCTCGGGCTTGCGGCCGCTGGCGAGGCACTCCGGCGGCTTCAGCTTGCCGGTCGACCACGGGTTGTCGCGGATGCCGATCACCTTCTGCCCGCGGTCGCGGAACCGGGCGAAGATCTCCTTGTAGTCCTTGGGCACGTTGTCGCCCTTCTCGGACCCCTGCGGAGGACGCGTGGATGTGGTGAACACGTAGTCCGGCTTGTCCACGGCCAGGCGTTCCATCACACGATTCGACCAGTCGTTGCACTGGTAGTACTTCTGCCCGAACCAGGTGAAGACATGCTCGGTGGTGAGCGCGCAGCCCACCTTCAGATAGGTCGTCACGCGGAAGTTGTGCCGCTTGCCGATGTCGTTCAGCGCGGTGATCCACTGCTCGGCATGCGAGCCGCCGACCAGGGCGATGGTGCGGGTGGCGTCGACGTCGCCGTAGTACCCGACCTTGATCGACGGGTCCTTCCAGCCGCTGATGATCGAGTCGTAGGAGGTGATCGGCCAGTCCATGCCGACGACGTCGGGACTCGGCTGGGCGGTCACCTTCGGGACCGGCGCACCGTTGAGGAAGGCCCGTCCGCCGGGGTAGAGGCGGGGGTCGAGGTTCTCGGTGTCGAGGGTCGCGTTGGCGGCGTCGCGCTGCCAGGTCACCGCGGCGCTGCCGGCGGCCACGCTGATGACCAGCAGGATCGCGAGAAGGGCGCCGCGGTAGCCTCGCGAGTTCTGGAAGCCGGGCTTGTCCGTCTGCGTGGGCTTGATCGTCGTGTCCGGCGCGGCGTCGCCGTCGGTCGTTCTTGCGACGGTCTTCTTACGCCTGAGCGATCCAGACCGTAGCGGGGCCTCCACGTACTTGGTGGTGAGCCACGCGATCAGGACCGAGACGCCCAGGATTCCGGTGCCCTCGAGCCAGGACACCTCGTCCTGATAGCGCCACGCCATGTAGAAGATCAGCAGCGGCCAGTGCCACAGGTAGAGCGCGTAGGCGATGGAACCGAGCCACACGAGTTGCGGATGGGCGAGACCGCGACTCACCCGGGCCTGTCCCTCGGCCGGTCGGGCGGTGGCCGGGGAGCCCGCCCAGATCAGGATGAGCGTCGCGCCGACGGGCACGAGCGCCCACGCCGCGGGGTACTCCTGGACACCGGCGATCCACCAGCCGCAGGTGATGATCAGGCCGAGGGCGACGAGGCTCAGCAGGTTGCGCAGGCGCGCGGACAGCGCGAGCTTCGGCATCCACACCGCGAGCAGGCCACCGGCGAGCGGCTCCCACAGTCGGGCGACGGTGTCGTAGTAGGTGAACGGCTGGTTGATGCCGTGGCGGTAGTTCGCCCAGGCGAAGGAGACGAGCGCGACGCCGAGGAGCGCGAACCCCACGATGCCGCGCACGACCCGCGGGCGTCGGAAGAACTCGACCTTGAGTGACAGCGCGCGCAGCAAGCCACCGAGAGCGAGCGCGCACAGCAGCGTCAGCACGAAGAACTGGCCCTGCATCGACATCGACCACAGGTGCTGCATCGGGCTGTTCGCGGAGTCGGCGGCCGCATAGTCCTGCGACTCGAACGCGAGATGCCAGTTCTGGTAGTACAGCGCGCTGGCCTGCAGCTCGGCACCGAGCGGACCCCACCGGGTCGTCGGCATCACGAGGGCGATCAGCGCGGCGGTGAACGCCAGCACCAGGAGCAGCGCGGGGAGCAGTCGTCGGACCAGGCGCCAGAACCGCGGCCACGGGTTGATCGCCCGGCCCCACGACGCGGAGGCGGGCTGGGTGGCGAGCACGTGCTTGAGTAGCGAGGCGACGAAGAAGTAGCCCGAGAGCGTCAGGAAGACGTCGACGCCACCGGAGACCCGGCCGAACCAGACGTGGAAGACGGCGACGAGCGCGATCGCGATACCGCGCAGGCCGTCGAGGTCGAGCCGATAGCCCGAGGTGTTACCGGTCGCGGCGTCCTCGTTGGGCGTCGCGACGACCGGGGTCACTTCGGGAACGGGCGTGCGCACAGAGGGCGATGGTACTTGTCCAGGACGGGGCCACGCCGCCGCCGCGGCGGGTGTCGGCGGACCCACAGGAGGTTCGAAGGTTCGCTTTGTCGGGCCTACCTCGGAAAACAGCCGTAGCCTCGGACAATCCCCTCGAAACCGACTGTGAGGAGTTGCATGCTGATCTACACGATGGGTGTCTCGGTGGACGGTTTCATCCACGATCGCGACGACGACTTCGACTGGCCGGGACACAGCGACGAACTCTTCGCGTTCCACACCGACCGCGTCGGCAGCCTCGGTGGCACGATCCTGGGCCGCCGGTTGTACGAGACGATGCGGGTCTGGGAGACCGACCCGGCCATGCGCGACACCGAAGCAGGAGCCGTCTTCGCCGACATCTGGACCGCGCTGCCCAAGGTCGTCTTCAGTCGCACCCTCGACGCGGTCGAGGGCAACGCCAGGCTCGCCCGCGCGGCTGTCGCCGACGAGGTCGCGGAGGTCGTCGCCGCGACGGACAGGGACGTCGAGATCGGGGGTGCGGACCTCGCGTCGCAGGCCTTCGAACTCGGGCTGGTCGACGAGCTGCGAATCTTCCGGTATCCGGTCGTCGTCGGTGGCGGCGCCCCGTTCCTGCCACCGGTCACCGATCGCGTCGACCTCGATCTGGTGGAGACCCGACTGTTCGGTGTCGTCGCATACGAGCGCTACCGGGTGCACCGCCTTCCGGTGGCCGAGTAGCGCCGACCGAGCGTAGCGAGGCCGCCGCGTATCGAGGTCCGCCCGGCGACCACCCATTTGTTCGTGCTGCGTCTAAACCTTCAGCGACGACGATCGCCCCGGCACCCTGTCTCCCAGTCATCACACGCAGTGCATGCAACCGATCTCAGGAGACACACATGACCACACGACGATCCGTCGCGATCATCGGGGCCGGACTCGCCGGGACCACTGCCGGTCTCGGATTTCTCGACGCCGGCTTCGACGTCACGATCTACAGCGACCGCGACCGTGACTCGCTGCGCAACAAGGTGCCGCCGACCGGCGTCGGCGTGCTCTTCGGCAAGTCCCAGGATTGGGATGCCGAGATCATCGAGGATCTCTACGAGGTCGGCAAGACCACCGGCATGAGCGTCCGCCTGTACGGCGGCGCGGGGGAGGATCGCGCCCCCGTTCTCGAATACGACCCCGACTACGGTTACATCTCCGCTGCCGTCGACCTCCGCCTGCGTGCCGACGACCGCCTCGGCCGGTTCCTGGACCGCGGCGGACGATTCGAGGTCACCACCGTCGACCTCGACAACCTCGACGAGATCGCCGGGGCGGCCGACCTCACCCTCGTCGCCACCGGCAAGGGCGGACTGTCGACGCTGTTCCCGGTCGACGAGTCGCGCACCAAGTACCGCGAGCCGCAGCGTCGACTGCTGCAGGTCACGTTGACGGGCGTCGACCACGGACCGGACGTGTTCGCCTACCGCTCGCAGGCGGGCGGAGGTCACTCGCTGTACAACCTCGACAGCGAGAACGGTGAGCTGTTCGTCGGTCCGTTCCTGCACAAGGACGAGGGTGCGACCTGGTCGTTCATCGTCTTCGCGAAGCCTTGGGGCGCCTGGGCGGCGCGCATCGACGACGTCCACGACGCGGTGGGTGCCCGTCGTACCATCGCCGGCATCTTCGCAGAGTTCTTCCCGGAGGACGCGCCGGTCATCGAGCAGCTCGAGGTCATCGAGTCCGACCCGGTGTCGTGGCTCAAGGGTGCGGTCACCCCGACCGTGCGTCGGGCCGTCGCGACCACCAGCGGCGGTCACGCGGTCGCGGCCATCGGCGACACCGCGATCTCGTTCGACCCGGTCGCCGGTCAGGGTGCACAGAACGCGCTCATCCAGGTCGCCGAGCTGGTCAAGGCCGCGCGCGCCCACGACGGTGAGTTCACCGCGGACTGGCTGGCCGAGGAGTTCGAGAAGCATTGGGAGCGTCGTGGTCACGCGGCCACCGAGGTCACCCGCCTGTTCCTCGGCGACCCCGACTTCGCGACCCACCTGGAGCTGTCGTTTCCGGCTGCCGCCGTCGATCCGAACGTCGCGCAGGCACTGCTCGGCCTGCTGTCCGACCCGAATCCGCTCCTCGGTCTGCGGACCCGTGAGGATGTCGAGAACTTCATCACAGCTGTGGCGGGAGAGCCGTACGACCAGGTCCTCGCCAGGTTCGCGCCGGCCGGTCAGTTCAGCGGCGCCGCCCCAGCGCCCGTGACGGTCTGACCCTTTCGTCGCACGACCACCGGGTGCACCGCACCCCGACTGCGTTCTCCAGAACGCGGCCGGGGTGCGGTCGCGTGTGACACCCGAACCGGAACTGTCACATGAGATGTGATACGAACAACAGCGTCCGTTGTGCCGGAATCAGAGGGGGAGCGCGTGAAGACGGGTTGGACATTGGCCGACGCGCCTCCACAGACCGGGCGGGTCGCCGTGGTCACCGGAGCCAACGGGGGCATCGGCCGTGAAGCCGCCCGCGGGCTCGCCACTCTGGGCGCCACCGTGGTGCTGGCGTGCCGCAACGCCGAGACCGCCGCCGCCGCACGCGACGACATCGTCGCCGAGGTACCCGGCGCGGAGGTGGAGATCCTCGACCTCGATCTCGCCAGTCTCGACTCCGTCCGCGCAGCCGCCGAGGAGATCCGGCGATGCCATCCCCGCATCGACGTGCTGGTGAACAACGCCGGCGTCATGCGCGCTCAGCGCGACCTGACTCCCGACGGTTTCGAGATGGACTTCGGTACCAACTATCTCGGTCATTACGCGCTCACCGGGTTGCTGATGGACCGGTTGCTCGCCGCCGACGCCGCGCGGATCGTCACCGTCGGCAGTCACGCCCACCGCGCGGGCAACATCGATTTCTCAGACCTGCCCATGGACCGCACGTTCACCAGTGCCGGGGCGTACTCACGAGCCAAGCTCGCTCAGATGCTGTTCTCGCTGGAGCTCGATCGCCGGCTGAAAGCGGCTGGGGCCACGGCGATCTCGCTCGCCGCCCACCCCGGTGGCACGCGGACCGGGGTGATGCGCGAGCAGAACAAATTCCTGCAGTGGGCGTATCACGCGCCGTCGCTGCGGTGGCTCACCGATCGGTTCATCATGGATCCGCCCGAAGGGGCCCTGCCGATCCTTCGGGCAGCCACCGATCCGAAGGTCTCGGGCGGCCAGTATTACGGTCCGACAGGGAGTTTCGGCCTCGCCGGCCCGCCGATGCTCGTCGAGCCGTCGCCGAAGGCCAAGGATCGCGCGGTCGCCGAACGGCTGTGGGATATCGGCGCCGAGCTCACCGGCATCAGTATCGATCTCGGCTGAAGGGGATTCCCGAAGAGGCTTCTCGAGGGAGGGAACCCGAGGGTGGATTCACCCAGGTCGATACCGACACCGCGCCGGCTCAGCGCTTGAAGCGGCCGGCGAAGCTTCGTAGCGGGAGATCGGCACTGGTCACGATCCCGGGCGGGGCCGCGACCACCGATCGGATCGAGTTGAGTGCGGGCAGGCCCGTGACGGTCATGCCGATCGACGCGAAGTTCTCCGGGTTGGAGAGGTCGAATCCCTTGCGCGGGAAGATCATGTGCTTGGAGTAGATGTTGGGGTCGCCGGTCACCTGGGTGATGTAGCAGGCCTGAATGTTCCACGACGGGTCGGTGTGCGGTGTCATCTGCCATTCCAGATGCGATTCGACGCGCGGCACACCGTCGACCATTCCCTGGTACTTGATGTAACTACCGCCCAGCGACCCGGCGGGGAGCTGGTACCAACCGAGGTCGACGTCCTTGGTGCACGCACCCAGTTCGTAGGAGAACGCCACCTCGTCGAGTTCGAGATCGAAGGCGTCGGCCATGAGGTACACCGAGTCGGCGAAGACGGCGGTGTACTTGTAGAGCGAGTCCGGGATGGACGGGTCGTCGACCGGCAGGCCGTAGCCGACGGCCTTCCAGGTGTCGACCGAGTGGTGGCAGGAGACGTCCACCGACTCGGTGACCGTGACGTTCTCGATCTCGGCGACGTCGGCGGTGTGCACGATGCCGAGGATCTGTGCCAGACCGGGATTCATGCCGGTTCCGTAGAAGGTGGCACCGCCCTTCGTGCAGGCATCGGCGATGATCTCGCTGACCTTGCGGCCGGAGTGGTGCGGATGGTTGGTGTCCCGGTGGAAACCGGTGATCCAGTCGGCGGTGGTCACGATGTTGATCCCGGCTTCGAGGACCTGGACGTAGAGGTCCTCGTCGGGGAACACGCCGTGGAAGGTGAGCACGTCGGGTCGTGCGGCGATGATCTCCTCGACGGTGCCGGTCGCGATCACACCGACCGGTCCGATGCCGACGATCTCGCCGGCATCACGGCCGACCTTGTCCGGTGAATAGCAGTGCAGACCAACCAGTTCCAGGTCCGGATGATTGCGGATGCGGTCGATCATCTCGGTGCCGAGGTTGCCGGTGGCCACCTGGAAGACCCGGATCGGTTCGGGTGTGGTCATCGTTTGGTCCTTTCGGGACGGGCGTGGAGGTCAGGATTGCGCTGCCGCGCGAAGTGCGTCGAGCTCTGAGCGACGGATACGGACGAACTCGTCGGCTGACGCGCCGCCGTCGGGATAGAACTGTCGGGCCCATTGCCGCAGCGCGGTGAATCCGGCGTACTCCTTGCGGGACAGGGCGGGTGGATCGGAGTAGCGCTGGTGCGCCCAGATGTCGATGTCGGCGGCGAACTGTTCGATGACCAGGTCGGCCATGGTCTTTCCGTATCGGGTGATGTCGCCGGTCTCCTCGCCGGGCTTGCGGCCGATCCAGACGGTGAAGCGCACGTCCGAGGTGTGCTCGTCGACCGGTGTCACCGCGGGCATCGTCCGGTTGTCGACCATGCCCCAGCTCCGGGTGACCGAGCAGCCGAGGCCGGCGTTGATGGATTCGACACCGCTGGTGGCGTTTTCGAGGGTGGCGCCCTCGTCGAAGGCGATGGTGAAGTCGACGTAGGACACCGGACCGGAGAAGTCGTGCCGGGTAAAGTCCGGCATGAACGGTGTCTTGTGGACGAACTTGAAATGTGCGAAGTCGACGCCGTTCTCCATGATGTACTGCGGATGGATCTCCAGGCCCGGTCGGAAGAGCGTCGCGGCGGGCACCGGCGGGTAGTAGTCGTCGGCGGTGGCCTGCCCGTTGTCGCTGCCGAAGTCGGCGAAGATGTCCGGGACGTCGAAATGCGGTGACCGCCCGTCGACGTCGTGCCAGATCCAGACGGCTTCGTTGCGTTCGACCACGGGGTAGCTGCGGATGCGCCGACCCTTGTTGGGGTGGTTCTCGTAGGGGATGCAGACGTTGCGTCCCTCCTGGTTCCACTCCCAGCCGTGGAAGGGGCAGACCAGGTTCTCGCCCTCCACGTGACCTCCGTGGCCGAGGTGGGCGCCGAGATGTTCGCAGTAGGCGTCGAATACGGAGATCCGGCCGGACCGGGATCTCCAAGCGACCATGTCGCGACCGAAGTACTTCATCGTGTGCACGGTCCCGACGGCGATCTCGGTCGACCATGCGACCTGAAACCATCCGGTGGGTGTCATCGACAGCGGCGTTCGCGCCATGCGGTCACGGTAGGACGCGCCGGGCATGAATACAAGAGGGTTCTGTGAAAAGGTTCAAACCCGCGTTCAAATGGAGGTTTGAGGGGTGCCTCGACCGGTTACTCGGGTGTCCAACAATTTCCCTTCGAAACTGTTGGAACATTGAACGCCGGTTTGTATCATTGGACCGGTGCTGTGACGTGGCTTACAGCAATGACGCCGGGAGGCCGAGATGAACGCAGGTGGAGGGATCGGCGCTGCACGATTGGCGCTGACCGGACTGGTACGACCGGCTGAGGCCCGTCGCCGGCTGCGTAATCAGCAGTTCGAGAACGCGCTGTACAACTCGCGTGCGCCCGAACGCGCCTCCTGGGCCCTCACCGACGACGGTGCCCGGCTTCGGGTCCACCACTACGGTCCGGCCGATGCTCCGGTCCTGGTCCTGATCCACGGCTGGTCGTGCTGCATCGAGTACTGGAACCCGCAGATCAACGCCCTCGCCGAGCGTTACCACGTCATCGCCTATGACCAGCGGGGCCACGGGGAGAGCACGTGGGGCGGCCGCACGTTCGACGCCGACGTGCTGGCCGACGACCTCCAGTCGGTGGTCGACCAGTCCGTGCCGGTCGGGTCGAAGGCCGTGTTCGTCGGCCACAGCATGGGCGGCATCACCGTGCAGTCCTGGGCGTACCGTCACCGCGACCGGGTCGAGGAACACGCCTCCGCGCTGGTTCTCGCGAACACGACGTGGGGCGGGATCGTGGACGAGACGCGCGTCCTGCCGCTGCTCAACAACCTGTGGAAGGCGCCGGCATGGCTCCCGCAGGCAGCCCTCTCGGTGCCGTTCCCGCTGCCCGGCGGCCGGTTCGCCCGCAGCCTTGTCCGGACCCGCATCCTCAACGGCCGGTCCGCGACCGTCGACCACGCCGCCTTCGTCCTCGCGATGACACGCTCCTGCGACCCGGCCGCCCGCGCGAAGGCCGCGGTCGGGCTCACCCGGCTGGCTCTCGGACCCGTGGGTGCCGAGGCGATCACGGTGCCCACCACGGTCATCGGTGGACGCCATGACCTGTTGCTGCCGCACGCGATGACCCAGCGCATCGCCCACACGCTCTCGATCCGGGGCTACCTCGACCAGCTCGTCGTGCTCGACACCGGTCACGCCTCCAACGTCGAGGCGGCAGACGACTTCACCGCGGAGATCCATCGGGTCATGTACTCGGCATCGACACCTCCCCGGTTGGAGGGTGCCGCGAGCTGAGCGGCCGGGTCTCCGCGGAGCGGCAGGGTCGAGGGTGGGTTCGCAACGGATACCATCAGCGTCCATGCCACCCGTCGAAGCCGGTCGGCCGTCGGTTACTCCGGCGGCTGCCGCCCGCCGCGTGAACCGTCGCGGCCAGGCCACCCGCGACGCGATGCTCGACGCCGCGATCAGTTCGCTGGCCTCGGGTGACCCCGCGTCGGTGTCGGGCAACCGCATCGCCAAGGACATCGGCGCCACCTGGGGTGTGATCAAGTATCAGTTCGACGACATCGACGGCCTCTGGGCGGCGGTGCTGCACCGGACCGCCGAACAGCGTGGCGACCTACCTGTCAGTGTGAAACCCGAAGCGCCACTGGGCGAACGGGTGGAGGCGATCATCGAGCTCATGTACGAGGGACTGACCGCGCCGGAATCCCGCGCGATCGAGACCCTGCGGGCCGCCTTGCCGCGCGATCCCGACGAACTCCGGCGACTGTTCCCCAAGACCGCCGCAGAGTTCGCCTCGTGGGGGCCGTCCTGGACCGAATCCTGTCAGCGCGCCTTCGCCGACCTCGACGTCGACCCGGAACGTGTCCGGGAGGTCGCGGCGTTCCTGCCCGGCGCCATGCGAGGTCTGGTGTCGGAGAAGCAACTGGGCAGTTTTCAGGATCAGGTGCTGGCCCGCCGCGGTCTCGCGCGGGCGATCGTCGCACTCCTCGCCCCTGCCCGGTTCGGCTAGCCTCGCCAGGCGTCCGAGGTCCGCGAGACGACGGTCTCGACGGTGAGGATCACGACGCACAGCATGGCGACCGTGCCCGGGATGAAGACCAGCAGGAGGACGGCGAACACCGACAGGAGCACTCCGGGTCGTCGGGTGTGAGGTCACGCATGGCATCCATCGTCGCCCAGGTCGGGGCGGATCGGAGTGAGGCCGCGTGGCTCGTTTCAACCCGGCGTGAATTTAAGTACGACCTCGCTGGCGAACTCCGCATCCAACTGTATACAACTAAATGCAGTTGTCGCCGTGCGATCACCTGGCGTCGTGAAGCGGACATCCCAGACTGGATCAACCAAGGAGTGAAGGTGGAGATGGAGACGACGACCATCGAGTCGTCCGAGGTGAAGACAGCCATCGCACGCCTTCGGGAGAAGGCGCCGTTCGTCTACGGCCTCACCAACTACGTCGCGGCGAACCTCAGTGCCAACGTGCTCCTCGCGCTGGGTGCCGGCCCCGCCATCGGGTCAGCGCCCGGGTGGGCCGCTGCGTTCCCCGCCGGTGCCGGCGCCGTCTGGATCAACGGTGCGGCCCTGATGTCGTCGGTGACACCCGACGAGCTCGACGAGGCGGCCGCGACGGCGCACAAGGCCGGTACTCCATGGGTGCTCGATCCGGTGGCGATCGGTGCCGGTGCGAGCGAGTACGACGCGATCCTCGCGTCGCTCGCCCGGCGTCTCGACGCGGTCATCGCGGTGTCCGGTGAGGTCGACTATCTCTGCGACCCGGCGGGTCGCGCGACCGCCGTCCCCGGTGGCGACGCGAAGATGCCGCAGGTCACCGGGACCGGATGCAGTCTGGGTGCACTCAGTGCGGCATTCTGCGCGGTCGTCGATCCGTTCACTGCCGCGGCCGCCGCACATGTGGCGTTCGCAACCGCCGGCGAGCGGGCCGGTGAGCGTGCGACCGGCACCGCGTCCTTCGCCATCGCCTTCGTCGACGAACTCTCCCTCCTCTGACGCCGACCGCCTCCGACGTCTGCCGAACCGCCCATCGCCGATCACTCGCAAAGGAGCGAATGAGATGCCCAGCAGGAAGATTCATCTGGCCGCGTTCATGAACGCCGGCCCGCAGGGGACGGTCGGTTGGCGGCACCCGGACGCCGGTGACGGTTTCCTCACCGCCGAGCACTACCAGCACATCGCGCGGGTTCTCGAGGCGGCGCGCTTCGACATGGCGTTCGTGCCCGATGCGCTCGCCGTACCGCGCAGCCTGGGCGGCTCCTTCGCTCCGGCCGTCAGATTCGGTTCGGGCACACCGCGTCTGGACCCGATGACGGTTATCACGCTGATGAGTTCGGTGACCACGAAACTCGGGGTGGCCGCGACGATGTCGACCGGCTACCAGGAGCCCTACAACCTCGCTCGCAGCATGGGCACCCTCGATCACCTGAGTGGCGGTCGCGCCGGGTGGAATGTCGTGACCAGCTTCCAGGATGCGGAGGCGCAGAACTTCAACCAGGACAAGCTTCCCGACCGTGAGGAGCGCTACGCGCGAGCAGAGGAGTTCCTCGAGGTCACCACCCGATTGTGGGACTCCTGGTCCGACGACGCGTTGATCCGAGACAAGGCGTCGGGCCGCTTCGGTCATCCCGATCAGGTGGAGGCCATCGATCACAAGGGTCGGTTCTTCCGGGTTCAGGGACCGCTCGGCGTCCCGCGCCCGCCGCAGGGCTATCCGGTCATCGTCCAGGCCGGCGCGTCGCCGACGGGCCGTGACTTCGCCTCTCGCTGGGCCGATGTCGTGTTCTGCAGTCACGAGTCGCTCGACAGTGCGGTCGCCTTCTACCAGGACATGAAGCAGCGCGCGGCAGCCCACGGTCGAGATCCCGAGCAGCTCAAGATCCTGCCCGCCGCGACCACCGTCGTCGGCACCGACTACCGCGATGCGAAGGCCAAGCACGAGGCGTTCTTCGATCTCGTCGACCACGAGGCGGGCCTGTCGCGGCTGGCCTATCACGTCAACGTCGACCTCACGAAGTACGACCTCGACGGTCCGCTGCCTTCGCTCGAAGTGGTTGGTGTGGAAGGCCATTACCGCGAGGTCGTGGAGTTCGCCGAGCGGGAGAACCTGTCCGTCCGCGAGATCGGGCGCTGGTACGGCGCCCGCACCGAGGGCAACATGATCGGCTCGGCCACCGACATCGTCGACACGATGGAACAGTGGCTCGACGCCGGTGCGGCCGACGGTTTCATGATCCAGGCGACGCACGTCCCGGCAGCCTTCGAGGACTTCGCCACCCTCGTGGTGCCGGAACTACAGCGGCGCGGGCTGTTTCGCACCGAGTACGAGGGTGACACCCTGCGCGAGAATCTCGGTCTCGCGCGCCCCGAACGCGGTGAATGGCGCAACCGCGCCAGGAGCGTCGCCGACGCCGCAACTGGTGGGGCAGGTGCGTGACCGGTACCGAGAGCGCCCTCGTCTCCGCCGGATGGCTTCATCGCCGGCTGGATTCGACGATCGTCCTCGACGCGAGTGTCGAACGCTCGGTCGACGACAACGGGCAGACCGTGTTCGCCCCCGGTGGTGAGGTGTTCCGCACCGCCCACATCCCGGGAGCGCGGTTCGCCGACCTCTTCGCGGTCTTCTCCGATCCTGCGGCGGCGGTCCCCTTCACGCGGCCGACTGTGGCGCAGATGGCCTCGGCTGCACAGCAACTGGGCATCACGCCGTCGGACGAGATCGTGGTCTACGACCAGCTCAGCGGTGCGTATGCGGCGCGGGTGTGGCTGGTGCTGAGGTCCTTCGGCTTCGACCGGGCCAGGGTGCTCGACGGCGGGTTCGCCCAGTGGGTGGATCAGGGGTACCCGGTGGCCGATGGCGATGCATCGGGTGAGACCACCGAACCGCGCATCGAGGTCCACCTACGCGATCTCACCGGCCGGGCATTCATCGACCTGGACGAGGTCCGGGCGGTGGCCGTCGCCGAACAATCGTCCACGACGCTCGTGTGTGCGCTCCGCACCCCCGACTACACCGGTGAGTCCGGCGGCGCACGTCCCGGCCACATCCCCGGCAGCGTGAGCGTGCCCTACCCCGACCTGCTGAACGACGACGGCACGTTCTCGACCGAGCGAACCCGAAAGGCACTGCAGGCATCCGGGATCGACGCCGGTTCCGAGGTGATCCTCTATTGCGGCGGCGGGATCAACGCGGCCGGAGCCGCCTTGGCGTTTGCCGAGGCCGGATACCCGCTACCTCGTGTCTACGACGGATCGATGAGTGAGTGGCGCGCTCATCCCGAACTCCCGCTGGTGACGGGTCCGCATCCACGATGAGCCCTGTCGCGCCCGGACACGGTCACCGGCTGGGGGGCCCACCGCAACACGTGCGGTGTCACGGCCGGTCTGTCTGCGAGGATCGAGGGGTTCGTCTGCCCGCCCCGCACGACCCCACGGAAGGTGACCGCCGATGAAGAGCGCCCGCGACGCGGTCTACGAAGCGCTGCACGAGCGGCTGACGCACGGCCACTACCCGGCCGAAGCGACACTGATCCCGCAGGCGTTGAGCGAGGAGTTCGGGGTGTCGCGGACCCCTGTTCGGGAGGCGTTGGGGCTGCTCGAACGCAAGGGACTGCTGGTCGCGGCGTCGCGGGGTTTTGTCCTGCGTATCCGCGGCGACGAGGAGATGCTCGAGATCTTCGAGGTGCGGGCCATTCTCGAGTCGAGTGCGGCCGCGGCGGCCGCCGAGCGTCACACGCCGGTCGACATCGCACGACTCAAGGAAGCGTTGGCGCTGAGTTCGAACTACACCGAACCCGCCGATATTCGGCAGGCGCTCAACGTCTTCCACGACAGTGTGCTCCGCGCCGCACACAACCAGACGATCTACGACATGGAACGAGACCTGCGCGACCAGATCAAGGTCAGTGCACCGTGGTTCACCCCGACCGGTCGCGAGAGCTTCGAGAGTTCGGTCAGCGAACACGAGCAGATCCTGTCGGCGATCATCGGCGGATCGGCTGAGAAGGCTCGGTTGCTGATGCTCGAACACCTGAATCACGACAGGGACGTGCGTATCTCGCAGCTGGTCTCCCGGACGATGGGCGTCGTCGCGGGGGAGAGCTCCGCTCCCTGAGCGGCAGTCAGGCGCGTCGGGCGATGAAGCGCGCGGCGTCGAGCGTCATGCCGTTGACCGAGTAGAGCGTGTGCAGGGCGTTCGGGCCGCCGACCGGCGAGCCGTCGCAGATGGTGTCACCGGCGACGCAGTAGCGCACCGTCTTGCCGCGGTAGGGGGTCGACACCCGCACCGGGGGCGCCCCGATGTCGGTGATGAAGCGATCCGACGGGGCTCCGAAAAAGACGATCGCCGCAACGTTGCGCGAGAGGGACGCCGGCAGCGGCGGCGGGACGAAACGGTCGTAGGCGGCGTACTGCGCCGGCAGGTCCAGGCCGGCGTGGACCGCATACCCCGCGACGACGGCGCCCTGGGAGTAGCCGCCGAGAACGACCTTGGTGCCCGGGCACTTGGCCGACAAATACTTCACGCGGTTCTGGGTGGTACGAACCCCGTCTGCGACGGTTCGGGCGAACTTCAGGCGGTTGCCGAACTGGTCACTCGCCGGGTACGGGACGCCGTAGGCGGCCACCGACTTGCCCGGCAGCTGGCTCCGAACGGCCTCGACGAACGACAGACCGGTCAGCCCCAGCGGTGGCGCGGGCTCGATGGTCCCGCGTGCGAACACGACCTCTACGTCGGGGCAGCCCGGCCTGGCCTCGGCCGCCGGGCTCCCGGCGATCACCGACCCGGCGACGGCCGCGATCAGGGAGGCGGCGACGATGCCCAGTCTGGTGATCATGCCTGTCGGCCGGGTCGTTCGTGGGTTCGCGTCGTGGTTCATTCTGATCCCGTCGGTGGTGGAGTCGCTCGTCGTCGCGGTTCGCATGGGGTGGCCCCCGTAGTCGTGACCATTCCAGGTTCCCCGTCATGTGTGCCACCAAACGCGGAATACTGTTCGCCATGCGGAGTCGTCATGTGAGCACGGTGATCGGTGCGTCCGCCGACCTGGTGTACGACTTCGTCTCCGATCCCGACAATCTCCCGAAGTGGGCGGCCGGACTCGCGAGTTCCGAGGTCGTCCGACGCGGCGACGACCTCCTGGCCGAGTCGCCGATGGGCACCGTGACGATCCGGTTCGTTCCGCGGAACACTCTCGGGGTCGTCGACCACGACGTGATCCTCCCGAACGGCGACACCGTGCACAATCCGCTTCGCGTGCTGCCCCATCCGGAGGGGGCCGAGGTGGTGTTCACTCTGCGGCAGCTGGCGATGTCCGACGCGGAGTTCGACCAGGACACCCGCATGGTGGAGGAAGACCTGGAGCGCCTCAGGGCGCTGTTCTGAGAGCTTCCTGCCAGAATCTTGGTCCGGCCGAACGTATTTCGGGGGATTCCTCCCGATTTACCGATGTCGAATTGCCGTCTGACTACATCAACGACTAGATTCCCTCCAGTTATACGAATGTGATTCGGCCGTGATGGTCGGGGGCCTGAACGGGAGCGTCGTGAACAAGGTCGTACGGGTGTCGGTCTGCGCGGCGGTGACAGTTGTCGTCGCGCTCGGTTCGCTGGTCGGCGGGGGTTCGGCAACCGCCGACTCCCTCTCGCGGTATCTGAACCTGCCGCTGGTCAATCGTGATGCGTCGCAGGGGCCGGGCGGTGTGCACCCGGCGCTGCCGACGGATGCCAGCACTCTGCAGCGGTTGGTCGACCAGGCCCGCGATCGCGGACTCGACCCGTCGTCGTATGAGGCGTTGCTGTTCCAGTACTGGCTTGTCGAGACCACGACTCGCGCCGGCATCGACCTCGCATCGTGGAACCCGCGCGACGGCGTCGGCGCCAATCATCAGAATCTGCTGAAGTCCTACCGCTACTACGAGGATCTGCAGCTCGCGCATCGCGAACTGCAGTGGGCCGGGATGGGCGGCCTGGTCGGCGGCGACTTCGGCGGTGGCCTGCTCGACTACAAGGACGCCACCGAGATCTTCGAGTTCAGCCGGCTGCAGCCCGTCGCACACGCGATCGTGGCCCGCGCCAACGAACTCGCGGGACCGCAAGCGGTCAACAGTCTGCCGGGCGGACTGCGCGCGCTGGCTCGCGTGGGCGCACAGATCACCGCCGACGATCTGCGCCAGGTCCAGGGCCAGATCCTGGTGATGCAGAAGAACATCTTCTCCGACCTGATGCCGATGCATCGCGCGTACGTCGTGGGCGGCCTGCCGGCGCTCCGGGAGATGAACGCCGCGGGCCTCTTCGACGACGAGATCATGCGCGCCTGGGAGGGCATCGCCTCCAAGGAACCCGCCGCGGTCGCGGCCGGCAATGCCCGACTGCTGCAGCGTGAACAGGGCGAGGTCATCGCGAAGCAGTGGGACGCCACCCGCAACTACAAGGGCGACGTCGGCGAGGCGATGACCTACGGCAGCACCGTGGCGGCCGCGCCGTCGGTTGCCGGTGTGGTCCCGCCGCGCGACATCCGTCTGCTGACGGTGCCGGGCCGTGCGCCCGACGGCCGTAAGGTGATCGTGAGTCTGCCACTGCCGGAATGGAACTGGTCGGTCTACGAGGACCGCTGGGTCTACATCTCCACCGAGCTTCTGCCGAAGTACCGCAAGCAGGTCGAGTACAACTGGCCGGCACTGAGCGCAGCCATGAGGGCTCCGTACTTCGAGTAGATGGAAACGCACCGACCCACCCGTAATCTGCTGCCGCTGATGCAGTCGGTCCTGACCTCGATCAAGGTGACCTACCAGTGATCTCATCCTTCTCGCGCATCTCCCGACGCGCCCCGCTCGTGGCCGTGCTGGTTCTGGTCCTGTCGGGTATCGGATTGGTCGCACCGGCCACCGCCGCACCCAACCGGACGCCGGGCCTCGACGAGGTGTTGAACGGCTTCGTCGTCGGCGCGCTGCGCGACGGTCGTCTCGCCAGCCCTCAGGAGGTCATCGATCCGCTCGTCTCCGGCGACCCCTTCTACGCCGAGCCGCGCCTGACCGGCCGCGAAAAGCCCAGCATGGTCCGGTTCCTCACCAACCTCTACGGCTGGGGCACCGACCTGTTCGGCATGCAGACCGTGGACTGGCTGGCCGAGAAGCTGGCGAAGTAGCCGACCAAGGCGGGTGAGTGCCGGTGAGAAACCGCCTCGCGGCAGGTCCTTACCCGTATGACCCCACAACGACTGCTGTTCATCCACGGCGCAGGTGGTTTCACCGACGACCGCCGGATCGCCGACGGTCTCGGGGACGCCCTCGGCCTGCCGGTCGACATGCCGGAGTTCTCCAGTGACGACATGTCCTTGCAGGCCTGGGCGGATCCGCTGCGCACCCGGTTGTCGACGTTGGGCGCCGACGACCTGCTGGTCGCGCACTCGTTCGGCGCGACGATCCTGCTCCATGTGCTGGCCGAGCCGGGGTACGCCGGACCGAGACGCGCCGTCCTCCTGGCGATGCCGAACTGGGGGCCGGACGGATGGGACGTCGACGAGTACGACTTCGACGGACAACCGCCGCGCGGCGTCGCGCTGTCCCTGCACCACTGCGTCGACGACGAGGAGGTCCCGATCGGGCACCTGGACCTCAACGCGGCACTGCTCCCGGACGTGCAGCTGCACCGCCACGAGACCGGCGGTCACCAGTTCGTCGGGCAGGTGGACGCCGTCGCTGCCAACGTGCGATGACTTGCCGCCACCGGTCGACCTCACGTCGACTGCCAGACCTCGATCGAAGTCTGCCCGTCGAGCTGACGTCTGCCCGCGCCGGCGGTGGTTGCGCGTACGCGTTCCGGCCCCGACCCTGGTTAGACAGCGACCCGAGGCGTCGGGAAGGCAAGCATGACCGCGAACCGTCCGGCGGATGCAGTCCCAGGCGGGATACCGGCTGCGTCGACGGCGGGCCGATGGCTGATCGTCGCGGCGGTCCTGGGGTCCGGCGTCGCATTCCTCGACGGCACGGTCGTGAACGTCGCACTGCCGGCCATCGCACGTGACCTCGACACCGGACTCCGGGGACAACAGTGGGTGCTCGACGGCTATCTGCTGACCCTGAGCTCACTCCTGCTGCTGGGCGGCGTCGCCGGCGACCGCTATGGCCGTCGGCTGATCTTCACCGGCGGCCTGGCGATGTTCGCGGTGGCGACGATCGGCTGCGGAATGGCCCCGACCGTCGAATGGCTGGTGGTCGCCCGGCTCGTCCAGGGTGTCGCCGCGGCGGCCGTCGTGCCCGGCAGCCTGGCACTGATCAACGCGGAGATCGCGCCCTCGGATCGTGGTGCGGCGGTGGGGTTGTGGGCCGGGATGTCCGGTGCGACCAGTGCACTGGGGCCGTTCGTCGGCGGCTGGCTCGTCGACGCGGCGTCGTGGCGCTGGGCGTTCTTCCTGAGTGTGCCTCTGGCGTTGGGTGCGCTGGTCATCGCGATCAGACATGTGCCGGAGTCGCGCGATCCGTCTGCGCCGAGGCGGCTCGACGTCGCGGGAGCCGTGACGATGACCCTCGGTCTCGCAGGCGTCATCTACGCGCTGATCGAGGGCCCGTCGCGCGGGTGGTCGACCGGAACGATCGTCGCGGGCCTTGCGGGTGTGGCGGTGCTTCTCGCGTTCGCGGTCATCGAGACGCACGTGCGGTCACCGTTGTTGCCGCTGAGACTGTTCCGCTCGTCGCAGTTCACCGGCGCGAACCTGACGACGCTGCTGGTGTACGCAGCGCTGGGCGGAGCGCTGTTCCTGCTCGCTCTGCAACTGCAGCAGAGTCTGGGCTACTCGGCCTTCGAAGCGGGCGCGGCGATGTTCCCGAGTACGTTCATCATGCTGTTCGGGTCTCCACTCGTGGGAAGGCTCGCCCAGACCACCGGGCCGCGGCTGCCGATGACCGTCGGCCCGCTCATCGCCGCCGGCGGCTTCGCGTTGATGGCGCGCGTGCAACCGGGCACGGACTACCTGGCCCAGGTGCTGCCGGGCGTCCTGCTGTTCGGGCTCGGCATGACGGTGACCGTCGCGCCGCTGACCGCGGCCGCGCTGGGAGCGGTCGACGACGCCCTCGCCGGCACCGCGTCGGGCGTGAACAATGCGGTGGCTCGCGTCGCCGGGCTGCTGGCCGTGGCGGTGTTGCCCGCGGTGGCCGGGATCGACGCCGGGCCCGGCGAGCCGCTCGGCGACGGATTCCGGACAGCGATGTACATCTGCGCGGCCTTCTGTGCCGTCGGCGGGCTCGTCGCCGCGCTGACGATCAGCTCCGGTGCGGGCTTCCGGCCGCAGGTCCGGTCCGGGGTGGACACCGCCTGCCAGGACGCCTGCACCCGTGAACGCGCAGCCAACTCATAGCTCGAAACCGCGGTGACCGCGGCTTCGAGCTACAAGACGGTTAGTCAGAACGCTTCCCGGTTCCAGCCGCGATCGCCCACAGCACCAGTACGGGTTGGAAGAACAGACGCGTCAGGCGCTTCTGGTCGGAGTCGAGACCGAAGGCGTCGATGTGCTCGACGTACTGATGGATGTTGCCGGGGAACACCGCGACGAAGAACGCCGCCACGATCCACGAGACGATCTTGCGGTGCCGCGGCAGGGCGATGAGCGCCGCACCCAGCGCGATCTCCACCCCACCCGACGCCAGCACCACGAAGTCCTTGCTGAAGGGAACCCAGTCGGGGACCTGCGCCTGGAACTCCTCGCGCTGCGCGGTCAGATGACCGATGCCGGCGATCGCCAGGATCGCTCCGAGCGCGATCCGGGCGATCGCGCGCCCCAACGGCTGGCGGGCGGTGGTGGGGGACAGGACCGACATGCAGGCTCCTCGAATGGTGACGTGTGCGTTGCGTTCCCGGTGGTTCGTGGCCGTTGCGGTCAAGGACTGGCCGGGAGGGCGATTTGTCTGACTCATCCTTGGGCGGCGACAGTCGAAATTTAGTCGCGGTACCTAGTAAATGTGTGATACATATGTGATCCCGGACACTGTCGTCCGGGATATTTGTCCGCACGGAGGTCAGCCCATGCCCCTCGACTCGATGTCGGTCCGCCGACACCCGTCCATCGTCCACTCGTTCGCCACGACGCGCCTCGGAGAACGGTCATGACGCTGAAGTCGGTGTGGGATGCGCTGAAGGCTTCCGCGGGAGTGGTCATCACGGCGGCGGCGTTCGCCGTCGCGCTGGCGGTACTGGTCGTCGCTCAGGTCGTCGTGCTCGCGACCCGCCTCGTCGACCTTCCCGGCTGAGCGGCCCGCCTGCTGATCGGTCAGGAATCGAGAAGCGGAGGCAGTTCGACGCCCCATAGCGTCGAAGCATGACGAACATCAACGCACTCACCCTCGAAGTTCCCGACCTCAGCGCGGCGGAGGTCTTCTACGACAAGGCTTTCGGACTCGGCGACCGACTTCGGTTCCGAGTAGCCGAATCACCCAGCCAAGGCTTCCGCGGCTTCGTGATCTCGCTCGTGGTTGCCGACCCGACGGTCGTCGACTCCTTCCTCGAACCCGCGGTCGACGCCGGCGCCACCGTGCTCAAACCCGCCAGAAGGTCCTTCTGGGGCTACGGCGGCGTGGTCCAGGCGCCCGACGGCACGATCTGGAAGGTCGCCGGCTCGTCGAAGAAGCCGACCGGTGCACCCGCGCGCAGGGCCGACGACCTGGTCCTACTCCTCGGCGTAGACGACGTTGCCGCCACCAAGCAGTTCTACGTCGAGCGTGGATTCACGGTCGGGAAGAGTTACGGCCGCAAGTATGTCGAGTTCGAGGGCGACCCGAACTCGGTGAAGCTCGCGCTGTACGGCCGCAAGGCCGCGGCGAAGGACGCCGGCGTCGACCCTGCGGGGGCCGGGTCGCATCGGCTGGTGATCGGCGGCGACGCCGGGCAGTTCAGCGACCCGGACGGATTCACCTGGGAGTGTTGAGCCCTCGGTGGCATCACCACTGGGCGGCGCTCGCTCGTTGACCTCACCCCGTTCGCCCCTGGCATAAATCAGTCGGGAACAAACTTCCAGCCATCTCAGTTGAGCCGATCAGACTTAACTCTGGAGGTTTCATGTCGCAGACATATTCACTGCCGGTCCTCTTCGTCCCGGACGTCGTCGTCCTGCCCGGCATGGTCGTGCCGATCCCGCTCGACGATGCAGCTCAGGCCACCGTCGACGCCGCCCGGGCGAGTGAGAGCGGAAGACTGCTGGTCGCCCCACGCCTGGACGACCGCTACCCCACGTACGGGGTGATCGCCTCGATCGTGCAGGTCGGGCGCATCCCGGGCGGCGGTCTGGCAGCCGTCGTCAAGGGTGAGAAGCGCGCGCAGATCGGGGCGGGAACCCCCGGCCACGGCGCCGCGCTGTGGGTCGAGGCCACCGAGGTCACCGACCCCGAGGTCACCGACGAGGTGCGGACCCTGGCCGGCGAGTACAAGAAACTCGTGCTGGCCATGCTGCAGCGCCGCGAGGCGTGGCAGCTGATCGACGCCGTCAACAAGATGTCCGACCCGTCGAATCTCGCCGACACCTCGGGCTACGCGTCCTGGCTCACCGACGAGCAGAAGCGCGAACTCCTCGAGACGCCGGACACCGCCGCGCGGCTGCGGCTGTTGATCGAGTGGACCGGCGACCATCTCGCCGAGTCCGAGGTCAGCGAGAAGATCGCCGAAGACGTCCGCGCGGGGATGGACAAGCAGCAGAAGGAGTTCCTGCTCCGTCAGCAGCTCGCCGCCATCCGCAAGGAACTCGGTGAGGACGAGCCCGAGGGGGCGGACGACTACCGGTCGCGCGTCGACGAGGCCGACCTGCCCGAGAAGGTGCGCGAAGCCGCACTGCGCGAGGTGGGCAAGCTCGAGCGCGCCAGCGACCAGTCGCCCGAGACCGGGTGGATTCGCACCTGGCTCGACACCGTCCTCGACCTGCCGTGGAACACGCGCACCGAGGACTCCACGGACATCAAGGGTGCCCGCGAGATCCTCGACGCCGACCACCACGGCCTCGACGACGTGAAGGACCGGATCGTCGAATACCTGGCGGTGCGTGCTCGACGCGCCGAACGCGGCCTGCAGGTCGTCGGCGGACGCGGATCGGGTGCCGTCATGGTGCTCGCCGGCCCGCCCGGCGTCGGCAAGACGTCGCTCGGTGAGAGCGTCGCCCGGGCGTTGGGTCGCAAGTTCGTGCGCGTCGCCCTCGGCGGTGTGCGCGACGAGTCGGAGATCCGCGGTCACCGACGTACCTACGTCGGCGCACTGCCCGGCCGCATCGTGCGTGCCATCGGCGAGGCGGGATCGATGAATCCCGTTGTGCTGCTGGACGAGATCGACAAGGTGGGCTCGGACTACCGGGGCGACCCGGCCGCGGCGCTGCTCGAGGTCCTCGACCCCGCGCAGAACCACACCTTCCGCGACCACTATCTCGATCTCGACCTCGACCTGTCCGACGTCCTGTTCCTCGCGACCGCCAATGTCATCGAGAACATCCCGTCGGCCCTGCTCGACCGCATGGAGCTCGTCACCCTCGACGGTTACACCGAGGACGACAAGGTGGCCATCGCCCGCGACTACCTGCTGCCCAGGCAGGCCGAGCGTGCGGCACTCACCACCGACGAGGTGACCGTGACCGACGCGGCGCTCCGCGAGATCGCGGCGAACTACACCCGGGAACCCGGTGTGCGACAGTTCGAACGGTTACTCGCCAAGGCTTTGCGCAAGGCAGCCACCAACCTCGCTCAGGAGAGTGCCACGGCACCGATCACCATCGACGAGCCCGACCTGCGCGACTACCTCGGCCGGCCCCGGTTCACCCCGGAATCGGCCGAGCGGACCGCAGTGCCCGGTGTCGCAACGGGTCTCGCCGTCACGGGAATGGGTGGCGACGTCCTCTTCATCGAGGTCAACGCCACCGACGGCGAGCCCGGACTCAAGTTGACCGGCCAGCTCGGCGACGTGATGAAGGAGTCGGCGCAGATCGCGCTGTCGTACGTGCGGGCGCACGCCGAACAGCTCGGCGTCGACCCCGAGTCGCTCAACAAGACCGTCCACGTGCACGTTCCGGCCGGAGCGGTGCCCAAGGACGGTCCGAGTGCGGGCGTCACCATGGTCACCGCGCTGGTGTCGATGGCGACGGGTCGACGGGTGCGCGCCGAGGTCGGCATGACCGGAGAGGTCACGCTGAACGGTCGCGTCCTGCCGATCGGCGGGGTCAAGCAGAAATTGCTTGCCGCGCAACGCAACGGGCTGAAGACCGTCTTCATCCCGCAGCGGAACGAGCCCGACCTCGACGACGTGCCGGCCGAGGTCCTCGACGCCCTCGACGTGCGTCCGATGACCGACGTCGCCGAGATCGTCGCGCAGGCTCTGGAACCCGCAGCAGGAGAACAGGTCAACGCGGCCTGAGGCAGATACAGGAGCGGGGCATCGTTCGGAACAAGCCGGACGGTGCCTCGCTTCTCGTCATCGAAGCCCCACCGTGCGGGCGGTCCACTCCAGCACGCGATACACCACCCAGGCGAGACTCGTCACGGCAGCGGCAGGCACCAGCCATAACGCGCCGACGGCCGCGATGAGACTGGCGGCCCACTGCCGTCCCCACAGTGGCGCGGCGACGAAGATCATCAACAGCGCCACCACGAACGACCAGCCCGGCGACGACACCGGCCACGGCCGATCGAACAGAAGCGCGCCCGCAGAGCCGACGGTCGCGGCGATCCCCACCACGCTCAACAACAACCACAACACGATGCTCCAGCGACGGTAACCACCTGCAACCCAACGGGTCCGGAGTGCCACGGCCGACCACATGATCCAGCGCTTCAACCACGGGACCCCAGAGGTTCGCATCATCTCCCGGAAGAACCGGTCGGACAGGGTGTCGCTGCCGAGCGCGCCCGAATTGACGGTGTCGGTGATGAGTTCGTCGTGGATCAACGCAGCGAGGGAGTGCCTTCCGTACGAGTCCTCGAACCAGCGCATGAAACGCGGCACCGATGCCAGGTCTGTCGGATTGTCCTCGCGCGGAACGAACGTCCGGGCTTTGTCGATCGCCGCACGGGCCTCCGGTTCCTCCATGCCACCGCGAACCAGCTTGGTGAGCAGGTCGTTCTCGACGACCTCGTCCGAATATCGAAAGGTGTTGAGGACGACGAATTGTCGCTCGTTGATCTGGACGACACCGACGCTGCCTCTACCGGTCGGGTCGTCGACCTCGAATCCCGAGGCCGGTGCCACGCGCCAGGGCGCCCACCGTGTGACACTCGATGTGGTCTCACCCATCTCGACCTCCCGACATCGGAATATCCGACGGTAGCGCCGCATGAGACAGCTCTACCGGGAACCCGACGGACGGAGACCCAAGTGCAACCCGACGTTGCGGGATCCGCGACCCGGCGATCACCGTGGGGTGGGGCTCGACGTCCATTCGGCGACGGCATCGGTGTAGAACGCCATCCGTTCCCTGAGCGCGTCGGGCTCGATCCCGAACTCCTCGGGGCTGTACCGATGTCTGCCCTTCCCGTGACGCGGTTGTTCCGCGTTGTGCTCGGCGAGCATCGTCGCCACGTCTGGAGCATCGAGATCGGCTGCTGCATAAACCCGTTCGATGGTCTCTGCGGGCCGGGACACCAGGTCCTGGTAGTCGATGTCGACGACTGTCGCCGATCCGGCCGCGCGGGAGTCGCGGAACTCGAGCGCACGCCGGAACCACAACTCCGACTGCTCGATCTGGAATCGACCGACGTCATGGCCGTCGACCTCGTCGCTGTAGGTCGAGCGGTAGGTCGCGAACAGGCTCGCGCCCGACGCCACGGTCTCCACGACGTCGCGATGCAGATGGACGATGCAGACGCCGGGATATGTCTGGGCAAGGTCGACCAGCTCGGGCGTGTGGGCCGGTGCCTTCAGCAGCCAGCGTCGTCGAGAGCCGTCGTCGAGGATCTGCAGCATCGTCCGATGCGCTGCGTATTCACCGGCGAAGTCCTGGTCTGCCAGCCACCGGGAGTAGCTGTCGAGGCGCATCGTTGAGCTGAATGCCCAGTTGCGCAGGGTCGTTCCCATGCCGAGTACGCATTCCTCGGGGAGCGCCGGTCCGGAATCGTGGACCGCGGCCATCGCCGGATTCAGCAGGTGCAGCGGGTTGGGCTCGGCGGCCTGGGTCTCGATCAACCGTTCGCGTTCTTCCGGGGACAGCTTCGCGACCCGCCACGGGGCGTACAACTCCACGGGCCGCGGTGCGCGGAGCCGGGGGTCGCGGGCCATCAGCCGGTACAGGAACGTCGTCCCGGTGCGCCACCCGCCGATGATCACGATCGGCGGGAGCACCGCACGCTCGGCCACCTCCGGGTTCTCCACCAGGGTCTTGTCGAAGATGGAGCGCGCCCGTAGCTTCCCGATCACCGCGTCCTGCGCATTGCGGACGCCGACTGCGTTCAGACGCCCGTCCTCGGCTGCCGAAGCCAGGTACCGCTCCAAGCCAGGCCGCCACAGCGCCGGGTCGCCCAACCCCTCGACACCGTGCTCGGCAGTGGCCCGTTCGACGATCGCGTCGGTTGCCTCGACCCCCAGCCGGTACCGCTCGGGGCGGGCAAGCCGATCGGCTTCCGCGGCCGCGTAGATGTCCTCGGCGACCTCACTCCGCTGCGGCGGCGTCCACTTCACCATCACTCACCTCGCAGTTCGACGAGCGGGACAACCCGAGCGGACGGCAGGGGAGGGGGCGCGGCCGGCTGCAGGAAACGCATCACGATGATCCCGAAGTCGCGCCCCTCGGAATCGATCCAGTCGCCGACCTCGGGGCTCTCGGCGGCAATCACGAACCGATACCGGCCGTCGACGACGGTGGCGGTGGCACCCGTATACGACACCGGCCGGTACCGGAAGTCGAGGGAGTTCAGAAAACGACTGTAAGCCAGGATGTTCCAGTACCTGCACTCGACGACGTCGCCCTCGATCACCAGCGCCTGGCCCGGTTCGAGTTGCCAACCGCCGCGGACGTAATGGATTCCGGGTTCGGTGAAGACGGCACCACCGGCCATCTCCGACCAGTGCCGCAGGGCATTCGGTGGATCGAGATCGTCCTTGGTCGAGATCTCGAAGATCGTCGGCAGCATCGAGGTCGTGGCCGCGAGGGTGCCCAACGAGGTCGCGAACCTCCCCGGATCGATCGACGGTGGTACGGGTGTCTCGGCCACCGGTTCGATTCTGCACCAGCCCAATTCGTCCCGGTCGACGTCGTCGTGGAAGAACCGTACCCAGATGACACCGGACTTCTCCGGCAACTCCAGCCAGTCGCCGGCCCCCGGTGCGGTACCACCGAGGACGATCTCGAAGCCGCCGTCGTCGTCGAATCCGATGGCGTCGTTGTCGATGCGGGCGGTTGCCTCGGCGCCGAGGCCGCCCGTCCGCTGGTAGACGGTCACCGAGACGTACGACGCATCGCCGCGGTTACCGCGGATGCGGTAGGCGCGGTCACCACGAACCTCGCCGACCCAGTAGCGGAAATCGGGGTTGTCCATCAGGAACTTGTGTCGCCACCCGTTGAACGGCACGAGCTCCGGGCGTTCTCGATCGACCTCGAAGCGCGACAACTGATTCGACAACCCGCGCACCAGGGCGCGGAATCCGTCGGCCTGCTCGGCCGGGTCCAGGTCCGCGGTGTCGGCGGCGACCTTGTCGCCCGCGGAACGGAGTGCGTCGACCAGACCGTTCCACGCGGCGACCTCCGGCCGAGCGTCGTCGGTCACGAGCGCCGGACCCGGGCGTCTCGCCGGGCGCACACCACCCCGAAGGTGGGGTCGCCCACCTCTCCGGGAACCCAAACAGCGACGCGATGCGGACGCCGGTGTGGGGAGTGCGTGGTGCCCTTCGTCCGGGTGGGGCTGGTCTGCGGCATGGGCAGTCCTCGGGAACGGTGGAAGAGGAATCGCTTGTTTCCTGTTGGAGGAAATCTGCCCGGTGCGTACAGGTGTGTCAAGAGTTACGCCGGCTGGGGCCTCTTGAGTGAAATTCGCTCAACTTTTTCCCGCGATCCGGGAACAAAGGCCACCGGGGCCCCGTTACACACTTCGAGAAACCTGAGCGATCCAGACTCAAGTAGGTTTGACTCATCGCCCTGAATTCAGTAGGACATGAGTCGGACGCACTGAAGTTCGGTCCCGCTGGGTTTCGGACATCATCCCCGCGTCATCGAACCGCGGGGCCAAAGGACTTGGGTGCACACCCACAAACTAGGAGGAAGCCAAACATGTCTCGTGCTGTTGGAATCGACCTCGGCACCACCAACTCCGTGGTTTCGGTGCTCGAGGGTGGCGAAGCATCGGTCATCGCCAATGCCGAAGGGTCGCGGACCACGCCGTCCGTCGTCGCCTTCGCGCGTAACGGAGAGGTGCTCGTCGGTCAGCCGGCCAAGAACCAGGCGGTCACCAACGTCGACCGCACCATCCGCTCGGTCAAGCGCCACATGGGTGAAGGCAACTGGACGATCGAGATCGACGACAAGAAGTACACCCCGCAGGAGATCAGCGCGCGCACGCTCATGAAGCTCAAGCGCGACGCCGAGGCCTACCTCGGTGAAGACGTCACCGACGCCGTGATCACCGTCCCCGCATACTTCAACGACGCCCAGCGTCAGGCCACCAAGGAAGCCGGCCAGATCGCCGGCCTCAACGTGCTGCGCATCGTCAACGAACCGACCGCGGCCGCGCTGGCCTACGGACTCGACAAGGGCGAGAAGGAACAGACCATCCTGGTCTTCGACCTCGGTGGCGGTACCTTCGACGTCTCGCTGCTCGAGATCGGCGACGGTGTGGTCGAGGTCCGCGCGACCTCCGGTGACAACCACCTCGGTGGTGACGACTGGGATCAGCGTGTCGTCGACTGGCTCGTCGAGAAGTTCAAGGCGCAGAACGGCATCGATCTGACCAAGGACAAGATGGCTCTGCAGCGTCTGCGTGAGGCTGCCGAGAAGGCCAAGATCGAACTGTCGAGCTCGCAGAGCACCTCGATCAATCTGCCGTACATCACCGTCGACGCCGACAAGAACCCGCTGTTCCTCGACGAGCAGCTGTCGCGCAGCGAGTTCCAGCGGATCACCTCTGATCTGCTCGAGCGCACCCGCGCACCGTTCCAGGCCGTCATCAAAGATGCGGGCATCTCCGTCGGCGACATCGACCATGTCGTGCTCGTCGGTGGTTCGACCCGTATGCCGGCCGTCACCGACCTGGTGAAGGAACTGACCGGTGGCCGCGAGCCCAACAAGGGCGTCAACCCGGACGAGGTCGTCGCCGTCGGCGCTGCCCTGCAGGCCGGCGTCCTGCGCGGCGAGGTCAAGGACGTGCTGCTGCTCGACGTCACCCCGCTGTCCCTCGGCATCGAGACCAAGGGTGGCGTGATGCACAAGCTGATCGAGCGCAACACCACGATCCCGACCAAGCGCTCGGAGACCTACACCACGGCCGAGGACAACCAGCCGTCGGTGCAGATCCAGGTGTACCAGGGTGAGCGTGAGATCGCCTCGCACAACAAGCTGCTCGGCAGCTTCGAGCTGGGCGGCATCGCGCCTGCGCCGCAGGGTGTCCCGCAGATCGAGGTGACCTTCGACATCGACGCCAACGGCATCGTGCACGTCACCGCGAAGGACAAGGGCACCGGCAAGGAGAACTCGATCCGCATCCAGGACGGTTCCGGCCTGAGCAAGGACGAGATCGACCGCATGATCAAGGACGCCGAGGCACACGCCGACGAGGACCGCAAGCGTCGCGAGGAGGCGGAGACCCGCAACCAGGCGGAGTCCCTGGTCCACCAGACCGAGAAGTTCCTCAAGGACAACGAGGACAAGGTCCCGGCCGACGTGAAGGACAAGGTCGAGGCCGCGGTCAACGACGCCAAGGAAGCGCTCAAGGGCACCGACTCGGCTGCGATCAAGACCGCGATCGAGAAGCTCTCGGAGGAGTCGCAGGCTCTCGGCCAGGCGATCTACGCCAACGCCGCTGCGGAGTCCGCCGATGGCGAGGCCGGCGCTGCCGCCGACAGTGATCCCGATGTCGTCGACGCCGAGGTCGTGGACGACGCCGACACCAAGGAGAACAAGTGACCGCAGGATCCCATTCGACGAATGGGTCCGGCGAGGAGCCGGTGACGGTGACCGACCGTCGTCGCATCGACCCGGAAACGGGTGAGGTGCGCGACGAGCCGGCCGCCGGACCCGGCCCGGCCGACGCCGAACCCGTCGTGAACGAGTCCGAGAACGGGCAGCCGGCCGACGACGCGTCGTCGGATGCCCGGCTCGCCGAGCTGACGGCCGACCTGCAGCGGGAACGCGCCCAGTTCGCCAACTTCCGTCGGCGAGCTGCCGAGGAGAAGCAGGGATCGGTTGCCTACGGCAAGCAGATCCTGATCGACAAGCTCCTCCCGGTCCTCGACGACCTCGACCGTGCCCGTGAGCACGGCGATCTCGAGACCGGCCCGCTCCGGGCAGTCGCCGACAAACTGACCGCAGTGCTCAACGCGGAGGGCCTCGAGGCCTTCGGCGCCGCGGGTGAGGAGTTCAACCCCGAACTCCACGAAGCGGTTCAGCACGACGGCACCGGCGACCACCCGGTCATCGGCGCGGTGTACCGCTGCGGTTACCGACTGGGCGAGAAGGTGATCCGCACCGCCATGGTGACGGTCACCGATCCCGAGCCCGCCGGCGACCAGACCGGTGCACAATAAGGCAACAGTCGCCCGTGCATGACGGGCGATCCGACCACCGATCCCTGAGGTGCGAGGAGCGCAAGCGACGAGCCACGAAGGGCGACGAACCCTTCGTGGCTCGCTCCGCTCGCACCTCAGGGAGCGGGTGGGCTCGCTCCGCTCGCACCTCAGGGAGCGGGGGAACAACTGAAACATCCATCCAGACAATAGAAGAATTGAAGGAGGTGACGTCTGGTGGCTCCACAACGTGAGTGGTTGGAACACGACTTCTACAAGGACCTGGGCGTTGCTTCTGACGCTTCGGCTGAAGAGATCAAGAAGGCCTATCGCAAGCTCGCACGCGAGCTGCACCCGGATGCCAATCCCGGCGATTCCGCGGCCGAAGAGCGCTTCAAGCGGGTGTCCGAAGCCCATAGCGTCCTGAGCGATCCGGAGAAGCGCAAGGAGTACGACGAAACCCGTGCCATGTTCGCCGGCGGACGATTCCGCGGTGGCGGCAACGGCTTCCCGGGCGGTGGTTTCCCCGGCGGCGGGACGACGTACACGACCGGCGGCGACTTCGACCTCGGCGACCTGTTCGGCGGAGGTCAGGCCGGCGGTGCCGGCGGGTTCGGCGACATCTTCGACGGACTCTTCAACCGTGGCGGCGGATCCCAGCGCACGTCGACGGCCAGCCGTCCCCGTCGCGGCAAGGACCTCGAGACCGAGACCACGCTGTCCTTCAAGGACGCGGCGCTCGGCACGACGGTCCCGCTGCGGGTGACCAGCCCGTCCCCGTGCACCACCTGTCACGGGTCGGGTGCCAAGCCGGGCACCAGTCCGCGAGTGTGCCCGAACTGCAACGGCTCCGGCTTCGTCAGCCGCAACCAGGGCGCCTTCGGGTTCAGCGAACCCTGCCAGGACTGCCAGGGCACCGGCTCGCGGATCGACGATCCGTGCAGCGACTGCTCCGGCAGCGGAGTGAAGAACCGGACGCGCACGATCAACGTGCGGATCCCGGCCGGAGTCGAAGACGGACAGCGGATTCGGCTCGCCGGGCAGGGTGAGGCCGGACGACGCGGAGCGCCGTCGGGCGATCTCTACGTCGTTGTCCACGTCACCCCGCACAAGCAGTTCACGCGCAGCGGCAACGACCTTCGGGTACAGCTGCCGGTGCGGATCTCCGAACTCGTTCTCGGCGCGACGGTCTCGGTACCGACGCTCGAGGGCTCGGTCGGAGTCAAGATCCCGCCGAACACCACCGACGGCCGGACGCTGCGCGTGCGCGGCCGCGGCGTTCCCAAGCGGTCCGGCGGCGCCGGCGACCTGCTCGTCACCGTGAAGGTGGCGGTGCCGGACAAGCTCGACGACGCCGCGATCGAGGCGATGCGCGCCTACGATCAGGCCGAGCGGGCAAGCGGGTTCGATCCACGGGCGAACTGGGGGAGATGAGTCATGGCCGGCCAGAAGAACTTCGACGCCGACGGCGCGACCTTCATGATCTCGGTGGCCGCCGAGCTCGCCGGCATGCACGCCCAGACCCTGCGGACCTATGACCGCCTCGGTCTGGTCACCCCGCAGCGGACGAGTGGCGGCGGTCGTCGCTACTCGTCACGCGACGTCGACCTCCTGCGTGAGATCCAGCGTCTCTCGCAGGAGGAGGGTGTGAACCTCGCCGGGATCAAACGGATCATCGATCTGAGTAATCAGGTCGAGGCGCTGCAACAGCGGGTCCGTGAGCTCACCGACGAGGTCGCCGCGTCGCGGAACCGCCGCGGAGGCGAGCTCGTCCCGGTGCCCCGGACCAATGCCCTCGTCGTGTGGCAGCCGCGGCGCAGACGATCCGGCGACTGAACGGTCTGACTCGTTCCACGAGGGTGATCGGCAGGGCCCGCGTACGTTGGATGTATGGCTTCCGACACCGTCATCACCGTTGACACGGGCCCGCACCGCGTTTCACGGCGCATCGTCGTTGACGCGCCGGCCGCCGAGGTCTTCGCCCTCATCGCCAACCCGCATCGGCATCCCGAACTCGACGGTTCGGGGACGGTGCGCGACACACCCGTCAAGGGCCCGGAAAGACTCACCCCCGGTGCGCGATTCAGCGTCGGGATGAAGCAGTTCGGCGTCCCGTACACGATCACCTCCACCGCGACCGACGTCGACCCCGACCGGGTCGTCGAGTGGAAGCACCCCATGGGTCATCGCTGGCGCTGGGACCTCGTCGCCACGTCGCCGACGACCACGCAGGTCACCGAGACCTTCGACTACTCCACGCTCAAGGTCCCGAAGATCATGGAACTGATCGGCTACGACAGGAAGAACGGTCAGGGCATCGAGGGCACACTCCGGGCTCTCGCGAACCGCTTCGGCTGATACCACCGCCATCTTGCCGACATCGTGTCGGTAAGATGGCGGAGACCTATCGGACCCGAACCAGGAGTCGACGAGATGTTCGTGATCACCAACCGCATCGATGTCACCGAGAACGCCGAGGCCTTCGAGAAGGCATTCTCGGACTCGATGCGCACCACGCTGAAGGGTGTCCCCGGCCTGCACCGCGCGACACTGATGCGTCCGGAGGCCGAGGGCCTGCCCTACGTCTCCACCATGGAGTTCGACGCCAAGGACGACTTCCTGGCGTGGCTGAAGTCGGATTCGTTCCGCGCCTCGCACTCCGATGACCAGGCCCCGGGCATGCAGGCTCCGTCGGCCGTCGAGCAGCACACCCTGATCGAGACCTTCACCGCCTGACCAGGCCGTCCCAGGGCGGCCGCGAAAGGAAGCCCTCTCCATGGAGTTCGAGGACGATACGCCGACATCAGACGACGAAGCGGTGGTCGTCCTCGGAGTCGTGGCCGCCCCCGGGCAACCGATCGGGTTGGCGCGTAAGCTCGTCGACGCGAACCTGATCGAGCACGTCCAGACCAGCTTCCCCGGAGCCCGATGGCAGATCGAGATCGTCGAGGCATCCGTGGTGCAGCCGCCCGCGACCGATGCCCAGATCGTCGACGCCGCGAGAGACGTTCTCCTCGAACGTGAATGGGACCTGGTGGTCTGTCTGACGGATCTGCCCCTGCACGTGGGCCGGCGCCCTGTCGTCGCGCATGCGAACGCGGTGCACGGCGTCGCGGTCCTGTCGGTCCCCGCCCTCGGCCCGACCGGCCTACGTCAGCGGGCGCGGACCACGGTCACCGGTCTCGTCGGACAACTCCTCGGTGCCGACGCCGACGACCTCCGCGACCACGAGAAGTCCCCGTCGAAGTCGCCGCTGCGGCATCGTGTCCGCCAGCTCGGCACCGACACCGACGAGGCGGGCACCGCCTTCACCGCCCGGGTGCTGACCGGCAATCTCCGGCTCCTTTCGGGGATGGTGCGCGCCAACCGACCGTGGCGCCTCGCGCTCGGACTGACCCGGGCACTGACCGGCGCCATCGCCGCCGGTGTCTTCGCACTGGTCACCGCCGACATCTGGCTACTGGCCGACACCTTCGGCTGGGTCCGCCTCACCGGCGTCGCCGTCGGTTCGATCGTCGCCATCACCGCCACCCTGATCGTCGGCGCCAACCTGTGGGAACGGGGGTCGTCGCGGCAGTCGCGCGAACAGATCGTCCTGTTCAACACCGTCACCGTCATCACCGTCGTGCTGGGAGTCGCGGCGTTCTATGCCGCTCTCTTCGTCCTCGCGACCCTCGGGGCCCTGTGCCTCGTGGTCCCACAGGTCTTCGGCGACGCCCTCGGTCACGACCCCGGGATCACCGACTACTTGGAGGTCGCGTGGCTGACGTGTTCGCTCGCCACCGTCGGCGGTGCGCTCGGTGCCGGGCTCGAGACCGACGAGGCGGTGCGCGACGCCGCGTACACCCAACATCCCGCCGAGTCGGTTTGACGGGGTACCACCGACGGTCCGGCTGCCACGAATTCGGTCCAAGCCGTTAGGCTGCATGGGCAAACGTCGATGTGGAGGTGACGATGACCCAAGATCCGGCGAGTGGGGGACTGCCCGGATCCGTGGTTCTCGGGATATCCGTCGTGGACGATCAGATCGCGTCCGTGGTGCGCGACGCCGATGGCCACATCCTGGCCAGCAACCTCGTCGACCTGCCTGATCCGTCGGCACCCGCGGTCGAGGCCGCGATCATCGAGCTGGTCGATTCAGTGCCGGTCGTCGTCGATCAGATCGGCGTCTCGGTGTCACGCGAGGACGTCCGCAAGCACCTGGCGCAGGCCTTCGGGTCGAGCGGCGCCGGGGAGTCCTGGCACGACCGCGTCGTCGTCACCGGTTACGCCTCGGCACTCGCCGAGATCGCGTGCACCCATGCCACCCGGGGCGGCGTCGTCGCCGTCGTGGACCTCGACCGGGATGCCGCTCCGGCATCCGGTACGTCGGTGGCCACCGTCGACACGACCTCGGGTGCGGTCCTCGGGACCGCCGACTTCACCACCAACCGGCTCGCCCCCGTCACCGATCCGGACGGGGCGTCCGAGCTGGCGACGGCGGTGTCCAAGCTGCCGCGCGGCCGCGACATCACCTCGATCATCGTGGTGGGACCCGGCGCGGAGATGCCCGGTATCGCGCCCGCGTTCGAATACGCCGCACAGCGGCCCGTCACGGTCGCTGGCAACCCGCCACTGGCCTCGGCCATCGGCGCGGCCGACGCCGCCCTGGTGGCGTTGTCGACGCCGGCGGCGGCCCCGCGGGTGTCGACCGGGCGACGCTGGTGGTTCGTCGGCGCCGCGATCGGTGCGGCGATGTTCCTGGGCGCGGTCGGTCTGACCCTGCTGCTGTCCGCGGAGCGCAACACCACCGAACCCGCCCCCGTGACGGTCACCGAGACGCCCGCTGCCGTGACCGTCAGCGCGGACGCGAAGACGGTCACCGAGACCGAAACCCAGACGCAGCAGGCGCGCACGACGACGATCACCAGCACCCCGCGTCCGGTCACGAGGACGACCACGGTGACCGAGGAGATTCCGGGACCGTTCACGATCACCGAGACCGAGACGACCACGGTCGAGGTGCCGGCTCCGGGAGAGCCGGCTCCCTGACGCGGTGACCCGCGGGTCAGTACACCGGGTCGTGCTGGATACGGCTGGCGCGGACCCCGGCGATGATCAGTTTGCGTCGGGTCGCCTCGATCATCTGCGCCGACCCGGCGATGAGCACCTGGTGGTCCTCCCAGTTCCCGGCGCCGACGACCACGTCGGCGAGGGTGCCGATCTCGTGGTCGATCCCGAGTTCGGCCGGCGTCGCCACGGCGGTGATCCACCACGGGTCGCGCTCCTCCTCCGACACCGCGGTGACCTGCAACCACGGGTTGGTGGCGGCGATCCGCCGAAGGACACTCAGGTCGTAGAGCTCGCCGGGGTAGCGCATCCCGTAGAAGATGTGGGTCGGGGGCGAGTCCGCGCGTTTGGACATCTCGATGAGCAGGGCACGCAGTGGGGCGAGCCCGGTGCCGCCGGCGACCATCAGGACGGGCCGGTCCCGGTCGACGTGCAGGGTCCCGTGACTCTGCGACAGGGTCCAGACGTCTCCGACGCTGGTCTCGCTGACGATGGCCGAGCTGACCGTCCCACCCTGGATCGCCCGGACATGGAACTCCAGCTCACCGGCCGGGTTCGGCGGGATCGACGGCGAGAAATTGCGCCACTGCTTGGGCCACTGCGGGATGTGGACCTCGAGGTACTGGCCGACGTTGAACGTCAGCGGCGCATGTGCGATGAGTCGTACCACGGCGAGGTCGCGGCTGATTCGGTACTTCTCCACGACCTCTGCCGTCCACCGGGCCGGGTGGGTGGCGGTCTCGGCAGCCCCGCGCATCACACCGGTGACGAGCATCATCGCCTGCGAGACGGTCTGCTGCGCCTCTTCGTCCCAGTACCCCTCCATCAGACTGGCGAACTCGCCCATGAGCGCGGTGTACATCACGTGGTAGTGCTCGGGTTCGACCCCGAACTTGCGATGGTCGCGGCCGAGCTGGGCGAGGAACTCGACGAGGTCGGCGTGGCCGGACTCCGCAGGGATGGCTTCGAGGACGTGGTCGATCACGCGATGGAAGGCGATCTGCTGTGCGGCCATCGAGACGCCGAACAGATCCCGGAGGTCGGGATCGATCGCGAACATCCGGGTGTAGACGTTGGTCACGAACCGGTCGGGCTGCCGGTTCACCGCTGTTCGCAGGTGATGCAACGTGTGGCGTGAGTGGCTCGCCATTCTCTTAGGACAACCTCCGTCGGCGTTCGTCCCCCGCCTGTTCCGAGAGCTCAACACTAGCGGTCGACGGTACAGAATTCAGGATCCGTCATCGTATGTCGGACTGTGATCCGGTGTGGCAAGGTACCAACATGACGTCCCTCGACGGTGTCCTCCCGGCCATCGTCGACGCGCATGTGCAGCACTGGAATCCGCGGCGCACCCCATGGGCGGCAACCCGCTCGTCGCGGCTGTACGGGTTCGTCCCCCGATTGGGGGACCGAGCCTTCCCGCTCATCGCCTCGCGCGCCGACCGGGAGTTCGTGCTGACACCGCGAACCGTCGCGCGCCCGTACGAGCCGCGGCAGTACGCCACCGATGCCGCTCTCGTCTCGACGGTCGTCGGGGTGCCCATCGACACCGTGGTGCACGTCGAGTCGCATTGGCGCAAGGCACTACCCGCGGGAGAGCAGGCGGCGGCACACAGCACCGCCGTGGAGGAGACGCGCTATCTGGAGCACCTGCCGTTCGGCCACTCCGGCGCTCCGCGTCTGGGGGCGATCGTCGCCCACGGCGACCCGCGCGACCATGACTTCGCCGAGACGCTCGATCAGCAGTTCACGGTCTCGTCCCGTGTCCGGGGCATCCGGCTGGTGGCGACGCGCCATCCCGACCCGCGTGTCCGCGACGGCGGCGACTCCGACAACATCCTGGCGTCGGCCTCCTTTCTCGACGGTTTCGCCGAACTTGCCGCGCGCAAACTCGTGTTCGAGGCGGCGGTCTACTCCCACCAGCTCTACGACGTCATCGTGCTGGCGCGCGAGTATCCCGACACGGCGATCGTCCTCGACCACTTCGGGATACCCGCCGGGGTGTTCGGGCCGATCGGGACACGTACCGGCGCGACGGCCGCGGCGCGCGCCGACATCTGGCGGCTGTGGCGGGAACGGATGACCACCCTGGCGTCGTATCGCAATGTGGTGGTGAAGCTTTCCGGGCTGGCCATGCCGGTTCTCGGTTACGGCCACGAACGGTGGGGCAACATCGGGGGACAGGCGACGCTGGGCGAGATGATCGGTCCGTTCGTCGAACACGTCGTCACCCACTTCGGTTCGGACCGCATCATGTTCGGCTCCAACTATCCGATCGACCGCCCCAATGCGGCGATCGACGTCCTCGTCGGCGCGCTGGTCGACTGTGCGTCCCAGTGGGGAGACGAGGCGTTGCGACGCATCTTCCGCGACACCGCGGTCCGCGTGTACGGACTCGACGAGGGCTGATCCGCGACCGGTCGGTCACGGATGACGCGGACGTCCCCACCATCGTGAGCGGGTCGGCTCGGGGACGGGCACGTCACGCATGAGACGGACCAGGATGTCGACGAGAGCCGTACACGTCGGATAGCGGTTCTGCGGTGACTTGGCGAGCGCCTTGGCGAAGATCGAATCCATCGCCGACGGGAGCCACGGACGGCGCCGGGTGAGGCGCGGCGGTTCGTCGTTGATGTGTGCGTAGGTGATCGCGAAGGACGTGCGCCGCGGATACGGCGGTGTGCCGGTGAACAACTCGACGAGACTGCACGCGAAGGAGTAGTTGTCGCTGGCCGGCGAAAGGTGATGTGCCTGAAGCAGTTCGGGCGAGGCATACCCGATGGAGCCCTGGACCCGGCCGTTGCGTGCGAGTGGTCTTGTGTCATCGAGGAATTGGGCGATCCCGAAGTCGGAGAGGTAGGCGTCGACCGGTGCGGAGGAGCTGGGCGTGGGCCCCTCCGGGTCAGAGTCGAGAGGTCGGGAGAGCAGGATGTTGGCGGGCTTGACGTCGCGGTGGAGGATCTCCTGGCCGTGTGCGTGGTCGAGGGCACCGGCGATCTGCGCGGCGACCCGCAGGATCGCGTCCACGTCGGGTTCGGTGTCGTCGCCGGGAATGAGTGCGGTGGCCGCCGGGCCCGCGACGTACTGCATCGCCAGCCACATCGACGGCTGGTGGCGAGGGCCGAGAGAGCCGGGCGGCGCGGCGATCTCACCGTGGGCGCGCATCCGGACGATGTGCGGGTGGTGGAGAAGCGACGCAATCCCGAACTCGCGCTCGAACCGTTCACGGACCCGGGCGTGATCGGCGGCGTCAGGGTGCAGCACCTTGAGCGCGACCGGCCCGTTCCCGTCGTCGCGATGAGCCCGGAAGACGTCCGCGCTCGCACCACCGCCGACGAACTCGTCGATGGTGAAGCCGTCCACGCGGTCGCCAACCTCGAACACCCTGCCCAGAGTAGAGCGGCGTCGATCTGCGGGTGCGGTGCCGGACAAGGGTGTCGAGACCAGGGTGCCCGTATCAGGCTCGAGAGGTCAGGATCTCGGGGTCAGACGGAAGATCGGGAACTTCCGGCCCTGAGCGGTCTCGGTGTACTTGACGAACTGGTCGGTGAACGCCGTGAACTTCGCCCAGGCGGCGTCCCAGTCGTCATCGGTGATCTCGGCGACCTGCGTCTCGTGGTGTTCGATGCCCTCGGCTGCGGGGGCCTCGACGGCAACCGAGTTGGGGTGCGCGCGAAGGTTGTGGACCCAGGCCGGCGTCGTCGGCGAACCCGCGAAAGATCCGATGACAAGCCAGGAGCCGTCGTCGGCGAGACCGAACAACGGGCTGATTCGCGGCTCCCCGGATTTCGCGCCGACGGTGTGCAGCAGGACGAGGTTCTTCCCGAACCCCGCGGTCTCGACATGTCCGTTGTTGGTGCGGAACTCGTTGATGATGGTCGAATTGAAGTCAGTCACGATCTCCTTGATACGCCTGCGGAGCCCTGACCGGCAGGTGTGCCGAAGTGAAACCGCGGTGCGGGCCTCGAAGAATACGCTGAACGCATGAGTGCCGAAACGAGTTCGTTGGCCGCCGCCCTTCCCGACGGAATGGTGATCACCGACCCCGACATACTCGCCGGGTATCGCCAGGACCGCGCTTTCGACCCGGCCGCCGGTACCCCACTCGCACTGATCCGCCCGACTTCGACCGATCAGGTCCAGACGACGGTTCGGTGGTGTGCCGAGAACCGGATTCCGATCATCACCCGCGGTGCCGGCACCAGCCTGTCCGGCGGCTCGACCGCGGTGGACGGCGCCGTCATGATCTCCACCGAGAAGATGCGCGAGATCGCCGTTGACCCCGCGACGCGCTCCGCCGTCGTCCAGCCCGGGCTGTTCAACTCCGAGGTCAAGGCCGCGGCGGCGGCGGAGGGTCTCTGGTACCCGCCGGACCCGTCGTCGTTCGAGATCTGTTCGATCGGCGGCAACGTCGCCACCAATGCGGGTGGGCTGTGCTGCGTGAAGTACGGGGTCACCACCGATTACGTGCTCGGGCTGCAGGTGGTGCTCGCCGACGGTCGAGCGGTTCGGGTGGGCGGCAAGCAGCTGAAGGACTCCGCCGGGCTGCCGTTGACCAAGCTGTTCGTCGGCAGTGAGGGACTCCTCGGCATCATCACCGAGGTGACCTTGCGGCTGCTGCCGCCGCAGGGGCCGGCGAGCACGGTCGTCGGGGTCTTCGACTCGGTACACGACGCCAGCCGTGCCGTCCTCGCCGTCACCGGCGAGATCCGCCCGGCGATGCTGGAATTCATGGATTCGGTGGCGATCAACGCGGTCGAGGACATGCTGCGCATGGGACTCGACCGCGACGCGGGCGCACTGCTCGTCGCCCAGTCCGACGCACCCGGGGCCGCCGGTGCCCAGGAGGTCGAACTCATCCGGAACGCCTTCGAGTCGAACGGTGCCGGCGAGGTCTTCACCACCGACGACCCCGCCGAGGGCGAGGCGTTCACCGCTGCCCGGCGAGCAGCGATCCCGGCGGTGGAGAAGCTGGGTTCGCTGCTGCTGGAGGACGTCGGGGTCCCGTTGCCCTCGCTGCCCGACCTCATCGACGGCGTCGCCAAGATCGCCGCGGACAACCAGGTGATGATCTCGGTGATCGCACATGCCGGCGACGGCAACACGCACCCGCTGATCGTCTTCGATCCGGCCGACACGGCCGAGGCCGACCGTGCGCAGACGGCATTCGGCCAGATCATGGACCTCGCCATCGAACTCGGCGGCACCATCACCGGCGAGCACGGCGTGGGCCGGCTCAAGAAGGGCTGGCTGCCTGACCAGGTGGGTCCGGACGTGATGGAGCTGACCGCGCTCATCAAGAACGCTCTCGACCCGGACGGGCTCCTCAACCCGGGCGTGATCCTGTAGGCGTGGTCGGCACCACGGCATAGGTGCCGCGCCTCTTCGCCTTCGCCTCGAACAGGGCGTCGTCGGCGAGGGCGAAGTCGCGTCGAATGCGCTCGGTCGCATCCTCGTCGGTCATGTGCTCGCTGTGCAGGGGACCCACCGCGATGCCGAGACTGACGGTCGCCCACTCGCCGTCGCCGGCGTCGACCGGTTGGCCGCGGATGTCTTCGGCGACGGCACGCACCGCCTGTTCGTCGAGCCGCGCCGCGATCGCGAACTCATCGCCGCCGAGCCGGGCGACGACCGCAGGCTCGGGCACGGCGCCCTGGAGGATGTCGGCGACCTGCTGCAGGACGGCATCGCCCACGGCGTGCCCGTGGTCGTCGTTGATCCGTTTGAAGCGGTCGACGTCGGCGATGACCAGTGCGAACCGGTCACCGGGACCCCGACGCAACAGTGTGGTCGTGGCGAGGATGAATCCGCGGCGGTTCAGCAGTCCGGTGAGTGGATCGGTATTGGCCATCCGCAGTTGGTGTTTCAGGGATCGCTGGAGGTCGGAGGTGTAGCCCTGGTGCAGGGTGACCGTCCCGCTCACGGCGACGAGCAGAGCAAGGGTGGCGGCGAACGCGGGCACGGGCGGAGCGCCGTCCAGCCAGGCGAGAACTCCGAGTGTGCAGGTCACTGCGCTCGACAGGGCCAGGTGCAGGTACACGACGCGGGCACGTACGAAATGTGCGCTGTAGGAGCCGATCACGGCGAACAGTGCCGAGAAGTACAGCGCCAGGCGTGGATCGGCGACGGCGAACAGGCACACCGCCACACCGATGTCGGCGTAGGCGACGAAAGCGTCGTTGAACCCTCGGACGTGTGACTTCTTGGTCCACCACATCACGCCCAGATGGACCCGGCTCACCGCGATCGCGGTGGGGATGGTGGTGGCGGCAGCGGTACCGAGGATCAGCGACCGCCACAGCGAACCCTGCGCGCCGCTCGGCGTGAACAATCCGAGCGCGCCCACGACGCCGAAGATCAGCACCAGCCCGGCGATGGTGTACCGGATATGGCGTTCGCGCAGACGCAGCTGCCGGAGAACGTCGAGTGTTTCGTCGTAGAGCCCGCTGCGCCGTGCGATCTCCGCGGTGATCGAGTCGCGACCGAGCCCGCCGAACGGAGTAGATCTCGGCGAACGGCCGACCGTTTCTTCCACCTGATCGAGCTCCGGAAATGGGGGTTGGGGCGAACAATGCGAAGTCCAGATGAGCATTAGCGATGCTTCATCAGAGCAATTGATAGCCGCCGACGCCCGGTTGCGGCAGCGAAAACACCGAAATGTGAGAAAGAAGCACCTGCCGAGGTCCTCCCGTCCCCTCCGCGGGGGACCTCAGCAGGTAGCCCAAAACGCGAATGACATCTGAACACGATGCCATGCAGAAATGAGCATATTGGGTTGAAGGTCAACCTACAATCACATCAATCCGAATAACTGACAGGAGATGGTTGATGAATGGTTCTGGGGACGCCGGACTCCGCGATATAGACCTGCGCCGACTCCGAATGTTCGTCGTCGTCATGGAGGCTCCGAGCCTCCGCGTCGCCGCCGACAACCTGTTCATCAGCCAGCAGGCGTTGTCCTCGGCGATCCGTGAACTCGAGCGACAGCTGGGAGTCGAGCTCTTCTCCCGTTCGCGGCGCAGCCTGACGCCGACGCCGGCCGGGGAGGCGCTCTACCGCGGCGCGGTGCCGCTGCTGGCCGGCGGGGAACAGCTCGCCACGCAGGTCAGACGGGTCAACGCAGGGGCACCCGCACCGTTCGTCATCGGCCATGCACCCGACCTCGCGTCGTCGGAGGTCTTCCGGATCATCGAACCCGTGGTCCTCGCCGACCCCTCGGTGCCGATCACGGTGCGCCCGGTGTTCGCCGACTTCATGCGTGAGGAATTGCTGTCGGGCTCGATCGACCTGGCGCTGGGCCGTGGTGTGTCGGCGCCACCGGACATGGCGACCACGATCGCGACCGAACACGAGCTCCGCCTCGCGGTGCGCAGCGATCACCCGCTCGCCGCGCATGCCCGTGTCGACATGGCCGCCCTCGCCGGTTACGAGATCGTCGTGTGGGGGCCCGAGCACGAATACGAGTACACCGACATCCTCGTCGGGTTGTGCCGGCGTGCGGGATTCGAACCGCGCATCATCCTGTCGACGCTCCTCGGTACACCGCCGCACACGGCGGTCATCGCCCACCCCAAAGCCTGTGCGTTCGTCACCAACGAGCCCGGCTGGATCTACGCGAACTCCATCCGCATCGTCGAGTTCACCGATCCGCCGTTCGCCCCCGTCCGGGCGATGTGGCTGCCCAACACCGCCTCGACGCTGCGCCGGCAGATCCTGGCGGCGGCGGAAGGGGTGGTGTGAGAACGGAAGGCGGGGTGTCTCAGTGACGTTCGAGGATGGCGGCGAGATCGGCGCCGTCGGGGAGCGCGCCGTACTCGAAGCTGCGGTCGGGTCCGAGGCGGCTGGCGATGAACGCGTCGGCGACCGCCGACGGGCTGTGCCGCACCAGCAGTGACGCCTCGAGCGCCAGGGCCATCGACTCGACGGTCGACCGGGCTCGGCGCTGGGCGTCGGCCGGGGCGAGTCGCGACAGCTCGCCGAGTTGCTCCCGGAGTCGGTCGAGGTGCGTGTCGAGAGTCCGGTCGGCGCCGCGGGCGAGGCTGACCTCGGCGTCGAAGGCGGCGACCGATTCGGGTTCTCGGGTCATCGCGCGCAGGACGTCGAGGGCGATGACGTTGCCCGAGCCCTCCCATACGGCCATCACCGGCTGCTCGCGGTAGCGCATGGCGAGGGGGAAGTCCTCGGTGTATCCGTTGCCGCCGAGGCATTCCAGCGCCTCGTAGGCGTGGTGGGGGCCGCGCTTGCAGATCCAGTACTTGGCGACCGCGGTGGCGAGTCGGCGGAAGGCGCGCTCCTGCGGATCGGCATCCTCGTCGTGGGCGCGGGCGAGGCGGATCGCGGTGGTGGTCGCGGCCTCGGATTCCAGTGCGAGATCGGCCAATACGGCGGTCATCGCGGGTTGGTCGGCCAGCGTCGCGCCGAAGGCGGCACGATGCCGGGCGTGCCACACGGCCTCGGCGACGGCCTGGCGCATGCCCGCCGCGGAACCGAGAACGCAGTCGAGGCGGGTCTGCGCGACCATCTCTATGATCGTGCGCACGCCGCGTCCCGGCTCGCCGACCATGACGGCGACGGTGCCGTCGAGTTCGATCTCGCTGGAGGCGTTGGACTTGTTGCCGAGCTTGTCCTTGAGACGCTGGATGCGGAAGACGTTACGGGTGCCGTCGGGCAGGATGCGGGGGAGCAGGAAGCACGAAAGTCCTTCGCCGCCGGCGCCGTGCGCCTGCGCGAGAACGAGGAATGCGTCCGACATGGGCGCCGAGCAGAACCACTTGTGACCGGTGAGGAGGTACTCGGCACCCGGTCCGCCGGTTCCGGCGGGGACTGCGACGGTGGTGTTGGCGCGGACGTCGGAGCCGCCTTGCTTCTCGGTCATCGACATCCCGAAGATGGCCGACTCCTTGGTGGCGCTCAGATCAGGGGAATAGCTGCGGGACAACGCCTTCGGCACCCAGTTCGCGGCGACGTCGGGCTGGAGTTCGAGTGAGGGGATGACCGCGTGGGTCATCGACACCGGGCAGGCGTGGCCCGGTTCGATCTGGCCGAACAGCATGAACGCGGCCGCACGCACGACGTGCGACCCGGGTTGAGGATCGGACCAGCAGCGCGTGTGGGCGCCGTGGGCGATGGATTCGGAGATGATCCGGTGGTATGCCGGGTGGTATTCGACCTCGTCGATGCGGTGACCCCAGCGGTCGAACGTCCGCAACACCGGCGTGATGGTGTTCGCGAGATGGGCGTCGTGCTTGAAGGATTCGCTGCCGACGAGCGCCCCGATCTCGCGGAGTTCGGCGTCGCCCCAGGCGCCGTCGTGCCGCGCGACCGCCTCGGTGAGGACGACGTCGAGCTCGTACTCGTTGACGTCCAGTCGCGGAGCGGACTGGTTGAACACCTCGTGGGTGAGGTGCGGCTGCGGATGGATGTGCGTCGCGGACTGGGTCATCATGCCTCCTGAGGCGTGGGTACGAGTGGCCGGTCCAGAACCCGGTCCGGGATCTGCAGATTCGTGAAGATCACCGCGACCGCGTCCTCGAGTCGATAGCCGAAGTCGGCTCCGGTGGCGGCCTTCTGAACCGCGAGACCGAAGATCGCCGACCAGAACGCCTTCGCCTCGACATCGATCCCGGCACGCAGTTGCCAGCCGGTGCGCACCAGCGTCGACATCAGCGCCTGCTCGCCGCGTTCGTGAAGTGTGCGCAGGGTGTCGGTGATGTGCTCCCGCAGGTCGGTGCGGCGCGACGTCAGCAGCATGGCGGTGGTGAACAGTTCGACGTCCCGCGCGCAGGGACCGAGGAGGGTTCCGACGAGCGTGTTCGTGTAGTCACGGACGGTCGTGGTCTCGGCGGCGGCCTCTTCGGCTCGACGTCCGGCCCGCAGTACACCGGCGCACGCGACCTCGACGAAGAGTTGTTCCTTGGAGCCGAAGTAGTAGGTGACCTGGTTGGGGTAGGCGTCGGCGCGCTGGCAGATCTGAGCGACCGACGCCGCGTCACCGTGCTCGGCGAACACCTCGCCGGCGGCACGCAGCAGCGCCTGGCGGGTTGCCCTGCCGGCTTCCCGGCTCGCGCGTCCGGTGGTTGCCACAGTGGGTTCCGATCGTCGACGTCAGTGTTTGTATGGCAAACAATAAACGCCGGGTGGCGCGCGGGCAAGGGTTGATTTCAGAAACGTGAGTCGGCGTAGTTGTCGGACCAGTGCCCGACGAGCTGCCGGTAGATGTTGTCCTGGTCGACGATGAGGGGCGTCAGGTGTCCATCGCCGACGAGGCCGCCGACGTGCACATGGGACATCGCGGAGGTGGCCGAGTGGATGTCGTCGGGTCCGGCTCCCATGGAGTCGGAATCGGCCACCATCATCAGGGTCGGCACGGCGATCGATGCGAGATCGGCCGTCACATCGGGGCGATGCAACATCATCGATCGCATGGCGTGGAACATCGGTCGGCGATCTGCGTCGACGAATGCCCGCATGATCTCGCACGCCCGATCAGGATGTGCAACAGCTGTTCTCGGTCCGATCAGGGCGTTCTGGAGCTGTGTACGCAACCATCGGTTGGGTCCGGTCACGCGATAGATCTGCACCAGTGGCCAGCACATCGTCCAACGCTCCCGCGGGTTGATGGGCCGGAGGGGCGTCCCGATCGTGGTCAGTGTGCGGAGTCGGCGAGGGTGTCGCGCCGCCACCTTGATGCCGATGTGGCCTCCCCAGGCGTTGCCCACCCAGTCCACGGGACCGTGGAGGGCCAGGGCGTCCATCACCGCGACCGCGCAGTCGGCGACCTCGTCGAAGGTGAAGTCGTGCGTCAGGCCCTCGCTCCGGCCGTGGCACGGGCCGTCGATGGCGATCGCCCGGTGGTCCTCGCGGACCCGGTCGAACAATGGCCCCCACGACGCCGAGTCGACGAAGAGGCTGTGCCACAGGACGACTGGTGGACCGGAGCCTTCGTGTCGGACGTGGATTCGGCCGAGCTGAGTGGGAATCGAATCGGTGCTCATGATCAGGCGCCTGCCTTTCGGCGAGGGAAATGCTTCGGAAACCGAAACTTCGGTATCCGTAGTATCCTCCGTTCCCATGGGCGGGTCAAGAGTGTCCGACGTGGAACGGCAAGCCATCGGTCAGCTGTTGGTGAGGCTCCTCGCGGAGTTCCGTTCCGACCTCGCCGGACCCCGCGCGGAGGCGGGGTTCGGTGACGTTCGCGATGCGCATCTGCAGATCTTCGGGAACATCCGGATGGGCGGAGTGCGGCTCACCGAGCTTGCGTCACGCGCGCAGTTGAGCCTGTCGGCCACGTCGGAACTGGTGAACGACCTCGAGAACCTCGGCTATTTGGCGCGTGAACCGGATCCGTCCGATCGTCGCGCCAAGTTGATCGTCCTGAGCAAGCGCGGACAGTCGCTGATGGCTGCGGCCGGGGTTCGGGTCGCCGACATCGAGCGGAGATGGGCGGCGGTGGTCGGCGACGACGACTTCGCCCACATGTGCGCGACGATGCAGCTGCTCCTGGATCGCCTGAACGCGGCCGACTGAAGGCCCGGGTTGTCAGACCTCGCGGACAGCCCGACGGAGATGAGGTTGGCGCCAGAACAGGACCATGAGCGCGACCAGCGCGGTCACCCATACGTTGACCGACGGCCCACCAGTAGTTGGAGGGTAGACCCGCGAAACAAAGCGAATTCACCAGCCTGAATTGGCTGATCTGTGCAGGTCAGTCGGCGATCTCGGACGCCGGAGAGGACGCGGGACCAAATCACGACCCCGCGTTGTTGTGCACGGTGCCGCCGGACGAGCTCCGCCAGACCGACGAGCGGCCGGCGTCGACAGGAGGAATCGTGAGCAACGAATACCGCAAGACCCCCGAGGCCTTGAACCGCCTCACCGACGCGCAGTTCCGCGTCACCCAGCGCGACGGCACCGAGCGCGCCTTCGACAACGAGTACTGGGACAACCACGAGCCCGGCATCTACGTCGACGTCGTCTCAGGACAGCCGCTGTTCTCATCGACCGACAAGTACGACAGCGGCACCGGATGGCCGAGTTTCACCAGGCCCATCGACGACGCCGCGGTGACCACCAAGACCGATCGGACCCTGTGGATGCGCCGCACCGAGGTGCGTTCGTCGGGCGCCGACAGCCACCTCGGCCACGTCTTCGACGACGGTCCACGAGATGCCGGCGGACAGCGTTACTGCATGAATTCGGCTGCGCTGCGCTTCATCCCGGTTCGTGACCTCGAGGCCGAGGGATACGGCGAGTACACCGAGCTGTTCCCCACCACAACCCACACCGAAGAGGAGACCGCATGACCATCGACACCGGTCAGATCACCGTCCGTCCCGGCACCGAGACCGCAGTCCTCGCCGGCGGATGTTTCTGGGGGATGGAGGACCTGATCCGCAAGCAGCCGGGAGTCCTCGACACCCGCGTCGGCTACACCGGCGGACAGAACGACCACGCCACCTACCGCAACCATCCCGGCCATGCGGAGGCCGTCGAGATCGTCTTCGACCCGAACGAGACGACCTACCGGGACATCCTGGCCTTCTTCTTCCAGATCCACGATCCGACGACCCGCGATCGTCAGGGCAACGACGTCGGGACGAGCTACCGCTCGGCGATCTTCCCGTTGGGTCCGGAGCAGGAGCAGGTGGCCCGGGACACGATCGCCGACGTGGATGCGTCGGGTCTGTGGCCGGGGCCGGCCGTCACGACCATCGAACCGGCGGGTCCGTTCTGGGAGGCCGAACCCGAGCACCAGGACTACCTGCTCAACTACCCGAACGGCTACACCTGCCATTTCCCGCGTGCGGGCTGGGTGCTGCCGAAGCGAGGTGCGTCGACCACGCCGTGATCCACCAGGGCCGGTCGAGGCCGGTGGATCGGTGGAGATGACATGGATTGACAGGTGACGCGATGAGATGCGGGATCGACAGCAGATAGGCGACGAGGCGAGGTGCCACAATCGGGCCAGACGACCGGGCTGACCGAAGGAGCCGACATGACCGATGCCGACGCGGCGAAGTTGCTCGTGATCGGGGCCGTGAACGTCGACCTGGTCGTCGCAGCCGAACGACTCCCGGGGCCCGGGGAGACCGTCGTCGGGCCGGACGTGAGCAGTCACGGAGGCGGCAAGGGTGCCAATGCCGCGGTGGCGGCGGCGCGCGCCGGAGCCGTCGTCCGGTACTGCGGTGCGGTCGGTGACGACGAGATGGGTGCGGGCGCACTCGGTGAGTTGGCGGAGGAGGGCATCGACGTCACCGAGGTTTCCCGCATCGACGGCGTCTCCACCGGCGCGGCGCTGATCGTGGTCGACCCGTCCGGTGAGAACCAGATCGCGGTGGGGGCCGGAGCAAACGCCCGGGTCGCTGCGGATGATGTGCGTGCAGCCGTGGCCCGCGCGGCGGACTGGGGTGTCGGATGCGTCCTGACCAGTACCGAGATAACCCCCGACGCCGCGGTTGCCGCAGTGAAAGCTGCTGCAGAGCACGGCATCACATGTGTGGTGAATCCGGCGCCGGTCCTCGACGAACTCGTCGGGGTGCTCTCGGTTCCGGACATCCTCACGCCGAACTCCTCGGAACTGCGCGACCTGTACGCGCGAACCCTGTCCGAAGGTCGGCACGACCCCACCGAAGCCGAGATGGCCACGGCGCTGGCCGAACACCTCGACGTCACCGTCGTGGTCACGCTGGGTGCCGATGGAGTACTGGTCGTCGACCGTTCCGGCGCGACGTCGGTGCCGGCGGGTGAGGTCGAGTCGGTGGTCGACACGACCGGCGCCGGCGACACGTTCAACGGTGTACTGGCCGCTTCGCTGGCGGCCGGGCACGACCTCGTCACGGCCGCGCGGCGCAGTGCAGCAGCGGCGTCCCTGACGGTGGCTCACGTCGGAGCCCGAACCGGGATGCCGACCGCCGAGGCTCTCGAGCGCGCCCCGTCGGGAAGCTAGCGCGACAGGGGTTTCGGACGTTCCATGTAGCGGTGGTGATCATTGCTCGGCAGGAAGTAGTCACCCCGGCCGCCGGCGCGCAGCAGCGGGCGTGCACGGGCGGTGTCGTAGACCAGGTCGTCGCCGAGCAGCTCCGTCGCGATGTGCACCTTCACGACCTCGCCGAGAACCATCCAGGAGTCCACGGACTCTCCTGCGGCCGAACGCAATTGGAAGGTATCGGTGACCAGGCATTCGAACGTGACGGGGCTCTCGGCGACCCGGGCCGGGCGCACGAGTTCGGAGTCGAGGGCCGTGAGTCCGGCGTGCTCGAACTCATCGGTGTCCGCGGGGAGTGCGGCCGAGGTGGCGTTCATCTTCTCGCCGATCGAATCGGTCGCGAGGTTCCACACGAACTCGCCGGTCGACTTCGCGTTGGCGACAGTGTCTTTCCATCCGACGCTGGCGAATCCGATGATCGGCGGGGTGTAGTTGAACAGGTTGAAGAAGCTGTAGGGGGCGAGGTTTCGCACCCCGGCGTCGGACACCGTGGAGATCCAGCCGATCGGACGCGGCGCGATGATCGCGTTGAGAGGGTCGTGAGCGAGACGATGCCCCTCGGCGGGGGCGTACGAGTGGAACTGGACCATCGCTTCACCGTACGTGACCGGGGTACGGTGATCCGGACATGGACCGGACGAGACGATGGGGGCCGGAGTGACCTTCTCCACTGCTGGTGAGCGCGATTCCGACCGGGTTCGGCGTTCTCTCGCGAACATCCGCGACCTCGGTGGGCTGCCGCTCGTCTCCGGCGGAACGACCTCGCCCGGGGTTCTGATCCGCAGCGACGCGCCGTATCCGGACGACGACGATCCCGTCGGTGTGCCGTGGCCGCCGTCGACCGTGGTCGACCTGCGCGATCCGTCCGAGTCGGGTGCGGTGCGGGTGACGTGGCCGGCCGAGGTGCGGTTGGTGCACCGGCAGGTGTCCTCGGGGGCCCGCATTGACCGCCTCGCCGACACCGCGCTGACCGACATCTACACCGCCATGATGCAAACCGGCGGGGATCGGCTGACGGCGGCCCTCAACGCTTTCGACCCGGCCGGCCCGACCCTTGTCCACTGCGCGGCCGGTAAGGACCGCACGGGCGTGATCGTTGCGATCGCCGAACTCCTCGCCGGTGTCGAGGAAGCCGCGATCGTCGCCGATTATCAGCGGACCGAGCAGAACATCACCGGGGTCCTGGCGCGCCTGCAGCACCGCGACCGGGTACCGAGAGGCATGTCGCTCGATGCACCGATCCTGCGCACGCCGCGGGAGGCGATCGATCTCGTCGTCGACGCCGTGACCGGGCACCGGGGTGGCCCGTGGGGCTGGTTCGAGGCGAACGGCGGCGACGTCGGGCATTTCGAGGGCTGGGTGACGCGATTCGCGCCCGGCGCAGCACCCGGGTAGGACGATTCCGCAGTCGGCCCGTCGGGCGTCAAGGGGTGGGCGCCCGACGGGCCTGGCGGAGAAACGTCGGGGTGGTGCATTTCTCCGCGAGGCGTATGCCCGACGCTCAGCCGCGTCAAACACTCGAGATACCAATGAAGATCCAACGAATCGGAAAGCAGGTCCATATGCCCGGTCACGACGACGCACGGCCGTTCCCCGAGGACGTTGTCGCGGGAGTGCTCGCGCACATGAACGGCGACCACGCCGACGACTCGCTGGTCATCTGCAAGGCACTCGGCGAACGGCCGGATGCGATCGCTGCGGTGATGACCGGCTTCGACGACCGGGTCGCGATCTTCGACGTCACGGTCCCCGAAGGCGCCGTGGAGATGCGGTTCGAGTGGGATCGTCCCGTGAACGACCGGACCGACGTGCGGAAGGCCGTCGTGGCGATGTTCCGGGACGCGCAGGCCCGGCTCGGTATCAACCCGGCCTGATCACACCCGCTCGAAGATCGCGGTGAGCCCCTGCCCGCCGCCGATGCACATGGTCTCCAGGCCGAAACGTGCCTCACGACGGTCGAGTTCACGCAGCAGAGTCGTCAGAATCCGCACGCCCGTCGCGCCGACCGGATGACCGAGCGAGATTCCCGAACCGTTGACGTTGGTGCGCTCGAAATCGGCGTCGGTGAACTTCCACTCGCGGGTGACGGCCAGAGCCTGAGCAGCGAAGGCCTCGTTGAGTTCGATGAGGTCGATGTCGGAGAGGTCGAGGCCTGCGCGGATGAGTGCCTTGGCGGTGGACGGGACGGGGCCGATGCCCATCACCTCGGGTCCGACACCGGCGACCGCCCACGTGACCAGGCGCGCGAGGGGCTTGAGTCCGAGGCGTTCGGCGTTCGCACGCGTGGTCACCAGCGTGGCTGCGGCTCCGTCGTTCTGGCCGCTGGCGTTGCCTGCGGTGACGGTCGCGTCTGGATCGGACTTGCCCATGATCGGCCGGAGACGAGCCAGCGACTCCAGCGTGGTGTCGGCCCGGGGATGTTCGTCGCGGTCGACGATCTTGTCGTCGCCTTTGCGCTGCGGAACCGACACGGGGACGATCTCTTCCGCGAACTTGCCGCTGTCGATGGCGGCCACGGCGCGGCGATGCGATTCGGCGGCGAGCGCGTCCTGCTCCTGACGCGGGATCGAGTATTCGCGCCGAAGGTTCTCCGCGGTCTCAAGCATCCCGCCGGGAACCGGATGGTTCTTTCCGCCCGACGTGACGCGGCCACGCGCCAGGCGATCGTGCAGAGTTGCCGGCGCACCCTTGGCGCCCCACCGCATCGACTCGGTGTAATACTCTGCGCGACTCATGGATTCGACGCCACCGGCAATAACCAGGTCGGCGACCCCGGTCTGGATGCGCATCGCGGCGTCGAGAACCGCCTGCAGGCCCGAGCCGCAGCGGCGGTCGAGCTGCGATCCCGGCACGGTGATGGGGAGTCCCGCGTCGAGTGCGGCGACGCGCCCGATCGCCGGCGCCTCACCGTTCGGATAGCACTGACCGAAGATCACGTCGTCGATGCTCGACGGATCGATCTCGGTGCGTCGCAACAGCTCCGAGAGAACAGTCGCAGCCAGCTCGGTGGCGGGTACGTCGACGAACGATCCGCCGTACCGTCCCACGGGAGTGCGGAGCGGCTCACAGATGACGACGTCGTCGGCTGCGGGTGGTGGCGTGGTGACGGTCATGCGGGTGTTCCTTTGCGGTAGTCCACTTCCTGGCCGGACCATCGCTGCGCCCACTCGCGCAGTTCGACGGCCCGGATCTTGGTTCCGTTGCCGCCCAACGTGGTCGGCATCCGCTCGATGACGTGTACGGCTGCGGGCACTTTGAATGCGGCCAGGCGATCACGGCACCAGGTCTTCAACGACGAGGCGTCGAGGTCTGCGCCGTCATCGACCGGAACGACGAAGGCCACGGCCTCGGTGTAACCACCCGAACCGCTGATCCCCACGACCTTCGCGGTCTGTACGTTCTCGTGTTCGGCGAGGCGGTGCTCGATCTCGGCCGGGTCGACGAGGAAACCCCGCAGCCGCAGGACATCTCCCATGCGGCACACGTAGCGGAATCCGCCGGTGTCGAGTGCGCGTGCGAGATCGCCGCTGCGGAACCAGCCGTCCGCGGTGAACGCACGCGCGGCGGCATCCGGGTTGCCGAGATATGCGTCGACGACGTTGGGGCCGCGGAACTGCAGCTCACCCTCCTCGCCGGTGGCCAGGACACGGTCATCGAGCGGATCGACGACGCGTACCTCGATGGCGGACTCGACCGGACGGCCACCGCCGTTCCAGCGCACCGACTCCGGGTCGTCGGACGACCAGAGCAGCGCGAGGGCGAAGACCTCCGACGAGCCGAAGACGCCGGTCGTCTCGGCTTCGGCCTCGTCGCGTACCCAACGCGCGATGTCGTGGGAGCGGCCGAGGAAGTCGGCGATGCCCAGCCACCGCAACGTGGTCAAATCCGTTCGCCGGCCCTCATGCCAGGTGTCGTACAGGCGCCCGAAAAGATCGTCACCGCCGACGATGTGGGTGACACGCAGCGACTCCACCCTCTCCAGGGTGGCCGCGGCGTCGAAGACGGGCTCCATCAGGATGGCTGCGCCACCCGCGAGACCGGCCATGGCAGTGCTGAATCCGAAGACACCGGACACCGGAAGGACGCCGAGGATCACGTCGCCCTCGCGGACCCCCATGATCACGGAGTCGGCATGCGCATGCCGGACCACGGCCGAATCCCGGTGTGCGGCGAGCTTCGGTGTCCCGGTCGAGCCGGAGGTCGTGAACGCGACCGCGAGCTCGCCGGTGTCTGCGGCACGGTCGCCCGCCGAAGTCCAAGCCGTCGTCGACGGGGTCGCAGGTGCGGAAACGCCGGTGGTGTCGCCGCTTCCGGCGATCCAGGCCCCGGCGCCGAGGTCGAAGTCGGCCGCCGCTGCCCGTGGAGTCAGAGGCCCGGGAACGACCGCGATCGCCGGGACGGGGTCGGCCGTCGAGCTCGCCTCGCGCAGGGTGCCGAAGACGTCGAGTCCGTGGAACTCCGCGGGGACGGCGACCACCGCCGGTCGCGCCGAGGTGAGGATGTGCATGACCTCACCGACGTTGTACCGGGTGTTGACCCCGATGACATGCGCGCCGAGAGCTGATGCGGCGAACTGCCAGACCAGCGCGTCGGACCAGTTGGGCAGGTACACCGCCAGGCACTGGCCGCGGCGGACGCCGATGCGGGACAGCTCTTCCCGCAGCTGGTCGACACGGCGGCCGAGGTCGGCTCGGGTGAGGGTGATGACCTCGCCGCCGGCGACGTCCATCGCGACCGGACTGTCGGGGGACTCGTGGACGAGATCGGCGAGCATCCCGGCGAGCGTGGGATGGGTCGTGACGGTCATGACACGGCCTCCGGGGTGCGGGTGCCGGCCGGCAGGGATCGGAGCCAGGCGTCAGCGCGGGCACCGAAGTCGGGGAGCTCTTCCATCGGGTAGTGGCCGTACCCGGCCAGCTCGGTGAACTGCGCACGCGGACCGTCGAGTTCGTTGATCTCGTCGGCGGCGCGACGGACGGCGTCGACGCTGATCCACGGGTCGTCGGCGCCGCAGATCAGATGCAGCCCACAGGTGAGGTCGGTGAGCCGGTCGCGGACGTCGTGGCTGCCCCAGCCGATGAGGTCCGACGACGAGATCTCCGGGTCCTCGCGTTTGTGCATGAGGCCGATGAGATGTGCCTGTGCGGCGGGTACCGCCCGCCCGACGGACGCGAGACTGCCGAGGTACGTGCGCTCCGCACGCGCCGGTCCGGCCACATCCTCGAGTTCGCGTCGCAGGCCGGCGATCTTGACCCGGCCAGGCCCGGTCTCGGCGGCCATCGCGACGGCCCCGGCGAGCGGATAATCGGGCCGCGTCGCCAGTTCCAGTGTGAGTTTCCCGCCGATGGAGCAGCCGATCACAAAAGGACGCTCGATGCCCAGCTGCTGCAGGACGTCGGTCAACCAGTCCGCGTAGTCGACGAGGTTGGTGATCGGGCCCGTCGGGCAGGGTTCGGAACGGCCGTGGCCCGGCAGGTCCGGCACGACGACGCGGTACCCGCAGTCGGCGATGTCCTGTGCGGCACGGCGCCATTGGACGCCGCTCTGCCCCGCGGTGTGGATGCACAGCACGGTCGGGGTGTCGCCGTTGCATTCCCGGGGGGACGTGGAACCAGCGGTGACGATCTCGACGAACGCCAGGGCGCCTTGGATCTCGAGGTAGCGTGCCTCGATCATGAGTGCACCTCCCGTGCCAATGCGCGCGCGTTCTGGATGATCGCGTGCAACGGCTTGGTCAATCTCAGGTACTCGTAACCGTTTCCGGCGGAGGAGAACTCTCCTCGGAGAGCGCGGCGCATGAAGTCGTCCGAGTCGGACAGCAGGAGATCCACCCAGGTGGCGGGGGAGGTCTCGAAGGTGAAGGTGGCACCCAGCGGGGCGCGCCGTGTGACGTCGATGACCTGTCCCTTGTAGATGCGGAGGTGCACCTCGCGCTCGCCGCACCGCAGTCCGACGGTGCCGTCCCAGGTGGAGACCGACGAGGTGAACGCGGCGTCCCGGTGCAGGCGAGCGCGCAGTAGCTCACCCCACTCGACCGAGCAGAAGTCGAGGGAGGGCACCGACTCGGGACTGGCCTCGGTACGCCATGTCTCCGTGCCGGATTCGCGAACGCGTCCGGCGTCGTCGACCAGGCGGACCTCCCGGTCGATCCCGTCGGCACCGACTCTGGTCACCACGGTGGTCGCATGGACGTGGTCGGATTCCGCGATGGGGGCGGTTGCCGACCAGGTGATGGCGACACGTTCCGCGCACGGAACCGCGTCGGTCAGATACTCGGCGACGACCATCCCGAAAGACTGTGAACGAGAGGGGATGCGGAGTCCGTGACGGTCGAGGACATCGGCGACCAGACGGGTTCGGGTGGAGGTGCGGACTCCGACGCGGAGCGAGGCGATGGCGGTGGTCATGACCCGGCCCTGCCCAGCAGCTCGTCGGAGATGATCCGCATCTGGATCTCGCTGGTGCCCTCGAAGATCTTGGTGAGACGTGCGTCGCGCCAATGTCGTTCGACCTGGAAATCGGTGGTGTAGCCGGCGCCACCATGGATCTGGACGGCCTCACTCGTCACCCGTTCGGCCATCTCGGTGGCGACGAGCTTGCACATCGACGCCTCGAGCGAGCACCGCCGGCCGGTGTCGATGTCGGTGGCGACCGAGTACATGAGTTGCCGCGCCGCCTCGATGTCTGCGGCCATCGTGGCGATCTTGAAACGCAGGTGCTGGAAGTCCGCGAGTTCGTGGCCGAACTGCTTGCGGGTGTGCATGTAGGCGATGGAGTCCTCGAGTGCGGCGCGGGCCAGGCCGATGGCACGGGCGGCGGTGTGGGCACGCCCGACCTCCAGTCCGCTGACCGCGAGGTAGAAGCCCTTGCCCTCCTCGCCGAGCATCCGGTCGGCCGGGATGCGGAAGTCGTCGAAGGACAGTTCCCAGGTGCTCCAACCGAAGTAGCCGATCTTGCGGACCTTGGTGCCGGAGATGCCCTCGGGGAACTCGCCGCGTTCCTTCTCGACGAGGAAGGCGCTGATACCGCGGTGGGGCTTGGCCGGGTCCTTGTTCGGATCGGTGCGGGCGAACAGGACCAGGTAGTCGGCCTCGTCGGCGTAGGTGCACCACATCTTGGTGCCGTTGACGACCCACTCGTCGCCGTCGCGTGTCGCCCGGCACGAGATGTTGGCGACGTCCGACCCCGCCTCCGCCTCGGAAAGTGCATACGCGCCCAGGTATTCGCCGCGCGCCACGCGGGGCAGCATCGCGGCCTCCTGCTCAGGAGTGAAACCGCCGCCCATGCCGTTGCCGCGCGCCAGCAGGCCGGACACGCTCATCCACGCACGTGAGAGTTCCTCGGCGACAAGGCAGTACTCGAAGACTCCGAGGCCGAGGCCCCCGTACTCCTCCGGGATCATGATGCCGAAGAACCCGACCTCGGCCATCGCCTTCTTGAGCGTGTCGGGAATGGTGCCCTGGACGGGGTCGAGTTCGTTGGCAACCGGCAGGACCTGCTTCATCGCGAAGTCGCGGGCGAGGTCGCGGATCGCGATGCGCTCCTCGGTCAGGTAGCGCGGGCTGTCGGTCCGGGGCTGTGACGGCCGATGGGTCATGGCCTTCTCCTAGTGAATGCGGGCCGGAGTGATCGGGTCGGCCTGATCGCTCGTTAACGGTCGTTCACCATTTGGGCACCGGGTCAGGCCCGGGTCAATGGGTTGAGCGGGGTCCGGTATCCGACGAGGTTGAGTGCGTACTGCCCGTAGTCGTCGGCGACCTGGGTTGCGGTCCGGGGGCCGTCCGGTCGGAACCACACCGGGATGCCGGCGCACATCAGCAGTACGGCCGTAACCGCCTGATGGACTCTGTCGACGTGGAAAAGTCCCTGTTCGACCGCCCTTTCGGCGATGTCGACGAACTGCTGCTCCTGGGCGTCGCGGGACCCGACCACCCGCTTGCGATCGATCTCGCCCAGATAGCGCAGCTCCGTGTTCGCGACAAGGCACTCGCGCGGTCTCTGGGCGGTGTACAGCGCATGGGCGACGACCGCCGCGCGCCACTGTTCGGCGGGATCCTTGCCGGCCCGGCGGATCGCGTTGCGGGTCGCGGTGAACTGTTCGTCGCTCGCGGTTCGCAGGATCTCGACCAGCAGATCGGACTTGTTCTCGAAATGGTTGTAGACGTTGGCGGCGCTACAACCTGCACGATTGCCGATGGTTCGCATCGTCGCACCGTGAAAACCGGCCGTGTAGAACTCGTCGAGCGCGGCGTCGAGGATGCGGTCGCGGGATGCTGCGGTCGGCGAAGGCGATCGGGTGTTCATGTGCACAGACTAGGGCGATGCGGTTTCACCAGCAATGATGAAGGCAGGCCGCTCGATTGACCTGCCTATATCTCGCGCTTATGGTGTGGATCACGTGAACGAATGTTAATGGAGGAATCATGACCACCGAGTCCGAGCTGGCGTCGCGGCTCACCCGTCTGGAAGACATCGAGGCCATCCGCACGCTCGACGCCCGGTACTGCCGCCACCTCGACGACGGCAACTGGGACGAATTGATCGCACTGTTCACCGAAGACGGGGAGTTCGACGGCTTGTCGAACCCGCGGGGCAAGGCCGAGATGCGGGCGTTCTTCGCCGGCCTGGCCGACGGTGGCCTCACCTCGTTCTGGCACTTCATCACGAACCTCGAGATCGACATCGACGGTGACATGGCGACGGCGCGATCGTTCCTCTGGCAGCCGTGCGTTCTCGACGGCGTCGCCTCGATCGCCGCGGGCCGATACACCGACACGCTGGTCAAGCAGGACGGGCACTGGTTGTACCGGGTCAAGAAGGTCCGCTTCCACTTCTTCGGACCCCTCGCCGATGGCTGGGACGAGAACCTTTTCGCCCTCGAGTCCGCCCGCGCGGCCGCCGTCAATCCGTAGAGTCGCGCCGAGGGGGCCCGATCGGGTTCCGGCATCCGGCGGACAGGGAGTGGCATGGGACGGCTGGCAGACAAGGTCGCGTTCATCACCGGCGTTGCCCGGGGGCAGGGGCGGGCGCACGCGGTGCGAATGGCCTCGGAAGGGGCGCACATCGTCGGCGTCGACGTCGCCGGACCACTGCCGGGTGTGCCCTACGACTCGGCGACCGAGGATGATCTCGCCGAGACCCGGCGACTCGTCGAAGATCTGGGCGCCAAGGCGATTCTGACCCGGTGCGACACCCGCGATCTGGACGGACTCCGCGCGGCGGTCGGCGAGGGGGTGGAAGCACTCGGCGGACTCGACGTCGTGGTCGCCAACGCGGGGATCTGTATCCCCGAGACCTGGGACGAGGTGTCCCCGGAGAGCTTTCGCGACACCATGGACATCAACGTGACCGGCGTGTGGAACACGGTTACCGCGGCGGCTCCCCACCTCATCGACCGCGGCGGGGGATCGGTCATCCTGATCAGCTCCCTGGCGGGGAAGAAGCTGCAGCCGTTCATGGTCCACTACACGACAAGCAAACACGCCCTGGTCGGGATGTCGCGCGCCTTCGCTGCGGAGTTGGGGCAGTACGACATCCGCGTCAACACCGTGCATCCGGGTGCGGTCATCACGCCGATGGGCTCGGGCCGCATGGTCGAGCGGATCGAGGAGACCAACAAGGCCAACCCGCGCCTCGCCGGTATGGGGATGACCTTCCTGAACCAGTTCGCCGCAGAGGCGGGCGAGGTCGCGAACGCGGTGGCCTTCCTCGCGTCGGACGAGTCGAAATTCATCACCGCAGAGGAGATCTCGATCGACGGCGGCGCACAGCACTTCTAGCTGCTCCCGCGACTTCTAGGTGGTGCCGCGGACCACCAGCTCGACCGGCAGACGTCGCGACTCCACGTCACGTCCCGCCGTCAGATCCAAGAGTCCACGGACCGCGGTCTGGCCGATCTCCAGGGCGGGGGAGTGGATCGTCGTGAGCGGTACGGGAAGCTGCGCGGCGATCGGGATGTCGTTGTAGCCCACGAGTGCCAAGTCCTCGGGGATTCGCAGCCCGAGGTCGCGAGCGACGCCGAGGACGCCGACGGCGATGGTGTCGGACACCGCGAAGATCGCTCTCGGCCGGTCCGGTGCGTCGAGCAGAATCCGCCCCGCCTCGGTGCCCCCGCGCACCTCGAAACTGGACGGAACGATCCGATGGTCGGGGAGCTCGATCCCCGCCGCGGCGGTCTCGGACCGGAAGCCGGCCAGCCGATCCGTCGCCGTCGTGGCGTGGGCGGGGCCGGCGATCACCGCGAGGTCGGTGTACCCGCGATCGATCAGATGGCGTGCGGCAAGCGCGCCGCCGCGCACGTCGTCGCCGCCGACGAACGGGAGCCCGGCATCGGCGTGCCGGGTCAGCGTCATCATCGGCACGTCCCCGACGCGCAGGGACGCGATGAATTCCTTGCCCGGTCGGTGCAGCCCGCTGAGCAGGAGGCCGTCGACCTGACGTCCCACGAGCAGTTCGATGGCCGCGCGCTGGGCTTCCGGGTCGTCGGGCGGGCTGGACAGCAGCACCGAGTAGCCGGCCCGCGTCGCTTCCTCCTCGATGCCCTGATAGGTGGTGGCGACCACGCCGTCGGTCAGGCGGGTCATCACGACGCCGA
>NZ_BACI01000093.1 GCF_000225505.1 Gordonia alkanivorans NBRC 16433 | reverse complement strand
TGTTTTAGGGGATGATCAAGGTAGGGTTGGTGTCAAGCCCAGCCGGATACCTGCTGGTAGCTGAGTTTTCCGCGTTAATGTCTACCCGGCGGATAGACTGGGCTAAACGTAAGTACAAACGTAAGTGAGCGGGATATGCCACCGAAGAAGCGGCGACGCGCCAAAGGTGAAGGCGGACTACACCAACGGAAGTCCGACGGTATGTGGATGGCGCAAGTCCAACTCCCTGACGGCTCCTACTACCAGCGTGGCCGAAAGAAGTACGCCGACGCCGTCACCGAACTCGCCTCCATGCGTGCCGATCTCGCAAACGGCATCCTCCCCAACGCCGGCCAGATCACCGTCGACAAGTGGCTCACCTACTGGCTCGACACCATCGCCGCACCACGACTCAAGCCCCGCACCCTCGCTACCTACCGCTCCACCATCAAGCACCAACTGATCCCACACCTCGGATCGAAGAAACTCGGCAAGCTCACCCCCACCGACATCCGTCGCATGGTCACCCACGTGACCGACAAGCATTCGACCCGCACCGCCCAGGCCGCCTACTCGGTGCTGGCAAAAGCGTTGGGGGATGCGGTGAAAGACGGGAAGATCAGCACCAATCCGTGTGACCGCATGGACCGACCACAAGCCCGCTCGGAGGAACGCCAACCCCTCACAGTCGACCAGGCCCGCGCCCTACTCCTCCACGTCGCCGGCCAGGATGCGCACGCCGCCGCACGCTGGTCCCTCGCACTCCTGACCGGGGCACGCCAGGCCGAAGCATTGGGTCTCACGTGGGATCGCGTCGACCTCCAACACGGTGTCATCGACATCTCCTGGCAGCTCGCCCGACTCAAGCTGAAGAAGGGTCCACGCCCCCAGACGGACGTGTACCCGCGGGAAGCGTTCGACGTACCCGCCACCTTCACCTTCCAGCCCGTGCACTGGACTGCCTGCCTGGTGCCGACGAAGACGGCAGGGTCACGGCGGCTCGTACCCTTGTTGCCCCCAGTGGTTGCCGCACTCACGGCACTCTGGGAACAACGCGGACAACCCCAACAGGGCCTCGTGTTCACCCGCTCAGATGGGGCTGCTGTCCTACCCCGCGACGACACAGACGCCTGGAAACACGTGTGCGTAGCCGCCGGGGTCGTGGAGACCGCGCAGGACGCGCCAGATCAGCACGCCGCCCGCCACACCGTCGCCACCCTGTTGCAAGAAGCCGGCGTCGAAGAAGCGGTCCGCATGCAGATACTTGGCCACTCAACCTCTGCGATGGCCCGCCAGTACGCGCACACGTCCACCGACCTCACCCGCGCCGCGCTCGGACAGCTCGAGAAACTCCTCGCCCTTCCTGACTAGCAGTTGGCGTTGGCGTGACGTCGGCCCGGCACGTACGCCGAATCGACCGTCCGCCCGTCCAGCTGCACCTGGCACTGCGCCGACCAGCCGTACGTCTGCATCGTCGAGCCGATCAACTGGCGTCCGGGCGAGTTGAATGCACGGCTGGTGTGGTTACTGCGGCAAACGATGATGTCAGGACTGTCCGCTATGTTCGGTCTCTCACATCAAACAGCCGCGTGTGAGAGATCCATATTAGGGGTCACTTCCCGTCCCCCCGGAAGTGAAAGAGTGAGTACCGCCATGCCCGAACAGACACGCCCCGACATCCTCGCCGAGATTCGAGACACCATGCACTCCATCGACTCTCGCGAACTATCGACCGATGAACTACTGGACCTTGCGGCGCTGTTGCGGTGTTTCCTCCCGCAGTCCCGGGAGGTCTTCACCCGGACGCAGGATCGGCCCCTTCTCCGAATCGTCAGCTAGCGGCGGGCTCCCCCCGCCGCGGTTCTTCTTACCTTCAGGCGTTTCGCCCTCGCTGCTCGTAGTCGTCGTTTTCGTCGTGAGGTCATCAGGTTCTCCTTGAGTTCGATCTGCTAGCTCGGGGTGAATATGAAGTTTGTTGTTTGGCGACAGGACGAGATTGGCTGTTACCTGGTCGCCGACTCTGGAGATGGACACCCCAGGGCTGTGTGGCGCTTCCACAATCCAGACGGCTGCACCCTGGGTGAGTGCGTCTATGAACGCTGACTGTGCTTCGGCTGTGCCGATTCGCCGACGCATCTCCTCGATGAGGTCGTCGACGGCAAGATCGGTGGCACTCATTGCCACCTCAACAACCTCTCCAACTTCCTGGGAGCCGAGGTAGCCGGCGGCGACTAATGCCTCCATAGGCGGTCGGCCCATTGCGCGGGCGAACTGGATGACGTTCTGCGCGTCAGGGCGGTTCCTGCCGAGCTTCCACCGGGATAGCACCGTCTGTTCGATACCCGTTTCTTCGGAGATCGCTTTCTGGGTTGCCCCAGTCGTGCGCTGTTGCACGTACGCCCACCACTTGTTCTCCACGGCTCACACCGTAATGCGTGCGCGCAATGTTTTGAGCTGTCGAAACACGGTTGCGGCGACGCAACGGCCCTGATGGGGGAATCACACGCTTGTCGTTTCGCAGGTCGGCGGCGCAATCTGCCGCCGTTACGTAATCGTGATGTTCAGCAATTGCGCGCACTCCTACGAACGTGTACGTTCGTACGCATAGCCGCAAGACAGCAGGTCAAGCGGGCGGAAGCGGAGAGCAGGGCCAATGACTCGCACAGCCGATCTGATCCCGAGTGCGGCACCGATCGTGTCTGTAGATGCGACCGGCGAAGGATTCACGACCTCACTAGTGATCGCCCAGGGGACGGGCAATGAGCACTCGTCGGTCATCAAGCTCATCCGCCACAACCTGGACGACTTCAACGAGTTCGGCTTGGTCGGATTTGAAATCCGACCAAGACCAGCCGGCCAACACGGCGGTGGAGACGTCGAGTTCGCCATCCTCAATGAGCCGCACGCGACGCTGCTGATCACCTACCTCCGCAACAACGAGGTGGTCCGCACCTTCAAGAAACGTCTCGTCGCCGCGTTCTACGCACTCCGCAACCAGACCATCGAAACCCTGACGCCACTGGAGTACGCCCGGAAGCTCGTCAACGCCGAAGAGCGCGCCGAAGCCGAGCACGCCGCCCGCGAGAAGGCCGAGAAGCGACTTGCTGTCGAGCAGAAACACCGCGCAGCGATCGAAGGCGGAGATGGCATCCACCTCACCGACTTCGGCAAGAAGTACTTCTCCGAAGTTCCAGCCCGCAAGTTCGATGAGCACCTCTACGCCAAGGGTTGGCTGATCAACCAGCGCAACACCCGCGTGCGCGCAGACGGCTCAATCCGTGACGGCTACGACCACCGCAAGCCCACCGCAAAAGGTCGCCGGTTCATCTACGACCACGACCAAGGCAACTACGGCGGCAAGCGCCGCTTCCAGCCCCGGGTGCGTCCTCAGATGGAAATCGCGCTACGCGACGCGCTCGCCGCCGAAGGGCTTCCGGTCAACACCCACAGCACCGGCCTCGTCCTCATCACCAACGAAGAAATGAAGGAGCTCGGAGCATGAAGTCGACTACCACTAGCGTGACGCTAGTTCACGCAGGCCAGGGGCGGTGAGCTGTGTTGGCAACCCTGAAACTCAACCCCACCGGTCTCGCCAAGATCCGACGCCTCACCGGCACCAGCCTGGACCGAGAATTCGCCGAGAAAATCCACGTCGATCCCGGCACCGTCTCCCGCGTCCTTACCGGCAAGGCGGCACCCGGCCCCAAGTTCATCGCCGGGTGCATCGAGGCATTCGGCGGAGACTGCTTCTCAGACCTGTTCGACGTCGTGCCCACAGAGGACGAGGCGGCGTGATGAACCGCAATCTGGGTCCGTCTCCTGAGGGTGTGCAGGTGTGCCGTGCGATCGCCGCGGCCTGTGTCCTCGGACTCCTCGTGTGGGTGGCCGGCATCTGGTGGTGGTTGTGATGGCTACCTGCGCGAACTGTGGACGGTATCTGCGCAACGATCAGCTGAAGGCCGTCGGCAACGGTGTGTGCCCGCCTCAGGCGTACCGGGCACTGGAACTGCTGCACCACATCGCGTTCCTGGAGCTGGCGTCGTGAGTACCGCGGTGTGGCGTCCGACTCCGGATGAGGCATACCCGGTGATCGCTATCCGCGATTACAGCTTGGACGGCCAACACGTCGACATCGTCACTTATCTACCTGGGTGGACTAGCCCGGACGTGATGCTGTCGGTTCCGATGCGGGACATCCATCCTCGGCCGCGGTCCATCGTCCGCGCATTGACCGCGGACTTCACAGATCACAGTGCGCCGGATCGATGCCGGTGCGCTGAGCGTGCGGAGGGGCCGCTCACCCCACTCTCACCCCGCGCGCGGACCTCGGCCGCTGGGGATGCGGCCGAGGTCACCAACTTCCCACAGAAATAGAACCGCCCGGCGCGTGAACACCGGGCGGTCAGACGAACTCGCGGAAGGAGTTCAAGTGCAAGACCAGAATACCGCACGGATCGTGCCCTTCAACTACGAAGGCACTGCGGTCCGGACCGTCATCATCGACGGCGAGCCGTGGTTCGTCGTCTCCGACGTCGCGAAGATTCTTGGATACCGCGACGCGAGCAACGCAGCACGGCTCCTCCGGCCGCACCAGCAGGGGTACTCAGAAGTGAGTACCCCCAGCGGAACTCAGCGCATGCTCGTCTGCAGTGAGGGTGGCGTCAATCGCCTCATCATGCGAAGCAACGCGAGGCACGCCGAGCAGGTGCAGGACTGGTTCACCGACGTCGTGCTCCCCGAGATCCGCAAGACCGGATCGTTCAACGCGCAGCCCGCTCTCCAGGGGCCAGAGCTTGTAGCCGCTGCGCTCGTGGAGGCGAATCAGATGTTGGAGCAACGCGATGCCCGCATCTATCAGCTTGAGCAGAAAGTCACCGGCGACGCCCACAAGGTGTCGTACGTCGACACCTATGTCGCTGACGCTGATTGCCTCACCTTCTCCACCGTCGCCTCCACCCTGAATCTGCAGGAGTCAAAGCTGCGTGAGCTTCTCATCGAGAAGAACTGGATCTACGTGCAGACCGACTCGCGGTGGTCGAACACCCACGGCAAGAAGATCGAGCGGCGCCGCTACTCGGAGAAAGCCGACAAGAAGCGGTACTTCCGTCGGGTCGAATCCCATGAGGCTCCGCGGTTCCGAGGCTCAGAGGTGATGCACACCTTGAAGATCACTCCCGCTGGCGCTGAGGCGATCTCTCGCCTGGTAGCGAAGGAGCGTGCGGCGTGAACGGGTGGCGATTCCCGGTCCTCGATGCCGACCGCACGCACGAACACGAGGAAATTGGCCGGGTCGTCATCGACGGCGCAGACGCTCTTGAGCCATATGTTCCGATGACAGACTCTAACGTCTCAATCCCCCTGCGGGTTGCGGTCAACCAGGCGGCAGGCGTGGTTCTCGAGATCGGCCCGTACACGCTCGACCTCCGAGATGTTCGCCGACTGCAGGATGCCATCGAGCGGTTCTATCTGGCTGGCGGTGGGGCATGAAGTACTCACGCCAAGAGGTGGCGCGCCGCATTCGTGAGGCTCGGATCGCCAGGCGGATGTCACAGAAGGCCCTGGGAGACCTTGTCGACATGAACTCAACTGCGATCTGTCGTACCGAGACCGGACAACGGACGGTCACCCTTGAACAGGCCGCAGCGATTGCAGAAGTTCTTGGCATCGACTTCGGACAGCTACTCGGTCATTCGACAGACGAAATTCTTACGCCTGCTGGTGAACTCCGCATCATGGCGGACCGTCTCCTTGTCATCGCAGACGTTCTAGACGCCGCAACCAGAACCGACACTGAGGAGTCCCAGCCGTGACTGACATCGACAATCTGAGACCAGGGGAAGCGTTCCAGTACCCGCTGAAGGAAGCGGCGGAGAAGGTGCGGGTGTCTGAGAAGACGTTGCGCCGCGAGTACAAGGCGGGCCGGATCTTGTTCCGCCAGTACGGGGGACGCTACTTCGTTGATCATGAGGAGCTTCTTCGGTGGCGGAATGAGTTGCCGCAGCCAGCACCGGGGGAGTTGGCATCATGACCACACTTCTCGATGTGCTGTTGGTGCGTACCCCGCCGACTGTGACCGGTCTGGCTGTGGCCGGGGCGTTTTGGGGATTCGTCATCGTGTCTGCCGCCTCGTATGTGCCGAAGATCGCCGGGTGGTTGACGGATGCGGATTTGGATGATGAGGACCCGGATGAGGATTTCCCGCATCTGCGGATCGTGAACGGAGACATCCGATGAGTAGTAAGCACCGTATCCGCGTTGTGTCCCACCCAGTCGATGACATCGACCGGCATTGGGTGTCCTTCCCGGTGTGCTGGCACGTGATGCGCGGCAATGAACTCCTTACTTGCAGTCTTGAGTGGGGTTACGCGCTCGAGTATGCGTATCACTCTGCATGGGTGGTGAAGTCCGCATGAGTCATATGAAGCTCACTGAGTCGCCGGCCATCCAGGTCGATACCTGCCACGGCCCCGTGTTCCTGTCCCTCGGCGTCAACTCGCACGGCCATCTACGCGTCGTTGTTGTGGGGCCGGGGGATGAACGCACCGACCTGCATTTGACCGACATGCAGGCCCGCATGCTGGCGATGGGATTGGACGACCAAGCACGCCGCATCGAACACGCCTACCGGCCACACCTATTCACCACAGAAGGCGCGGCATGAGGGGGTCGTTCCCGGCCAGATACGCCGGCTGGTGCCCCAACTGCCGCACCGACTATCCCGTCGACGCCCTCATCGCCTACGTCCGTGAATACCTGGTGTTCCCCGACGGGCGGGCCGGGAAAACCATCCTCGTCTGTGAGGACTGCGCTAAGGCGGTGACCCGTGACCGTCGTTGACATGCAAGCATTCCGGGCTGCACGGGATCTCGTGGAGGTGGAAGCCGACCTCGCATCCGTCGCATTCACGTGCGGGTTCCTGGCGTCGATGGATGTCACCGCCGCCGGGTGTGGTGCTGTACTCACCGACTTCTTTGGGCGGCGGGTGCTGCGGGTAGAGCCACAACCATCCCCGTGGACCACCCGCGACCACGTGATGGTGTTCCTGGCTGGTCAGGCTGGTCAGGCTGTGCTGTGACGTTCTCCACCCGCCACGCGATCTCTGCTGGCCCTTTCAAGTGGCGTGGCCCTGACTACCCGTACGACATTCCCGGGTGGGGCGACAGCAGCCCTGAAGACCCGGTTGAGCCTGAAGAACTGTTCCCCAATCCTGCCTACGGGCAACAAGACCCATGGAGACAACCATGAGCATGGACGAACCGCTGGACATCCTCCAGCAGATGCGCGAACGATTCTCTGGCGCGCCTCACCACGGCCTGTGCCACTACATCATCGACGGAGAGACGTGCGAGTGCTACGTCGGAGCGGTGCCAGCCTGGGCTGACACGATCGAGGATGCGATCAAGCGCAAGTACGAGGTCCGATGATGGCCGACGTTCAGCACATCCCGACCGACGGTTCGTGGCTCGAACGGTATCGGGCCACCCTACGCATCGCCCTCTGGTGCGGAGGCCTCCTCTACCGGCCCCAACCCCACACCCTCGCCATCAAGGTCGAAGGACAGACCGCCCATCCGGGTGACTGGATTCGTCAGGATGGCAACGGGTTCGAGGTCGTCGCTTCCAGAGCGGAGGCAGACCTCTGATGGCTGACTACAAGGGACCACTCGACTACATCGACGTCGCCACCCGCATCGTCGAGTTCCGCAACCAGTACCCGACTGGCTCACTGCAACAGCTGAAGTACGAGGTGCTCGAGGTTGGAGGAAAAGCATTCCTCGCGTTCACCGCCGCCGCCTACCGCACCCCTGACGACGAGCGGCCGGGCATCGGTACCGCGTGGGAGCCCATCCCCGGGCCGACGAGCTTCACCCGCGACTCGGAGATGCAGAACGCGGAGACCGCGGCGTGGGGGCGGGCGATCGTCGCAGCGTTGGCCGCGGACACAAAGAAGGGCATCGCCTCATCCGAGGAAGTTCGGAACCGGCAGCAGACGCCGGCGCAGCGAGCTCAACGGGATCTTGCGGACGCTGTCACCGCGGCCGGGATGGTGACGAAGGAGTTCGCGCAATGGGCGCAGACGACCCGCAACGTTGAGCTGAACACGGCGGCGGTGCCTGTTCTCGTCCAACTGACCCGCGAGGTGCAGGAGAAGGGCACGGCGATCATGTCTTCCGCCCCGGATCACGCTGAGGCTCAGCAAACGCTGTCCGATGAACTCGGCGCCCAGGAAGCCTCATGACGTCCTGCGTGGTGTGTGGCGGTACCGGCCAGATGGTGCGGCTCAAACCCGGCCACCGGACCGGCGACCTTATCCCTTGCCCGAACTGTGCTGCCCGTGAGCATGCACAACACCTCCTCCGAAAGGCCACCCAATGAGCACTGGTTTCCACATTGAGTACGTGCCCTCCCGAAATATGGACAGGAGATCGGACCGCAACACGATCGACGACAAGAAGCAGGCTGTCGGGTCGTCGTCAGTGATTCCCGGGTCGAACCTGTTGAACCGCAACCGCAACGTGTCAGAAATGCTGGCCGACCTACCCAAGCCGCCAGCCTGGCACGAGTTGGGCATCTGCCGTCAGTTCGATCCCGAAATCTTCTACCCCTCCCACTACGGTCCCACCCAAACCGCCGACGCGAAGAAGGTGTGCGCGGGCTGTGACGTTCGTGCGGTGTGCTTGCAGTGGGCATTGGACAACAACGACCAGCACGGCGTCCTCGGCGGCACCACACCACGTGAATCGGAAAGCCATGGCCAAGGAGGCTGCGGCATGACGTGCCAGTGTGGGAGACCCGCCCACGCCCGCGGAAGATGCGCCCGCTGCTACGCCCAACTACGCGCACGCCAAACCGCCTACGGCCGATGGGAACCGTCCTACACCGACGCTCAACCCGTACGCGAACACCTCCTCGCCCTCCGCGCCGCCGGGATCGGGAACCGTAAAGTCCGGGAACTCACCGTCATCGCACCCTCCACCATCCAAGCGATCCTGTACGGCAGGCCAGCTCGAGGGAATCCGCCCGCACGGAAGGTGCTGCGGAACACCGCAGCCCGAGTGTTGGCGATCCCGGTACCGGTGTCGAAGGTGCCGTGTTTGCGGGGCGGTCGGGTGGTTCCTGCGTTGGGTTCGGTGCGACGGTTGCAGGCCCTCGCAGCGAACGGCTACTCGCAGCGCGAGTTGTGGTCCCGGCTGGGGTGGCCGTCACCGCAGAACGCGACTCAAATGTTTGCGGGCCGGGTGGAGAACATCACGGTGGTTCGGGCGCAGCAGGTGACGGTGTTGTTTTCGCAGTTGCAGATGGTTCCGGGTACGGATCGGAATGCGCGGGCTAGGGCGAAGGCGAAGGGCTGGTTACCTCCGTTGGCGTGGGATGAGGACCGCATCGACGACCCCACCTACACACCGGAACTGGTGGACAAACCCCGCACTGCCGAGGATGTGTTCTCCGATTTCGAATACCTCCTGTCGATGGGTGTCGGTGTGGAGGATGCAAGCCGTCGTGTGGGGTTGTTGCCGGCGTCGGTGAAGCGCCGGTATGAGCGGCATGGTCGGCGGTGTCCGGCGGCGTTGACTGCGGTGGCGCGGCAGCAACGGAAGACGGCGTCATGACGGGCTTCTCTGCGGATGTGAAGGCTGCTGCTGCGGTGCGGGCGATGGGCCGTTGCGAAGTCCAAACCGACTGGTGTACCGGCACAGGGCAGGACTATCACCACCGAGCTAACCGCGGCATGGGCGGATCGAAAGACCCACAGATCAACGCCCTGTCGAATTGTCTGCTGGTGTGCCGCGGCTGCCATGACTGGATCGGCCGCAATCCGGCGCAGGCGTACGCGAAGGGCTGGTTGGTGTCGAAGTTCCGGCAGCCGTCCAGCGATGTGCCTGTCCTGCTGTCTGGCTGGTGGGCTTTGCTCGACGATGCCGGCGGGGTCGAGGTGTGCGATGCGGTGGGCTGAGGTTCCGGAGTCCTACCTCCTGTGGGGGGCGATTGAACGGTCGTGCCCTGAGTGCGCGGCCAGGGTGGGGGAGCTTTGCGTTTTGCGTTCTCCCGCAACAGGTGCAGAAACAACGAGACGTATCCCGTGTGTGGGAAGAACCTCAAGAGGAGACAACGAATGAACGAGCTGGATCTGATCAATTTCCTGGAGTGGCTGGAAGCGGCGGTGGCTACAAGCGGCGGGCCGGGGCACTCAACGCCATCGACGCCCAGTATGCGGCGAGGACGCTCCCGAATGTCCGCCATCCCAGGGAGATCGTCGTCCCGTGGCGTCTGGTCATCCACGACCGCCACGGCAATGTGGAACGCATCGGGGCGGTGTACTGACATGGGCGAGCCTTACTACGAAGACGGCCTCGTCACCCTTTACCACGGAGACTGTCTCGACATCACCGCATGGCTGGAAGCCGATGTGCTGCTGACCGATCCGCCATATGGGATCGACTACCAGTCGGGATCACGTCGCGACACCCTCGCTGCGAGCATCGCGGGCGACAAGGACACAACCGCCCGCGATGCAGCCCTTGACGCGTGGGGAGATCGGCCGGCACTTGTGTTCGGTACGTGGCGCGTCCCTCGACCGGAAGGAACCCACACCCGTCTCATCTGGGACACGAAAGGTGCGTTAGGTATGGGTGATCTGTCGGTGCCGTGGAAGCCTTCCGATCAGGAAATCTACGTGCTCGGTAAGGGTTTCGCGGGACGCCGAGATTCGAATGTGTTGACGTGTGCGCCCGTGCAGTCGATGGCCCGCAATGGCCGCCTGCATCCGCACGAGAAACCCACCACCCTGCTGGCCCGACTGATTGCGAAGTGTCCGCCGGGGGTGATTGCTGATCCGTTCGCTGGATCGGGTTCCACACTGGTCGCTGCATCTGAGGCGAACCGTAAGGCGATCGGTGTGGAGCTGGATGAACGCTACTGCGAACTCATCGCGAAACGCTTGTCGAATCAGACGATGGCACTCGACTTTGGTGGTGTCCGGTGACCGCCGATCCCGCCAACACCGGGGCGGTGTACTGACATGAGCGAACTCACCCGACGCGACTTCCAATGCATCCTCGACGAGGTTGCGAAGGCTATCGGCAAGTACCCGTTCGACTTCACCTACACCGACCTTCCGAGCCAGGTTAAGGCCGAGCGTGAGCGGCTGACCAAGATCATCGACGACAACAATGCCGTAACCAAGCAGTGGGTCGATGAGGCGAAAGCGTCTCTGCCTGAACCGGATGCCACCAACCCCAATCATCTGCGGTGGGCGGCGAAGATGATCGAGATCGCCCGTCCGGGTGGCGATTCCGGAATCCGTGGCGGACAGCGGAATGTGCTGGCAGACGGGCTCCGTGCCGAGGCTGATCGTCTGGATGCTGCCCAGTCTGACGAGCGGGAACGGGAGCAACGCATCGAGGCGGTGGCGAAGGTACTCGCCGACTTCACATTCACGTCCGAACGCGATACGGCTGCCCGTGCTCTTGAGGATGCGGGCCTGCTTCGGGACGGTGTCCGGTGACCGCCGATCCCGCCGTCCACGCGGCACAAAGGGCGAAGCATCCCGCATGGGCGTTCGTCGACCCGCCTGGAGCGGCCGAGGACATCGCCATACGCGCCGCCCGGGAAGCCCTCGCACCACTACGCGCCAAACACCAGAAGGTGCAACGCCCCGACGGCACGTATCGCTGCACATCCTGCCGCGACGCCTATGGGGCACACGCCGACTGGCCCACCGGCACCGACCAACTCCTGTACAGCGAGGACGAACTCACATGATCGACAACCACATTCTGCCCGAGCAGACATCCGACCAGCGGGTGCACATCCTCGACGGCCACCACTGCTGGTGCGAGCCGTGGGTACGCACCGACGCAGACGAAGGTGTCCGCACTGTCCGCCACGTACCCGAGGACGAGCTATGACCACCCCCAACCTGATGCAGGTCCTCGAAGAAGGATTCGACAACAGGTCGGGCATCGACTGGGTGACAACCCACCATCGGCCTGACACGCACGCGAACCGACGCCGCATCATCGACCGCGAACACGGCAACGGTGAGACACCCCAAGCGGACGGCTGGCTGTACCTGCGTCGGGATCTCGGCGACTTCGTACACGTCCAACGCATCAAGTGGATCGACCGAAAGTGGCTGGCGTCATGACCACCCCCAACCTCGAACAGATCATCGCCGAGCCCGACGAGGCTGACATCGACGCCAGCCTCGCACTGGACGGCTTCGACGCCAGCGAGCGTTACCCCGAGCACGGACACGATGCACTCCGAGCCGCATACCGATCGGGCTGGTCCGACGCTGTGGCCGCTATCCGTGACAGCGGACTGACCGTCATCGCAACAGGCGGGGCCGACGAGACAGAACCCGAGCACCTGTTCTTCGCGGCCGACGTGATCGAACGGCTCCACCACGACGTGGAAGACGCTGACAGCCAGACAGTTTCGGCGTGGTGGCTACGCGACCGTGCCCACACCATCGGCTGCGAGAGGCGAGCCGCCCAGGTCGCTGAAAGGAACAACCATGTCTGACGATGTGCGGGCCGACGCCCGCCGACTCCTGCAAGGCATCACACCCGGCAAGTGGAGGCACTGCACGGGGCCAGCCGAAGGGGAATCCAAAGCTGAGTACCTGGCCGGTTGCCTAACCAACGCCGACGAGTCACTCCATGTCGTCATCGCGCAATCGCCGGAGCCGGAGTACGCCTACGTAATCCCTGCGCTGACGGGCGACGGCCCCACTAGTGACGCTAACGCCGAGTTCATCGCCGCCGCGCCGGCTCTCGTGGATCGACTCCTCGCCGAACTCGACCGCGAGCGGGATCGGGCACTACGCCTCGCCATCCGGGCAACTGGATGCGAGAAGGCCGAGTCCGAACGTGACACCGCACTCGCCACCCTCCAACAGGTGCGGGAGTGGGCTGAGCAGCGGCAGTACGACGGTCCTCCGACCGATGACCTCGTCACTGCGCTGCTCGACGGGGTCGCGCACCAACTCCTCCGCATCCTCGACGGCGGTGCGCGATGACCGCCCCGAGAACCACCACCCTCCACTACATCTGGTGGCTCGACGGGAGCATGTGGCGCCACAGCGTATGCCACAACCGTTGCAACGCAGACACCGTCCGCAACGCCCTCTGGTCCAGCGGCTACGAGCATGTGCAAATCCGCGAAGGAACAGCCGACCACTGGGGTGATGACCGATGAGCATTGTCGGATTCCGTTCGGAGAATCACCCCCAGCAGACCGGCCGCCGTGGTGCAAAGGATGCCGTCGACGACCGGGGGACTGATCCAGCGTTCATCGCCCAACTGGAAGCCGAGTTCGGGGCGTTCACCCTCGATGTTGCTGCGGCACCCCACAACGCGAAGGCGCCGGAGTTCTACACGATCGAGGACAACGGCCTCGCTCAGCCGTGGACCGGCAACGTCTGGTGCAACCCGCCCTACTCGAACATCGAGCCGTGGGTGGAGAAGGCGTGGTTCGAGTGGGGGCGTGGCGGCCACGTCGACCTCGAACGCATCGTGATGCTGCTACCCGCCAACCGGTGCGAGCAGAAGTGGTGGCAGCAACTCGTCGAACCTGAACGGGACCGCGGGAAGATCCTGTCGATTCGATTCCTGCCCGGACGTATGCGCTTCCATCGCCCCAACTGGACGCCCGGGCCCAAGGGTGACCGTCCGCCATTCGGCTGTTGCCTGCCGATCTGGTCGGCGGACTATCTCGTCCCCGTCGTCAACGGCGGTGACTCATGATCCACCGCACCCTCTGGATCGCCACCACACCCATCCGCCTCAGCATCGACTGGCTCCTACACCCCCGCTGTTCGACGTTGGGAACGAGTAACCAGGCCCGCACCCGCACCGACCGAACTCAACAGCAACGACCGGCCCCGCCTCAATGCCGCGTTCGCCGAATGGATGATGGGCCTCCCCGCCGGCCATGTCACCGCGGTACCCGGCCTGTCCCGTGCCGACCAGTTGAAGGCGATCGGTAACGGGGTGTGCCCGCCGCAAGCGTTCCGGGCGTTGCAAATCCTGGACAGCCTCAGCCGGATCGGGGTGGCGTCGTGACTGCGAATGCTGCTGTGGCACAACGGGAAAACCCCACCATCGGGGGTAGAATGAGGGGTGGCCGAGGTGCTGACACACCCCGGCCACGTGACCGAACTATCGAGGAGTTCAGCCAATGACAGATTCTAGCCGCGACGTTCCGTTCAAGGGACGTGACCCTCTCTACCAGGGCACCCACGACGACATCTGGTGGGCCATCTACCAAGCCCCCATCAGCGGCGTCCTCAATGGTTATGCCCGTATCCCCGACGGCCACACCATCGACGTCGACGACCTCGAAGTCCACGGCGGCATCACCTACGGAAGCGGAGACTGCACCGGCTGGATCGGGTTCGACACCGCCCACACCGGCGACCTCTGGAACCTCGACGAGCTCCGCAACCGAGTCGGCATCCACATCACCCCGTCAGGTCAGGCGTGGAACGACCAAGAGCGGTCCCTCCGCCCACGGGTTGGTCAGCGCCCGTGGGAACGCACGTGGACTGTCGATGCGCTTAAGGCCGAGGTGTTCCTGTTGTGCGACCAGATCGTCACCGCCGTAGGCAGAGCGGAGGTGCAGTGAGATCCCACGGGAGAATCCTGGTGTCCATCTGGAGAGACAAGGACTTCATCGCCCGCACCGTCCCAGCACAACGGGCCTACATGATGCTGCTCGCACAGAAAGACATCAACAACGCCGGCGTTCAACCGCTCATGATCCGCAAGTGGGCCAAGGCATGCGACCACACTACCGAAGCCGACGTGATCGCATCCCTGGACGAACTCCAGGCCCACCGGTTCATCTGCTACGACACCGACACCGAGGAACTGTTGATCCGGTCGTTCATCCGTAACGACGGGATTATCAAGCAGCCCAACATCCTGAAGAACGCACTGCGGGTGGCGGAGCAGACCGAGTCGCCGAGACTGCGGAAAGCGTTGGCGGATGAGCTCGGTTCGTTGAAGCGATCGGATGCCTCCGAGGTGGCTTCCCGAATCGTTCCGGATGACGTTCCGAACCCTTACGGAACCCTTCCCGAACCCTTAAACCCTTCCGAAAGGGTTTCGAAAGGTCGCGGGGATGGGGTTGGGGAAGGGGTTACTAAACGTAGTGAACTCACCTCTACGAGTAGTTCTCTCTCGTCCGAGAGCAACGAGAAACCAACGAACTACCGGATGATCACTCTCCCCGACGACTGGGCGCCGAACGACCTACACCGGGCCAAGTTCCCAACCCTCGACATCGACGCCGAAGCAGACGCATTCCGAGACAGGCAACTCGCCACCGGCCGCCTCTGCAACGGCCGAGGCGGATGGGACGCCGCATTCAACAGCTGGCTCCGCGAATCCCAGAAACGAGCAACTGACACCGGGAGGCCGAAACACAAACTTCGCGCCCTCGCCGACATGACCAGAGCCGCCGAAGCCAACGAGAACCCGAACACCCTGCCCGACACCGACCAGAGAGCGATCACCGGATGACCACCCAAGCCGAAGCCATGAAAGTGATGCTCGTCGTGTCGGCCTGCCACCAACGCACCGCACCCCGCATCGACGACCCCGAAGTGACTGCGACGATCGCGAACGTGTGGGCGGACCTTTTCGGCGCATACAACCTCGAGCTCCCTGATCTGGTCGCAGCAGTGAAGCGGCGAGCCTTGAAGGAACCGGACAAGCCGGCACCTGAGCCGGGGGAGATCGTCAAGTACGCGCGCGAGATCCGGGCTGAGAGAGCGGCGAAGGAACAGGCCGACCCGCAACAGCGCGCTCTCCATGAGGCGAAGATCGACCGCAAGATCGCCTCGTACGCAGGAGGCTTCGGCATCCAGATCGACGGGCAACCGCGATGACCATCCTGACGCTGGACGTCCCCCGACCGCCGATGACAGCGAACCAGCAACGGTCCTGGCATTGGCGGAAAGTCCACCAAGCCAAAAACCTGGCGGAGACGTTGGTGTGGGCGGCAGCGAAACAGGCCCGCATCCGGCCGCTGACAGCCCCGCAAACCGTTTCGGTGGTCTGGTACACCCCCGACGCCCGACGACGCGACACAGACGCCCTAGGGCCGATGTTGAAAGCGAGTTTGGATGCGCTCGTCAAATCCGGGGTCCTCGTCGATGACGACTCGAAACACGTCACCGCCACATCCATGGCCATAGAACTCGACCGTGATCGGCCCCGCATTGAGATCCACATCCAGGAGACACCATGACCGACCACATCAGCATCGCGTCCGACGATGCCCGCCACATCGCCGACGTCCTCGACAAACTCGAAGAAGTCAACGAGGCGCTATCGAAGATCGAAACGTACATCGAGTTCCCCATCAGGGTGCAGTCGGAGATTCAGGGATTCGACGGTGTGATCGCGATGCACGACAGCGGAGCCCTGGTGTTCAAGCCGGGGGTGTCATCGTGACTCAGCTCGTGTTTCCGACCTCCCTACCCGCCTGGTGCTGGGTGTGCCGCTCCTGCCGTCCGGTCGATCTGTCCGGGTGTGGACCCCAATGCGAGGAGGAACAGTGACCGACGACCCGGTCAACCATCCGAAGCACTACACCGACCACCCCAGATTGCAAAACGCGATAGAATGTATTGGTGGCGAGTTACGAACCGGGGACGCGGTACGGCAGGCTGACGATCATTCGAGACGTGCCGCGAGGGAGCAACCGTCGAGTCGAATGCCATTGCGACTGCGGAAAGACCCTGTTGGTGTACACGCCGAATCTGAAGTCGGGACGTCAGAAGAGCTGTGGATGTCTTCGCACGGAGAATGCAGCGAACCGCCGCAAGGGCCGAGTTTTCATGAACGGGTACGCATTCGTGAAAGCGCCAGGACATCCTCGGGCGCACCCACGTTCGGGACGGGTCCGGGAACACATCTTGGTGATGGAATCAGTCCTCGGCCGACACCTTCTTCCAGGGGAGGAAGTGCATCACAAGAACGCCGACCGAGCGGACAACCGGCCCGAGAACTTGGAGCTGTGGAACAGGAGCCAACCGGCGGGGGCGCGAGTAGAAGACCAAGTGGAGTGGGCGACACAGATTCTGGCGCGTTACGCACCGGACCGACTGACCACGACCCCGTAAACAAACCCCAGCACTATCGGTCGCACGCCAGCGGCGTCGAGTGCATCCAAATCACCGAGCACATGGGGTTCTGCCTCGGAAACGCCGTCAAGTACATCTGGCGGGCCGACCTGAAACACGATGCGATCGAGGACCTGGAGAAGGCGCGCTGGTATCTGGATCGTGAGATCGGGCTGCGGTACAAGGCTGAGGCCCGTCCCGGCTGCTGCTGCGTGAGGTGTGACCCCGACTTCTCGGGGATGCGTTTGTGCCCGTTGTGTGGTGACAAGCGTTGCCCTGGGGCTGTGAACCACCGCAAGCATCCCGAGGTGTCGTCGTGACGAACTCGACCCTTGCTACCGCCTCCGTCTACCAACGCCACTACGACGCCCGGATGGCACGCCTGAGGGGCACCAACCACGCCGAAGTCCTCGAATGGCATTGCGCCGGCTGCGGAACCCGATTCGACGTTGGGTACGAACGGCTCATCCACCCGAGTTTCAGACCCCTGTGCTTCGACTGCACCACCAAGGAAACCCCATGCGAATGATGTGCTTCATCAACCCCGACGGCTCCAAGCGGTACGTCAACCCACTGCAGGTGTCAGTCATCGAAAAGACCGACGACGGCGGCGTGAGGATGATCTACCCCGGCGGCTACGTCCTGTTCCCAGACGGCGACATCGATCAACTGGCGAGCCAGTGGTTCCACTCCGTCAACGCTGTGATCGACCCCAGCGAGTTGGAGGCCCCGTGACCCGAATTGTGAACCGGGTACCCACACTCCGGAAACCGTCCCGCCTCCACCACGACATACGGGCATGCGGCGGACTCAGGGGCTTCCTCGCCGCGATGGTGCAGAAGTACGGCACGCTCACCCCGGGCGTCCTCGAGTACGGGTACGGCGACCGCGAACGGTGGCACATCCCCGACGACCCATTCGACACATCCGCCTGGATCACCGAGGATGCCCAGTAGTGAAGGTATATCTCGTGATCCGTTGTGTCGCAACCGATATGGGTTGACATCCGCTACAATGGAGGGTATGGCGATGGATCGATCTGACACGAGCGGACTCTTCCTCGACCGCTATGGGCAACGCCGCCTCGTTGAGTCCCTCAGCGAGATCGAGAGACACCTAGACGATCTGGCCGACACCCTCACTCGCAGGGCGGTTATCGGACGCCGGGACCTCGCTTCATTCCGTCGGCCCAAGAAGTTGCGGGCGAAGGCGCCGGCTCACGAGGGTGCACAAGAGTTCGCAGCCAAGCTGGAGAACACTCTCACTACCGCAATCCGCCACGTCTGCGAGACCCGAGGCCTGGACTACATGCCCGTCGGATACACACACCCCTCGGGCTTCATTGGGCCCCTCCTGCCAGATCAGGCGCGCATCCCTGCTGGCTACGACGACCGTGCGCTCTCTGTGCTGACGAGATGGCTACGCGTGCACGTCATCACCTTCGCTATGACTGAGGGGTGTGTCGAGTGGGCGGATGAGATCGAGGGCTACGCGCAGGACATCACGACCCTCGTGGATCTGCCGCCCGATGACACGATCAGCGTGGATGACGCCAAAGTGGCTGCGGCGTACAAGCAGGTCGTCACCCTCTCCACGATCGACGTGGTGGCCCGGAAGGTGGGGGACATCTGCGATGGACTCAACTCCCGTCGCATGAGGACGCTGATCAAGCACGGGAAACTCAGGCCCGACAGCATGAACCCCGAGACGGGCACGAAGTTCTACCTCCTGGGTGACGTGCTTGACGCCCACAAAGGACATCAACGAAGGCGCCGCGCGTCACAGCCCGCTTAAGTCAGGGCATAGTGGTACGCTCCGCGTAGGCGCGAGATGTGCCACCTGAGATTGCTCCCCGTCGTCATCCGCGACTGGCGGGGTTTTTTCGTACCCACACTTCCCGCTACCGGGATGGTGCGGAGCGTGACCGCGCCGGCTCACAACGCCAGTGACACTCAAGCCGAAACCAACACGCAAGGCATGCCCGGTACCGACGGCGGGCACCCCAACCAGCTCGTGGCAGAGCAGGGGAGAGCAGACCACAAGGCCGCGCCAAACGGCCGCAACGCGTTGCGCAGCGCGGGACTGCTACCGCCGGCCAAACCTCTACTGGTCTGTCGGGGGCTTGGAGATAACCGTCGTGAACCGTGTCATGGGTTGGCTACTCACACCCCTGCATTGGCTCGTCGTCACCGTCGCCTGGCACCAGGAACGCCGCACAGTCCGAGACGCACAAGAACGCGCCTGGATGGACGCCGTCGCAGCATGCCGTGCAATGCCCTCCGACGACACCGACCACATCACGATCGCGAGGCAACGCAATGTCTTCGACTGACCTGGGTAGGACCACCGAACCATGAGCATCGCTGAGGCGATCGCCTACACCCTGATCGCCCACCTTGTCGGCGACTACCTCATCCAGTCCCACTGGATGGCCACCGAGAAGACCAGACGGTGGTGGCCCGCCATCGCGCACGCCGTCACCTACGGCCTGCCATTCCTCCTCATCACCCAGTCACCCGCAGCACTGGCCGTCATCGTCGGCACACACGCCGTCATCGACCGCCACCGCCTCGCCAAGCATCTGGTGTGGCTGAAGAACCAGGCCGCCCCGAAAGCATTCCGACCCGAACACACAGCGACCGGATACCCCGACGACACACCCGCATGGATGGCCGTCTGGCTCATGATCATTGCGGACAACATCCTGCACATGGTCATCAACGTTGCTGCGGTGGTGTGGCTATGACCACCACCGACCTAGCAACAAGCCGTGTGCCCGTGTCTGCCGCCTCGACACCGACCACCCCGACACACACTGCTGGACCCGCGATGAGTGACCCGGTCCCCGTCGAACCCTGCTGCATCTGGAGGCTGTTGGTCAACGGGTGGACCTACGACCAAATCACCCGGGAACTCCACATCACCGGACCCGCAGTGATGAAAGCCGAACAACTGCAGAACCTCGCGTTGCGAGACGTCGACCCCAAACTCATCGCAGACCCAGTCATCCACCGCAAACCCAAAGGGGCAGCGTGACCACTACGATCACGCCATGCGACGACTCATCACAGCCACCGCCATCATCCTCCTAGCCGCCGGCTGCTCTGGGGAACAAACCCCCAACACGCCCGCACCCACCACGCGGGGCACCAGCACAGTGACGACCAGCCACACACCCGCTGGCCCACCGCCCTTACGCCCCGTCGTCGAGCAGTTCGTCAAGGACAGCAACGACACCATTGGCGAGAACAACACAGACCTCATCCGCCAATACGCAACCACCGAATGCGCCAACCAAGTCATCGGCATGTTCGGCGAAACCACCAACGAAGCCTCAGTCACCCGAGTTGTCGATGTGGTGCAGAACGGGACCACAGGCACCGCCACAACCGCAGAAGAAGCCAACCCTGGCAGCCAAGGGGCCATCCAGTGGGTCTATCAAGACCGCTGGCGGTTCACGTGTGAAGGCCTATTTGAGGTGTCCGTCAACTAGACTCGGACGGAGAAAGAAAGGCCCGGCGACGGCGGCAACCGTCCCGGGCTATGGCCAAACCTGTGTGAGAGGTTCGACATGGCTCAGCGTACCCAACCTTGCGCGTTCTGTGGAACGCCGTTCACGACCAACCACGGACGCAAGATCTACTGCGCACGCAAGTGCGCATGCGCTGCGATGAACGCGAAGCACGGCAAGCACACAACACCTCGACCCAAGGTCTGCTTACTCTGCGGCGAGAGTTTCACCCCACTCCGCAAGGACGGACTGTACTGCTCAGTCGACTGCAGTCAACGAGCCAACCGCTTGCGGCGCGCTCCTGTGATCACGTCACGGGAATGTCCGGCATGCGGCAAAGAGTTCACCGGGGCAACCAACCGGCCTGTGTACTGCTCGCTCAAATGCCGGACAGCTGCTCGGTATGACCGCACGGCCGAAGACCGCCGCCGAAAGACTCGAGAGTGGACCCAACTCAACAAGCACACCGCAGCATACAAACAGCAATCCGCCGTCAAGTTCGGTAGGCGGAGGGCGCAGAAACTAGGGTCACCCCACCCGTTAACCCAAGCCCAGTGGCAGCGGACATTGAAGCGCGCCAACGGGGTGTGCTTCTACTGCGGCGCTACCGAGAGCGACCTGACACTCGACCACGTCGTGCCCCCCTGCCGAGGCGGAGCCCACAGCGAGGGCAACACGGTTGCCGCGTGCAGTTCATGCAACTGCTCCAAAGGCGGGAAGCTGCTGATCGAGTGGCGGATTCGAAAGGGAGAGTTGACGTGGAGAACTCACCGAGAGACGTCCAAGGTGCTGCGCGCTTGAAGGCGTACTGGGTCCGAGGACCGGGCGCAGCACGCATCAAGTGGAACACTCCGGGCGACTTCAAGCGGTGTGTCGCACAACTCAGCCCTTACGTGCGAGACCCTGAGGGACTCTGCAACGTGTACCACCAGGCCGCAACAGGCGGACCTCCTGGGCACGGATCGGCCGAACGCCACAGCTGATGCCCAAAGCACCACGCCAATGCCCAACCCAAGGCTGCACCAACCTCATCCGACACACCAGGTACTGCCCCGAACACACCAAGCCATGGCAAGGCCCACGAACCGAATCATCCAAGATCACATCCACATCAGCCTGGAAGAAGCTTCGCACCGAGATACTCGAGCGCGACAACTACACCTGCCAGATCCAACTCCCCGGAATCTGCATCGGACACGCCACCCACGTCGACAAGGTGCGCCCCGCCAACGCCGGCGGCACCGGTAACGACCGCAACGCCCGCGCCGCATGCAAACCATGCAACGAGCACAAGGGCCGAACCACCGACAAACACTTCACACACACCACCCACCGGCACTGAGTGCCACACCCCACCCCAGCACACCCCCATGCCCACCACCCCTCCCCCGGCCCCCATCCAGACCGCCGCGTAGCTCTGCCAAATCCGACGCGCCCACATCCCAGGAAATCGCGAACCTGCCGGATGTGGGCTTTGTCGTGCCAGGGGTCGGCACTCAGTGCCGGTCCGCTTCCGAAGGGAGTCTCCGATTCCCTTACTCGAGGTGTGCTGCGGAGGGTGCGGTCAGACGTTCCGCACCGAGCGATCAAACAAGCGCTACTGCAACGGTTCCTGCAAGGCTCGAGCATGTGATGCGCGCAACCCGGATCGTCTGCGTGAGTGGCGAAATACCACGAATGAGCGGAAGCGCCGCCGGCCTGCCGAGTCTGTTTGCGAGCAGTGCGGATCGACTTTCGTGCAGGTGCATCGTCGGAAGTACTGCTCGGCGGTCTGCTCGAATCGCGCGTTTCACTTACGTCGGGTTGGGACCAGCCGGTACCAGTTGCAGAGGCAGCAGCACAACCAGGCTCGTCGGGCGCGGGCGAAGTCCTCGGTTGTGGACAAGTTTCATCCGGCGGAGATTTTCGAACGCGACCGGTACCGCTGCCATATCTGTGGCAAAAAGTGCGGGAGGGACGCGAAGGTTCCTAATCCCGCAGCCCCGACAATCGACCATCTGATCCCCCTCGCTAAGGGCGGGTCACATACTCGCGCGAACGTGGCTTGCGCTTGCTTTCAGTGCAACTCGGTTAAGGGTGACCGAGGTGGCGGCGAGCAACTAGCCCTGATCTGAAGGGGGATCTCATATGCCACCTACACCGAAGCCTGCCAGTGTCCGAAGAGGACACCGGAGCAAGTCGGGTACCAAGACCTTGTCCGAAGTTGATAACCCGGTGATCCCGGAATTGCCCGATTATGTTGCGTGGCATCCAGCTGTGCGTGACTTCTGGGAGTCGGCTTGGTCGTCGCCGATGCCTCAGGAGTGGATGGAGTCTGACCGCCACAACGTTCTGATGGCGGCTCGCGCGATTCAAACTACCTGGGACCCAGAGACAACGGCTACGGCGCGGTCGGCAGCAATGGCAGAAGCCCGCCTTCTACTGCGTGAGTGCGGTTTAACGCCAATGGCTCGTCGCACGCTACAGATCGAAGTTGCTCGGGCTGAGGACGCCACTGAGCGCCGGCAGACACGCAAGTCGACCGCCGCACCGAAGGCCGGTGGCGCTGACCCCCGCAAGGGGTTGCACGCCGTATGAGTAGGAAGGGGGCTTTGATGTATCGGGCCGGAAGGTTGTCTTGTCGTCTTGGCGTTCATGGCCGCTGGTGCGCATGGCACCACATTGATCTGGCTCTACTTGCCAGCAAGATTGAACGGGCGTTCGGTCAATGACCGACGATGCTGTGATCACCACTACCGAGTACACGGTGCGTGTGGAGGGCGTTGGCTGGGTCTACCGCACCAACCCTTTCCTGCGCGTGGAGCGATTCGACAGTTATCCCCCTGTGATCCTCCGCAGTTGGGGGCACGCGCGTGAACTCGCGGACGAAGTGATCGAACAGTATGCGCGCGTTCGCGCGTTCGACCTAGCGGAGAAAGTGCGGATCTGTAGCCGTGAGGTCGTAGCTCGTCGGAGTGACTGGTCACCCACCGACGATGTGCTCGTGGTTTTCGACTTCGGCTCGTCCGAGAGCCAGTCCGCGGTGTGAGCGTTCTGGTTGTTCCGCCGTTCGATGAGGAGCCTTTCCCGTCGCTCGGCGGTCAGGTGTGTGACTTCATTGAGGAGCGCGCCGTGTACGGGCCGGGAAGCCTGAAGGGGCAGCCGGCGAAGTTGAATGCCGATCAGAAGTTGATCATCTGGCGGGCGTACGAGGTGTACCCGATGGGGCATCCTCGAGCGGGACGCCGGCGGTTCGATCGGGTCGGGTATTCGGTGCGGAAGGGCTCTGCGAAGACGGAGTTCATGGCGTGGATTGCGTTCGCTGAGTTGCATCCGGATGCTCCGGTGCGGTGTGCGGGGTTTGAGCGGGATGGGTCGCTGTTGCAGGGCCGTCCGGTGCGGGACCCGTACATCCCGTTGCTGGCTAACACTCAGGAGCAGGTCGCTGAGCTCGCCTACGGGGCGTTGATGGTGATTTGCGAAGAGGGCGCGGACCCGGAGTTGTTCGACATTGGCCTGGATCGGATCATTCGCCTCGGTTCGGGTGGTGAGGCGGACGGTAAGGCGGTGCCGATTGCCGGCGCCCCGAACGCCCGTGACGGTGCGCGCACCACTTTCCAGGGTTTCGATGAGACGCACCGTCTGCATCTGCCGTCGCATAAGGCTGCGGTGCAGACGATGAACGCGAACTTGCCGAAGCGGCCGGATGAGGACCCGTGGACGTTGTCGACGACGACGGCGGGGGAGCCGGGGCAGGATTCGGTTGCCGAGGACGAGTTCTTTGAGGCTGAGGCGATCGCCCGCGGTGAGACTGAACGGCCGACGTTGTTCTTCTTTCACCGGCAGGCGTCGGACGGCTATGACTTGGCCGATTTTGAGCAGCGTGTGGAGGCTGTTCGGGAGGCGTCGGGACCGGATGTGGCGGAGTGGTCGGACCTGGATCGGATTGCGGGCCAGTGGGATCGACCGAAGGCTGACAAGACGTATCTCGAGCGGGTGTGGTTGAACCGGTGGACTGCTCAGGAGTCGCAGGCGTTCAACGTGCAGGTGTGGCGTGACCTCTCTTGTGGTGCGGGTGCTCGGATTCCGGACAGGACTCGGGTGACGATCGGTTTCGATGGCGCCCGGATGCGGGACGCCACCTCTTTGGTGGTGACGGACATCAAGACTGGTTTTCAGGAGCTCGGCGGGTTGTGGGAACGGCCTCTTGATGCTGAGGACGACTGGGAAGTGGACGAGCAGGACGTGTCGGACACTGTCGCCGCCCTGTTCAAACGGTTTCGGGTGCAGAAGATGTACTGCGACCCACCTCACTGGAACTCGACGGTGGGTGAGTGGTCGGTCAAGTATCCGGATGTGGTGCAGGAGTGGTGGACCAACCGCCGCCGGCCGATGGTCAACGCGATCCAAGGGTTCAAGGATGCGATGGAGTCCGGGAAGGTGTCCCACAACGGTGACCCTGACTTGGAGCGGCATATCGCGGCGGCCGGCAAGGTTCAGTTGAACCTCACTGACGATGAGGGCAAGCGGTTGTGGATCTTGGGGAAGCTGCACCCGGACAGGAAGTTTGATGCGTGTATGGCGGCGATCCTGTCCTGGCAGGCCCGCATGGATGAACTTGGGAAAGTGCCGAAGAAACGTAAGCGTACGACCATTCAGAGGGTGAGGTGACCGTGTACGACCTCACGCCGACGGAGTGGTTCGATCTTCTCAATGAGCGGTTCACTGCGCGGACTAAGCCTGTGTGGCAGGACGGGCGACCGTGCCCCACGGATCTGAAGCCACGTAACAAGGCGATGGACACGCTGTGGTCGTACTACGTGGGCGATCCGCCTCTCCCGCAGGTGGCTGAGAAGTATCGCGACATCTTCCGTGAGGAGATGCGTAAAGCTCGATGCAACTATGCGCCCATGTGTGTGGGGGCGATGTTGGATCGTATGGAGTTGCAGGCGGTTTCGACCGATCAGGACCGGGACACCAACGGTGACGACCTCGCGGCTCGAATTATGGACGAGTCAGGGTTCGCGGCGCGTTTCAAGGACTGCCTGGCGTTCATGTTCGGGATGAGTGAGTCGTTCGCGATGGTTGTCCCTGGCGACCCGCTGCCGTCGATCTATGCGATCGATCCGCGGCGGTGTGTGGGGATTCCTGACCCGCTGAACCCGGTGCGGTTGTGTGCCGCTCTGGTGCGCGAGTATGACCCGGTCCTGAAAACTGAACGTGCGTTCCTGTTCCTTCCGGGGGAGAAGTGGGAACTGCGACTCGACGACAACTATTGGCGTCTCACCTCCGACGAGGCTGAGCAGGTCACCGGGATTGATCATCTTGGTGGGGTTCCGATCGTGCGGTTCGAGAATGCGAACGGCCTTGGCGAGTACGAACCACACATCGACCTGCTCGACCGCATCAACGACACCACACTGCAGCGGATGGTGCTGACGAAGTACCAGTCGTTCCGTCAGCGCGCGGTGGTCCTCGAGGACAGCGACGAAGACGACGAGGATGGGGAAGAGCCAGATTTGGACACGGATGCCCTGGCTGCTGATCCTGGATCGTTGTGGGTACTTCGTGGTGCGACGTTCTGGGAATCGAACCAGGCCGATCTGACACCGATCATCACCGCGAAACGGGACGATGTGAAGGAGTTCGCGGCAGTCACATCGACTCCGCTGCATCTCATCACACCGGATGCGGCGAATGGTTCAGCTGAGGGTGCCGCGTTGATGCGTGAGTCGGCGACGTCGAAGATCCGTGACCGCCGTGCGCGTGTGACTCCTCCGTTGAAGCTGTTGTGGCGTATCGCGTTCTCGTTCGCCGGCAGCCCTGAACGGACGGGGTTGCGGCTGCATTGGGGTCCGATCGAGTTCCGCTCGTTGGCGGAGAAGGGTTCTGCGTCGGCGCAGGCGCAGGCGGCGTTGTCGACAGAACGCATCCTCACCGATATCTGGGAGATGTCCCCGCAGGACGCCGCCCAGGTTATTCAGCAGCGGATGGCGGACGCTCTTCTGGCCGGCCCTCCGGTGACGAACAGTGACCGCACCGACCAGCTATAGCGAGGCGCTCGCGCAGGCAGCTGCCGCATACTCTGCGGCCTCTGTAGCAGCCCAGTCCCCGGATATTGGGGAAGTGGTGCGGCAGATGGCCGAGGGCGCCGTAGGTCACCGGGAGCGGGTCGGCCAGTGGGCTGTGCAGCAGATCGAGAAGCTGTGGGCGGCAGTCAATCCGTACGACGAAGCGCAGGTTCGCAGTTTCGCCCAAGCTGCATCGAGGGTGATGCAAGCCGCCCAAACGTCGGTGGCGCGGGCGACGGCTGCGGCGCAAACCCGGCAGCTGACGGCTCTGGGTGTTGATGTTCCGACTGCCGTGCCATCCGCCCCGGTGGATGTGCGGGCCGCTGGTGTTGAGGTCGACGATGGTGTGGCCGATCTCGACCGCAGCCCCACGACGGTTGAGTATCAACCCGACGCGACACCTGAGGGTGTTGATGAAGCGACCCCGTCTCGGGTGCGGGTGACGGTGCGAAACACGACGACCGAGGAAGTGTTGACCCGGCCGGCTCGTGTGTATCGGTATGAGCGGTCACAGGGCCAGGATGATGCCGCGGCGAACGAAGCGGCCAAGTCGCGGGTTCGGGTGATCGTGGACGACAACCTGATGCTGTCGCAACGGATCGCCGAGTCTGAGTCTCTGGCGCAGGCGGCAGATCTCGACGACCGAGTCCTTGGGTATCGGAGGGTCATCCACCCAGAGTTGTCGCGCGGCGGCGTGTGCGGCATGTGCATCGTTGCCGCGGACCGCCTTTATCGGATATCAGAGTTGAAGCCGATCCATCACCGCTGCAAATGCACTGTCGCCGCAGTGACAAAGGACTTCGATCCCAAGTCGATCAACGATGACGACCTCAGCCGGTTCTACAAGGACGCGCAAGGAAACACGCTGCGCGACTTGAAGAGAACCCGCTACGACGTGGACGAGCACGGCGAACTTGGTGCCGTCCTGGTGCCGAAAGCCAAGTACAGGTCACGCGCCCAACGGGCCAAGGACCGGGCTAAGAAGACACGTCAGACCGCACGCGCCTGACAGCCAGACTTCCGCCTCCGGCGGTTGAAGCCCGACATGGGTTGCTATCCTGACAGAGGAGAAACTGTTTTGTCCCACCTACCAATTCACCCTCTCACGGGGGTTCAGGCGATCGGATTCACCGGCCGCGGACCGGTGTGGCCCGTCATGGGCGGCGCCCCAGACCCGGATGATCCGCCTAACAACCCCCCGAACGATCCGCCGGCCGCCGACAAGGGGTTCCCGGAGGATACGCCGATCGCGGAGATGACGACCGAGCAGCAGCTCGCGTACTTCAAGTTCCACGACCGCAAGAAGGCTGACACCCTCAAGAAGTTCGCTGGGATCACCCCCGAACAGGCGAGGCAGGCAATCGAGGACGCGGAACAACTCCGCCAATCGGGGCTCTCGGACAGCGAGAAGGTGATCGAGGACGCCAAGGCTGCCGCTGCGGCTGCAGCTGCCGAAGAGGCGACGTCGAAGTGGGCGCCAAAAGTGTTGCGTTCCACCGCTGGCCGGTTCATCGACGGCGATCAACTCGAATCGTTCCTGGCGATCACGGACGCCGCCAAGTTCATCAAGGACGGCGAGTTCGACGAGGAAGCAGTGGTAGGGCACCTGACCGGCCTGTTCGGCGGATCAGGCAAGCAGCAGCCGCCCCGGCAGTGGGGGCAATCAGGCACACGACCGCCGGCACCTTCGGCGAAAGAAGAAGGACTAGCTGAGGCACGTCGCCGCGGCTACATCACAGACAAGGAGTAACTGATGTCGACTGACATCTCCGTTCGCTCCAGCAGCTATCAGGTGGAGGATCGTTCGTGGCTCGTGGGAACCCACGGCACAGACGTGACTCCCTCGGTGACGCTGGACATTTCGAAGTTCACCCAGAACACGCACTACCCGAACGGGTTCATCAAGTCGGGTACCGCACTGGGCAAGGTCACCGCGACCGGCCTGTTCGGGCCGTACGACAACGCCGCCTCGGATGGTCGTGAGACCTGCGTGGGGCTGCTGTTCTCGTCGGTCCGGGCTATCGACACCTCGACCGGCAGTGCGTTGACCAAGGTGGGCGGCGCCCGCTTCATCCACGGTGCCGTCAACACGGCCAACCTTCCGGCAACGGTCGACGCCAACGGCAAGGCCGATCTGCCCCTCATTGTGTGGCTGTGAGAGAGGACTGAATCATGGCAATCGTTTTCGATGGTCCGATCTCCCCGGACACGCTCACCACGTTCGTGCGCACCGTTCCGGTTCCGGCGAGCAACGCGCTCTCGCAGCTGTTCCCGGTCCGCACGTTCGACTCCAACCGCATCGACTGGGCGGAGCTAACCAAGACGAACCGCACCGCGCAGTACCGGTCGTTCGACGGCACCATCCACGTGTCGAAGCGCGACGCCGGCAGCGGCAAGTACGTCGAGCTGGCGCCGTTCTCGGACTCGCTGAACAAGGGCGAGTACGAGCGCATCGCTCAGGAAGTCGCCCGCCTGGGCGGCACCAACAAGGCCGTGCAGGCGCAAGCCGCCTACAACGACGCCGAACGGCTCGTGGGCACCATGCACAACCGTGTGGAGCTCGCCTGGGGTGACACCCTCACCGACGGCAAGCTCACCATCAACGAGGGTGGGCTCAACAGTGAGGCCGACTACGGTGTGCCGGCCAACCAGATCACCGCTCCGGCTGGTGCTCTGTGGTCCAACACCACGACCGCGGTTCCGCTGACCGATCTGGAAACCCAGCAGCAGGTCCGCATCGCCAACGGCAACGGCAAGGCCACCCGTGGCCTCGTGTCGCGGTCGACGCTCAGCCTCCTCCGCAAGAACAAGGAAGTCATCGACGCCGTGTACGGGTCGACGCAGGGACGCACCTCGGTCACCCTGGCCGAGCTCAACAACCTGCTCTCCTCGGAGGACCTTCCCACGTTCGAGGCGTACGACTCGACCCTGAACGTGGAGGGCACTGTCACCCGCGTCATCGCGGCCGACAAGGCGATCCTCCTCCCGGAGAACATCGGGGAGCTCGGGTTCATGGCGTACGGCATGTCGGCGACCGCTCTCGAGCTCGTCACCTCCGGCCAGTCGGAGCTGTCGTTCCGCGACGGACCCGGCATCGTCGGTGTCGTCGAGAAGGTCGGCCCGCCCTACCGCGAGTTCACGTTCGTTGACGCGGTCGGCATGCCGATCCTGTCGAACGCCGGCCTGCTGTCGGTGCTGGACGTGGCCTGATGTCCTCGCTGGTCACCTACGTCTCGCTGTTCGACGAGAAGGGCAACCTGCATTCGTTCGGGCCTGGTGATTCCGTCCCTTCGTGGGCGCGGACCAAGATCACCAACCCGGACGTGTGGGATGTGCCGGTCGAAGGTTCGGCCAGCGTGCACACCGACAAGTCCGATTCTTCGGAGGAGCCTCCGCCGCAGGGCGGTCCTGGTGCGTCCCGCAAGGTGTGGGCTGACTGGGCCGACAAGCACAACGTGGCGGTGGAGTCGGCTTGGAAGCGTGACGACATCATCGATGCCTGCAAAGCAGCGGGTGTGCCGGTCTGATGTTCGCCGAGTACGACGACGTCGCAGCACGATACGAGGGGACCATCCCACACGAGCGATCGGAATGGGTGACCACTCGTATCGAGGATGTGGAGTCGTTCCTCGTGGGTCTGGTGCCAGCGTTGGCCAGTTCCGAGCTGTCAGCGGAGCGTGCTCACCGCGCCAAGGTGCTGGTTTGCGACAAGGTGTTGGAGCTGTACCGCAACCCGGACGGTTCCACGCAGAGGTCGCAGGTGATGGGGCCCATGACCGACAGCCGTTCGTGGTCCAAAGAGGTTGCGTCCGGGCGGATCACGTTCACCGAGGAAGATCTTCGGCTCGTGCGTGACCCTGTGCGGAAGCGACGTCGGATTGGGTCGATGCAGGTGTCTCCGTGGGGTGTGCCGGGATGACTGGCACCACCGTGGTTCGTGTTCGGGAAGCCGGCAAGGACCGCCACGGGGACCCTGTGGGTCCGGCGGAGGAAGCGTCGTTCGATGACTGGTGGTTCGACTGGAACGCCTCGTACTCGAACACCAACTTCCAGGACGTGCAGATCACCGATGTCGACACGTATGTGCCGCGCGATGACGACGTCCAACCGTCGGACAAGGTGCGGTTCGTCGACGTCAGGACGGGGGAGGTTGCGACCTTCCGTGTTCAGGGGCGGCCGATGTGGGATCAGCTGCAGCCGCAGACTGGTCACGATTTCGGCCGCAAGCTGGTTCGTCTTCGGGAGGTGGCTGGTGCGTGATGTGAAGGTGGGTCGCGCGCACGGTTTCCGCGGGCTTGGTGAGGTGCTGGTCTCTGCGGAGATGCGGCGTCTGGTCGAGTCGAGGGCGAACACTGCAGCCTTGTTGTATCAGGCGTTGGTGGCGAAGCAGACCGGCGAGTTGGCGCGGGATGTTCAGGTCCGCACCCGTATTGGTGGTCCCAACCGGGATCGGTGGGTGGGGTCGGTGCATGTGGGTGAGCATGTGGTGCAGGATCTGCCTCACGAGTTCGGCTACGCCCGCAACGGCACTCCGGTTGATGGTGCGCACGATTTGGATCAGGTGTTGCGCATGTTGGCGAGGTTCACGTGATGTTCGAGTTTCCGTCCGAGTATCGGCCGGCGTTCGACGACATCGGTGATCTCGCCGCTGACATGGTGCAGATCGAGTTGGATCGGTGCACCCCTGGCGGGGAGGCCGGCACACGTCGACCTGATAACGCGGACCATCTGATCAGAGCTGGGAAAGTCGTTGTGGTGGTGCACATCATGCCGGGAACGGTGATGGACGATGTGTTCCGGTACACGCCAGTCCAGTTCGAGGTCACCGCGGAACGGTACGACGTCTCGGTGAAGGTGATGCAGTTCCTGGAGGACGAACTCACCCGCAAGTACGGGGACGGCGGCATCGTGGAACGCCCAGGCGGCGTCCGCTCCAACGTCAGGTCGTTCGGGATCGAGGAAACCCAGCAGCAGTTGGTGTTCCTCAACCCTGACCATCGTATGTTCCAGGCCACATTCCAGCTGGCAACCAAGAAACGCACACCCTAACAACAGTTTTCACTACCGCGTACTCACGCCCGAGTTCGCGGCATTTGTCATGCCCAACTTCGGGCGGAAGGAGAAGGTCTGATGGCCTCACAGGTTGAGTTGTATCGGGAGGCGAACGAGCTCGGAATCGTCGTCGCTCAGAAGCTTTTGGTGATGGCGAAGCCGTGGGTGAAGGGCAACACCGCCCCTGACCCGCTGTTCGACGAGGACGGTCTCGTTGAGGGTTCGCTCGCCGGGTTCAAGACGCTCGGCGGGATCAAGAAGAAGACCGGTGCGTCGTTCACCCCGGACATCGACATCAGCGACATCGAGACGTACGGCAATGCGTCTCCGTCGCGGCGTCTGATCCAGTCGGAGGGCGGCAAGCTCGAGATCGGCCCGCAGGAGGCCCGTCGGATCGTGCAGGAACTGCAGACCAACCTGCAGGCCGGCGCGTTCCAGGCCACCAGCACGGGCGGGTTCCGGGCGAAGAAGACCGCTCTCACCCCGATCCGGTACTGGACGTTCTTCGTCCTCGGTGAGGACGTGAACGACGAAACCCTCGAGCCGATCTGGCAGTGGTGGTGGTTCAAGAAGCTAGCACCGGAGTCGGGCGGCAAGATTTCCCTCGCCCAGGACGCTGAGTCGATGCCCGACATCGAACTGGGCCTGTTCCAGGACGGTGAGGATCTGTACGAGTTCGGGATCGATGGTCCCGGGTTCGATCCGCTGCGTGTGGAACTCGGCTACGCGTCGGGTGACTACGTGGTGGGTGTGGGTGCTGCTTCGGCTGGCACGTTCACCCTTTCGTACAAGGGCAACACCACTGCGGGCATCGCCTACAACGCTGCTGCGTCTGCGGTGAAGTCGGCTCTGGTCGCCCTGGACGACGGTTTCGATGCCGCGGATTGGACTGTCACCGGTACCGCCCCGAACTGGACTGTCACGACTCCGGATGGGGCTCCGATCGCGGGTTCCGGTTCGGGTCTGACTGGCGGCACGTTCGCCGTCACCCCGGTCGAGGTCTGAGTTGTTCCCCGGCGCCGTGCCTGGGTGACGCGGCGTCGGGGGACTTCACCCAACTCATCACCCAACTCACCCAAGGAGACTGATCTATGTCTGCACCCACCGCACGCAAGTCGACGCCCCGCAAGGCGGCGGCGAAGAAGGTTGCACCCAAGGCTGTCGAGCGCAACGTCGAACAGTTCGAGGGATTCCGGGAACGCGCCCGCTCGCTGAAGCTCGGCAAGAACCGCGTCGAACTCGAGCCGTACGTCATCGCCTCCGACACGTTCGCGGACGGCATCGACGACGACGTCGTGTTCCGGGCGCCCACCGACCTTCGGGGGAAGATCGCATTCCAACGCGCCTCCGCGGCCGGCGACTTCCCGTCCCTCCTCGAAATACTCGGCGGCGCTGTCGCACTCAACCGTGTCATCAACGGTTTCGAGCGGTATGCCGAAGCGACCGGCGCCGACGCCGAAGAGATGTTCGTCGGCCTCTGCTACACCCTGATCAACTACTTCCGCGGCCAGGGAGCAGCGGATGTGCCGGGGGGTACGCACGCCTCGTAGACCTCATCGGAGGCTACGGGGCACACATCCGATGTGACCTGCAAGAGGTGTATGGGCTGGACCTCAACGACTGGTTCTGCCATGAACGGGACTGGCGCGATTTGATCGAGCTTGTTGATGGGCTTCCCACTGGATCGCGTTATCCCGCTGCGTTTCACGAGGATGAGGAAGTTGCTCGGGCGAGGGCAGGGGACTATTCGCCTCCTGATCCGGCGGAGGCGCCGTCGTTCCGTGAGTTTGATGCTCACCGTTACGACTACGCCCGAATGATCGCGCTGATGGAGCAGATCGCGGCGAACGTGTGCCGCGTCGACAGCGGAGCTCAACCGTATGTGCCGATCCCGGCGATCGAACGAGTGCAGGACGAGATCGCGTTTGATCACCTGCTGATGCGTGCTGCCCGTGGGCTTGGAGAGGAGATCTGACTTGGCCGTTTACAGTGCCGGTTCAGCGAAGATCGACATCTCCGCGGACATGTCGGGGTTGGCGAATGAGATTCGCCGCACCCTTGAGCGGATGCAGGTCGAGTACGACATCGATGTCGGCGCTGATCTGACACGGCTTCGTACCCAGTTGCGGGCGTTGCGGGACGAGTCGGTGGATGTCCGGGTCGACCTGTCTGGTGCATCGCCCGCCCAGATCGAAGCTACGGCACGGTCGTTGCGGGATTTGGCGCAGCAGATGGGGCGTATCCGGGCGATCGGCGACGTCAACGCTGTCACCCGGGCCACCTTCTCGAGCAATCTGTCGACGGCCGAGTTGGAGACGACGGCACGGGCGTTGCGTGATCTCGCTACCGCGGTCACACGACTGCAAGCGGCGGGTGATGTGCGCACCATCATCGACATCGATGTCCGCGGTATCCAGAACATCATCCTGTTGCAGCAGCTGTTGGCGGGTCTGGATCGGCGCATCAACATCAACGTCAACACCAGCGGCCTCGATCGTGTGAATGGTGGGGCGCAGTCCGCGACCCGATCACTGACCACGATGCAGAAGGTCAAGTTCACAGCGTTGGCGGCGGGTATCGCCTCGTTGGTGCCGGCGCTGGTGGGTGTTGCTGGAGCTGCTGGTGGTGCCGCCGCCGCGTTGGGTGCGATGGGCGCGGTCGGCATCGTCGGCGGTGTCGGTATCGGTGACGCGTTCTCGGCGCTGTCGGAGCAGACGGCGAACGCGGGTGCTGCAGCTGAGGATCTGGTTGACAAGCAGTCCGCTGTCGCTGACGCGTTGTTGAGTGTGGAGAACGCGCAGCAGGGTGTGGCGGATGCGCAGCGTTCCGCTGTTGACGCGCAACGGGATTTGAACGACTCCTACGAGGAGGCGTCCCGGTATCTGCGGGACATGAACGACGAGTTGGTGTCTGCGGAGATCGCGCAGGAACGCGCGGAGATTGCGTTGGCGAAGGCCCGCGGCCGGCGGATCGAGGTCAACTCTGATCCGCGGTCAACGACGGTTGATCGGGCTGAAGCTGATGTGGATGTGCGTGATGCGTTGCAGCGTTTGCGTGAGGCGAAGTCCAAGACCGCCGATCAGCGCGCCGACACCACCCGAGCCAACAACGCCGGCATCGGTGGCTCCGACATTGTGCAGCAAGCTAAGACGCGCAGCGACCAAGCCAACCGGGCTGTGGTCGACGCGCAAAATCAGCTGACGCAGGCGACCCGCCAGTTGGCGGAGGCGCAGCGTGACGCCACTTCCAGCGCAGCGGGTGGGGTGGACAAGTTCGCGCAGGCGATGGCGAAACTCGCGCCCGCCGCCCAAGACTTCGTGCTGCAGATGCGTGCCCTCGGACCCGCATGGACTGAACTGCGCAAAGCCACCCAGCAGGCCATGTTCGACGGCCTGGGCGATTCGGTCACTGAGTTCGCTAACAAGAACATGGCCGGCTTCCAGTCGGGGATGGTGCAGATCGCCGGCTACATCAACACCACCTTCAAGGACACCCTCACCTCGCTGTCGGATGTGTTCGCCCGACTCTCCGAGAGCGGCGTGATGCAGCAATTCATCACCTCGATCGGGTCGATGATGTCCGGCCTGGCACCCATGATCGCCGGCATCACTGAGGGATTCATTCAGATGGGTGCCGCCGCCGGCCCGGGGATGGGAATCCTGTTTGAGTCGATCGGACAGCTCGTCGCGACGACAGGTCCGTTCCTCGGGCAGCTGGGTAACATCCTGGCGCAGTCGCTGGCGAGCATCATGCCTACCCTGGGTGAGTTCATCAACGCTATCGCCGTCGGTTTGGGTCCGGTCCTGCCGGTGCTGGCCGATCTGATCTCAGGGCTCGGTCAGGCGCTGCTGCCGGTGTTGCCGCCGCTGTCGCAGCTCCTCGTCACCCTCGGGCAGGCCCTCACCCCGCTACTCGCACCCCTCGGGGAGGCGTTGGCTCAGCTGGGGCCGCCGCTGTCGGCGATCGTCGCCGCTGCAGGTGACCTGCTGCTGGCGATCTCCCCAATCCTCCCGGTCCTCGGGCAGCTGTTGGCGCAGATCATCACCCCGTTGGCGTCCGCGTTGGGTGCTGCGTTCCAGGCGATGCAGCCGTTCGTCGCGCAGTGGGCAGAGCAGTTGGCTCCGCTGATGCAGGTGCTCGGGCCGGCGCTCGCCCAGGTAGGCACGATCCTGTCGCAGGCGCTGGTTGAGGCTGTGCAGACCTTGATGCCGCACATGCTGAACCTCGTCAACTCCGTGGTGCGGTTGATGGTCACCCTCACCCCGCTGCTGCCTCAGCTCGCGGAGATGGCGGTGTCGTTGCTGCCGTTCCTGATGCAGTCCCTCGAAATCCTGTTGCCGCCGTTCATCGTGTTCATCGATCTGTTGAACCGTGCCGCCCAGTGGGCGCTGCCGATGATGATGGGCGCCTTGAACTTGCTGACCGGCGCTATCCAGGGTGTCGCGTCGGTGGGGCAGTGGTTCGTCGACTTGTGGTCGGACATCTGGACGACAGTGTCGAACACCCTGTCCGGGAAGTCGGACGAGGTGATCGGCAAGTTCGGTGAGCTCGTCAGGTTCGTGCAGGATCTACCCGGCCGTATCCGCAATGCTGCCGCCGGCATGTGGGACGGCATCAAGGACTCGTTCAAGGGCGTCCTGAACTGGATTATCAGCGCCTGGAACAACTTCAGCTTCACGATCAAGTCGCCGTCGTGGATGGGTGGCAAGAGTGTCAGCCTCGACACCCCCGACCTGCCGCTCCTGAAAGCTGCCGGTGGTGCAATATCGGGTCCGGGTGGGCCGCGTGACGACCTTATCCCGGCGATGCTGTCGAACGGCGAGTACGTCGTCAACGCCAAGTCGGTCGGCAAGTACGGCGTCGGGTTCATGGACCAGGTCAATGCCGGCCGTTTCGCCGACGGCAGCCTTGTCGGGACCTACGGGCTGACATCTGAGGCGGAACCGTTCCCGCAGTGGGTGAATGACCTTGGCGGCAAATACGCGGTCGATCCCTCCACTTATGCAGGCCATCAGTCGGATGATCGGGCGGAGGCTGGTTTCGCCCCGAACCCACAAGGGCTCAACCGCGGCATCGACTGGGGCGGCGCGGTCGACGCAATGCAACGATTCGCTGAGTACCTGTTCAGCATCGCTCCGTCGACGCCGCAGCTCGAGCAGATCATCTGGCAAAACCCGGGAACCGGTCAGACGATCGGATGGGCCGGACGCAGCGACGAGTCCAACACCGGTTACTACGCCGACGATTGGAGCGGCCACCAAGATCATGTGCACTCGCGGTTCAGTGGACCGGTCGGGGTGGCGCCGCGGCCGAACCCGTACGAGGCGAACCCGCTGGGGCAACAGAACCCAGACGCGGTGCCCTCGTTCAACACCGAGGATGGCCGCAGCGACGCACCGAAGTACGCCCCCGAACCGTCGGGCACCTCGACGACATCGACGACACAGGCGGAGACGAAGTCGTACCCGACATCGTTCTCCGGGTGGGCCGAGCTCGGCGCCTCCAGCTTCATCGGTGGGCAGACGAGGTCACTTCTCGGCGTGCTGGGTATCAACGACTCGCCCGGTTTCCTCACTGCAGGGCAGGAGTTGCTGAAGCAGCAGGAGGAGGCGCGGAAGAAGCAGCAGGAGCTGCAGAAACCCCAGACCACCACACCTCAGACGACGCCGCAGGCAACGACTCCCGCTCCGCAGAGCAGCACACCGGAGTACATGCCGGCCCCGGCCGCACCTGCGGCGCCACCCGCCCCGGCTGTCATCATGGACACCCCCGAAGGCGGTATCGCGCCAGGTTCACCCGGCGCGAAGGAAACGGTGTTTGCCGAGTGGGGCAACCATCCCGGATGGCAGCAAGGCGAGCAGTGGCTCGACACACTCCGGCTCATCAACGGTGAGTCGTCGTGGGACGAGTCCGCAGCCAACCCGGCATCCACCGCACAGGGGTTGTTCCAGTTCCTCGACACGACGCGCGCCCAGTTCGGGTACGGGCCGACGGCGAAGGAGCAGGCCGGTCCTGGTGGCCGGTACATCCTCGAGCGGTATGGGTCTCCGTCGGAGGCGTGGGCGTTCTGGAATGCGCAGTCGCCGCACTGGTACCACACGGGCGGTCAGGTCGCTGGTGCTGGTGACGTCCCCGCATGGCTCGAGGGTGGCGAGTACGTGGTCAACCGTCACGCCGCCCGGGCGAACATGCCGCTTCTGGAAACGATCAACGCCCGCCGGCCGATGCCCTCGGTCGGGCGCCGCACCAACAAGGCAGCCAACGGGCGTGTGGTGAACAACAACTGGACTGTTCAGGCATCCCCGATGGACGCGATTGAGGCAGGTATGCGAGAACAAGACCGCCGTGCTGCAGCCCAGATGGCTGGGTTCTGATGCAGGCGACGATCGAGCTCGAGAGCGAAGCGGGCTACTTCAAGATCTCCGACGGCTATTCGTTCGGGGATGAAGGGGCTGAACTGGATCGGTCACCGAAGGGTGTGTTCTCGACGGAGTTCACCACGTTGGTGGTGTCGGGGTCGTTCCAGGTGGGCGGCTATGTCGCTGGTGAGGAGGTGCCGGTTCGGCGGATGACGTTCACCATCCACCTGCACGATATGGGTGCGGGGGTGGAGGACACGGTGTCGCGGTTCCGCCTCATGTGGGGTTCTCCGGTGTCGGAGTTGCTGCCGGTGACGTGGCGGTATACCTCCGACTATTCGGGTCCGCGGTGGCTGACTCTCCTGTTGGAGAAGGAGATCCTGTTTTCCCCGGAGATGGATTGGAATGTCCAGGGGTACGCGAAGGCTGTCGTGTCGGTGGTGGCGTTGGAGCCGCGGTACGAGTCGCAGCAGTTGGAGGTGAAGGCCACCAACCCGTCGAATGGTGAGCACACGTTGTGGGTGCCGTGTTGGAATCCGACGGATCAGCATGCGTGGCCTGAGTGGGGTTTGAAACCGAATGGTACGGCGGAGTTTTCGTTGCCGGACTTCGGGTTTGGGCAGGAGCAAACCATTGACGCTAAGTGGGTGCCGGGTGTGCATGATGACCGGATGATCGTCACTGAGCCCATCAGTGTGTTCTGGTCGATCATGGCGGAACGGTCCATGGACCCCTACGTGGCATCCGACCTGTCCAACGCGTCCGGCCAGATGGGTGGTGTGCGGCTGCTCTACCCCATCCCACCCCACACCGGTACCGCCGAGAATCCGATCATGTTGCCCGTCATCATCGACGGACCTGCCGGTGCCCAAGCGAAACTGATCCTGCGGCGGTTCTGGTCGGCTGAGTCGGGGCTCGAGAAGTGACCGGGGTGATCCTCCCCTACGAGGGCGACGACATTGACGAGTTCTGCCAGTGGGCGCGGGACATCCGGTACACGCGTATCGAACGCACCGCGATGCCGGCGCGGGTCGAACTGTATGACGGGGACTGGGTGTACCGCGGTGAAGCGGTCAACCGGCTCGACGGCTCCCTCAATCCGAAGATGAACAAGATCGGCACCATCACGGTGGATTTGCCGATCGAGAACAGCCCGGTCGCACCGTTCACTGGCGACGACCTGGACGACTTCTGTTTGTGGGCGCGGGAGATGGAACCCCGCCGCCGCACCTACCTCGCGCACTGGGCGATCGACGAGGACGCCCGCGACACCTCCAACATTCACGTGATCGTGGAGAAGGACGGCATCCGGGTTGGCGGGTTCGGCGACCCGGAGAAGCAGTGCATCCTCGAGGAATCGGTGAAGGGCGACAAGGTCACCCTCCAATTCATGGACGACATCGCCGAGCTCAAGTATGTGCATATGGCGGCGAACCCGTTCCTGCCCGTCAGTTTGATTCAGCAGCCGAAGGTGCAGTTCCTGTTCATCCCCGTCGACGTGGGTGGGTTGCTCACGTTGGGCATGAACGTGCTGCGGAACCAGGCCACCAACTTCAACATGGATTTCGAGCTCACCGACCCATCAACGTGGCCGGAGGGCTTGTGGGCGGACGCGCAGATCGTGCCGATGCCGAAACTGTTGGGGGAGACCACCGCCCCGACGACGATCATTCCGGGCACGATCAAACAGTCGTGGCTCGACATCATGGAACCGATCCTCGAAGACGCCGAGATGATGATCAAGCCGCGGCGTTTCAAGACCGGCGACCCTGAACCGTTCCCGGGGGCGGGTACGAACTGGCGTAACGGCACCCTGTTCGTCGACATCGTCGACAAATCCGGTTTCCGGACCGGTACGTCGTTGGGCGGCAACCTCGCCACCGGTTTCGCGCGGACCATCGCCAACGTCACCTCCAATTATGTGGAAGACACCTACGACCTTCTCACCGGCGACCCGGTGGACGTCGAAGGGTACCGGCTGCCGGGGATTCTCGGCACCCAACCCGAACGGCCGCATGTGGTGTACCTGCATGGGCGGGTGAAGGGCGTGGAGAACTTCAAACTCACCCAAGCACCCGGTGGGCCTGGTCGTATCACGGCTGGCGGTCAGTCGATGCCCGGAGTGAACGAACTGCTGGAGGCGGTCGTCGGCTACGCCGGCGACGTCCTGGGAGACAACCTCGTCATCAACGGCTACGGCGTCGGGTCGCTCGGCAACATCCTGAACGCGTTCCTCATGCCCATCCTGAAAGACTCGATCCTGGCGCACATGTCGGTTCCGCTGTTGGGACGGGTGGCTCGGCAGGGGTGGGGGCATCGCCTCGAGACCGCGGCGACGGGTGTGACTCAGGCGTACACGCCGGCCGCGATCATGGACCTACGGAAACGGCGCCGCGAAACCGACCCCGATGATGCGTTCTCGTTCGAAGTGGTGAACGCGATGCCGTACCTGATCGGCGACAACGGCGAAGGCCACTGGGGTTTGGGTGACCGTGTCGGGGCGACCTCGAAGTACCTGGGCTCCAAAGTGTTTGTGGCTCGATGCCGCGAGCTGTCGTTGCCGTTGGCGACAGGCAAACCGCAGGTGTGGGCGGCGAAGTTCGGTGACACCCGCACCCAGCAAGACGCACTCGACAAGATGGTCGCCCTCATCAGCACCGCAATGAGCTCCTTCCAAGAGATGGGAATCTTGTGACCACCGAAGACTTGACTCCTGAAGAGGTGGCGCGGAACGAGCGGGTCGACCGTCTCGCCGCCGCCCTGTTCCTGGCGTTCGGCGCCACCGGGGGGACGTCGTCGGTGCCGATCCTCCGTCCGGTCGCCGAAGTGCTGGATGCGTTCGGGGTGGTGCAGACCGAACCCGACTCCGATGAGGTGCAATCCCGGCTGGCGTCCGTGCCTGGGTGGGCGAAGGAACGTATCCGTGAGGAGGCTCAGCCGGTGCCGGTGGAGCCGAATCATCATGGTGTTCAGGAGACTCGGCGGGTGAGGGTGGCGCCGAAGCGGCCGAAGCGTATCCCGAAGGACGCGCGCGGCGTCATCACCACACCCGGCGCCTAACCCCCAACTCATATCGACCCTGCACCCGTTGGGTGTGGGGATCTCACCATGCCTAAGGAGGCATAACCATGGCTGATCCCGTTTGGCTCCCCGACGTACTACGCGCCGAAGGTCTGCGCTGCGACATCTACCCCGGCGCGTTCGAGCGCGGCCACGGCGACTTCGGCACCATCTGGGGTCCATTCATGCACCACACCGGCTCGTTCGGCGAGACACCGCAGGGCATCGCGCAGCACTCCTCGCTCGGCCTCGCGTCACAGCTGCACCTCGCGGCGAACGGCGTCGTCACGCTGTGCGGCGTCGGAGTGGCCTGGCACGCCGGCACCGGATCATGGCCGGGCATCCCCGCCAACAACGGCAACGCCGTCACCATCGGCATCGAGGCCGCCCACAACGGCACCGCGGCATGGTCGGACGCCCAGTACGGCGCCTATCTGAAGGTGGTGCGCGCGATCAACAAGCGCCTCGGCAACCCGTGGAACAAGGTCGTCGCGCACAAGGAGTACGGCGCGATCCAGGGCAAGTGGGACCCGGGCAATCTCGACATGAAGCTGTTCCGTCAGCGCCTCCTGCAGGCGCCGGATAAGCCGCTCGTGATCATCAACATGATCGAGCTCGAGGCCAAGGAGAATCCGTGGGTCGGCGTGCGCAAGGCGAAGGCCGGCGCCGCGGGTGAGCGCCCGGTCGGCCGTGACGGCAAGGGCCGGTTCGTCGAGTACGACAACGCGCACATCTACTTCCACCCGGCGACCGGCGCCCATGCGATCCCGCACGGCGGCCTGTTCGAGGCGTACGCAGACCGGAAGTGGGAGACCGGTGAACTCGGCTTCCCGGTCCGAGACTTCACAAAGCTCGCCGACGGTGCGGTCCAGTCGTTCCAGGGCGGCGTGCTGTATCGCAAGGATGGCCAAGATCACCACGTCGTCAAAGGTGTCATCGGCCAGCGGTGGGCGCTCGAGGGCTACGAGAAAGGCCCTCTCGGCTGGCCGACGTCCGACGAGATCCCGAACGGCACCGGCGGCAAGTACCAGACCTTCGAGCACGGCGTCCTCGAGTGGGACCCGTCAGGCGCGGTGAAGAAGATCGGCGCAGCCGCGAAGGATCTCACGCTCGTCAACGCGGCCGGCGTCCCGCTGGCCGTCGAAGCAGTCGACCTCATCGCGGCCTGAGCCGCACTCACAGAAGGAGATTCGTCATGTTCAGCCCCCAGTTCCTCAAGGATGCCGCCGAGCGCGCGGTGAAGACCGCCGCACAGTCCGCCCTCGGTGTGTTCGTCGCCGACGTCACTGTGGTGTCGGTCGATTGGGCTGCCACCGGCGCCATCGTCGGGACCGCAACTCTCGTCTCGGTGCTGACGTCGATCGCGTCGGCAAACTTCGGCACGCCCGGCACTGCGTCAGCAGTCTCGACGCCTGAGAAGCCTCTCGACGCCTGAGAAGCCTCTCGACTGATGCTCGGCGCGCGGCTGATGGCCGCGGTCACCGGCTGCATGCAGGTGGCGGTCGGCGTGCTCTACATCTCCCCCGAGGAGTTGGTGCGCCGACCATTGCAGCCCGGCCAAGTCTCAGCTGTCGTCTGGGTGGAATCCATTGGCCCCATGTGGTTCTTCGGATTCCTCCTCACCGGACTGGCGCTACTCCTTGCCGTCGTGCGCAGGCGCGGGTTCATCTTCGCCCACATCGCTACGTCGGGGTTCCTGGCGTTCTACGCCGGATGCATCCTCTTCTCCGCTGTTCTGACTGAGCCGCCGGTTCCTGTAGTCCACGGGACGTTCGCGGGCTTCATGGCGATCTTGCATATTGCGATCGCCCGTGGTGACGCGGAAAGGAACTGTCGGTGAGCCCTGAACTGATCGCCTCTTTCGGAGGTCTCCTCGCTGCCATCGGTGCGCTCGTGACTGGTGTGCTGGCGACGCGCTCGAAGGTGAAGCTCGACGACATCGCCAAGCTGCACGCCCGGATTGATGAGCTTGAGGCCGACCTCGCGAAGGAAAGGGAGGCCCGCGACCGCGACAACGACCAGGCGCGGGCGAAGCACTCGCGGATCATCGCCGACTACGAAGCCGAGCTGGCAGAGCTGAAGGAGCGCCTACGCCAGCGTGATCGCACCATCGGGCGTCTCGATCATGTGGTGCTCGCGCTGCGCACCTACGTCGCGCGGGCTCGACGGAAGCTCGTCGACAACGAGATCGACCCGCCGGCCGAGGTCGAGGGGATGAACGACTGATGCCCGTGATCGAGCTGCTGTGGTGTGACGGTACGTGGGCTGGCAGGGGTGGGTCTCCGGCGTCGGAGGCGTTGCGCCGGAGCCTAAATCCGTCGGTGAAGTTCACCTACGTCAGCTACCCCGGCATGTTCGGTCCGGCGACCGGCGCACACCACATGTCGGCGGCTGAGTCGATCGAGGCCGGCGCGCGCACAATGGCCGCTGCTGTCCACGCGTCGCGGTATCCGGCGATCGTCGGCGGCTACAGCCAGGGCGCGATGGTCGCGTACAAGTTCGCACGCGAGATCCTGCCGAAGCGTCCCGAGCTCGACGTACGGGCGGTGGCAGCGATGGGCAACCCCCACGAGCCGCTGCATCGCGGGGCTCGTGGCGGGATCGCCGACCGGCTCACTCTGCCGCGGAAGTTGTTGTCGGTGTGGGCGCCGGGTGATCCGATCGCCGACATCCACAAGGACGCACCGTTGCGGTCAGCGTGGGATGTCGCCGAGTTCATGTCGGTGCGCGATCAGGCGTCAGCCCTGCGGTGGCTCGACAGCATCGCCGACGCGGTAACGGATGGCCCGTCGGAGTGGTGGCGGCGGCCAGACTTCATCGCATCGTTGATCGCCGCGCGCGACTACGTGTGGGGCACACAGCACACCACCGACTACGCCCGCCACGGCCACGCGACTCGCCTGGCCCGCATGATCGAGAGGGCGGCATGACCCTGCCAAATAAATCGCTGCGGCACAGTACAATTGAAGCGGAGGCGCAGGTGCTACCAACACTCTGCGCCTCCTGACCCATCCATCTGATTACAGCAGAGGAGGGCTAGCGGTGAACGCTACCCCTGTCGAAGAATGGCGCGCAATTCCCGGCTGGGAAGGTCTCTACGAGGTCAGTGACCAGGGTCGTGTGAAGAGCCTCGAAAGGTTCGTCCAGGGACGGTATCCGGGCATTCTCCGTAGGGTTCCTGGGCGAGTGTTGAAGGGATCGCTCCATAAGAGCACCGGGTACCTCAGAGTCACGATGAGCCGCGACAACCAGATGAGTGTGATGCTCATTCACCGATTGGTGATGCTGGCATTCGTGGGACCTCTACCCGCAGGCTTCCACACCTGTCACAACAATGGCGACGCGACCGATAACCGTCTCACCAACCTGCGGTACGACACGGCCTCCGAGAATCGCTTGGACTCCGTGCGCCATGGCACCAACCACGAGACCTCAAAGACTCGCTGCCCCAAGGGCCACCCGTACGACGAGACAAACACGCTCTACACCGTCCGACCTGACCGGCCAGGACGCCGTAGCCGGTACTGCCGCCAATGCAACAAGGACAACTGTCGCGAGCGTTACGCGGCCGGTCTGAAGTGAGGTGATGGGTCATTACGCTCCCAAATTTGCCGTTCCATGAGACGAATCCGGAGGATCTACCTCAGGGTGTGGTCACACCCGGGCAGCTTGGTGAGACCCTGCAGAATCCGTCTGCGGCGAAGTTCCGTGATCTCGCCGCGGGTAGGTTCCCCGGTCAGGTCGACGACGGCTTGGCCGGCAACCCTGCGAATGTGAACGGCCCGCTGGGGACTGTGGTCAATCAGTTCGCCGCGTTCACCGAGGATGTGGCGACCGCTGACCCTGCCGACATTCAGGGTCCGGAGGATCTGCGGGCGCGGGTGAATGGGTTCTTCGGGTTGCGGCCGGTGTTGCAGGCGTTGATCTTCACGCCGCTCTCGTATCTGTTGGCGTGGATTGTGGATGGCGACCCGGACGACTACGACACGCTGGAGGAGATCCAGGACAACCTGATCCCGGCGTTGATCCGTCTGCCGCTGCGCATTCTGGCGCAGTTGATCGGTGGCATCCCTATCGTGGGTGACGCTGTTGAGAATGCGTTGGCTGGGTGGTTGAAGGACACCAACGAGACCGCGGTGGATGCTGCGGAAACTGTTGTATCCGTCGGTACTCAAGTCACCTACTTCCAGCAGGTCATCTCAGTTCGCAGCGGCCGGCCGCTGCACGAGACCGGCCCGGACCGGACAGCGTGTGTGTCGTTCCCGTTCTCGGAGATGAACCTCAGCATGGCGACCATCTCCATCGGTGGTGGCTCGCACACGGTCGACATCACAGGCAACACCGGTTACGCGGGCGGGCCGGACAACCACCGCCACAGCGGGTCGACGCTGAACGCCTCTGCACCGAACCACGTGCATACGACGACGCTGTCCACCAATCCGCCTGTCGTGAATGCGACGGCGTCGTACGCGCCGTGGGCGTCGGTCATTATCGACAGTGCCACCGAGCGGAAAGTGTTGAGCTGGATGGCGTACAAGTCCGGCACCGTCAGTACCTTCCACGTCGACGTGTTCCGGCAGGAACCCGACGGGTCTGTCGGGCCGGTCATCTACTCGTCACCGGACCTCGCCGGCGAGCTCGTCACGTCGATCGCGTGGATGCAACACCTCATGGACGGGGCGTCCATCATCTCCGACATCGACGACGTGATCGACATCCAGTTCCGCATGACCGGCACCGGCACCGTACACATCGCGGGCGTCAACTTCCCCTACGCCACACCAATCACCGGGATGCGCCCGTACTCGCCCGGATCGGGCCGCAACCCGTCCACCACCCCCGTCCCGGCGGGCCTGACGACCGCGCAGCGTGACGCCATGTACGGCGGCCCCACCCCGTTCGTCGGTCTCGGCCTCGACGTCGGACAGACCAGCATCCCCGTCGTCATCGTCGACGACTTCAACCGGTCGAGCTTCGGCCCCGAGTACAAGACGTTCGGCAACATCAAGATCGAAAACGGCCGAGTCAAGCACACCACTAGCGGCCTATCCACCAACTCCGGCGCCGCGATGCGGGTGCAGTCGTTGAACTCCGACTACTTCGAGGTCGGATTCGATCTGTGGCTCGACGGAGACGTCGACGAATATCAGGTCGCGGGGGCTGGTGGTCGATGTACATCCAGCCTCAGCGCGGGGATCTGGCTGACCGCCAACGAGAACGGCGTCTACGTCCAGACCGGGTCGTACAGTTCGCGCACCACCCGATCCACCGTCCCCGCACCAGGATCGGGCCGATACACGCTGCGGCCCAGGCGATCCGAAGATGACACCCACTACATCTACGAAGTGTTCTACGGCGACCCCAACACCACAGAACCCATCGCCGACTGGGCCGACACCACCGGGATCGTCCCGGACGGGATCGGCCGCCGCCGCGTCGCTGTCGTCGTCAACGGCGCCGCGTTCTACCCCTCCGGCGAACTCGACAACTTCGTCGCCCGCGACATCACCGTCTAGAAGGAGCTTTGATGCCTACGATCACGTTTACGGTGGAGGGTCCCGCCGGTCAGAAACCGATGTTGCGGTTCGTTCCTCGTGGTTCGTTCACGACTCCGTCGGGGGAGATTGTGAATCCGCGGGATTCGGTGCGGAGGGTGTCGGCGTCGACGAATGTGCAGGGGTCGGTGGTGTTGCCGGAGGGGCCGTGGGAGGTGTACGGCATCGCGAACAAGCCGATGCCGTTCGATGTGACGACGTCGGCGAACCTCAAGGATCTGATCGTTCACAATCTGCCCGGGAATGCTCCGGTGACCACACTGTCGCAGGCGGTGACAGCGTGGATGGCAGCGAACGTCAACACCGAAGTCACAGAACCCCTCGTGGAAGGCATCCTCTCCGACCCCGACTCGGCGGCCAGAACGGTTCTCGACAGCACATATGCCCCGGTATGGAAGGCCACTACCGCCTACGCGGCGGGCGTCCCGGTGCTGCTGCCCAACGGCAAGACCGGCACCCGCACCACCGCGGGCACCTCACGAGCCTCGTTCGACACCACCGAAGAGGCGGCGTGGACGATCGCCGCCGGCGGACTCGACGCCGGTGCCGTCGAATCCGTCGTCAACGAGATCGGCGTCGAAACCGGCGCGACCGGCGAAGCCCTCACCCACCTCGACGCACAGGGTCGCACCTCATGGCTCGGCGTGCGCCTCGACGGCACCATGCCCACCCGCACCAAGACCGCCGTCGGGCAGGCGGTGCTCGAATCCGGGGCGATCACCGAAGCGATCGCCGACGTCGGTGTCGAAACGACAGTCACCAACGGACTCGAATCGTTCACCCACGTCGACGGGCAGGGCCGCAAATCCTATCTCGGCGTCATGGGCGACGGCACCCCACCGCAGCGCACCGCCGACGCCATCAAAGCCCGCATGGACCTGTCACAGATGCAGGCCCGCAATCTCATCCACGAGTGGTGGATCAAGGACGCCTACACGTGGGTGGGCGGTCGGCTGGTATGGACGTTGTACGGCTCCACCGACGGCACGATTCATGCCGGAGAGTGGCGGCCCGGCATGGGCGTCACCGCTGATGTGATCGTCGGCGACACCGTCGCGTTCGCGATCGACGATCACTGCGCGCCCGGTCACTGGATGGCCGACGACACCCGCTGCGGCGTCATGGTGTGGCAACACCACGCCGGGGACAACCTGCTGCGGGTCGCGGTTGCCGCACCAGGGGATGTGGCGTCGTTTCAGGACTCGCCGGTCACCACCATCGACGTCGGTGACACCGTCTCCTACGGCTCACCCATCCCCATCACGTCGGGGTCTACCGACACAGACATGCTGTTCTGGGTGCCGGTGCGGTCACCGGGTAGCAACTGGCGGTTCGCCCGGTTCTCGGTCAACCAGGCCACCCGGGCCGTCACACCCCTGTCGACCCTGTTCTTCGCGAAGTCGTCGGGCGGGCAGTTCTACGGCAGCTTCGCCGACGCACGTGTCGCCTCGGGTAACCAGAAGATTCGGGCGGCGATGTACCACAATCCCGCCCAGCCCGACAATCACGTCTGGTACCTCGAAATCGACGTCGTCACCGGAGCGGTCACCAACCCGTTCGGGACGATCACCCTGAATGTGCTCACTGCTACCGAAGACCTCGAACTCAACGGCAACCAGACCAGTCCCGCCGTCACGCCCGCACTCGCCCACGACTCAGCCGTCGATCGACGCCTGTTCTACGTCTCCGATGGCCCGTACAAGCCGCGTATCGCCTACGCCGAATGGCCGACCGGGCAACCCGACAACGCCACCTACCGCGTCTTCGATGTGCAGGCCGGTACCAGCACTGCGGTGGTGGCGGCCGGACCACGCTTCGGCTACACCGCCGAGGCGAACTATCTGTGCGGCATGGCCTTCGACTCACCCGCCACCGACGACACCGTCTATGTCGCCCGCAATCTCAACCCCGGTGGTCGCCTGGAACGGTACTGGACCGGACGCAGCGGGACGACCCGCTCGAAGGTGCTCGCCACCAGCAAGTATCCGATCATCCGGCCGCTCACCGCCCGAGGTCGTGGACCCCTCGTCATGTGGTTCGACCTCGAAAGCTACGACTACTTCCTCGCCGCCGGATGGCTGCGAAGCTCCAACAACCGATAAGGACCCGGACCCATGGCACAGACCCTTGTTCTCCGCTCGCCCGATGCCTCGTTCACCGGACCCAAACTGTACGCCGATCCGCGCCTCAACGCGGGATCGCTGGTGCTTGTCGACGCCACCCACGCCGCCGGCCCCTGGGGTGCCGGTGTGCCTACCTCGCTGCCGAACCTGGCGGCCGACCCGCTGCGGTCGTTGCTCGCCACCACCGACGGCACTGCTGCGCTGTCGATTGCGAACACTGTGTCGGCCGCTACCGGCATGGTCGAACGCACCGCCAAGGGCGGGTTGCACGTCATCGCCAAGAAGACCGGCACCGTCGCCGGGGAGTCGGTGCTGGCCCACATGAGCACTCAACTACAGGAGTACCTCAACGCCAACAGCACCCACGCCCTGTACCTGTCGGCGTGGGCGCGCGCCACCCGCGCCCGCACCATCGGATCTGGCCCCACCGCTGTGCCGGTGGCCGGCCTGCGTCGTGAGCACTCCACCGTCCACACCGGCTGGCTGTCGGCCTACTACGCCTCCTCGGGCAATGTGGCGACCAACCCCGGCACCACCAGCCCGAACTACATCAACCGCACCATCGGCGCCCTGTCCTCAGGGGTGGGCTCGTATCGGGTGGCACTCGGTATCACCGGCCGCAACGACACTGTGTGGGGCGCGTCGGTGCTGTCGTCACGGCTCATCGAACTGGGCAATGTCATGACCGGCAACGAGGACCACGCGCCCTCGACGATCGTTTACGCCTGCCAGCTCGTCGATCTGACCGTCGCCGCTGCTGAACTCGGCCTGTCGGTGGCGCAGGCGTATGACGAGGCGGATGCGATCGACGCCGCCGAGTATGCCGCCGCGTTCGGCACGGGCGGCCGATACGCGAGCGACACCTTCACCGACCCAACCACCATCTGACCCCGCTCATAACCCCCGATGAGGGCGGTTGACTTTGGGGCAGGCGACACTCTGTCACGTCCCTCAAAGTCCCATCAAAGTCGGAACCCCCCGCCCCCACTCTTCACGTCGGAGAGTGGGGGCGGTTTCTTCGTCTCAGGGGTGTGTGGGCCTCTGCATATGCTCTGCGGGAGCGTAGCTGTTTCGCTGCGATAGACGTAAGTCTAAACGTAAGTGATTTGGTGGAAATACCCTCTGACCT
>NZ_BACI01000094.1 GCF_000225505.1 Gordonia alkanivorans NBRC 16433 | reverse complement strand
CAATCCCATGTTCAGGGCGTCGAGGGCGAGGTCGGTGTGCATGGTGGTCGAGACCTGCCAGCCGACGACCATCCGCGAGAACACGTCCAGGACGAACGCCGCGTACACCCAGCCCGAGTGGGTGCGGATGTAGGTCAGGTCCGCCACCCACAACGCGTTCGGTGCCGCCGCGGTGAACTGACGGTTGACCCGGTCAGCCGGCCGGGGTGTTTCAGCTCCCTCGCTGCGCGTGGTCTTGCGTGTCTTGAGTCTCGCTATCCCTTGCAGCCCATCGGCTTTCATCAATCGCTCGACGGTGCAGCGGGCAACACTATGGCCCTGTCTGCGCAATTGGGCATGCACCTTGCGGGCACCGTAGACGCCGAGGTTGTCGGCATGCACCGCGCGGACCTGGGTAAGGAGCTCCCGGTCACGCACCACACGAGGCGCCTCGGTCTTCTGGGGGCTCAGGTGGGCTCGTACCGTGGACGGAGCGATCTGGGCGGACGTATCGCGCAATGCCGCACAGATCGGATCGACTCCGTGTTCATCGCGGTGAGCCGCGACGAACTCCACGATCAGCGCTGTGGGCGGTCGATCTCCGCCGCAAAGAAAGCCGAAGCCTGCTTCAAGATCGTGTTCGCTCGCCGCAGTTCACGGTTCTCCCGCTCCAACGCCGCGATGCGGTCAGCGTCCTCACTCGTAGTGCCCGGGCGGACCCCACCGTCGATCTCGGCCTGACGAACCCAATTGCGCAACGCCTCGGGATGGACTCCGAGCTGATCGGCGATCCGCTTGATCGCACCTCTCGACGAATCGGGATCTCGTCGCGCTTCACATGCCATCCGGGTGGCCCGGTCCTTGAGTTCCTCACTGTACTTGCGTGGTGCTGCCATGCTCTCCATCCTTCACAGGTTCGAGAGCCTCCGACAGACCCGGGGCGGTTCAGTATGTGTCCGCGATGGTCGTGAACGAGGACCACCACGTCGGCGGCGTTCTGCACGCCGCGGGTGAGCACAGGCTGACGCAGGAGCAGTACGGATCGAGGTATGTCCTCGTCGTGGTGCGGATTCTGGTTGATCCGACGGCTGCTGCCGACGTCGCCGCGGTCGGTGAGTTGCAGGATCGGACGACGATCGCCTCGGCGTCGTCGGAACCGTTCGTTTCTCCCGACTACGACGCCGCGAGCCTCGACGCCACCCGCAACGCGCTGTTGGAGTTGGCCAAGGGACTCGACTCGTTCGACCGAACCTTCGGCGCCCGCGACGACGCCGACCCGGTCCGGCACCTGATCGGGTGCGCCGCGGGTTGGGGTGGTCTCCCGACCTCGGAAGCGACCTATGTCGGCGTCGACCCGGGCACCGGCCCCGGACATTACGAACTGGTCTTTGCCGACGTCCCGGTCGACGCCTTCTGGTCGGTGTCGGTCTACAACGCGGCGGGGTTCTTCGAGCCCAACGAGAAGAATCTGTACACGGTCAACAGTGTCACCGGCGTTCGCAACGACGACGGTTCGATCACCGTCCGGTTCATCCCGGACACCTCGGGCGACGTCCCGCCGAACGCGATCGTGACTCCGGAGGGCTGGAACTACCTCATCCGCCTCTACCGCCCGCGCGCTGAGATCCTCGACGGCATTTGGACTCCGCCGGTGTTGAAGGCGGTTGCTCAGTCCTGAGGCCGACTGCAGATCTGTATGACGTTGTGCCCGGATTCCGGGCACAACGTCATACGGAACCTAGGAGTGGTTGCGCGCGTAACACTCTCGCCCCCCTGGAGTGCAAGGAGTAATAGCGGCGACCCGTCCTCGCTCCCTGAGGTGCAAGGAGTGATGGCGACGGGCCGTCCTCGCTCCCTGAGGTGCAAGGAGTAATAGCGGCGGGCCGTCCTCGCTCCCTGAGGTGCGAGCGCAGCGAGCCTCGAAGGGCCGGCGACGCTCCTATTCTGAGTGCCCGTACGCGTGGTTGAGAAGTGCTGAGGCGACTACGAGTTCGACGGGTGTGGCGCCACGGAGGTCGATGACTTCACGCATCTGTAGGCGTGGTTGATCGCCGGACTCGGTGTCGGGTCCGTGGATTTCGGTGCGCACGTGTTGGAGGTGTTCGGCGAACCGGCGGGGTATGTCGGGGCGCCGGTTGATGCGTTCAGGGTTGGGTGGTGCGCCGGGTTCGGCGTTGAGTCGCCAGGCGCAGCGGCCTTCGTCGGGTCCTTCACGCACCATGCGGGTGGTGTAGCCGCCGGGTTGGTTGCTGACCATGCGGTTGTGTTTCGGACACGCCGGTGCGAGGTCGGTGATGTCGGTGAGTCCACCTGCTGCCCAATCGAGTTGGGCGTGGTGCATCTCGACGTGTGCGGCGGCGAGGTCGCAGCCTGGGGTGGAGCAGTTTTCGCCGTCGGGTCGGGCGAAGGAGACGAGGCGTTGTTCGCGGGTGGCGAGGCGTTTGCCGCGTCCGAAGTAGAGCGGGACGGCGGTGGCGTCTTTGAATACCGCCAGCCAGGGTTGGGCGTCGGCGGCCATGTCGATGAGTTCGGGGATGGGGATCAGGGTGCCGGTGGCGGTGGCGGCGAAGCCGGCTTCGCGTCGGAGGTCGGTGAGGTCGGCTTTGATGATCAGTTGGGTCGGTAACCCGCGGTGACTCTTACCCAGGAGTCCGTCCTCGAAGACAGCTTTGAGCAGTGCGTTGAAGGCGTCGTGATTGAGTTGGGCGGGGGTGCGGTCGTCGCGTTCGGCCGCAGCAGCGACGGCGTCGGGGTCGGCGTCTTCGATTGATCCGTGTGGGGAGTGGGGGTCGTCGGGGTTGTTCATGCCGGGTGTGGCCCACACGGCGAGCAGCACGGTGACTCGGGCGAGGAGTTCGGGGGTGAGGGTGGCGGTCATTTTGGCGGTGCCGTCGGCGCGTTGGCGGTGGACCGACAGGTTGCGGCGGCGTTTGCGGTCGGTGTCGTCGGCGAGTGTGCCGTCGGGGTCGAGGTGGGCCAGTAGGCGTGCGCCGAGGGCGGTGATGTCGGCGGGGGTGTGATCAACCGCGATCTCGGCCATTTGTCGTTCGGCGGCGACTTTGATGTCGTGGTCGATGGCGTGGGGGATCTGATCGAGCACGTCGAGAACGGCGTGCACGTGGGCGGGCCCGACGCGGCCACCGGCGAACGCCTCGGCCAGGGCCGGGTGTGTGGGTTCGAGAGGTTGGCCGGTGATGAAGTCAGGGTAGGTCGCGGTGGCCCGGGTTTGTTTGAGCCGCTTACCCGGGTAGGCCATGCGCAGTCGGAACTTCATGTAGTCGATCACGCTGCGGTATCCGGACTTACGCGGTAGGTCGCGTTGATCGGCTTCCACGATTTGTTGGTTGCCGGTGTACGTGAGTCGGGCGATGGCTCTTTCGATGCGAACGCCGGCTTGGTCGACCTCGGCATCGGACAGCCGGGTGAAGCCTGCGTTCTGGAGCTTGTCGACGATCGTGTCGAGTTCATCGAGCAACGCGGGCAACTCGGCCGGGAACGATTCGTCGACGACAGCAGAAGAAGCGATGTCGGTCATGACGGTCACCCCCTATGCCGTAGTGCGAATGTATGTTCGACTGTACACGTAAATCGGTTGCCGTGCAGAAAGTTTCGGACCTCGCCGTCGTGGTGAGAATTGTCGGTGGCATCGTGTAAGGGGCCTCCGGTCGACGATCGACACCCCGGATGTTCCGAATCTCGGTGTTTGGATCGGGCAATCTCGTGCACGCCCAATCGACGTCACGGATACTGCTCCAATGCTGTTGCCTCAGCGAATCCTCACCCGCCGGACCCGCGTCGGCGCACTGATGGTTGCGATCCTTGCGCTCTCGGCGCTGCTGGTCGCGACTCCCGGTACGGCCGACGCGGCGAGCTGGCGGTACACGATGGTGGCGTTCTCCAACACCAGCGCCAGTCACATGGACGTCTTCCAGTCCTCGGATGCAACCCGGTTCAAAGCCCTCCGATTCGGGGCGTATCGACCACCGTCGGGCCTGGTGCGTGATCCGAGCATCTACCGCAGCGCCGACGGCTGGTACTACGTCACCTACACCACCGGTTCGACGACGATCGGCTTCGCACGGAGTCGCGACCGCGTGAACTGGAACTTCATGCACAACTACCCGGTGCCGCTGTGCTGCGCCTTCCTGCCCGGTACAGGCGACGGCTCGGGTTCGTCGGCGGGTTCATTGAGCTTCGGATCGGCCGGTTCCAGCGACGGACCATCGTTGTCGCCGTTCACCACCAAAGCCTGGGCTCCGGAATGGTTCGTCGAGGGCGGACGGGTACACGTGATCCTGTCGATGTCGACCGGTGGCGGGTTCGTGCCGTACCTGATGACCGCGCTCGAGCCGGGACTCCGGCTGTGGAGTCCGCCCGTACCGATTCTCGGCCTCCGTGCAGACCGCATCGACACCACGATCGTCAAGGTCGGCGGGACCTACCACGCCTTCACCAAGAACGAGACCAAGAAGGTCATCGAGCATGCGGTCTCCGGGTCGCTGCTGGGGCCGTACCGATTCGTCCGGCCGGGGCCGTGGGGCCGACTGGTCGAGGGCTCGGCCGTGGTGAAACTGCCGAACGGGAACTGGCGTCTCTACCTCGACGCCTACCGGGACCGGCGGTACTTCTACTCCGACAGCCGGGACGGCCTCTGGTCGTGGACGCCGTTGAAGGAGCTTCCCGGACTGTCCGGCTCCGTGCGGCACTTCGGTGTGATCCGCGAGCCGGTCTAGGTCTGTTCGAGCAGGTTGACGGCATTCGAGCCGAGGAGCCGGCGGCTCGTGGAGAACTGTCTGATCCGACACCGGGTCGACGACGGTTGTCCTTGGTGTGCGGCACTCGCTTTCTCGTTGCGCGACACGTTCGACGAAAAGCGTTGACGATCCATACTGGGGCGGTACTGTGTGGAACATCACATAGTGGCCGGAGGGATCGCCATGATAAATGCAGAGATCAACGCAATCCATCACAGTATCCAGGCGCTGCGCCATCAGCTGGTGACCCTGAAGGCTCGCTACGGTGACGCCGACAGTGTCCGCCGGATGGTCAACGATCTCGACCGTCTCGACATCGATCTGCACGACTTCGAGCAGCATCCGCCGAAGGTGAAGCCGCAGCAGAAGCCGGGCCAGGCCCGGGTCTACGTGCCGGACAGCAAGTCCGACGAGTCGGCGTGGCTCGGTGCCCAGGACGAAGGGCTCGGGTTCCACTCGCGCGAGCGGACGAAGTGAGCGCGCCCGCGGCTGAGCGGGAATCACCCGGGGTCTTCTCCCCGAGACGGGCGCGCCTGACGGCGCGCACCCTCCGGACAGACCGATGGTGGCTGTCGCCGTTGCTGACGGTCATCGGTCTCTCGGCGTTCGTCATCTATGCGACCGTGCGATCGTTCGTCCGGAGTGCCTACTACGTCGCGGATTATCACTACCTCACGCCGTTCTACTCGCCGTGTCTGAGCGAGTCGTGCGTGCCCGGATCGAGTCATTTCGGGACGCCGTTCCCGGAACTCCCGATGTGGATTCCGCTGGCGTTCCTCACGTTGCCGTTCCTCCTCGGGTTCCGGTTGACCTGCTACTACTACCGCAAGGCCTACTATCGGTCGATCTGGTTGTCCCCGCCGGCATGCGCCGTCGCCGAACCCCACACCAAGTACACGGGGGAGACGCGGCTGCCGCTGATCATCCAGAACTCGCACCGGTACTTCTTCTATGCGGCCGTGGTCATCTCGGTGATCAACAGTTACGACGTCATCGTCTCGTTCCACGCCAAGGACGGCGGATTCGGTCTGGGGCTGGGCAATGTGATCCTCGTGGTCAACGTGGTTCTGCTCTGGGTCTATACGGTGTCCTGCCATTCGTGTCGGCACGTGACCGGCGGCCGGCTCAAGCATTTCTCGAATCATCCGGTGCGGTACTGGATCTGGACCCAGGTCTCCAAGTTGAACACCCGGCACATGCAGTTCGCCTGGATCACGCTCGGCACACTCGTGCTCACCGACTTCTACATCATGCTGGTGGCCAGCAACACCATCTCTGATCTGAGGTTCGTGGGTTGATCGATCGAGGTCGCAACGACTGTTGTGCAACCGTTTTCAACGTTGGGAGTCGCGCTAGATGACCGAACCGGAACGCTACCAGTACGACGTCGTTGTGATCGGTGCGGGTGGTGCCGGCCTGCGAGCGGTCATCGAAGCTCGTGAGAAGGGCTATTCGGTCGCAGTCGTGTGCAAGTCGCTGTTCGGCAAGGCACACACCGTGATGGCCGAAGGTGGCTGCGCGGCGTCGATGGGTAACGCGAACGCGAAGGACAACTGGGCGACGCACTTCCAGGACACGATGCGTGGCGGGAAGTTCCTGAACAACTGGCGCATGGCCGAACTGCATGCCAAGGAAGCGCCCGACCGGGTGTGGGAACTGGAAACCTATGGGGCGCTGTTCGACCGGACCGCTGACGGCCGGATCGCACAGCGCAACTTCGGCGGCCACACCTACCCGCGCCTGGCTCACGTCGGAGACCGGACCGGACTGGAACTCATCCGAACCATGCAGCAGAAGATCGTCTCGCTGCAGCAGGAGGACTTCGCGGCCACCGGTGACTACGAGTCCCGCATCAAGGTCTTTGCCGAGTGCACCATCACCGAGCTGCTGAAAGACGGCGACGCCATCGCCGGTGCGTTCGGGTACTGGCGCGAGTCCGGCCGGTTCATCGTGTTCGAGGCACCTGCGGTGGTGGTCGCTACTGGCGGTATCGGCAAGTCGTTCAAGGTGACGTCGAACTCCTGGGAGTACACCGGCGACGGGCACGCGCTCGCCCTGCGCGCAGGCGCGAGCCTGATCAACATGGAGTTCGTCCAGTTCCACCCGACGGGGATGGTGTGGCCGCCCAGCGTGAAGGGCATCCTCGTGACCGAAGGCGTCCGCGGTGACGGCGGCGTCCTCAAGAACACCGACGGCAAGCGGTTCATGTTCGACTACATCCCGCCGGTGTTCAAGGGTCAGTACGCGGAGACGGAGAAGGAAGCCGACGAGTGGCTCGCGGACAACGACTCCGCCCGCCGCACACCGGATCTCCTCCCGCGCGACGAGGTCGCCCGCGCGATCAACGAGGAGGTCAAGGCCGGTCGCGGCACCGAGCACGGTGGCGTCTATCTCGACATCGCGTCCCGCATGCCGGCGGAGGAGATCATCCGGCGGCTTCCGTCGATGCATCACCAGTTCAAAGAGCTTGCCGACGTGGACATCACGAAGGAGCCAATGGAGGTCGGCCCGACCTGCCACTACGTGATGGGTGGGATCGAGGTCGATCCCGACACCGCGGCGTCGCGCGTGCCTGGACTGTTCGCCGCCGGCGAGTGTTCCGGCGGTATGCACGGGTCGAACCGACTGGGCGGCAACTCGCTGTCCGATCTGCTCGTGTTCGGTCGACGAGCAGGGCTCGGCGCGGCGTCGTATGTCGAGTCGCTGGGTAACCGGCCCGAGATCGCGCAAGACGACATCGACCGGGCGGCCGAATACGCGCTCTCTCCGTTCGATCCGCCCGCCGACGGCAAGCCGGAGAACCCGTACACGCTGCACATGGATCTGCAGCAGGCGATGAACGACCTCGTCGGCATCATCCGCAAAGAAGCGGAGATGCAGGAGGCGCTCCGCGTGCTCTCCGACCTCCGGAACCGGCTCGGCAGCATGCAGGTCGAGGGGCATCGGCAGTTCAATCCGGGGTGGCATCTCGCGATCGATCTCCGGAACATGCTCCTGGTCAGCGAATGTGTCGCCAAGGCGGCACTGATGCGCACCGAGAGTCGCGGCGGACACACCCGCGACGATCACCCGTCGATGGATTCGGCCTGGCGCAACACCCTGCTGGTCTGCACGGCAGAAACGAGCACCGACTCACCGGTCCCGGAGGTCGAGGTCGTCGAGGAAGAACAGGAACCGATGCGGCCGGACCTGCTGGAGCTCTTCGAGTTCGAAGAGATCGAAAAGTACTACACCGCAGCCGAAATCGCTGGTCATCCCGGCGCCGGGGGCGAGCGAGCCGAGGGACAGTCGGAGGACTGACATGGGTTACGACGCGAAGTTCCGAGTGTGGCGAGGCGACATCGAAGGCGGTGGTCTCGAGGATTACACGGTGCAGGCCAACGACGGCGAGGTGGTGCTCGACATCATCCACCGCCTCCAGGCGACCCAAGCTCCCGACCTGGCCGTGCGCTGGAACTGCAAGGCGGGCAAATGTGGGTCGTGTTCCGCTGAGGTGAACGGACGTCCGAAGCTGTTGTGCATGACCCGGATGTCGACGTTCACCGAGGACGAGGTCATCACGGTCACCCCGATGCGCACGTTCCCGGTCATCCGTGACCTCGTCACCGATGTCTCGTTCAACTACACGAAGGCCCGCGAGATCCAGTCGTTCACGCCGCCGCCCGGGCTTGGGCCGGGGGAGTACCGGATGAAGCAGGTCGACGTGCAACGGTCGCAGGAGTTCCGCAAGTGCATCGAGTGCTTCCTGTGCCAGAACACCTGCCACGTCGTCCGCGACCACGAGGAGAACAAAGAAGCCTTCGCCGGCCCCCGCTACCTGATGCGGATCGCCGAGCTCGACATGCACCCGCTCGACGTCGCCGAACGTCGCGACACCGCGCAGAACGAGCACGGTCTCGGGTTCTGCAACATCACCAAGTGCTGCTCCGACGTCTGCCCGGAACACATCAAGATCACCGACAACGCGCTCATCCCCATGAAGGAACGGGTCGTCGACCGCAAATACGACCCGCTGGTATGGCTGGGTAACAAGCTCTTCCGACGCTAGCGCCACTTCTCGCGCTCACCCGGCGACCCCGGGTGTCACGTCCCCGGCACTGATCGGGTGACACCGCCGACGGCTCTCGACGAGTCCGTCACACTCGTCGTGCCTCTGGTGTGACCTGGTCGATGATTCGTCAACGGGCGAAACGGATACACGAGCGGCGCAGGGGTACCGACCAGGGGCCCATCAGGAGGGGAGTCGGTACTTCGATGACAGGGACCCATCGCGTCGTCAGACGTACTCCGGAGCTCGTATGAGGACGAGTGACGAGGAGCTGGTCGACGGTCGGACCCGGCACTACGGCGAGTTCTACGGCGTCGTCGAGGCTCCGCGGAACGATGACCGGAAGATACTCGTCGTCTGGGGAAACTGCCAGGCCGAGGCCTTGCGGATTGTCCTGTCCAGCTCTCCGGACCTCCCGTTCCGTACCGTTCGCGTCCCGCCGGTCCACGAACTCGAGTCCGCCGACATGGCGCGGGTCGAGGACCTCACGAGCAGCGCAGCGATCATCGTCTCCCAACCGGTGCGTACCGGGTACCGGGGATTTCCGATCGGAACCTCGGACCTGGCCGACCTGGCGCCATCGGCGTCCGTCATCGTCTGGCCGGTCATCCGCTACGGCGGATTGTTTCCGTTCCAGGTCATCGCTCGACACCCAGCGCAGCCGTCCGCAGTACCCGCGGCGGTTCCGTACCACGATCTGCGAACGGCCCTCGCCGTGGTGGCCGGTCGCGACCGCTTCGACGAATGGGACGTCGACATCGCCGCCGAACGTATCCGGGAAGCAGCGCAATGGAGTGTGGATCAGCTCGCCGTCCGCGAGCGGCGGCACTGTGACGTCCGGATCTCCGACACCCTGCTCGACCTCGGGGCCGATGCCGCCCACACGATCAACCACCCTGGAAATCGAGTGTTGCTCGCCCTCGGCGGCCGGATCCTCGACTCGCTCGGGGCGTCGGCGCCGGTCCCACCCTCACGCGACCTGCTCGGCAACATCCGAGCACCCTTGGAGGACGGGTGATCGACGCGCTGGGGATCGACGCGTGCCCGCGGACGTCGTGGGACGTCGACGGTGTGGCACTGACCGAGGACGACGTTCGCCGTCGCCAGATGCACTGGTACGCAGACCATCCCGAGTTCATCGGAGCAGTGTTGGACCGTTACACCGACCTCATCGAGATCCTGGGCCTGTCGTGACGGGGCCGATCGGACATCTCCTGGTCGGACCCCGCTCACACGGTGTGGTCCGATATGCGCAGTCGGTCTTCGATGCGGTACGCGCCGAGAGTGCGGATCATCGTTTGGCGCACGTGCTCACGCTCGGCGCCGGTGTCGTATCTGGACTGGACGAGTGTGCGCTCGTGCACGTGCACGTGACCGATCGCCTGTTCGGACGTACGCCACCGCAAGCCCGAGACAGCGTGCTCGCCCTGTTCGCGGCACTGGACCGGCCGGTCTCGGTGACCCTGCATGACCTGCCCCAGCCCTCGGACGGACCGGCGATGCAGGCACGTGCCGATTTCTATCGCGCGGTGGCGCGGACCGCAACAGGAGTGATCGTGTCGAGTCACCACGAGGCGTCGCTCTTCGCCGAGTACGTCGACGCGACGATCGGCGTCGAGGTCATACCGCTGATGTTCAACACCGTCCGCGTCGACAAGCCCTCGGAATCAGCGGAATTGACCGTTGGCGTCCTCGGTTACCTGTACCCCGGGAAGGGGCACCTGGAGACACTGCAGGCAATGTCCGGCCTCGATCCGTCCATCGGTTTCGTCGCGCTACGCACCCCGTCACCCGGCCACGAGGACCTGGCCGATGAACTGGCCAAGGTCGCCGCGGAGATGGGACGGCGGTGCACGGTCACGGGGTTCCTGACCGACGACGAACTGATCCGGGCGTCGGCCGAGGTCACGGTTCCGGCCGCCTATCACCGGCACATGTCGGCCTCCGGGTCGATCAACTCCTGGATCTCCGCCGGGCGCCGACCGCTGGTCCCGAGCACCGCCTACACCGATGAACTCGCCGCTCGTTCCCCGGGCGTCCTGACGATGCACGCCAACAACGATGCTGCTCTGCGGACCGCTCTCGAGAGCGCGTTCGCGAATCCCGCGAGCACCTGGATCGATCCGGCGGTGACGCCGTCGCCCACCGCCGCCGACGTCGGCCGGGCTCACGAGCGACTGTTCCGGCGGTGGAGTGCATGACCGTCATCAGGCTCGGCGACGGCCGAACCGTGGTGGCCGACAATCGCTGGGACCTGGTCGGCGTGGCTTCGACGACGCCGCTGGTGAGTGTCGTGATCCCGTACTACAACCAACCCCACCAACTCGCGTTGGTCCTCGAGGCGTTGACGGCCCAGACCCACCCGCCGGATCGTCTCGAAGTGGTCGTCGCCGACGATGGCTCGACGCACTCGCCGGACGTGAGAGCGTGGACATCGCGACTCGACATCACCGTGGTGACGCAGGAGGACAACGGCTTCCGAGCGGCAGCCGCCCGCAATCTGGGTGTCGCGGCGTCGAGCGGTACGGTCCTGTGTTTCCTCGACGCGGACACGGTGCCGACACCCGACTACATCCGGCAGTCGATCAGATTGCCCGCCGCGGCGCCCGACGCACTCGTGGTCGGGCGGCGTAAGCACGCCGACCTGAGCCGGGTCGCCCCGGACTCGGTGGTGGGGTGGTTGTCCGAACAACGGCCGCTCGAATCCTCGCACGACTGCGAACCCGGATGGCTGGTCGATGCGTACGACCGCACGTCCAACCTCCTGAACCCGGGCTGGGACGGTTACAAGTATCTGATCAGTGCGGTGATGACCTGCAGCCGTCAATTGTTCGACGACGTCGGAGGCTTCGACCCGTCGTTCGTCCACTACGGCGGTGAGGACTGGGAATTCGCGAACCGGGCCTTCATGATGGGCGCGCTGTTCGCCCACGAACCCGACGCCCTCGCCTGGCACGATGGTCCCGACTGGGCCGAACGTTCGGTGCAAGAACGGATCTCGGAGAAGAACACCGAAGCCCTCGCGCTCGCCCCGCTCATCACCGATCCGGCGGCCCGGACCGCCGGCCTGCTGTACTCGATCCCGGACATCGTCGTGCTCGTGTCGACGGCGGGGCACACCGCGGCATCGCTGATGCGTACTGCCGCCGGCGCGTTGCGAGGGATGGATGCTGCTGTCTGGCTCGTCGGCGCACATGCCGACACTCTGCTGACCCGACTGAGTGTGGACGATTCACGAATCCGCGTCGGTGATCCGGACGCATCGACGCTGTCGCGGTGCCGGTTCGTCGTCGAGATCGCCGGGATCGTGGTCTTCTCCGTTGATTCGCTCGCGCTGCTCACGGCTCAGGTCGGTCCGGGGGAATGCGGCCAGGTGACGGTGGACTTCGCCGGATCACCGGCCTCGGTAACGGTCACGGCGTCGCGCGCACGGCACCGGGTCCGACGTTGGGCGGCGAACATCGATGTGGGCGCCGATGAGCTTCTCGACCGGTTGTTCGGGGTCCGAGGAGTGCATCACAGCGAGGTCGGGATCATCATCGGCGACGACGAGCCGGCGTTGTCCTGGTGAGTGTCGAGTCGGCGCCGGCGCGTGCGCACCGCCGCCGGGCGTCGGTCGCGCGGCCGGAGCTGCGCCGGTGCCCCCGGTGAGACTCGAACTCACACTGGACGGGTTTTGAATCCGTTGCCTCTGCCAATTGGGCTACGGGGGCCAGTGCGCGGGTTGCCCCGTGCAGGAGCCAACTCTAGATGATCGGCCGACCGGCCCGGCAACCGGTACTCTTCTGTTCGACTATGGCGTGGAGGAGGGGATGGTGACAGTGACCGACAGTGCGACCACGACAACTGGTGAGACGACGAAGACGCATCGTGTGCTGGTGGCCGAGGACGACTCGCTGATCCGTATGGATCTGATCGAGATGCTCCGCGAAGAGGGCTATGACGTCGTGGGGGAGGCTCCCAACGGTCAGGTCGCCGTCGAGCTCACGGAGTCCCTGAAACCCGACCTGGTCATCATGGACATCAAGATGCCCATCCGCGACGGCATCGACGCGGCGACGGAGATCGCGGAGAAGCGGCTGGCGCCGGTCGTCATGCTCACCGCGTTCAGCCAGCGGGACTTCATCGAGAAGGCGCGCGACGCCGGCGCGATGGCTTACCTGGTCAAACCGTTCACCAAGGCCGATCTGGTGCCGGCCATCGAGGTGGCCGTCAGTCGCTATCACGAGCTCAAACTGCTGGAGCGCGAGGTCGCGACGATGAACGAGCGGCTCGAGACCCGCAAGCTCGTCGAACGCGCCAAAGGTCTGCTCATGCAGAAACAGGGCCTTTCCGAGCCCGAGGCGTTCAAGTGGATTCAGCGTGCCGCGATGGACCGTCGGACAACGATGAAAGCCGTGGCCCAGGTCGTCGTGGAGACCCTCGGGACGAACTGACGAAGGACAGGTCGATTTGACGCAATGCGTCTGCGCGCAAGTCAGTTTCACTGTCTTTACGCAGGGGCAACAAGATCGCGCTAGCTTTTCCCCAGCGAGGCGCGGTTGGATGCGTCGATCTCGATGCACCGCTCTCGTGTGACAACTCCAATCGCAAGGAGAGCATTGATGTCCTTTCGTTCTTTGACGAGCGGGGCAGTGGTCATGACTGCGGCGGCAGCGCTCGTCGTCGCCGGCTGCAGCAGCTCTGACTCTGGTTCCGACGAAGGCTCCGGAGGCTCGGCCAGCGCGGCCGTAGAGTCCACTCCCGCACCCCCCGGCATGGGCCTCGCGCAGAAGCTGGCCTGTAACCCGCCGAAGGCCACGCCGGGCCCCGAGAGCACCGCTCCGCTGAAGATCGGCACGCTGCTCCCCGAGACCGGCTCCCTCGCCTTCCTGGGGCCGCCCATGGTGGCCGGTGTCAACCTGGCCATCAAGGACATCAACGCCGCCGGCGGTGTGCTCGACAAGCCCGTCGAGCTGGTCACCGGTGACTCCGGCGACACCACCACCGACACCGCCAACGCCACCGTCGACCGCGAGCTCAGCGCCGGCACCCAGGTGATCATCGGTGCGGCGTCGTCGTCGGTGTCGCTGAAGGTCATCGACAAGATCGCCAACGCGGGCGCCGTCATGTTCTCGCCGGCCAACACCTCCGACGAGTTCACCTGCTACCAGGACAAGGGACAGTACTTCCGTACCGCTCCCGCCGATGTCCTGCAGGCCCAGGCACTCTCGCAGACGATGGCCGAGGACGGCGTTCAGCGTGTGTCCATCCTCGCCCTCAACGACCCGTACGGAACGGGCTTGGCCGACAACACCGTTCGCGACCTCGAGGCCGCCGGTGTGCCCGCCGACCAGATTCAGAAGATCATTTACGACCCGAATGCCCAGTCGTTCAACGCCGAGGTCGACCAGGTGAAGAACTTCAACCCGGACGGCGTTGCGCTCATCGGGTTCGAGGAGAGCGCCAAGATCCTCACCCGTATGCACGAGGTGGGCATCGGACCGAGCGACGGCAAGCTCGTCTACGGCGTCGACGGCAACATGGGTAACGCACTCGGCGAGTCGGTCGGTTCCGGCCTGCTCAAGGGTATGAAGGGCACGACTCCGCTCACCCAGACCAGCGGTGAGTTCCAGTCCGCGCTCAAGGATCTCGATCCGAAGCTGATCGATTTCAACTACTCGGGCGAGAGTTACGACGCCGCGGTGCTGAGTGCGCTCGCCGCGACCGCAGCCAAGTCGACCGACGGCCGCACGATCGCCGCCAACATCATCGGCGTCACCAACGGCGACGAGAACTGCGACTCGTACCAGGCGTGCCTGGATGCGCTGAAGAGCGGCAAGACGATCGCCTACGTCGGCAAGACCGGGAACCTGGCGTTCAACGCCGCCGGTGAGCCCAGCGTCGGCTCCTACGGCGTCCTCGAGTTCGACGGGGACAACAAGCTGCTGACCCCGACCCGCAAGTACGTGTCGGTGGCCGCGCAGTAGTCACACAAGACCAGAGACCCTCGGCTCACGAGCCGAGGGTCTCTGTGTGTCCGCGCACGAAATCCGTTGCCGCTCACCGTCCCCGCGTGAGCGGCAACGGATCCCGTGAGCGAAGCCTACGTCTTCTTCTCCGAGCTGCCCGCCAGCGTGCCCAGGTAGAGCTCGATGATCTTGGGATCCTTGGCGAGGTTGCTGCCGGTGTCGGTGTAGGCGTTGCGACCCTGGTCGAGAACGTAACCGCGGTCGCAGATCTGGAGGCAGCGGCGGGCGTTCTGCTCGACCATGATGATCGAGACGCCGGTTGCGTTGATCGCCTTGCAGCGGATGAACACCTCGTCCTGGAACATGGGGGACAGGCCTGCCGACGGCTCGTCGAGCAGCAAGACCGCCGGGTCCATCATCAGGGCCCGGCCCATCGCGACCATCTGCCGTTCGCCGCCGGACAGCGCGCCCGCCTTGATCTTCCGACGCTCCGACAGGAGCGGGAACAGCTCGGAGACGAACTCGAACCGCTTGGCGAACGTCTTCGGCCGCAGGTAGACGCCCATCTCGAGGTTCTCCTCGATCGTCAGCGCGGGGAACACATTCTGTGTCTGCGGGACGTATCCGACACCCTTGTCGACGAGGACGTGTGCCTTGGCCGAGGTGATGTCGTCGCCGCGCAGGGTGACCGAACCCTTACGGACCGGGATCAGCCCGAACAGGGTCTTGAGCAGCGTCGACTTGCCGGCGCCGTTCGGACCGATGATGCCCACGATCTCCCCGTCGTTCAGGAAGAAGTTGCACTCCTCGAGGATGTTGATCCCCGGCAGATAGCCGGCGGTGATGTCGTCGGCGCGCAGCAACGCATTCGTCGCGAGCTTGCGGTGCTCGTCGGGGGTGGCCGCGCGCTGTGCCGGTGTCAGCGACCCGCCGTCCGATCCCAGGCTCATCGCTCGGTCTCCTTCTTGTCCGTATCGACGCCGGCCGGATCGGCGGGCGGCAACTCGACCGGCTCGGAGAGGTCGCCGCCTTCTTCGAGGGTGGCCTCGATGGCTGCCTCGACCTGCTCGGCGAGCACCGCGGTCGCACCGACGGGCTGACCCTGGTCGTCGAACTCCAGTGCCTGGTCGTGGTGACCGCCGAGATAGGCGTCGACGACGGCCTCGTTGTCGCCCAGGCGATCCGGCAGGGATTCGGCGATGATCTGGCCCTGGGCCATCACCACCACCCAGTCACTGATGTCGCGGATGACGTCCATGTCGTGTTCGACGAAGACCACCGTCACGCCCTCGTCGCGCAGCGACTTGATGTGTTCGAGCAAGCTCTGCGTGAGGGCCGGGTTCACACCGGCCATCGGCTCGTCGAGCATCACGATCTCGGGATCGGTCATCAGCGCGCGTGCCATTTCCAGCAACTTGCGCTGACCACCGGACAGCGAGCCGGCGAAGTCGTCGGCCTTGGCGTCGAGCTTGAACCGCCGCAGCAGTTCGTGTGCGCGCTCGGTGATCTCGGCTTCCTGTTTGCGCCAGGTCCACGGGGCGAGGGCGGCGAGGAAGTGTTCGCCGCGCTGGCCGGTGGCACCGAGCTTGACGTTGTCGAGCACCGACATCTTCGACAGCGCCTTGGTCAGCTGGAAGGTGCGCACCATGCCGCGGCGTGCGACCTGGTGCGGGACCATCCGGCCGAGGGATTCGCCGTTGAGCGACCACGTACCCGAATCCGGTTTGTCGAAACCGGTGATCAGGTTGAAGAACGTGGTCTTGCCGGCACCGTTGGGTCCGATGAGGCCGGTGATCGCGCCGCGTTGCACCTCGAGGTGGTCGACCTGGACCGCCCTGATGCCGCCGAAGGTGCGGGAGATGTTGTCCACCACGATGATCGGGTCGGGCTTTGCCGATCCCGGTTCGGGTGACACCTCCGCGAACAGTCGCGAGCGCTCGGGCGCCGACAGGGTCGTCAGATCGCGGCGCGTCGCCCGCGTACCGGCGATGTCGGGACCGGTCTCGTCGACGACGATCCCGGTGTCGCCCAACGGCGTCGAGGGCTCGTCGTCGTGTGCCGAATGGCGTCCGTCATCAGGCATCGAGCTGCACCTCCCTCTTGTTGCCGAGGAGTCCCTGTGGTCGGAACACCATCATCAGGATGATCGCCAGACCCAGCAGCACGTAGCGGATCGCGCCGACCTGCTGCGCCGAGAGGTCCAGCATCGGGTTGTCGCCGGACGTGGCCTGGCGCAACAGCGCGTCGGGGATGGCCAGCAGGAACCAGAACAGCATCGCGCCGAGGACCGGTCCGAACACCGTCGCCGCACCGCCGAGAATGAGTGCGCCGTAGGCGAAGAAGGTCTGGGCGGTGGAGTAGAAGTCCGGGTTGATCGACTGCGTCGCGAGTGCGTTGAACACGCCTGCGAGGCCGCCGATACAGCCACCGAGGATGAGTGCCTGCATCTTGAAGGAATAGGCGTTCTTGCCGAGCGATCGGGCGGCGTCCTCGTCCTCGCGCACCGCCTTCAGCACGCGACCCCAGGGGGAGTGGACGAGCAGGTAGACCATGAGGCACAGGAGCAGGACGACGGACCAGCCCACCACCATCGACCACAGGTCGCCGCCGAGGAACTTGACCCCGAAGAACGAGTACTGCTTGCCGTTGTCGAACGGGCTGATCGAGAAAAAACCGCTCGCGTAGCCGTAGATCCCGTTGGTGGAGTGGGTGAAATCGTCCGACGACGTCGACCGGAACACCAGTCGGAGGATCTCCGACGCGGCGATGGTGACGATCGCCAGATAGTCCGCTCGCAGACGAAGTGTCGGGATGCCGAGGACCACCGCGAGCATGCCGGCTGCGGCGATACCCACGATGGCGCCGAGCCAGAGCGGCTGGTCGTAGTTGACGGCCATGATGCCCACGCCGTATCCGCCGAGGAGGGCGAAGGCGATCTGGCCGAAGTTGAGCAGCCCGGCATAGCCGAAGTGCAGGTTGAGGCCGATGGCCAGTAGAGCGTAGAAGATCGCCGACGGGCCGATGAGCTGTGCGAACGCAATCTGTAGCGCTGAGATGATGTCCATGGGTCAGCCGATCCTCGCTCGCGATCCGAGAATGCCCTGGGGCCGGATGGTCAGGATGATGATCAGGATCAACAGGCCGCCGATGTACTTCAGGTCGGGGCTGAGGATGTAGGTCGACAGCTGAACGAGCAATCCGACGATGAGGCAGCCGAGCAGGGCGCCGTAGGCGGTGCCGAGTCCGCCGAGCGTGATGCCCGCGAACATCAGCAGCAGGAGCTTGAATCCCATCTCCCATTGCACCCGGCCGCCGAGTTCGGAGAGCGCGAACATCACGCCGCCGAGTGTCGCCAGGCCGCCGGCGAGCGCCCACACGAACAGGATGACGCGGTCGACGTCGATCCCCGACGACTCGGCGAGGTCCCTGTTGTCGGCGACGGCACGCATGGCCTTGCCGATCCTGGTCCGCTGCAACAACAGAGCGACGCCGAGGAGCACCACGACACAGATGACGATGCAGGCCAGATTCACCGGCGTGATCGCGAACGGACCCGAGCCGATCTGCGTCTGTGCCTGGTAGTCGTTGAACGGTTCGGCCCGGTCGGAGAAGAAGATCAGGATCAGATACCGCATCACCAGGGCGAGGCCGATCGACACGACGAGCATGGCGATCAGCCCGGTTCGTCGCCGTCTCAGCGGTCTCCAGAGACCGAGCTCGTTCAGGATGCCGATGCCGACGCCGACGATGACCGCGAGGATCGTCGCCGGTATCAGCTGTAGCCCGACCTTCACGTTGAACACCCACGCGACCACCGCTCCCAGGGTCACCAGCTCGCCGTGCGAGAAGTTGGTGAGGCCGGTCGTCCCGAAGATCAGGCTGAGGCCGACGCCGGTGATGGCGATGATGAGACCGAAACGGATGCCGTCGATGGCCAGACGGGTGAGTTCGGCGACCGCCGAGACCTCCGTACCGGTCCGCACCTCACCGAACGAGAAGATGACCGGCCGCGCCGTTCCGCCACTGACATCGACCGGTAGCTCGGGCTTCTGGACCTCCACATCGTCTGGGAGAGAGTCGGTGTCGACGACGACGGTGTACCTCCCGGGCGGCACCATGATCGACCAGGCTCCGGTCGCCGACGACGTGGCCGTCCCGACGACGGTGCCTGACGCGTCCTTCGCCTCGAGTTTCACCCCCTCGACCTTCTCGGCGCCGTTCCGCAGGACACCGAACACCCGCACCTCGTCGGGGGCGGCGTCGGCGGACGGGGTCCCGAAGAGCCCGCACAGCATCGACGCCGCGACGAACAGCAGGACGGCCAGCGCGGTGCGCCGCGTCGACGCCGATGGGCGCCGACGGGATGGCGGGCGGCAGGACGGTGATCGGGTCTGGCGGGCGGGCCGACACTCGGGGCGATGCGCGTGAGTCCGTTCGGTGTGGTCGTCGGGCACGAGTGCGGCCTGCCGGTCAGGCTCTGTCATCGAGGGTGGTACCTCCCTTGCGGACCTGTACGCCAGTGACATCCATCGGCCATGACCTGGCCGATCACTGCGCGGCCGGTCACCCTGCGGGACATTAGCCGCAGCTTCGTCGCCACGTGACGACAACGACGTTTCCCGGAAGTTACATCTGCGGCGACGCAGGGTGGGCTCGATCGATGCGATGTGGTGCTGGCGTACCCATCAGGGCCGTACCCTGGTCGGATGCTGCCGGTGACCATCACACAGACCAGAGACGTCGAACTCGCGAGTGCGCTGCTCGCGCAGGCGTTCGCCGACGACCCGGTGACGCTGTGGATGGACCCGGACACCGCTCGTCACCGCGCGGTGTTCCGGACTCTGCTCGTCCACATCCACGGGAAGGGATCGACGATCGATCTCGCGATGCGCGACGGGCAGCCGGTCGGCGCGGCCGCCTGGGATCCGCCCGGGCACAAGATCTCGACGAGGGCACAGCTGGTGTCGTCCTGGGAGTTCCTTCGGACTCTCGGGCCCCGGATCGGCCGCGGGATCAAGCTGGAGGCCGAGTTCGCCAAGCATCGTCCGAAAGAGCCGCATTGGTATCTGGGACAGATCGGCGCCCCGGTCAAGGGGGCCGGCGTCGGCACGGCGCTGTTGCAGCACCGGCTCGAGCAGATCGACGGACCGGCCTACCTCGAGAGCTCGAACGCTCTCAATGTCCCGCTGTACGAGCGGTTCGGTTTCCAGGTCACCGCGGAATTCGAACTTCCGCTCGACGGCCCCAGGGTCTGGGCCATGTACCGGCCGATGTGACCCCTGACCGTCCACCCGTCCGACCGCCCCGGGCGGGGCGGGTCCGGGTGTCGGGACGGATCACTAGACTCAGCGACTGTGAGTCCAGCGCAGAGTTCCCCGGCAGCTACCCGTACCGGCAGCAAGGGCAAGACCAAGCAACCGGTCCTCATGCTCCTCGACGGGCATTCCCTGGCATATCGGGCGTTCTTCGCGCTCCCGGCCGAGAACTTCAAGACGGCCACCGGACAGACCACCAACGCGGTCTACGGCTTCACCTCGATGCTGATCAATCTGCTGCGCGACGAGGAACCCACCCACATCGCCGCCGCCTTCGACGTCTCGCGGAAGACGTTCCGCTCGGAGATGTTCCCGGAGTACAAGGCGCAGCGCTCCAAGTCGCCCGACGAGTTCAACGGGCAGGTCGACCTCACCAAGGAGGTCCTCGACGCGCTGGGTGTCACGGTCATGGCGATCGAGGGCTTCGAGGCCGACGACATCATCGCGACCCTCGCGACCCAGGCGCGCGAACAGGACTTCAAGGTCCTGATCGTCACCGGCGACCGCGACTCGCTGCAGCTGGTCGACCCGTCGACCACCGTGCTCTACCCGCGCAAGGGTGTCTCGGACCTCACCCGCTTCACCCCCGAAGAGGTTGAGAAGAAGTACGGTCTGACCCCCGCCCAGTACCCCGACTACGCCGCCCTGCGCGGCGACCCCAGCGACAATCTCCCAGGCATTCCGGGTGTGGGGGAGAAGACCGCGTCGAAGTGGATTCGCGAGTACGGATCGCTGGCCTCGCTCGTCGATCACGTCGACGAGGTGAAGGGCAAGGTCGGCGATGCGCTGCGCGCCAATCTCGCCTCGGTGCAGACCAACCGTCAGCTCACCGAACTCATCCGCGACATGCAGCTGCCCGCGGGCCCCGAAGATCTCGCGATGGTCGGCTGGGATCGCGACCGCATCCACCAGCTCTTCGACGACCTCGAGTTCCGCGTCCTGCGCGACCGCCTGTTCTCCACCCTCAGCTCGGTCGAGCCCGAGGCCGAGGCGGGCTTCGATCTCGACGGCTCGGTCCTCGGCGCCGGCGAGGTCGCGGGATGGCTCACCGAACACGCCCGTACGGGCCGGACCGGTCTCGCGGTGACCGCGCCGCACGTCGTCGTGGGCTCCGACCCGACCGGACTGGCGATCGCGGCCGCCGACGGTTCGTCGGCGTATGTCGACGTGACCACCCTGACGCCGGAAGACGATGCGGCCCTGGCCAACTGGCTCGCCGACCCGCAGGCGCTCAAGGCTGTGCACGAGGCCAAGTGGGCGGTACACGCGCTGCGTTCGCGCGGGTGGAAGCTCGACGGCGTCACCAGCGACACCTCGCTGGCCGCGTACCTCGTCCGCCCCGGGCAGCGGACCTTCAATCTCGACGACCTCGCCCTGCGGTACCTGCGCCGTGAGCTACGCGCCGACACCGGGGCGGGCGACGGCCAGATGTCGCTGCTCGACGACGACACCGAGGGCAAGGTCGCCGAACAGCACATGCTCGAGGCGCGTGCAGTGCAGGAGCTCGCCGACACCCTCGACACCGAACTCGACCGCATCGACTCCAAGCCGCTGCTGACCGAGATGGAGTTGCCGCTGTCGTTCGTCCTCGCCGACCTCGAGGCCGCCGGCATAGCTGTCGACGTCGATCACTTCAATGCGCTGGCACAGATGTTCAACGACCGGATCCGAGCGGCCGCCGAGTCGGCCTACGAGGTCATCGGTGAACAGATCAACCTCGGTTCGCCGAAGCAGCTGCAGACCGTGCTCTTCGACAAGCTCGACATGCCGAAGACCAAGAAGACCAAGACCGGCTACACCACCGACGCAGACGCGCTGCAGTCGTTGTACGAGAAGACCGAACATCCTTTCCTCGCACACCTTCTCGAGCATCGCGACGCCACGCGGTTGAAGGTCACCGTCGACGGTCTGCTGAAGTCGGTGGCCGACGACGGGCGCATCCACACGACGTTCAACCAGACCATCGCCGCGACCGGCCGCCTGTCGTCGACCGAACCGAACCTGCAGAACATCCCGGTCCGCACCGAGGCCGGCCGCGAGATCCGTCGCGGCTTCATCGTGGGCACGGATCAGGATTCGGGCGTGAACTACGACTGCCTGATGACCGCCGACTACAGCCAGATCGAGATGCGGATCATGGCCCATCTGTCGGAGGACGAAGGGCTGATCGAGGCCTTCAACACCGGGGAGGACCTGCACAACTTCGTCGGATCGCGCGCCTTCGGGGTGCCGATCGACGAGGTGACCACCGAGATGCGCCACCGCGTGAAGGCGATGTCGTACGGACTCGCCTACGGCCTCAGTGCCTTCGGGCTCGCGGCCCAGCTGAAGATCAGCCGTGAGGAGGCCAAGGACCAGATGGAGGCGTACTTCGCGCGGTTCGGCGGTGTGCGGGACTACCTGCACGACGTGGTCGCCGAAGCCCGGCGCAACGAGTACACGGCGACCCTGTTCGGCCGCCGGCGTTACCTGCCCGACCTGAACAGCGACAACTGGCAACGACGCCAGTCCGCGGAGCGGATGGCGCTCAACGCACCCATCCAGGGCACCGCCGCCGACATCATCAAGGTCGCGATGATCAACGTGCACAAGCGTTTCCTCGCCGAGAAGCTGACGTCGCGGGTGCTGCTGCAGGTCCACGACGAACTCGTGGTCGAGGTGGCCGCCGGCGAGCGCGACGCGGTCGAAGCCGCGGTGCGCGAGGAGATGGGCAACGCCATCACGCTGTCGGTCCCGCTCGAGGTGTCGGTCGGGTTCGGTCGGTCCTGGGACGACGCGGCCCACTGATGGTCTCCTCGCCCAGGCGGGTCGGCGTTCTCACCGGCGACGGCATCGGTCTGGAGGTCGTGCCCGCCGCCATCACGGTCGCCGACGCGGCTGCGGCGGCGGAGGACTTGCGGATCGACTGGGACGAACTCCCGTTCGGCGCCGCCGCCATCGCGTCCCACGGCGAACCGGTGCCGGACGCGACATTGTCGGCGCTCGACGATCTGGGACTCTGGATCGTCGGACCGCACGATTCCGCGTCGTATCCGCCCGAGCACAGCAGCCGCACCCCGGGCGCGGTTTTGCGCACCCGGTACGGGCTGTTCGCCAATCTCCGTCCCGCCAAGGCCTTTTCGGGGGTACCCGCCACCGCACCCGACATCGATGTGCTGATCGTCCGCGAGAACTCCGAGGGCCTGTACGCCGACCGCAACATGGCGGTCGGGAGCGGTGAGTTCATGCCGACTCCCGACGTCGCGCTGGCAGTGGGGCTCGTGACCCGCGCGGCCAGTGAGCGCATCGCGCGGGTCGCCTTCGAAGCCGCCCGCGACCGCGCGGTCTCGGGACGCCCGGCCCGGGTGACCATCGTGCACAAGGCGAACGTGCTGCGCCTGACGACCGGCCTGTTCCGCGACGCATGCCGGGAGGTCGGCGAGGAGTTCCCCGACGTGGAGGTCACCGAACAGCACGTCGACGCCATGGCGGCGCTGCTCGTCCGACGCCCCGCCGACTTCGACGTCGTCGTCACCGAGAACCTCTTCGGAGACATCCTGTCGGACCTCGCCGGGGAACTCGCCGGCTCGCTCGGCATCGCGGGTTCGGTGAACTGCTCGGCGACCCAGGTGATGGCGCAGGCAACTCATGGAGCAGCTCCCGACATCGCCGGGCGGGGCGTCGCGAACCCGGTCGCGATGATCGCGTCGGTGTCGATGGGGTTCCGGCGGTACGGGCTGATGACCGACGATCCGGCGCTCGTCGCGGCGGCCGACCGGATGGATTCCGCCGTCGCCGACACCCTCGCGGTCTCCATCGCGACCGCTGACCTGGGTGGGACGTCATCGACCAGCGAGTTCGCCGACGAGGTGGCGCGGCGAACCGTGGCTGCATGACGCGCGCGAAGACGTGCGTGAACATCCGGTAGCCAGCCGGCGAGGCGGGCGCAAACTACAGTGAGTTGGTCTGATCAGGTGATCTGTTCGTCATCGAAGGGATGTGTTGTGGAACGGGCCTCGACGCGGGTTGACCGACGCCGTGTCCGGTCGCGCGTGGCCCGGCTGCTCGGCGTGTTCCTTGCGCTCGCGGTCGTGCTCACCGGATGCGTGAACAACGAGGAACGGGAACGCGCCAACCAGGTGACCCCGATCAACGTGGACGTGGAGAAGGTCCCGGAGATCGCGGCACTCGTCCCGCCCGAGATCGCACGAACCGGACGCCTGGTGGTCGGAGTCAACGTGCCCTACCAGCCCAACGAGTTCAAGGGGCCGGACGGCAAGATCATCGGCTACGACGTCGACCTCATGAATGCGGTCGGCAAGGTCCTCGGCCTGACTCCGGTGTACAAGGAATCGCAGTTCGACACCATCATCCCGTCGGTGCAGGCCGGGACGTACAACGTCGGGATGTCGTCGTTCACCGACACCCTCGAACGCGAGAAGCAGGTCGACTTCGTGACCTATTACAGCGCCGGCGTGCAATGGGCGCAGGCCGCCGACTCCGACGAGGACATCGACCCGTCGAACGCCTGCGGTAAGCGGGTCGCGGTACAGACCACCACCTACGAGGACACCGACGAGATCCCGGCCAAGAGCGCGGAATGCGTCGCGAGGGGTCTCCCACCGATCGACAAGGTGAAGTTCGACAGCCAGGACGAGGCGGTCAACGCCCTGATCCTCGGCCGGGTCGAGGCGATGTCGGCCGACTCGCCGGTCACCGCGTACGCCATCAAACGCACCAACGGAAAGCTGAAGGCCGCCGGCGAATTGTTCGACTCGGCGCCGTACGGATGGGCGGTGCGCAAGGGCTCACCGCTGGGACCCGCGATGCAGAAGGCGGTCCAGTACCTGATGGACAACGGGCAGTACGAAGAGATCGCGGCCAACTGGGGCCTGCAGGAGGGCATGATCGATGTCTCCGTCATCAACGGGGCGGTGAGTTGAGATGACCTCACCGCAGACCGACACCACCACCACGGCCGGCGAGCCCGAACCGATCAAGGCGGTACCGCTCCGCAGACCGGGCCAGTGGATCGCCGCGGTCATCATCCTCGTGCTGGCGGGGCTCTTCGTCTACGGAGCCGCCACCAACAAGGCCTACGCGTGGGGCACCTACGCCGATTACCTGTTCGACCAGCGCGTGCTGTCCGGCGTCGGATACACCCTGGCGCTGACGGTGCTGGCGATGACCATCGCGATCGTCCTCGGCGTCGCGCTCGCCATCATGCGGCTCTCACCGAACCCGGTGTTGCGCGGCACCGCCTGGGTGTACCTGTGGATCTTCCGCGGGACGCCGGTCTACGTGCAGCTCGTTTTCTGGGGACTGTTCCCGGCGATCTACAAGCAGATCGACGTCGGCATT
>NZ_BACI01000095.1 GCF_000225505.1 Gordonia alkanivorans NBRC 16433 | reverse complement strand
TTCGAATGTACATTCGACTTTAGCCGGAATCATGCTGCGGTGCAACGCTTATCGAAATCAGATAGGTGACCCACGTTTGTCGGAGGTGTGTGCTATCGGGTCTCCCACGGCGGGCCGGGTGTCGGCGAACCTCGCAACGAAGATTGGCTATTACGATATACGGGTATGGGGTATATAGTCGGTCGCATGAGTGCTACAGCGATCCATCCCGCGCACGACACGGGTACGCACGAAGGTCACCAGCACGCTGGTGGCGAACACGGCGGTCACGCCGACCACGTCGGCCGGTTCCGCCGACTGTTCTGGATCATGGTGGTACTGGCCATCCCGACGGTGGCGTTCAACGAGATGTTCGCCCACCTGATCGGATACTCGCTGCCTCACCACGGGTGGGTCATGTGGATCTCGCCGGTACTGGGCACGGTCATCTACTTCTGGGGCGGCCGGCCGTTCCTCGCCGGTGCGGTCGGGGAGATCCGGTCCCGCCGGCCGGGGATGATGCTGCTCATCGGGCTGGCCATCACTGTCGCCTTCGTGGCGTCGTGGGGCGCGAGTCTGGGGTTGTTGTCCGGTGAGCTGAACTTCTGGTGGGAGCTTGCGCTCCTTGTCGCGATCATGCTCCTGGGGCATTGGGTCGAGATGCGTGCGCTGGCCCAGACGACATCGGCCATCGACTCGCTGGCGGCCTTGTTGCCCGATGAGGCGGAGAAGGTCGACGGCGCCGGAACGGTCACCGTCGCCGTCTCCGAGCTGCAGGTGGGCGACGTGGTACTGGTTCGGCCGGGTGCATCGATCCCGGCCGACGGTGACGTCGTCGACGGTACGGCGGATGTGGACGAGTCGATGATCACCGGTGAGTCGCGCCCGGTACGACGATCGGTCGGGGATCGCGTGATCGCCGGGACCGTCGCTACCGATTCCGCGGTTCGTGTCCGGGTCACCGCGATCGGTGATGACACCGCGCTGGCCGGGATCGAACGGCTCGTCGCCCGAGCGCAGGCGTCGACGTCGCGTGCCCAACGTCTTGCCGACCGCGCCGCCGGGTGGCTCTTCTGGTTTGCCCTCTCCGCGGCAGCTGTCACGGCAGTCGTCTGGACCTCGGTGGGAATGCCTGACTCCGCGGTGGTCCGGGTGATCACTGTCCTCGTCATCGCCTGCCCGCACGCTCTCGGTCTTGCCATCCCGTTGGTGGTTTCGATCGCGACGGAGCGCGCGGCGCGAGGGGGAGTGCTGATCTCCGACCGGCTCGCCCTCGAGACCATGCGGTCGGTCGACGCCGTCCTCTTCGACAAGACCGGGACGCTGACCCGTGGAGCTCCGACGGTCCGTTCCGTCGAACCAGCGCGCGGCCGCACCCCGGACGAGGTCCTGGTGCTGGCCGCGTCGGCCGAGGCGGACAGCGAGCATCCACTCGCCGTCGCAATAGTCGAGGCCGCCCGGGGGCGGGGACTGGAGGTGCCGGCGGCGCAGGACTTCACCTCCTCACCGGCGGTGGGTGTCTCGGCGAGAGTGGACGGAGTGCACATTGCGGTGGGCGGGCCGAGATTGCTCGACAGCCAGGGTGTTGCAGAGCTGTCGATCGCGGGCACCTGGCGCGATGAGGGCGCGATCATCCTGCACGTCGTCGCCGACGGTGAGGTCGTCGGAGCGCTGGCGTTGACCGATGAGGTGCGACCGGAGTCGCGCGAAGCGATCGACGGCCTTCGGCGCCGTGGGGTCGAAGCGGTGATGGTCACCGGAGACGCGCGAGCGGTGGCCGAGGATGTGGCTCGCGAGCTGCGGATCGACCGCGTCTACGCAGGTGTCCGGCCAGAGGACAAGGCCGACAAGGTGGCCGAGCTGCAGCGCGAGGGTAAGCGGGTCGCGATGGTCGGTGACGGGGTGAATGATGCGCCGGCGCTCGCGCAGGCGGACGTCGGGATCGCCATCGGCGCCGGTACCGACGTCGCCATCGCCTCCGCGGGCGTGATCCTGGCGTCCTCGGACCCGCGGTCGGTGCTCTCGGTGATCGAGTTGTCGCGGGCGAGCTACCGGAAGATGGTGCAGAACCTGTGGTGGGCGGCCGGGTACAACCTGATCTCCGTTCCACTCGCGGCCGGTGTGTTGGCGCCGATCGGATTCGTGTTGCCGATGAGCGTCGGCGCGATCCTGATGTCGGTGTCGACGGTGGTCGTCGCGCTCAACGCCCAGTTACTCCGTCGGCTCGATCTGTCCCCCGATCGGCAAGCGTCACGGTGACTGCGATCGGGTGACCTGACGCCTGGTCTGCCCGAGGGCTCGGACCCGCTGTCTCCCGGCGGTTCCGAGCCGTCGCCGTGTCTGCGAAGGGCCTCTCAAGGTTCGTGATCGAGAACGGCTACATCACGCTGGTGATCTCACTCACACAGGATCATTTGTCCAGCATGGCCCTACCTGCGATGTTATCTGAAATACACTGCACCACAACATGTTTCAGTTTCCTATATGAAACAGGATTCTACGGGTCTTGAAAGTATTCTCTGGGATTCTTGAAATCGTCCCGTAATAGTCGAATTTTCATATCTACTGCTAAGTAACAACAATGTGGAAAGGGGGGTCGAAAGACCCTCTCCGTCCGCACCTGTTGTTCCGTCTCCCCAACGATGTGAAGATTTGTGACATCCCCTCATGAAATACTCTTCCTCTGCGCGTAAGCCCCGACACGCGTGCGACAGAACCGGCAAAGCGTCTCAGTTCGTCGGTTTTCGATCTGCTCGTCAATGGGCAATTGGTCTGGGTGGAATAGCGCTCACTGCGAGTGTCGCGGCAACCGCATTCGGAGGGGCTGGTGCCGGCGTCGCCGCTCCGCCTCCGACGGTTTCGACCTTCAATCTCTTCATTCCCGGGACCTGGGAAACGGATGCGGCCGCTGACCCGACCCACGCCACCGGAGCGCTGGCGGGGGTGGCCGACTCGATCTCGCGGACGCATGGCGACTCGGCGACCATCTACTTCCTGCCTTACATGGCGCGGGCCTTCGACAACGGGCGGACGTACGGGGACAGCAAGGCCACCGCGATCGCGAACGCGTCGAAGGTCCTCGCCGACCGGGCGGAAGCCGATCCCGATCTGAAGTTCACGATCAGTGGCTACAGCCAGGGTGCGGACGCGGCGGGAGATCTCGCCGCGGCGATCGGCAACGGCGACGGCCCGATCCCGGCGGACAAGGTGCTGGCAGTCGGCCTACTCGCCGACCCCGGTAACGGAACCGCTGGTCAGTAGACCGTCGGCCCGAAGCCGCGCGGCATCGGGATCGCCGACCCGCGACCCGAGGGGATGGGGAAGCTGTCCGGGAAGGTCACGAGCATCTGTGCACCCTCCGACCTCTACTGCTCCATCGACAAGCGGCGCCATCCCGTCCTGGGCAAGATCGGCACCGTCCTCAGTGAGGGGGCGGAGGAGGTGGCGGACGCCGTCGAGACCGCCATCGACGTCGTCGGCGCGATCGCCAGGATCGACTATGCCGGTCTGGGTGCGGACATCGGTCGATTGCCGCAGCTCATCGGGGTGGGAGACCTTCGCTCCGCCCATAAGGTCGCGGGGCGTGTGAACACGCAGTTGCGCCCATTCGTGAAGCTCGCGGACACGGTGGACTACGCGAAGACCGCCCGCATCCTCGACCTCATCCCGGATCAGACGGGTCTCGCCAAGGTCGGCGCCTCGATCTGCCGCGTACTCGATCGGGTGGACATCGAACGTAGCGCGGACCTGGTCGGGGAGGTTCAGGAGCTGACCTGGACGGCGGCAGGATCGGTGGGGGCACGAGTCGGTGCGGCATCGATCCCGGACACCGAGGTCTCGGCCGAGGAGGTTCTGGAGCTGGGGAAAGAACTCGCCTCGCTGGTTGCGGACACGACCGTCGATGCCTCTGACGACGAGGACGCGGGCGAGGGGAAGAACTCCGGGGTGTTGTCCGAACTGATCTCGCCCGAGTTCAGGGAGCTCGGCAAGGAGCTGGCCAGGATCGTCACGAAGCAGGCCATCACCGACCCGGCGTCGCTGATCCGCGACGCCGTCACGGCGAAGGACTTCTACTCCGGGAGCTCGCACACCGACTACGCGAAGCTCGTCGTGGATGAAGTGGGTCGGAGTGCGATCGCATGGCTGGGCGTCTGGCTGGCGGACACCATCAACAAGGCCGGCTCGAAGGTGGAAGGTGACTCGGACTAGGCCGCTGCCGACGTGTGCCAATAGCTGTTGTCGAAATACCAATGACCATTGTCGTAAATTTCGGGACATTAAAGATCTTGGTCGAATGTCCATTTGGATCTGTAGTTCAAACGGCCGACAGATACGACAACGGATGTAATCAGAATTCTGGAACAAATGACCTAGAGGCGGTGAGTCACTTCACACGGCCAATCTCGAAAAACAGGTAACAAAAAATCCGAAACAATCTAAATTACTCGTGAGTAGCAATGAGCTACGCCCCCGCAGAATGATGGACGGAAGATGACCAACAACCAGACCCCCACCAGCGCCCCCCTGACCGACGAAGAGCGCAACCGCAAGAGCCGCAAGCGCAAGGCCATCCTCGCCTCCGGTGCAGTCCTCGGCGTTGGCGCTGTGGTCACCCTCGCCGCGTGGAACGACACCGTATTCGGTTCCGGAACATTCGGTATCGGCGAGAGCGCTTGGAACGTGCAGGCCAGTACCGTGTCGGATACGGAGGGGTTCGCGGAGTATGCGGACAGCGCCGCCCCCGGCGTCATCTCGTTCCCAGTGGTCGCGGGTGTGAACCCGGTCAACCTGATGCCCGGGCAGACCACCAAGGGCAGCTTCTGGCTCAAAGAGACCAAGGGCAAGATGGACGCCGACATCACCATCCAGGCTCCTGCGAACGCGACCAACACTCTTGCCCAGGCGCTCTACGTGACCATCAAGGACGGGTCCACCACCCTGGTGAACAACCAGCAGCTGAGTAGCAGCGGCGTCGCAACGACGTTCCGGGTCACCAAGAACACGGCCAAGAAGATCGACTTCGAGGTGACGTTGCCGGCCAGCGCCAATCCCAACAACATCCTCGACACGAGTGTCACCCCGCGCTGGGAGATGAGGGCACAGAGCGTCGACAACCCGTGAGTCGTTCTCGATCCGGCGGCAAAGCCTCCTTCCCATCCCTGGGCGCCGCCGGATCGAGGGTTCACGCGACCCGCAGAGTTGTGCTGCCTGCCAACCGAATCCGCACCCCTAGATCTCAGAGAGACGGCGCGATGACGACGACCTCGAGTCCCTGCACCGACCGACCCGACGCGAATGGGTCCGGCATTCGGGATTCGTGGACGGTGACCGCACCGATGAGGGTCGTGGCACCTGCCCCGCGGGTGGTCTGGACGTCGGCTCCGGCGGGCCACGTTCCGGCGTCGGAGGCCCCGACCCTGCCGATTCCGATCGTGCCGTCACCGCCGGTTGTGGACGCGGCTACTGCCGAACCGGCGCCCGTCGAATCGCACGTGGCGACGCCGGCGACGCGGTCGCTGGGCAGTCGGCTCGTCGACTGGGGGCTGAACATCCTCGCAGTGTTCGGCGTGTTGTGTATTGCGCTGACAGTCCTCGCCTTCGTGGGCAACTACACGATCATCATGTTCAAGACAGGTTCGATGGATCCCACCATCCCGCAAGGATCCATCGCTGTCGTGCACGAGATCCCTGCGACCGAGGTGAAGGTCGGAGATGTCATCACCGTCGACCGTGGGATCGGTCTGAAGCCGATCACTCATCGGGCGATCGCGGTGAAGCAACTCGGCGGCGGCGAGGCCCTCATCGAGATGCAGGGCGATGCCAATCCGAACCCCGACCCGGAGCCCTACCGCGTGAGCCAGGTGCGCAAAGTCGTCTGGCATGCACCGGGTCTCGCAAAGCAGATCGTCTGGTTGTCGAATCCGTACGTTCTCGGGGCCATCACCCTCGGTGCGGCACTCCTCGTCCTCTGGGCGTTCTGGCCGAAGTCGACGACCGGTCGCCGCCGGGACGAGCACAACGAACCCTCTCGTTCTTGAACCCAGTTCCTCCGCAACTCATAGAGATACACGGCAAGCATGAACCTCACCAAGCGCAGCAAGATCCTGATCGCCGTCATCGGCATGATTGCGGTACTCGGCGTGGTCGCGCAGGCGACCGGCGTGCTCGCGGCGTGGAATGACAAGGTCTGGGGGAGTTCCACATTCCGTCTCGCTCCGGCCACTGACGGGTACGCCCGTTCGATCACCGCGCACACAAAGAACCAGCGGTTGATCAGCGGTGACACATGGGACGCCACGACTGCCACGCATACGTTTGCCAACCCGGGGACCACGGTGACCCCCGGTGCAACCACCTTCACCTCCAGGTACAGCGGGAGTGGCTTCTTCGGTGTGGGCATGGTCGCTGCGCGAGGGCGGTCGGAGGCGACGCTGACCCGCACCGCCGGCAACATTTCGGCATCCGCGACCTCAACGGCGCGGGACCTGAGGGCGTCCCCCACGCCGAACTGGTTGAATCCGTTCAGCTCGACCGTGTCGGTCCTGGACACGAAGGAGAACATCTACACGGCTGCGGTCAACTGCACTTCATCGAACTACGGCGAAACGGTCACACCCACGGCCACAGCTCCGACCGGCGGTGACATCTATATCGGCATCGGCTCAAACAACAATTACGCAATGCCCCCGCCGAACGGGTCGAGGTCCTTCACCGACAACGCGGTGGGGTACCGGGTAGAGGGGACGTTCCGCAGCATCGTTGCCACTACCGCGAAGACCGCTCTGTCGACGCTGATCCTGGACCTCGATATCCAGAACCTCTTGTGGCCGCACTCGACCGTCTGGACCGTCAGTATCCAGTTCGTCCGCGCCGAATGTGGTATCGGGGTTGCGCTTCCGGATGCAGGATCTTCTGTCCAGGCTGCGGGCGCGGCACGAATGGCGGCACGCCTCGCGCCGTCCTCGGAGAGCGCCACGCCGTCGGAGTCCGCGGAGAGTTCGGCCGCCGAGAGCTCCGAGAGTTCGGAATCGGAGTCCTCGAGCTCCGAGAGTTCCGAGAACTCCGAGAGTTCCGAGTCCGAGAGCTCCTCGTCGGCAAGCTCTTCCGAGAGCGAAGCCGCCGAAACCCCGGCGCTGAAGCAAGGTCCGACGACCCCGACCGACGTCGACGTCGGGGATCAGTTCCCGGTGATCGCCACCGATGGCACCGACCTCGGTACGGCGACGATCCAGAAGATCGAGTCCACCGCTCCCTCGGAAGGGGCGAAAGCGACGGTCGCGGTGAAGATGTCGGTGACCACGTCGGACACCGGGGGTGACGGCCGGTTGTCATCGATCGCCTGGGATGACTTCGCCCCGATGGTCGGGGGAGTGCAACAGGCATCAGGGCAGGCGACAACCGAGGGAGCGCAATTGCCGGATCAGCTGGCACCGGGGCAGACCTACACCGGTTGGGTGGCGTTCACCGCGCCGAGCGCCGCCGGTAAGGCGATGTGGAAGCCCGCGGGCACAGCCGGATTCACGTTCGTCCTGCCGGACCCGGAGGTGCCGGTGACCTCGACGACGACGTCCGCACCCGCACCCGTCGCGAACGCGCCGGAGACCAGTGAACCGGAAGCGGCCCCGACCGACGACGCGCCCGCGGCCGAGGCGCCTGCAGTCGAGGCCGAGGACTCCGACCCGGTGCCCACTCCCGAGAAGAAGAGCCGGTCGCGATCGAGTTCGGACGAGTCCTCGGCGGACTCCTCCGCGGACGACGAGTAACCGGTCTCTCGTCGTCAGGAGTCCTGCGTCAACCCGGCGAGAATGCTTGCGAGATAGTCGTCTTCGGCCTCGTTGCCGGGCAGCTCGAGCGCGCGACGGTAGGCGGCCGCTGCGCCGTCGTGATCGTCGAGTTCCGCGAGTGTCAGTGCCCGCGCCACATGGAACGGGCGATACCGGTCGAGCGAGGGGTTCGACGCCAACCGGTTGAGCATCTCGATCCCGCGTGACGGTCCGAACGCCCGTCCGACGGAGACGGCCCGGCCGATCCGCACGACCGGGCCGGGATCGTGCGCTTCCAACAGGCGGTAGAGAACCGCGATCTGCGCCCAGTCGGTGTCATCGGCGGTCCGCGCCTCCGCATGAACCGCGGCGATCGCTGCCTGGATCGTGTAGGCACCCGCGTCACGTTGTGCAGCAGCGGATTCGGCGAGTGCGGTGCCCTCTCTCACCATTGCCGTGACCCAGAGGGTCCGGTCCTGGTCGGACAGTGGGATCGGCCGGCCGTCGGGGTCCACCCGTGCGGGCCGCCGAGATTCGGTGAGCAACAGCAGAGCGAGCAGCCCGGCGGTCTCGGCGCAGGGGAGCAGGACATACAGAGTCCGCGCCAGCGCGATGGCCTCGGCGGTGATGTCGTCGCGGATGTGTGAGCTACCCGTCGACCGTGCGTAACCCTCCGAATACACCAGGTACACAACACGTAGGACGCCCCCGAGGCGGTCCGGTAGGTCGTCGGCACGCGGCGGATGGAACGGCACGCCGAGTGCCTTGATCCGCTTCTTCGCGCGCACGAGTCGCTGCTGTGCGGTCGGAACCGGGATCAGGAGTGCGTGCGCGACCTCGGGTGTGGTCAGCCCGGCGACGAACCGCAACATGAGCGCGATCCGGTCCTCGATCCGCAGAACCGGGTGGGTACACGCGAAGTACATGCCGAGGCGTTCGTCGGGCAATGCCGGATGCGTGATGTCGGCGGGGTCGCCGAAGTCCGCCGGAACGGGCGCGCGGTCCGAATCGGTCTGCAGCTGCCCGAGTTTCCCGGCGAGGACGTTCTCCCGCCGCAGTTCGTCGAGCACCCGACGTTTCGCGGTCGTCGTGAGCCACGCCTCTGGTGACTCGGGGACACCTGTCTGCGGCCAGGTGACCAGGGCCTGCGCCAGAGCGTCCTGCAGGGCGTCCTCGGCGCGATCGAGATCACCGAATCGTCTGGTGAGGGTGGCGATGACACGAGTGCGGATGCCGCGATCGATCGTGGCAACCGCTCGACGGGCCACGAGAGGCGCGCCCGCCGAGCGGTCCGGTGTTCCGGTCACGGCTCAGTACGGCGCGAGCGGCCGGATCTCCACGTGCCCACCCGGTGCCGAACCGGGACTACGGCGAGCCCACTCGATCGCCTCGTCGATGTCGGCGACGTCGATGACGTAGACGCCGCCGACGAACTCGCGAACCTCGGCGAACGGACCCGACGACGCCACGACGCGCTCGCCCGTGCCATTCGTGTGCACGACGGCGCGTTCGTCCTCGAGAGCGAAAGAGCTGACCACGACGCCGGCTTCGGTGATCTCCTGGTCGAACGCGAAGAACTCCTCGGGCGTCGCTCCGCCTTCTTCGCCGCATGCCGGGTCGTCGACGTGTCCCATGAGCAGCAGTGCGTATTTCATCGTTCCTCCAGTCATCTGCCGCCGGACCGGAGTGGTCCGACACCATGGTGACGTACGGGCGGACGCGATATCGACAGCCGCCGGAACTTCTCGTCGGAAACGAAAAATGGGAGGCCCGAAACTCGGACCTCCCACTCATCGGGGTGGATGACGGGACTCGAACCCGCGACAGCCAGGATCACAACCTGGTGCTCTACCAACTGAACTACATCCACCATCGGCATCCGACACCCGGGCTTTCGCGCCTGGTCTCAGAGCCAAGAACACTCTAGCGGGTAGATGCCGCAGAACTCCAATCGATTATCTGACCTGCGTTTTCAGGCGGGCCCGAGATCCTTGACGATGTTCGCGAGCGCATCGACGTCGGGGCCGGGAGCCGGCACGAAGGCGGCTGCACGGTAATAACGGAGCTCGCGGATCGATTCACGGATGTCGGCGAGGGCACGATGGGCGAGGCCCTTGTCGGGCTGGCCGAAGTACACCTTCGGGAACCAGCGGCGGCACAGTTCCTTGATCGAACTGACGTCGACCATCCGATAGTGCAGGTAGGCGTCGAGTTCGGGCATGTCCCGGGCGATGAAGCCGCGGTCGGTGGCGATCGAGTTGCCGGCCAGCGGGACGGCACCGGGCGACGTCACGTGCTTGCGGATGTAGTCGAGCACCATCTTCTCGGCCTCGGCGAGGGTGACGGTGGACGCGCGCACCTCTTCGGTGAGACCGGAATCGGCATGCATCTTGGTCACGACGTCGGGCATCGACGCGAGAGCCGCGTCGTCGGCGTGGATGACGACGTCGACGCCGTCACCCAGGATGTTGAGGTCACCGTCGGTGACCAGGGCCGCGATCTCGATCAACTTGTCCGACTCGAGTCGGAGGCCGGTCATCTCGCAATCGATCCACACCAGTTTGTCCTGCACCCGACAACCTTAGCCAACCGTCACGACGAGCCCGCGTCAGACGGAGAACAGGGGCACCTCGCGGGCTATTGTGTCCCTCGTGACCGAAGCCCTCAGCCCTGCTCAGACCATCGCCGCCGGCTACGCCTTCACCTCCACCTCGCTCGAACTGGGGACGGTGTCGGTGGACGGTCAGGTCGACGCGACCGCCTCGGTGCGCATCCCGCTCGCGATGATGAATCGGCACGGCCTCGTCGCCGGTGCCACGGGCACCGGCAAGACCAAGACCCTGCAATTGCTGGCCGAACAGCTCTCCGCCAATGGTGTGCCGGTGGTGATGGCCGACATCAAGGGAGACCTGTCGGGGCTGAGCCGCGAGGGCGTCAGCAACGACAAGATCGTCGAACGCGCACAGCAGACCGGCGATTCCTGGCAGCCCGCCTCTCATCCTGTCGAGTTCGTCTCGCTCGGTGACACCGGCATCGGCGTGCCCATCCGCGCGACCATCACGTCCTTCGGCCCGATCCTTCTCTCCAAGGTGTTGGGCCTCAACGACACCCAGGAATCGACCCTCGGATTGATCTTCCACTGGGCGGACAAGAAGGGTCTGCCGCTGCTCGACCTGAAGGACCTACGGTCGGTGATCGCCTTCCTCACCGGCGACGAGGGCAAGGAAGAGCTCAAGAACATCGGCGGGGTCTCGCGCCAGACCGCGGGCGTGATCCTGCGTTCCCTGACCAATCTCGAGGCCGACGGCGGCGACACGTTCTTCGGTGAGCCCGAGGTCGAGCCCGCCGACCTCATCCGCCTCGCCGCCGACGGTCGCGGCATCATCACGCTCTTCGAGCTCGGCGCCCAGGCCGCCCGGCCTGCTCTGTTCTCCACTTTCCTGATGTGGATTCTGGCCGACCTCTTCGAGTTCCTGCCCGAGGTCGGCGATGTCGACAAGCCGAAGCTGGTCTTCATCTTCGACGAGTCGCATCTGCTGTTCGACGACGCGTCGAAGGCGTTCATCGACCAGGTCGTGCAGACGGTCAAGCTGATCCGCTCGAAGGGTGTGGGCGTCTTCTTCTGCTCGCAGCTGCCCACCGACATCCCCAACGAGGTGCTGTCGCAGCTCGGCGCCCGCATCCAGCATGCGTTGCGTGCCTTCACACCTGACGATCAGAAGGCGCTGAAGAAGACGGTCAAGACGTACCCGGTGTCGGAGATCTACAAGCTCGAGCAGGTCCTCACCTCGCTGGGCACCGGTGAGGCCGTGGTGACGGTGCTGTCGGAGAAGGGTGCGCCGACCCCGGTCGCCTGGACGGTCGTGCGTCCGCCGCGTTCGTCGATGGATGCCATCGGGGCGGAGGCGATCACCGCCGCCGCCAAGGCGAGTCCGCTGTATGCGAAGTACGGGCAGTCGATCGACCGCGAGTCGGCCTACGAGATGCTCGCCGCCAACACGCTGTCGCCCGGCGAATCCGCCGACACGCCCGCACCGGCTCCGGTTCCCGTCCCGGCTCCGAAACATACTCCGGCACCGAAGCCCGTCCCCGAGGAGCCGGGCATCATCACCGAGGTGCTGACCAGCAAGCCGGTGCAGAGCTTCCTGCGGTCGGCGGCCAGCGCCGCGGGACGCGAGTTCAGTCGCGCGATCTTCGGTACGGGGCGGCGTCGGAAGCGTTGAGAAGTGTTCGGCGCCGGGCCTACTCGGCGCTGAACTTTCGGTAGAACCCGCCGACGATCGGCGCGACGACGGCGCGCGGGGTGTACCCGCCGGCCACCGACATGGCTTTGGACAGGGTTCCGGGGACGACACGCATCTTGTTGTGCGCCAGGGCATCCAGACTCATCTCGGCGACCTTCGCGGATGAATGCCAGAGAAAGTCGGGGACGACCTTGTCCACGATCGACGCCTCGTCGGGCGACGGTGTGTGGGTGCGGACCGGGCCGGGAGCCAGAAGTGTGACGTGGACGCCCTGTGCCGAGACCTCGCCCCGCAGCGATTCGCTGAACGTGTTGACGAAGGCCTTCGACGCGGCATAGGTGGCGTTGTTCGGGATCGGCATGTTGCCGGCTGCCGACCCCACCATGAGGATGCCGCCGGAACCGCGCTTCACCATCTGGGGGAGGACAGCGAGGGTCAGGTCGTGAACGGCGTTGACGTTCAGCAGGACCTGGGACTTCTCGTAGTCGGCGTCGAGTTCGGCGACGGGGCCGAAGGTGGCGATGCCGGCGTTGTTACAGAGGATCGAGATCTCGCGTCCGGCGAACTCGGCGGCAAGGACCTCGACCTTGGTCGGGTCGGACAGGTCGACCGCGCGGACCTCGACCGCGACCCGATGGGCGGCCCGCAGTTCGCCGGCGAGCTCTTCGAGGAGCTCACCGCGACGGGCGACGAGGACTACCGAGTGGCCACGGGCGGCCAGCGCCCGGGCGAGCTCGCGACCGATACCGGAGGAGGCCCCGGTGACGACGGCGCGGGCGTTTTCTGAAGGCGGCGGTACCGGCATGGGAGCAATCGTAGCGGCCGCTGCGCCCCGGCCCGAGAAGAGCCGGAGCGCAGCGACAGATGGGTCGAGAGGTCAGTCGATACCGGCGGCGACCTCGGTGCCCTGCCGGATAGCGCGCTTGGCGTCGAGTTCGCCCGCGTAGTCGGCGCCGCCGATCACGTGGGTGGTGACACCGGCGAGGGTCAGCGGATCGATGAGATCGCGCACCGATTCCTGGCCCGCGCAGATGACCACGTTGTCGACCTCGAGGACCCGGGTCTCCGTCACGTTGCCCTCGTCGTCGCGGAAGCTGAGGTGCAGACCCTGATCGTCGATCTTGTCGTAGGTCGCGCCACTGATCTGCTCGACGCCCTTCATCTTCATCGTGGCGCGGTGCACCCAGCCGGTCGTCTTGCCGAGCGACTTGCCCTGCTTACCGGACTTGCGCTGCACCATGTAGACCTGACGCACCGGCGGCAGGGGGCGGGGCTTGGTGACGAAACCGGGCTTCTCCGGATCGTCGGTGACGCCCCATTCCTGTTCCCATTCCTTGAGATTCAGCGTCGGCGACTCGTCGGTGGTGAGGAACTCGCTGATGTCGAAGCCGATACCTCCGGCACCGATGACGGCGACCCGCTTGCCGATCTCGCGATGACCGAGGACGGCGTCGGCGTACGACATCGCCATCGGGTGGTCGACGCCGGGGAAGCTCGGGATGCGCGGCACGACACCGGTGGCGACGATGACGTCGTCGAACTTCTCTGCGATGAGCGTGTCGGCGTCGACCCGGGTGTTGAGTCGGACGTCGACGCCGAGGACCTCGAGCTTGCGGGTGAAGTAGCGGATCGTCTCGTTGAACTCCTCCTTGCCCGGGATGCGGGCGGCGATGGAGAACTGGCCGCCGATGGACTTGCCACCTTCGAACAGCGTCACCTTGTGGCCGCGTTCGGCACTCGAGACGGCAGCCGACAGGCCGGCCGGACCGGCACCGACGACGGCGACCCGCTTGGCCTTGCGCGTCGGGCTGAGGATCAGCGTGGTCTCGCGTCCCGCACGCGGGTTCACCAGGCACGACACCTTCTTACCGACGAAGGCGTGGTCGAGGCAGGCCTGGTTGCAGCCGATGCAGGTGTTGATCTCGTCGGCGCGACCCGCGCGGGCCTTGTTGGCCAGGTGGGGATCGGCGAGGAACGGACGGGCCATCTGGATGGCGTCGACGCGGCCGTTGGTGAGGATCTCCTCGGCGAACTCCGCGGTGTTGATGCGGTTGGCGGCGATCAGCGGGATCGACACCTCGTCGCGGAGACGCTCGGTGAACTTCACGAAGGCGCCGCGGGGGACCGAGGTCACGATCGTGGGGACCTGGGCCTCGTGCCAGCCGATGTCGGTGTTGATCGCATCGACGCCGTGCTCCTCGGCCTTGCGTGCCATCAGGGCGATCTCGTCCCAGGTCTGGCCCTTGCGGATCAGGTCGGCGACGGACTGACGCAGGATGATCGGAAAGTCGCGGGGAACCTGACGGCGGATCTCCTTGATGACCTCGACGAGGAAACGCTGCCGGTTCTCGGTGTTGCCGCCCCACTTGTCGGTGCGGTCATTGGTGTGCGGGCACAGGAACTGGTTGATCAGATACCCCTCGCCGCCCATGATCTCGATGGCGTCGTACCCGGCCTTGCGTGCCAGCTTCGCCGACTGGCCGAAGGTCTTGATGACGTGCCAGATGATCGGCTCGGTCATCCGCAGGTGCTTGAACGGATGGATCGGCGACGGATCCTTGCCCGGAGCGACCTTGAACGGGGTGTACCCGTAACGGGCGGCGTGGATGAGCTGCATGGCGATCTTGCCGCCCTCGTCGTGCACGGCCTTGGTGACGCGCTGATGTCGCTTCCAGTCGAGGGCGTTGGTCATCTTGCCGCCGGCGAAGGCGAGCAGGCCGGTGCGGCTGGTGCCGAAACCGCCCGTGATGATCAGTCCCGCACCGCCTTTCGCGCGCTCGGCGAAGTACGCGGCGAGCTTGTCGGTGTCCCAGAGGCGATCCTCGAGACCTGTGTGCATCGACCCCATCACCAGACGGTTCTCGATGGTCATGCCGCCGATCTGCAGCGGCGTGAACAGGTGCGGGTAATGCGGGTTGGGTTGTGCCGTGTGGGCTGACATGGCGCGACCTTTCATCTCGGTGTCGTGGTGACGCTGTGTGCGTGCAATGCTCTGTCTGGGTGGTGGTTCCGTGCCGTCACGGGTGTCGCTGGTTCATCCCGGCGAGTTCGCGTTCGAGTGCGGGAATGACCTCGTCGCACCACTCGATGTAGCCCTCCTCCTGCCGGATGCCGCCGCGCAGCACGAGGTACTGGTGGAGCTTGCGGCCGGTCAGGGTGTCGGGCTCGGGGTAGTAGTCCGCCTGGAATCCCTTGAACAACGTCAGTTGTGCGACGTGCTCGTCGCGGTGGGCCTTGAGCTCGCCGATGATGGCGGCGAGGTCGCCGAACTCGGCGGCGCGGAGTTTGACGCCGATGTCGCTGCGGAGTGCCTGCCGTGGTGTGGGGCTCATCGCCCACTGCGCCAGCGCATCTCGGCCCGAGTCGGAGATGGTGTAGACCTTCTTGTCCGGGCGGCCGTCCTGGCTGATCGACTCGACACTCACCAGGCCGTCGTCGAGGAGCTTCTTGAGCGTCCGATAGATCTGCTGGTGGGTGGCCGACCAGAAGTAACCGATCGACCGGTCGAATTGCTGACCGATCTCGTAACCCGTGCCGGGTCGCTCCGCCAGCGACACCAGAATCGCATGTTCGAGCGCCATGTGAGCACGCTAACACCGCAACAGGGCACTATGCAACAAGGTGCTTATGAGTCTTGTTGCATATGCGCCGAGTGAGCACCGGGGTAAGGGGAGCGGGCAAGCCGTGAGTGCCGCAAACTGTTGCGCATGACTGAACCGGGGACGAGATCCCAGAACCTGCTGTCGTGGAAGCTCACGACGAACACCGTGGTGGCACCGGAGGAACGGCTGACCTGGCCGCGGACTGTGAGCATCGGTTTGCAGCATGTGGTCGCGATGTTCGGCGCGACCTTCCTGGTGCCGGTCCTCACCGGGTTCCCGCCGTCGACGACCCTGCTGTTCTCGGGTATCGGCACCATCCTGTTCCTGCTGATCACCCGTAACCGTCTCCCCAGCTATCTGGGCTCGAGTTTCGCGATCATCGCGCCGGTGACGGCGGCGGTCGCCTCCGACGGGGCATCGTCGGCGCTCGGTGGCCTGGTCGCGGTCGGTGCGCTGCTCGTCATCATCGGTCTGATCAGTCATTTCGCCGGCGTGAAGTGGATCGAGACGCTGATGCCGCCGGTGGTGACCGGTGCGATCGTGGCACTGATCGGCCTGAACCTGGCCCCGGCCGCGAAGAACAACTTCGTCGCGGACCCCGTCCTCGCGACCATCGTTCTGGTCCTGCTCGTCGCCTCGGCGGTGCTGTTCCGCGGGCTGCTCGGTCGTCTGGCGATCTTCCTCAGCGTCGCGTTCGGCTATGTGCTGGCGCTCGTCCTCGACTGGATCGACTCCGACAACGACTACATCGACACCTCCGGTATCGCCGACGCCGCGTGGGTCGGCCTGCCCGACTTCCAGACCCCGACCTTCGATCTCGGTGTCCTGCCGCTGTTCCTTCCCGTCGTCCTGGTCCTCGTCGTCGAGAACATCGGTCACGTGAAGTCGGTCGCGATGATGACCGGCAGGGACTACGACGACACGATGGGCCGCGCGCTCGCTGCGGACGGTCTGGCGACGATGCTCGCCGGCAGCGGTGGCGGTTCGGCGACGACCACGTACGCCGAGAACATCGGCGTGATGTCGGCGACCAAGGTCTACTCGACCGCGGCCTACTGGGTGGCCGGTGCGGCCGCGATCCTGCTCGGCCTGTCGCCGAAGATCGGTGCGGTGATCGCCGCCATACCGCCGGGCGTCCTCGGCGGGGTCACGACAGCCCTCTACGGCCTCGTCGGCATCATCGGCGTGCAGATCTGGGTCAGCAACAAGGTCGACTTCTCCAAGCCGATCAACCAGTTCACCGCCGCGATCCCGCTCATCATCGGCATCGCCGACTACACCTGGCAGATCGGCGATCTCGTGTTCGCCGGTATCTCGCTGGGCTCGGTTGCCGCCCTGGTCATCTACCACTCGATGCGGATCATCGGTGGCTGGCGCGGGACGGTGGTTCCCGACAAGTCCTGAACAGGTCGGTCGTCACCACGGGAGTTTCAGCGGGATGTCGGGGATGGGGCCTGGTAGGTCCACATCTCCGTCGGCGCGGTCGTTGAGCAGATACAGCCCCCACAGGGGTGCCGGTGCGCCGAGCGGTGGTGGCGGGAGTTCGGGGACATCGGGTTTGCGCGCGACGTACAGGTCGGGTTGCTGACCGGTGATGACCTTCACCATGTTCCGGAAGGCCGTCGAGTGCGGGTCGTCCCAGTAGCCGCCGTGGGTCTTGATCCCGCTGTCGTAGGTGCGTCCGTCGATCTGGACCGTACCGGTGTCGAGACGCGTCACCCCGGGTGCGGAGTCGGGGTCGGAGCCATGCGGGTTCCCGGGTAGGGACTGCGCGTAGTGGATCGGGTCGCCGGGAAATGTCAGCGAGTACCGTTCGACGCCGCCGGGGTGCGTTAGATCGTGCACCCCGGTGCCGGCCGACGACGCGTAGATGACGCGGTCCGGAGTCAGGCCCAGCTGCTCGGCGGTGCCGACCACCACCCCGCCATAGGAGTGGCCGATGTAGGTGGTGCTCGCGCCGGGTGCGTGGCGGGCGATCTCGGCGTCGAGTTCGGTTCCGAACAGCTCGAGCCGCGCGGCCATGGCGCCGGCGAAGGCCGGACTCGTGGCCGCGCGGAGATCCGGAGGCAGATCGCCGTCGAGGTAGAGGAACACCGGGCCGTTGGTCTGGTCGGCGAGTTCGGCTGCGGCGCGGCGGTTGTCGCCGCCGGCGGTGTCGATGGTGGTGCCGGTTCCCGGTACATAGGTGGCGGCATTCCTGGTGCCTGGACGCAGCGTGCCGATCATCTCGACGACGCGTCCCTGCCGTGTGTTCACGAAGGTCACGAACTGCCGCTCGCGCCCGTCGCCGGGCGTCAGCATCTCCCGCAGCGTCCGGGCACGACGACCCTCGCTCCGGCCGGCCTGGATCTCGTCGACCAGGGCGTTGCGGATGTTGATCTCGTTGGCTTGGATGCGAAGGTCGAAGGGAACGCCTGGAAGGTTGCCCAGCACATGCGGATTCGCCTGGATGAGGCGTCGTATGTCGTCGGGTGCCATCTGTTCGAGGATGTCGCGGACCTGGCCGGGAGTGAGTGACTCGAGCACTCGGACGGCAGCGTCGGCGTCCAAGGGGCGATTCCCGGGAAGCGTCACATCGGGTTGTCCGTCGACCATTGACGCGAGGTCGGTCGCGAGCCCGTCGAGTCGCGAGCCGTAGCGTTCGTCGAGACCGTCGACGGCGGCCAGACCGGACTCGATCGAGCCGCTGAACTCGGCGGCCGCCGTGACCCGGCCGGGATCGGGGTGGGTGACCGTGCCGTCGTCGGCGACGCGAAAACCTGCGCCGGTTGCGGCGTCGACGAGACGCAACACGTGCTCGCGCGCATATGCGAGGTCGGTCCCGGCGTCGGATGCTTCGTCGGCGACCATCTGCAGCGCGTTGCGGACCTCGCCGGCGTGGTCGTGCTCCTGCCGGATACGGTCGTGTGCGGCGGCACGGGTGCGTCCACGCCACGAGTCGGATGACTCGAATGCCGTCCGGGCGCGGTCGATTCCGGTGTCGAGAGATTCGGCCGCGGTCGATGCGGCCGATCCCGCGTCGGCGAAGGACTGCGGATTCCAGGCGCGCAGCGCCGAGATCGTAGGGCGCATCAGCGGTCCCGCAGTGCTTCGAACGTCGCGGCAGCTCGGGCGTCCGCCGAGGTCGTCGTCGCTTCGAAGGTGGCCAGGATCTCGCTCATCGCGATGAGGCGGTCGCCGATCGACTCGACGGCGCGACCGGCAGGTCCGGCGGTGTCGCGGAGTGCACGGGCCACCCGACTCGATGAGCCCCGGGCGTCGCCGAGGGTCGCGGTATCGATCGCGTGGATGGCGATGCCATTGGCGCGCCACGACCTGACGACCGCCTCGATCTCGTCCGGCGAAACCCCGAAAACATCCTTCTCCGAGTCGTTTCCGCGATCAGATCGGGGAAACCACTGGGGGACGAGCGGAACGGGTGAGGGGATGGGGAACGGGAATGGCATGATCCTCCGTGACTCTTCGAGGACTGCGACCACCCGGAGAGGTGGCGCGATTCTTGGACGCGCCGCGCGCCTCGCCGGTTCCGAAAACCGCTTCTCCGCGACCACGCGCGGGGGCTACGTTGGGGGCACTCGACAGGACAGGGGAGCCGCCGATGCCGCAACAGGCTTGGCATACGAGGGCGGAACGGCCCGACGACGTCGCGTGTGTCCACGAGATCAATGCGGACGCCTTTCCCACGTCGGAGGAAGCCGAGCTGGTCGACGCGCTCCGCGCCGACCCGGCCTGGCTCGACGGGCTCTCCATCGTTTCCGTCGATGCCGACGATCGCCCGGTTGGTTTCGCGCTGCTGACACGCTGTCACGTCGACGATGCCCCCGCGTTGTGCCTCGCACCGTGTGCCGTGGCCACCGCATACCAGCGGACCGGAGCGGGTTCGGCCGCGATCATCGCCGCCCTCGACGCGGCGCGCGACATGGGGGAGAGCACCGTCGTCGTGCTGGGCCACCCCGACTACTACCCGCGCTTCGGTTTCCGACGAGCCGTCGACCATGGCATCCGGCTCAGCATCGAGGTGCCCGAAGAGGCGTTGATGGTGCTCAGCCTCGACGGCACCGACGTCCCGTCCGGGACGGTGCGCTACGCGGCGCCGTTCGGCATCTGATGCCGTAAGTGACGGTGCCCCCGGCAGGACTCGAACCTGCGACCTAGGGATTAGAAGGCCCTTGCTCTATCCACCTGAGCTACGGAGGCGTGCTCGGCGCGCTCGTGGCACAAGGACACGGGGCGCCGGGCACATGGAGTTTACGACATGCCCTCGAGCTCGCCGCGGATGTGCCCCAGACCACGGCGGTACCAGGTCGGAGGGTGTGGCGTCGGCCCCCGGACCTACAGTTGAGGAATGACCCGCACGTCGACGTCCGCCTCGCCGGATCAGAATCGCGACGCGATGAACGAACCGCGCGGCGTCGTCACCGCGGTCCTCTGGGCGTCGGGATGGCTCGCCGCGATCGTCGCCATCGCCGTCACCGCCATCTCCGCGTCCACTGCGCTCAAGCTGACCGGCGTCCCCGACCCCGGGCCGCTCACCACCTACGGTCTGCCGACCCTGACCGCGATCGGTGAGTTCGCGGCCGCGATCGCGCTGGGCTGCGCGGTGTTCGCCGCCTTCTTCGTGCCGCCGCAGTCCGACAACGTGCTCGACGTCGGCGGCTATCGCGCCATCCGGATCGCGGCGTCGTCGGCGCTGGTGTGGTCGGTGTGCGCGCTTCTGCTGATGCCGCTGTCGGCGTCGGAGGTCAGCGGATCGCCGCTGTCGGAGGCGATCAAACCGGCCAACCTGATCAACGCATACGGTCAGGTCGCCGAGGTGCGCACCTGGTTCTGGACGGCGGTGTTCGCGCTGGTCGCGGCGATCATCGCGCGGACGATCCTCAAGTGGGGGCCGACCGTCGCGGTCATCGCGTTTACGATCTTCAGCCTGATGCCGTCGGCACTGGCCGGGCACTCGTCGTCGGGCGGTAACCACGACATCGCCACCAACAGCCTCATCCTGCACCTGATCGGCGCGACCCTGTGGCTCGGCGGGCTCGCCGCGGTGGTCGTCTACGCGCTCGCGTCCGGGCGGTGGCGGGGACTGGCGGTCCGACGCTTCTCGCGCGTCGCGTTCTGGTGCATCATCGTCGTCGGCCTCAGCGGCGTGATCAACGCCGCCGTGCGCGTGCCCCTCGATCAGCTCTTCTCCGACACCTACGGGCGCCTCGTTGTGGCGAAGGTGGCGGCACTCGTCGTCCTCGGTGCGCTCGGTGCGTGGCACCGGCGAGTGACCATCGCCCAGCTCGAGTCGGAGGAGCGGCCGTCGCTGTTCGTGCGCTTCGGGCTTGTCGAGCTGGCCGTGTTCGCGGCCACCTTCGGTCTGGCGGTCGGCCTGAGCCGGACCCCGCCGCCGGCCCTCGACACCGCGAACGTCTCACCGGTCGAGAACGCCATCGGCTACGACATCGACGGTCCGCCGACCTTCGTCCGGTTCTTCACCGACTGGCGATTCGACCTGATCTTCGGTCTTGCCGCCATCGTCCTGGCCGCCGTGTACATCCGCGGCGTCGTGCGACTGAAGCGACGCGGCGACGACTGGCCGATCGGCCGCACCTTCGCGTGGCTTCTCGGATGTCTGCTGCTGCTCCTGGCGACCTCGTCGGGTCTCGGCCGGTATGCACCGGCGATGTTCAGCGTCCACATGATCGCCCACATGCTGATGTCGATGATGATCCCGGTCCTTCTGGTCCTGGGTGGTCCGGTGACGCTGGCGCTGCGCGCCCTCCCGCCGTCGGGCCGCGGCAACCCTCCCGGACCCCGCGAGTGGATTCAGGCGGGTGTGCACTCGGGGCCGTCGCGCTTCCTGACGCACCCGCTGATCGCGGCCATCATGTTCGTCGGCAGCTTCTACATCCTCTATCTCGGCGGGCTGTACGAGTCGGTGGTCGAGTACCACGCGGCTCACCTGCTGATGAACCTGCACTTCCTGCTCAGCGGATACCTGTTCTACTGGCTCGTCATCGGCATCGACCCCGCACCACGACAGGTCAAACCGGTCGCCAAACTCGGCATCGTCCTCGGGTCGCTGCCGTTCCACGCCTTCTTCGGCGTGGCACTGATGATGACCACGGCCGTCATCGCCGAGAACTACTACCGCGGACTCAATCTGCCGTGGACCTACAACCTGTTCGACGACCAGCGCGCCGGCGGCGGAATCGCCTGGGCGGCAGGCGAGATCCCGCTCGTCGTCATCATGCTGGCCCTGCTGGTCCAATGGCAGCGCAGCGACACCCGGCAGGCGAAGCGCTACGACCGCAACGCGGTCCGCGACCACGACGCCGAACTCGAGAACTACAACGACATGCTCAAGGAGCTCAACAAACGCGGCTGAGTTGCAACGGAACTCAGCTCGATCCGGTCGACACCGTGCAGACGGACGCCCCGGCCTGGACCAGCGCGGCGACGTGAAGCGGGTCGAATCCCGCGTCGGCGGCGGTCTGCGCGGTCGACACGGTCAGCTCCGGCGGGCAGCGCAGGGTCGTCACGATGTCGCGTGAGGCCGCGAGTTCGTCGACGATCGCCACATTGAGTTCGTTGATCGCCGCCCGGACCGGACCGAGATCCGGTGTCGCGGGTGGGGCCGTCTGCCCGGGTAGGCGCCACTGGGCGAACAGCCTGCGTTGTACCGTCTTGCTCGCCTCGATCTGATCGCGGAACACACCGCGAACGTAGCCGGGGTCGAGGTCCCGGTCGAGAGCGAGCTGCGACACGGTGTCGAGGACGACCTGTTCACGCGCGGGATCGTCGATGGCGGCGCCGGATGCCCACTTGGACGCGGCCACCGCGTCGGCCAGTGCGAGGCGACCGGCGATCGCGTCGGTCAGACCCGACATCGCCGGGGCCGGTGCCGCCGCGGACAGGGGTGGCGCGACCAGCATCGTGGCCGCCGCGATCAGACCGGTCAGGAACACTCGCATCCGCATTCCGCGATCCTATGGGCGGAACGCCAGGGGTACCCGCGATCTGTGGGTAATCCGTGGAGAGTTCTCCACAGCCCGATCATGTCCCCGTCTCCGGCGTATGTCGGGGGAGATGCTGATGCGGCCACACTTCCCGTGGCCGACACCAGTAGGAGACGACCATGTTTGAGACGTACACGACCGTCATCGGAACCGTTGTGTCCGAGCCCCGCCGACGCCAGACCACCACCGGCGAGGACGTGATCTCGTTCCGCGTGGCCTGCACCTCGCGCCGCATCGACAAGCGCAGCGGCGAGTGGGTGGACGGACCGACGCTGTATCTGACGGTGAGCTGCTGGCGCCGACTCCTCGCCGGCGTCGGCCTCGCCATCGCGAAGGGCCGGCCCGTCATGGCGCACGGTCAGATCAAGACCAACGAGTATCCGACGGCCGACGGCTCGCGCCGCTCCGATCTCGAGATGACCGCCGTCGCAGTGGGACTCGACCTGAGTCGCTGCATCGTCACCTACCGTGGCACGCCGTCGTCGGAGCGAGACATCGCGGCCGCCTTGCCGGTCGCCGCCGCGGAGAAGGCGGAAACCCAGACGGCTGCGTGAGTTTCACGCCGTCCGGTTGCGGACCAGTCGCCAGTGGTTGCGCCCGTCGGCGCGCCGGTAGGAGAGCTCGTCGAGGATCTGGATGGCGATGGCCAGTCCGCGACCGCGCTCGGCGAAGTCGTCGGGCAGGCTCACCGCGTCGAGGTCGACGCGGGCCGGATGACCGTCGTCGCTGTAACGGCCCTCGATCCGGTCCGCCGCGACCTCGAGTTCGAGCCGCATGGCCACCCGGCTGCCGTCACGGGCGTGTTCGACGATGTTCGAGCCGATCTCGGCCAGCGCGAGCTCGAACTGCATTGCGTCCATGTCGTCGACCGGGCAGTCGCGCAACAGATCTGCGAGCAGCTCGTGAATGTGCTCGAGGGTGGCGTCCGACGTGACCTCCTCGAGAACACGCGTCCCGGTGTTCTCGGTCATGAGGGTGGCCTCTCGGATCTCACTCGGCACCGTACGCGGCGTCCGCGGACTCGTGCACCCGCAACACGCGATTGAGGTTGGTCAGTTCCAGGACGGTGACGACCTGCTCGGTGGGGGCCGCGATCCGGAGATCGCCACCCGCCTGGCGTGCGACCTTCAGTCCGGAGACGAGCGCACCCAGCCCGGACGAGTCGATGAAATCGGTGCCGGATAGGTCGACGACGATCCGGGTCGTCCCGGCCCCGACGAGTTCGTGCAACTGATCGCGCAGCCTGGGTGCGGCGATCATGTTGAGCCGTCCGTCCGGCGTGATCGCCACGGCATCACCGGCGACGGGGCGAGTCGAGTATGTCGTCATCATGGCCTTTCTGGACGGGCGGGGTTGTCGCCGGTGGGCGAGTCTTCTGCCGTGTCGTCGTGACCGCGGTAGCGGACCGCCATGATGACGACGCTCAGGATCACCAGATCGAACAGTACCCAGAACAGGTTGACGCCCACGCCCAGAACAGAGATCGCGCCCCGCCACAACTGCACGATGCCGATGACCGATGCCACGACGAGGAGGACCATCGCGGCGAGCTGCGGGCGGACGAGATGCCACGGCAGCGCGTCCTGGGACTGTTTCGTCTTCGGCGTGACCGCGAATCCGAGTGGCCGGTTCAGGTAGACGTTGCGGAACGCGGTGGTGCAGGCCCGGATCCAGACCGGGAACAATGCGAGACTGTACTGTTGGCCCCGCCAGGTCGGGGTTCCTCTCGCCACGACGAGGAACAACACCTGGTTGATCACCAGGAACGGGATGAGGCGGAGGAAGAAGTCCCAGCTGTAGGCCTGCACCGGGAGAACCCCCAGCACGAGATACACCACCGGGGCGGCGATGTAGGCGATCGCCGCGAAACCGGCCAGGTAGCTCCACATCGTCGCCCAGTACATGAGTCGCTGGGCTACGGTCAGCCCCTTCTGGACCAGCGGGTTCTCCCGCAGCATCACCTGGATGGTGCCCTGAGCCCACCGAAGGCGTTGGGTGAGCATCGTTTTCAGGTCCTCGGGAGCGAGCCCGTAGGCGAGGTTCTCGTGGTGGTATGCCGAATTCCACCCCAGGGCGTGCAGCCGCATGCAGGTGGCCATGTCCTCGGTGACCGAGATCGTCGCGAGCGGCAACATCGGTTGCGCCTCATCGGATCTGCCGACATCGACCGCCGCGACCAGGGCACGGATCGACTCGATGGCGCCGAGTGGGGACCATTCGCGATCGGCCAGAACCGCCAGAGCATCGAAGTCGAGTGCCCCGGCACCGGTTTCCTGCTCGCTGAACTCGGTGAGGGCCTCGATGGCCTCGAGGTCGGCACGCATCGCCTCGACATCGGCGTCGACGAGTCCGCGGGCGGCCTCGTCGACCCACGCCTGGAATCGGTAGGTGATATCGGCCAGCGGTGCCCGATCCTTCAGCTGCTTCCGTGCCTCGGTGACCGCGGCGTCCACCCGGTCGAGCGCGGCGAGTGCCGGAGGGTTGTCGCGGACACGTCGTCGGGTCTTTCGGAGCACGGTCCGCGCGGTCCGCAGGGCGCGGTCGACGCCGTCCTCAACGGCGGTGACGTACTGGGTGATCCCGAGCTGCATCAGTGCTTCACGACGCAGGACCGCGTTCGAGCCGCAGAAGAATGCGGCGTTCCAGCCGTCCTTCCCCTGCTGGATCGGCCCGTAGAAGAGCGGTGCCTGCGATCCCAGCGGGTCCGAGGGTGGCACGTTGACGAAGTACTGCGGGGTCTGGACCACGGCCATCTTCTCGTCGTGGAAGTAACCGAGCGTGCGGTCGAGGATCTGCGGTTCGGGGACCTGATCGGCGTCGAGGATGAGGATGAACTCGCCCTCGGTCTGCATGAGCGCGTTGTTCAGGTTGCCGGCCTTGGCATGTCGTGGCTTGTCCAGCCAGTTCGACGACCGGGTCAGGTAACCCAGGCCGGCCTTGCGCGCGCACTCGGCGAGTTCGGCGCGGTCACCGTCGTCGAGGATCCAGGTGGTGTGCGGGTAGGTGATGGCCTTCGCGGCGAGCGCGGTCTTCATCACGAGGTCGATCGGTTCGTTGTAGGTGGTGATGAAGACATCGACCGTGGCGCCTGCGGGCGGCGGCGGGGGTTCGGGGCGGTGCTGCAGTTTCCACATGGTGAGCCCGAACAGCAGCGAGTCGATGAGGCTGTAGGTCTCGGCGACGACCAGCGGGACGGCGATCCACCACGCCTCCCAGTTCACCGATGCCAGCCAGCGCCACACGATGTAGTTGAGGCCGAGCACTGCTGCCACGACGATGAGCAGCCGTAACCACGGCGACGGGGCGGTGCGGGCGAGGGTGGCCTTCTCGATGCTCTCGCTCATCCGGCATCGTCCCGCCGGATCGCGACGAGTGTGACGTCGTCTACGGGTGGGAGACTGGCCACCAGTTCCTCGACCTTCGTCCGCACTGCGGCGGGAGTGCTTGTGCCGCAGAGCATTCGGAGGAGGTCGAGTGCGTCCCCACCGGCGACGAGGTCGAGGAGGCCGTCCGAGGCGATCACGAGCATGTCGCCGGGGCCGAGATCGATTGCGGCCGAACGCCAGGTGTCCTCCGGCAGGATTCCGATGGGGAGTCCGCCGCCGTGTAGGACGGTGCAGTGGCCGTCAGCGCGGCGCACGGTGGCCAGCCCGTGGCCACCGTCGACGTAGTCGACGTGACCGTCCCGGGTGCGCAGCCGGGCGTGGAACAGGGTCGCGAAGGTTTCCGTGCCGGCGAAGTCCTCGGCGAGCTGACCGGCCACCGTACCCACGACCTCGCCGAGATCATGGTCTGCGCTCTCACCACCGGTGGCGTCGAAAGCCCGTGAGGCAGCACGCATCGCCGACCGCACGGTGGCGGTGAGGATCGCCGCCCCCAGACCTTTGCCCATGACGTCGGCGACGGTGAACACCAGTCCGTCGTGGCAGGGGTAGTGGTCGTAGAAGTCGCCGCCCACGGCGAACGCGGGGAGGCACATCGTCTCGATGGAGTAGCCGGGCACGATACCGAGCGGTGGGGGGAGCAACTGGCGTTGCACCTTCGCGGCGCGTTCGAGATCGTCGGAGTTCTCGATCTCGCGTTGCGCCCAGGCCGCCAGCTCGCGGAACGCGGCCAACTGGTCGGCGGTCAGCTGCCGCGGCCGGGTGTCGTAGACGCAGAAGGTGCCCACCGGGTGACCGCCCGGACCGTACAACGGATACCCGGCGTAGAAACGGATTCCGCCCTCCCCGCTGATCTGAGGTATCTCGGCGAAGAACGGGATCGTCGACACGTCCTCGATGACGAGCGCCGGGTCGGCAGGGCGCGTGTAGGCCCGCGCGACCGTCACCTGGCACACGGTCTGCTCGCGTGGCTGGTTCTGCAGTTCGATGCCGTCGACCGCCTTGAACCATTGCCGATCCCGGTCGAGGAGGGACACCGTCGACATCGGTACGCCGAACACCGCTTTGGCCATGCGGGTGATCTGCGCGAACCGGTCCTCGGGGGCGGAGTCGAGCAGGTTGAGCTGCTCCACCGCTCGGAGACGTGCTTCCTCGACGTCGGGGGCGATCAGCGCTTGCGTCTCATCCACCGTGACCCGACCCGGACGTTCCGACTCGGCTTCCGTCACCGCTCGACTCCTATCACCGCAACCCCACTTCTTCGAGTGCACGTGCCATCGCCCGGCCTGCCTCCGGCGAGCTGTTCAGACCCCAGTCCGATTCCTTGTCGTGGTCGAACCAGACGAAACCCGTGACCCCGTCGGCCTTGTCGAGGTAGTCGACGAGATCTGCGATCCAGTCGGCCTTGGACCCGCCCGCCTCGGCCGAACCGACCTCGGTGACGAGAATCGGCTTGTCCGGCGCGAGTTCGCGCAGCTGGTCGAGGGAGGACCCGAAGAGCTCGTTCGGCGACGTCCATCGGTGGCCGGGTACCGAGCCCCAGTTGTAACCGTCGATGCCGAGGACATCGACGTAGTCGGCGCCGGGGTACCAGCGGGACAGCGGAACGTCCGAGATCGGGACGTTCGGCGCCCACACCCACTTCACGTTCACCGCGTTCTTCGACGCAAAAAGGTCGTGGACGTGCCGCCACGCCGCGACGTACAGCTCGGGCGGCGTCCCACCCGCGGGACTCCACGGGTACCAGTCGCCGTTGGGTTCGTGGGCGAACCTCAGATAGACGGTCGAACCCCAGGCGACGAGCTCGTCGGCCCAGCGGTACAGGTAGTCGTCGTGCGTTCCGGCAACGATCGAGGACATCGAGAAGGCGGCGCGATCGTAGGTGCCGTCGCCGAGATGCCGCCAGGGTTCCCAGGTGACGATCGGCTCGGCCCCCGCGCCGATCACCGCGTTCAGCGCCGCGATCGGTGGGATGGCGGTGAAGTCCTCGAAGAACAGATTGATGGTCGGAGAGACCCCGGTCAGCGCGGTGACGCCGGCGACCTCCGCGGGCTCGAGCGGGCCGCTCGGTGTCGTGACCCCGAATCTCAAACATGGGCCGGCCGGACCGTACAGCGGTGAGATGGTTGGAGGACAATGCCGGGGCTCGGCCGCACAGGCGCCGACAGCACCCATCGACGTGACGATCACGCCCACGACCACCGTCACCACTGTCCACCTACCCACCGAGCGCATGACACTCCCATCGCGCCAACCCAGCGCCGCACTTGTGCTCGCCCGGCGCCGCAACTCACACCCCGTCGTCGGCCCTCGCCGACGCGAACCATTCTCGCGACAAACCGCGCGTCGCGCGCGGCATCCGCCCAATTGCGTGGCCGGTACCGGGCGGACCGGGTCACCGGGCGACGGGCCCGCCGGGGCCGACCACTAGGCTGGGACCCATGTATGCGCACCGACCGTGCGTGCGCCAGAGCATCTGAATTGCTGACATCCACCCGGCATCGAGCAGGTCCGAAGGAGTTTTCACGTGGCTGAGTTCATCTACACCATGAAAAAGGTGCGCAAGGCGCACGGCGACAAGGTCATCCTCGACGACGTCACCATGTCCTTCTATCCGGGCGCCAAGATCGGCGTCGTCGGCCCCAACGGTGCCGGTAAGTCGTCGATCCTGAAGATCATGGCCGGCCTCGACCAGCCGTCGAACGGCGAAGCCTTCCTCGACCCCGAGGCGACCGTCGGCATCCTGCTCCAGGAGCCGCCCCTCAACGAGGAGAAGACGGTCAAGGAGAACGTCGAAGAGGGCATGGGCGAGATCAAGGTGAAGCTCGACCGCTTCAACGAGATCGCCGAACTGCTCGCCACCGACTACTCCGACGAGCTGATGGAGGAGATGGGCAAGCTCCAGGAAGACCTGGACAACGCCGACGCCTGGGACCTCGACTCGCAGCTCGAGCAGGCCATGGACGCGCTGCGCTGCCCGCCCGCCGACTCACCGGTCACGCACCTCTCCGGTGGTGAGCGCCGCCGCGTCGCACTGTGCAAGCTGCTGCTGCAGAAGCCCGACCTGCTGCTCCTCGACGAGCCCACCAACCACCTCGACGCCGAGTCGGTGCTGTGGCTCGAGCAGTTCCTCGCGAGCTACCCGGGCGCCGTCCTGGCCGTGACCCACGACCGGTACTTCCTCGATCACGTCGCGCAGTGGATCTGTGAGGTCGACCGCGGCAAGCTGCACCCCTACGAGGGCAACTACTCCACCTACCTGGAGAAGAAGGCCGAGCGTCTCGAGGTCCAGGGCAAGAAGGACCAGAAGCTGCAGCGCCGCCTGAAGGAAGAGCTCGCGTGGGTTCGTTCCGGTTCCAAGGCCCGTCAGACCAAGAACAAGGCTCGCCTGTCCCGTTACGAGGAGATGGTGGCCGAGGCCGAGAAGACGCGGAAGCTCGATTTCGAGGAGATCCAGATCCCGACGCCACCGCGCCTCGGCGATGTGGTGGTCGAGGTCTCCCACCTCGACAAGGGCTTCGAGGGCCGCGTCCTCATCAAGGACCTGTCCTTCACGCTGCCGCGTAACGGCATCGTCGGTGTCATCGGCCCCAACGGTGTCGGTAAGACGACGCTGTTCAAGACCATCGTCGGCCTCGAGGCACCCGATTCGGGCACCGTGAAGGTCGGCGAGACGGTCAAGCTGAGCTACGTCGACCAGACGCGCGCCAACATCGACCCCAAGAAGAACGTCTGGGAGGTCGTCTCCGACGGACTCGACTTCATCGAGGTCGGCCAGAACGAGATGCCGTCGCGCGCCTACGTCAGTGCCTTCGGCTTCAAGGGGCCGGATCAGCAGAAGAAGGCGGAGGTCCTCTCCGGTGGTGAGCGCAACCGCCTGAACCTCGCGCTCACATTGAAGGAGGGCGGCAACCTCATCCTGCTCGACGAGCCGACCAACGACCTCGACGTCGAGACCCTGGGATCGCTGGAGAACGCGCTCGAGAACTTCCCCGGCTGTGCCGTGGTCATCAGCCACGACCGCTGGTTCCTCGACCGCACCTGTACCCACATCCTGGCGTGGGAGGGCAACGTCGAAGAGGGCAAGTGGTTCTGGTTCGAGGGCAACTTCGAGGCGTATGAGGCGAACAAGGTCGAGCGTCTCGGCGCCGACGCGGCACGTCCGCACCGGGTGACCCACCGCAAACTCACCCGCGATTAATACCGACCCCGTCCGGCGCGGGTGACTAGCATCGGCGATGTGACGTCACTCGTGCCGGACGCGGTGAACCACTACTTCAGGTCCCGGGCCGAAGGCTCGGGGACGGACAGCGCCGCCGAGCAGGTGGTGCGTCATCTTGACGTCGCGACCCGGCGGGATCCCGGACAGGCACTGGTCGAGGTCGTCGACGACGACGGCGGCGCGGTCGAGATCGTCGTCGTCAACGACGACATGCCGATGCTCGTGGAGGCGGTTCTGGCGACCGTTGAGGCACACGACCTATCCATCGAGCGCATGGACCATCCGGTCATGCCGGTGCAACGCGACACCGACGGCGGGCTCGAGGCGATCGACGACGTCCCCGGTGCCGCCTGGGAGTCCTGGATCTTCGTCGGCGGGCTCGCCGGACATCCCGGCGTCGATCCAGAGGCGCTCCGATCGGACCTCCTCGAGGTCGTGTTCCGGGTGGGCGACGTCGACCACGACGCCGCCCGGATGCGGTCGCTGATGACGTCGTGTGCGGCCGACCTGGCGGTAATGCCGGTGCGTGAGTCGACAGGCATGCGCAACACCGACCGGCACGAGTACGCCGAACTCCTCGAATGGTTCGCCGGGAACCACTTCCATCCCCTCGGATACACCCGGGTGGGTACCGACGGCGCCGGTGACGGTGACGAGCGGCTGGGGGTCTGGCGCACCGGCTCCATCACCCGGGACTTCCCGTCGGTGACCACGCAGCCACTGCTCCCGCGAGCGAGTCGGGTCTTCGTCGCCACCGGCATCCAGCGGTCGAATTTCCCGGTGCTGCTGCAGGTTCCCGCCTTCGACGCGCACGGCAACCACGACGGTGAGCACCGGTTCCTCGGCACCATGACCTCTTCCGGTCTGCACCAGACAGTGCTCGACGTCCCGGTGTTGCGCACCAAGGTGCACGACGTGCTCGCGCGCGTCGGCGTCGACGAGGACTCCTTCGCCGGACAGTCCATGATCGAGCTGCTGCAGAACTATCCGGTGGTGGAGATGTTCGCCTCCACCACCGACGAGCTCGCCCGTCGTGTCACCGAGATGCTCGACGCGGTCGCGACCCGGTCGTTGCGCCTGTTCGTGCGTACCAGTCTCGACGGCAAGACCGCGGTCGCCCTCATCTACCTGCCCCGGGACCGCTACAACACCCAGAATCGACTCGCCCTCGAACGTGCCTTGATGGATGAATTGAAGGGCAGCGCACTGGAATACACGGCCCGTGTGAGTGAGATGCCGCTCGCGCTCCTGCAGGTGCTGGTGTGTATCGAGCCGGGCGCCGCATCCGAACTCGGCTCGGTGGACACCGGATCACCCGCGCACGCACGGATGCAGGCGGCGCTCGCGGCGGCGATCCGAGGATGGGACGAGCGTGTCCGGGAACTCGCCGTGAACCTCGGCGACCGTTCCGGATCGGTCTCGGGTGGACCGGAACTCCTTCTGCGGCAACTGCCCTCACTCTCCGACGACTACAAGGAACTCCGCGAACCCCAGGACGCCCTCGCGGACCTGATCCACGTCGTCTCCCTCGAGCCGGGCGCGTTGGCGGTGACCCTCGACGCCATCGAGCAGCGCGGGCCGGGCGACCACCACAGCTGGCGGTTCACCCTCTACCTGTGCGGGGAGTCGGCGACCCTCACCGATGTCCTGCCGGTGCTGCACAGTCTCGGCCTCGATGTTCTCGAAGAACATCCGTACGAGATCCGGCGGTCCGACGACACCGTCTGCTGGGCCTACGAGTTCATCGTGCAGCTCGCCGCCGGGATGTCGGTGGACCTCGACCATGCCGACGACCTCGAGGAGCGCTTCACCGAGGCGTTCCGTCAGATCTGGCTCGCCGCAGCGGAAGTCGACGACTACAACGAGCTGATCATCCGGTGCGGACTGGACTGGCGGTCGGCGGCGATGCTGCGCGCCTACGGGCAGTACCTGAGGCAGTGCGGATTCTCTTACAGCACCGCCCATGTCGCGAATGTGCTGGGCCGTCATCTGCAGATCACGCGCGGGCTGGTCGAACTGTTCGTGACCTCCTTCGACCCGGCCGCCTCCGACCCCGAACGGCGCGAGCGGGTGAGCGCACAACTCCGGGCCGACATCGGCACGGTGCTGAGTCTCGACGCCGATCGCATCGTGTCGGCCTTCGCCGCGGTCATGACCGCGACGTCACGGACCAACTACTTCGTCACGACCGGTGAACGGGATCTCGAGCACCGCCCGGTCATCTCGTTCAAGCTCCGGCCTCGCGATATCCCGCAGACCCCCGAACCCCGTCCGTTGCACGAGATCTTCGTGTACTCGCCCCGTGTGGAGGGCGTCCATCTGCGGTTCGGCGCAGTGGCACGCGGCGGGCTGCGCTGGTCGGACCGCAAGGAGGATTTCCGCACCGAGGTCCTCGGTCTGGTGAAGGCACAGGCCGTCAAGAACGCCGTCATCGTCCCCCTCGGCGCGAAGGGCGGCTTCGTCGTCAAGCGTCCGCCGGCGCCGACCGGGGACACCGCTGCCGACCGGGATGCGCAGCGCGAGGAGGGGATCGCCTGCTACCGGCAGTTCATCTCCGGTCTGCTGGACATCACCGACAACATCGACCGCTCGACCGGGGAGGTCATCCCGGCGCGGGGTGTGGTCCGGCTCGACGAGGACGACACCTACCTGGTCGTGGCGGCCGACAAGGGCACCGCGGCGTTCTCCGACATCGCCAACGAGGTGTCACAGTCCTACGGTTTCTGGCTCGGTGACGCGTTCGCCTCGGGCGGCTCGGCCGGATACGACCACAAGGCCATGGGCATCACCGCACGCGGTGCCTGGGAGTCGGTCAAACGGCATTTCCGGGAGATGGGCGTCGACACCCAGTCGCAGGACTTCACCGTCGTCGGGATCGGCGACATGAGCGGGGACGTGTTCGGCAACGGGATGCTGCTCAGCGAGCACATCCGGCTCGTCGCCGCCTTCGACCACCGGCACATCTTCGTCGACCCGGACCCCGTCGCCGACCGGTCCTACCTCGAACGCCGCCGCCTGTTCGAGGTGCCGCGATCGTCGTGGGCCGACTACGACACCGATCTGATCGGTGAGGGCGGAGGGGTGTGGTCGCGGGACCGCAAGTCGATCCCCGTCAGCGCGGAGATGGCGGCAGCGCTCGGTATCGCGGAGGGCGTCGACGAACTCTCGCCGCCCGAACTGATCCGAGCGATCTTGCTCGCGCCCGTCGACCTGCTCTGGAACGGCGGCATCGGAACATACATCAAGGCGTCGACGGAGAACCACGGGGACGTCGGCGACAAGTCGAATGACGCGATCCGCGTCGACGGTGATCAGGTGCGTGCCAAGGTGATCGGGGAGGGCGGCAACCTCGGCGTCACCGAACGGGGGCGGATCGAGTTCGATCTCGCGGGTGGCCGGATCAACACCGACGCACTCGACAACTCGGCCGGAGTCGACTGTTCCGACCACGAGGTCAACATCAAGATCCTGCTCGACTCCGCGGTGTCGGGCGGTGCGCTGGAGACCGACGACCGGGACCCGTTGCTCGAGTCGATGACCGATGACGTCGCCGATCTCGTTCTCGCCGACAACATCTCACAGAACTCCGAGTTGGGCTTCTGCCGCACCTTCGAACTCACGCGCGTGGAGGTCCACGCCCGGATGCTCGACCAGCTGTCACGCGAACGCGGCGTCGACCTCAGACTGGAAGCCCTCCCGCAGGCACGCGAACTCCGCAAGCGGTTCGACGGTGAGTTGCAGCGCGGGCTGACCTCACCGGAGTTCGCGACCCTGATGGCGCACGTCAAACTCGAGGCGAAGTCGGACCTGCTGGCCAGTGACCTCCCCGACAACGACGTGTTCGCCGCACGCGTGGCCCGCTACTTCCCGGAGGCCCTGCGCGAGACGTACCGCGAGCAGATCAACTCCCACCGGCTACGCCGCCAGATCGTCACGACGACCCTCGTCAACGACGTCATCGATCACGCCGGGATGACGCATCTGTTCCGGTTGAGCGAGGGCACCGGGTGCACCACCGAAGAAGGTGTCCGCGCCTACGTCGTGTCCAACGAGATCTTCGGCATGAGCGACGTCTTCGAGAGCATCCGGCACGCACCGGCACCGGCCGAGGTCGTCGACGGAATGATGCTCTACGCCCGACGCCTGCTGTTCCGGGCGTCGCGGTGGCTGCTCGCGTTCCGTCCCCAGCCACTCGCCATGGCCGCCGAGATCACCCGCTACTCCGATCGGGTCACCCGGCTGTCCGCGGCCGTCGACGGCTGGCTGGGGGAGAGCTCCGCGAAAGACATCTCCGACCGGGTACACGCGTACGTCGACGAGGGGGTCCCCGACGACCTCGCCCGGACGGTGGCCGTCAGCCTCCACCGGTTCTGCCTGCTCGACATCATCGATGCCGCCGAGATCTCCGACCGCGACCCCGAGGAGGTCGGCGACCTCTACTTCGCGGTGATGGAGCACTTCGGACTCGAGGAACTGCTGACGGCGGTGTCGAACCTGGACTACGGCGACCGCTGGCACGCGCTCGCCCGGCTGGCGCTGCGCGACGACATGCACGGCGCGCTACGGGCGCTCACCCTCAAGATCCTCGAGGTCAGCGAACCCGACGAGTCGAGCGACGAGAAGATCGCCGAATGGGAGTCCTCCCAGTCGAACCGGCTCAGCCGCGTGCGCAGCGTCCTCGGAGAGATCGAGGAGACCGGGACCCTCGACCTCGCGACGCTGTCGGTCGCCGCGCGACAGCTCCGCAGTGTCATCCGCTGAATCCCTTTCGGCCCCTGATCCGTTTCGGCCCCTGATCCGTTTCGGCCACGCCGACCCGATGCCCGGGCCTAGCCTGGGCACATGACGCGCACGGCACCGCGAATCTGCCCACTCTGCGAGGCAACCTGCGGGTTGTCCCTCGTCGTCGACACCCACGGCGGCCCGATCGAGGAACACGCCGAGGCGGACGGGCATTTGCGTGAACACGTGACCGGTGCCCGCGGCGACGCCGACGACGTGTTCAGCCACGGCTACATCTGTCCGAAGGGGGCGAGCTTCCCTCAGCTCGACAACGATCCCGACCGTCTCGAACGTCCACTGGTCACACGGGACGGACGGTTCGTCGAGGTCGGCTGGGACGAGGCGCTCGACGAAGCCGTCACCCGTCTGCGCGCGGTCATCGACACCCACGGCGGATCGTCGGTCGGTTTCTATCTCGGCAACCCGTCGGCGCACACCATCGCGGGCACCATGTACGCGCCGCTGCTCGCGCGTGCGATCGGAACCCGCAACGTGTTCAGCGCCGGCACCCTCGACCAGATGCCCAAGCAGGCGGCGTCGGGATACCTCTTCGGTCACGCCGGGACCTTTGCCGTCCCCGACCTCGACCGCACCGATCACCTGGTGATCATCGGCGCGAATCCCGTTGTCTCCAACGGGAGCATGGCCACCGCCGCTAACTTCCCCGGCAAGCTGAACGCCCTCCGGCATCGCGGCGGGCGGCTCACGGTCATCGACCCGGCGCGTACCCGCACCGCCCGGCTCGCCGACACCCACCTCGCGCCACGGCCGGGAACCGATGCCGCGTTGCTGGCCGCCATCGTCACCTGCCTGTTCGACGAGGGACTGGTCGCCGACGACCTCGGCGGTATCGCGACCCACGTGCAGGGCGTCGACGAATTGCGCAGGGAGATAGGTGATCTCACGCCCGAGCGGGTGGCGCCGTACTGCGATGTCCCGGCCGAGGACATCCGCGCGCTCGCCCGTGCGATCGCGGCGGCACCGACGGCGGCGGTCTACGGCCGACTGGGCACCAGCGTCGTCGAGTTCGGCACCCTCGGCAGCTGGCTCATCGACGTGGTCAACGTCCTCACCGGCAACCTGGATCGGCCCGGCGGGGTCATGTTCCCGACGGCGCCGACCGCCCCCGCACCCCGTCCGGCCCGGCCGGGGCGCGGATTCCGGACCGGCCGCTGGCGCAGCCGGGTGTCGGGACATCCCGAGGTCGCGGGGGAGTTGCCCGCCGTCGCGATGGCAGAGGAGTTCGAGACACCCGGCGAGGCGCAACTGCGGGCACTGGTCACGGTCGCCGGCAACCCCGTGCTGTCGGCGCCCAACGGCCGCCGGCTGGCCACCGCGCTCGATGCCGCCGACGTCGTCGTGTGCGTCGACCCCTATCTCAACGAGACCACCCGGCATGCCGATGTCGTCCTGCCGCCGCCGCGCCCCTCACAGAGCCCGCACTTCGACGCGATCCTCAACAACCTCGCCGTACGCGCGAACGCCCGCTACTCGCCGCGGGTGCTGCCGCTACCCGACGGCCGGCCCGACGAGATCGACATCGTGTGCCGGCTGATCCTCGGGCTCTCCGGGGCGGGCGTCGACGCCGATCCTGGCCTCGTCGACGAGCAGGTCATCGCCGCGACCCTGGCCAAGGAGGTCACCGACCCGCATTCGCCGGTCGCCGGACGCGACGTCGAGACCCTCGTGGCGATGCTGCCCGAAGCTCGGGGCCACCAGCGCCGCTTGGACATGATGCTGCGGCTCGGCGCCTACGGCGACGGTTTCGGTGCACGGGAGGGCCTCACGTTCGCCGATGTCCTGGCCGCCCCGCACGGCATCGACCTCGGTCCGATGCGCCCGCGTCTGCCCGGGGTGCTCCGCACCGCGTCGGGAAAGGTCGAGCTGGCACCGGACCCGCTGATCGGGGACCTCGCCCGGTTGCGTGCCGCAGTCGACGCCGAACACGAGCCGGGCGATCCGTCGCTCCTCCTCGTCGGTCGCCGTCACCTGCGGTCCAACAACAGCTGGATGCACAACCTGCCCGCACTCACCGGCGGGACCAATCGCTGCACCCTGCAGATGCACCCGGACGATGCGGCGCGCCTGGGCATCGACGGCGTCGCGACGGTCCGCGGCGCGGGCGGGTCGCTGACCGTCCCGGTCGAGCTCACCACCGACATCAAGCCCGGAGTCGCCTCGATGCCGCACGGCTGGGGTCACGACGACGCCGAGGCCCGCCTCTCCGTGGCGGCCGCGGAACCGGGGGTCAACGTGAACATCCTCAACGACGGGACACGGCTCGACCCGCTCTCGGGGACCGTCGTCCTCAACGGCGTGCGGGTCGAGGTCGGTCCCGCCTGAATCGCTCGCGGTCGTCACCGCCCGTCAGGGGTGCCGGGGCCCGCCGTGCGTAGGGTTGAGTCCGCGACGCCCGACGGCGTCGTAGCAGCAGATCCGGATCGACAGGGGATGGAACGCACGTGCTCAACGAGGACTCGGGGACCGCGACGACCGACGGCTACGTGGTGAAGGTCCCGGTGCGATGGTCGGACATGGACGTCTATCAGCACATCAACCACGCCCGGATGGTCACGCTGCTCGAGGAGGCGCGTATCCCGTGGCTGTTCCTCGACGGCCGGCCCACCGCGCCGCTGCGGGACGGCTGCCTCGTGGCCGACCTGCACGTGAAGTACCAGGCACAGCTGCGGCACTCCGAGGGGCCGATCGAGGTGACCATGTTCGTCGAGCGCCTGCGCGCCGTCGACTTCACCGTCGGCTACGAGGTCCGCGCGGCCGGGGCCGATCCCGCATCGAAACCGGCGGTCGTCGCCAGCACCCAGCTCGTCGCCTTCGACGTCGCCGGCCAGCGCATCGCACGGCTCACCCCGGAACAGAAGGACTACCTGAACTCGTTCCGCCGCGGCGACGACACGTCCACGAAGCAGCACTGATGGAACGGTTCATCCAGATCGCGGAGTCGGATCGCTCCAACGCGTCGGCGTTCCTCGCCCATGCCCAACGGCTCGACGACGCCGCCGTCGTGCGCGTCGTCGCCCGCTCGGATGGACTCGTCGCACTCTGGACACACACCGGATTCGAGGTGCTCGCGACCCGTGCGGTCTCCGGGCAGCTGGCACCAGCCGACATCGTCTGCGACGCGGCATCGCTGCACGCCGCGCTCGCCGCGGCTCCCGCAGGCGCGCCGTTAGATCCCGGATTCTCCCTCGACTCCGCCTGGCGCGGTGCACTTCCCGTATCCGTCGGCTACCGACACGTCGACGACGTGCCCGCTCGCAGCATCGTCGGCCTGGCGCGCGACGGCGCCCGCGTGGCGCGCGAGGAGGGAAGTGCTCACGGACCCGCCACGGGTGTGCTCGACCAGGGCGTGCTCGAGGTCTCGACCGAGGACGGTGCGCTGCGCGCGGTCGTCACCATGCGCTCGCTCTTCGCCTTGACCGGGATGGGTTTCCTCCGCGACCGCGACGGGCACGCGGTCACCGAGAGTTCACCGGTCGAGGACATCGACGCCGCGGAACCGGTCCGGATCCGCTTGTCGGCGGCCTGGATTCGGGTCGACGCCCGATACGGTTCGGTGTACCAGCGGCGTCACCGTGACCTGTCGGTCACGGTTCTATAGAGGATTCTCAGACCAGCCAGGCGGCGGCGTCGGGCGGCAGCATGCCGTCAACCAGCGGCGAACTGATCAGCAGGAGCTCACCCGGTGGCAGCGGAACCGGGACCTCGCCGGCGTTCAGTGCGCAGATCAGGAATCCCTCCGACCGCCGGAAGGCCAAGCAGCCCTCCGGTGCCTCGTACCAGTCGATCGAGTCGCCGGCGAATTCCGGTCGATTGTAACGTAATTCGATGGCCGCTCGGTACAGCGACAGCATCGAGCCCACGTCCTCGAGCTGTGCCTCGGCGGTCAGCGATCGCCACGACTCCGGCATCGGCAACCAGGTGTCGGCCGACGTGCTGAAACCGAACGGCGGCTCGGTGCCCTGCCAGGGCAGCGGAACCCGGCATCCGTCGCGGCCGCGTTCGGTGTGACCCGACCGCTCCCACACCGGATCCTGGAGGACCTCCTCGGGCAGGTCGTCGACGTTGGGCAGGCCGAGTTCGGAACCGTTGTAGAGAAAGATCGAACCAGGCAGGGCCATTTCGACGACGAGCATCGCCCGCGCACGGCGCGTCCCGCGTGCGAGGTCGAGATCACCGGTCGCGGGGTCGACGGGGGCGTACCGCGTCACCTCTCGTTCGACGTCATGGTTAGACAGCGTCCACGTGGGCGTCCCGGACACCGACAGGACCGCGTCGAGAGAGTTCTCGATGGCCTCCCGGATCGCCTCGGGTTTGAAGGGAGCCTTGGCGAGTCGGAAGTTGAAACCCAGATGCAGTTCGTCGGGGCGCAGGTACTCGGCGAACCTCTCGTTGTCGTTCACCCAGATCTCGCCGACGTTCGCGGCGCCCGGGTACTCGTCGAGGACCTTGCGGATCTTGCGGTGGATGTCGTGCACCGCATAGTTGTTGAACCGCGGATCGTCGTCGTCGTTGGAGAGCAGCGCGGTGTTGGTCAGGTCCATGTCGGGCAGGTCGGCGGGCTTGGCCATCCCGTGCGCGACGTCGATCCGGAAACCGTCGACGCCGCGATCCAGCCAGAACCGCAGTGTCTTCTCGAGATCGTCGAAGACCTCGGGGTTCTCCCAGTTCAGGTCGGGCTGCTCGGCGGCGAAGATGTGGAGGTACCACTGGCCGGGGCTGCCGTCGGCCTCGGTGACACGGGTCCACGACGGTCCGCCGAAGATGCTGTGCCAGTTGTTCGGTGGCTCGTCGCCGTTCTCGCCGCGCCCGTCCCGGAAGATGTACCGTTCGCGCTCCGGACTACCCGGGCCCGCGGCGAGAGCGGCCCGGAACCACTCGTGCTGATCGCTGGTGTGATTGGGGACGAGGTCCATCGTCACCCGGATGTCGCGTGCGTGGGCCTCGGCGATGAGGGCGTCGAAGGTGGCGAGATCGCCGAAGAGCGGGTCGATGTCGCGCGGATCGGCGACGTCGTAACCGTGGTCGGCCATCGGGGAGGTCATGATCGGGCTGAGCCAGATCGCGTCGATGCCCAGCAGTTCGAGATATCCGAGCTTGCCGATGACACCGGCGAGATCGCCGACGCCGTCGCCGTTCGCGTCGCAGAACGACCGCGGGTAGATCTGGTAGAAGACCGCGGACTTCCACCAGGTGGTGTCGGTCGGGTCCAGCTGCGGCACCACGACGGACGCCGGTTCGTCTCGTGCGGCGGCGGTTTCGGCGCCCGGATCGAGTTCGGCATCTGCCTCGGCCTCGATGGCCTCGTCGTCGAGGGCATCCGGATCGGTTGTCGCGGATTCGATCTCGGGGGTGTCTCCCGACAAGTCACTCACGTTGCCCTCGGTAACCGTGGTCTCCGGTACGTCGGTGTGTGCGCCGTCGGTCTGACCCCCGTCAGATGGCTCGGCGGGGACAACACCTGGTGTCTCATCGCTCACCGTGGTCATTCTGCCCTACCTGAGTTTTCGGCGAGAAATCCTGGTCAATCGGCGAGTCGTGGGCGTGTCGAAACTGCGGGTGGCGAAAGGCGGAAGGTTTGCGCGGCTCTCAGATCGGCGAGTTCATCATCGACTGCGCGGCCATCTCCATGTAGTCGACGAGTGCCTGGCGGTGTGGCGGGTCCAGGGTCTCGTCGTCGATCGAGGCGATCGCGGTGTGCATGCAGCGCAGCCAGGCGTCGCGCTCGATCGGGCCGACGCGGTAGGGGTTGTGGCGCATGCGCAGTCTCGGATGGCCGCGCTCGTCGGAGTAGGTCCGCGGACCGCCCCAGTACTGCTCGAGGAACATCCGCAGCCGTCGCTCGGCGGGGCCGAGATCCTCCTCGGGGTACAGCGGGCGGAGCACCTCGTCCTTCGCCACCTCGGTGTAGAAGACCTCGGTGAGCCGTCGGAACGTCTCCGCGCCGCCGATCTCCTCGTAGAAGCTCCGCGGGGCCGGGTCGGGGGAGTTGCCGGATTCGCCAGTCACAGCCGCCATTGTCCCTACGACCGAGGGGCGCCTCAACGTCGCGTGCCGCCGGCGGGGCCCGGCCGAGGTGCCGTGCAGCGGGTTTTCCCTGCACGAGGTCGGCGTCCGTGGTGAACTTGTGCAGGTCAACCAGTTCGAGCAGGGCCGGCGGGAGGTCGAATGACGCAGCGGTCACACCACCAGACGGGCGAGGTGACGAGACTGCACGGCGGTGCGGCCTCGCCGGCGGCCGGGTCGCGGTCGTGGACACGCCGCCGGGTGCTGCTGCTCAATGCCACCTACGAGCCGCTGAGCGCGGTCACCATCCGCCGCGCCGTCGTCCTGATCCTGCGTGGACGCGCCGACATGGTCCACGCCGACGAGTCCGGGGGAGCGTTCCACTCGGCCGCGACGGCGGTGCCGGTGCCGACGGTGATCCGGCTGCGGAACTACGTGCGGGTTCCGTACCGCGCGTCCGTGCCGATGACCCGGGCGGCGCTGATGCACCGCGACCGGTTCCGCTGCGGGTACTGCCGCAAGCCCGCCACCACCATCGACCACGTCGTGCCGCGCAGCCGGGGCGGGGCCCACAACTGGGAGAACTGCGTCGCCTGCTGCGCGTCGTGCAATCACCGCAAGGCCGACCGGCTGATCACCGAGTTGGGTTGGACGCTGCGGAACCGGCCGGTCGCCCCGAAAGGCCGGCACTGGGGGCTCATCGCCGCCGTCAAGGACATCGATCCGGCCTGGATGCAGTACATCGACGCGGGCGCCGCGTGAGGCGCCGGAAGGCGCCGCGAAATGTCCTTCGGAAGGCCGCTCGGCGACCGTCTACGACGCGCTGTAGGGGTCGCTGCACCGGTCGGTGTGATGTGGGCTAGATTGATCAACGATGACCTGTGCCGACAACCGGCCTGGTCCGGCGCGACCATCGAAAGGGTGACATGGACAGCCTGATCGTCCCCATCGGAGTGCCAGTCACGATCGTGACGGTGCTCTTTGTCGTGCTCTGCGTTGTCGCGATGGTGTTCTCCGGCGGGGTCAAGTACCCGGAGGTCAAGGAGTACACCCTCGATCAGCAATGGGAGCATGCTCCGCTTCTCTTCAGTGCCACCGACATCGAACCGATGGCACTTCCGCGGCACGCGGAACCCGGCGACGTTGATGGGAGCTCGGCAAGTGGCAAGTGGTGAGGTTTCGCACGCGAACGTGAGTGCAGAGGTCGCGGCCCGCTCGGCCGCCGAACTTCCGCTGGGCACAGTGATCACCAACAGCGGACGCATCTCGGCGGCCCGCTACCCGGGTGACGCCCCGACGACGCCGCCCTTCAGCAAGAAGGATCTGATCGCTCTCGACGACACCCTGAAGGCCGCGAGCGAGAAGGCTCTCGTGCGTTTCTCGGTCTACATCGGCGATCTCGACGGTGACCTCGACGCGAGCGCCCGTGCCGTCCTGGCGAAGGCTCCCGAGCCTGCCCACGGCACGCTGATCGCGGTGTCGCCGAACACGCGCGACGTCGTCATCGTCTCCGGCAGCGAGGTGTCGAGTCGTGTCAACGACCGTGTCGCCGCCCTCGGTGTGACCGCCGCGGTCACCGGCTTCCGTCAGGGCAACCTGATCGACGGCCTCATCGCGTCGCTGCGCGTGATGGCGACCGCTGCCGCCGCAGGCTAGTCCCGCAGACCACGAAGAAGGCCGCCCCACCTGTCGGTGGGGCGGCCTCTTTCGTGTTCGCGGCCGGCCGTTTCTGCTCAGGACCGCGGGGCAGAGCCCTCGAGCACCTTCTCGTGTGCCCCGGTCCCGGCCGACTCGAGCTCGTCGTCGACCATGTTGGACTCGTCGAACGGAATGCGACCCGCCAGCACCTCGTCGACCTGGTGCTTGTCCACCGTCTTGGTCCAGGAACCGACCAGCAGCGTCGCCACCGCATTGCCGGAGAAGTTGGTGACCGCACGCGCCTCGGACATGAACCGGTCGATACCGACGATCACGCCCACACCCTCGAGCATGTCCGGCCGGTGCGCCTGGAGACCGGCGGCGAGGGTCGCCAGTCCGGCGCCGCTGACGCCGGCGGCGCCCTTCGACGCGATGATCATGAACGCGAGCAGACCGATCTGCTCGCCGACCGAGAGCGGGTCGCCCATCGCATCGGCGATGAAGATCGACGCCATCGTCAGGTAGATGGCGGTGCCGTCGAGGTTGAACGAGTACCCGGTCGGCACCACGACACCGACGGTCGTCTTCTCGACGCCGAGGTGCTCCATCTTGGCGATGAGCCGCGGCAGGGCCGACTCCGACGACGACGTCGCGAAGATCAGCAGGTACTCGCGGGCCAGATACCGCACGAGCCGGAATATCGAGACCCCGGCGATCGTCCGGAGCAGGACCCCGAGCACACCGAACACGAAGACCAGGCAGGTGAGGTAGAAGGCCAGCATCAGGGTCAGAAGCTGTTGCACGGCAGCCCAACCGGTCTGGCCGACGACGTTCGCGATGGCGCCGAACGCGCCGATCGGCGCGACCCACAGGACCATGGTCAGGACCTTGAAGACCAGCTTCTGGAAGTAGGAGACCGCGGTCAGGATGGGCTCGCCGGTGCGCCCCATCGCCTGGATCGCGAAGCCGACCAGGAGTGCGACGAACAACGCCTGCAGCACACTGCCGTCGGTGAGGGCCGAGAGCATCGACTCCGGGATGATCCCCTGGATGAAGTCCATGGTTCCGCCCGACTCGTGGGCCTCCTTCGCGAGTTCCTCACCCTTGCCCGACATCGACGAGATGTTCAGCCCCTCGCCGGGCTGGATGAGGTTGCCGACGACCAGACCGATTGCCAGCGCGACCGTCGACATGATGAGGAAGTAGACGAACGCGAGACCGCCGACCTTGCCGACCGTCGCGGCCTTGCGGACCGATCCGATGCCCAGCACGATCGTGCAGAAGATGACCGGGGCGATCATCATCTTGATGAGGCTGACGAACATGGTGCCCAGGACACCGAGTTCCTTGCCGACCTCGGGTGCCACGAGACCGACGACCACGCCGGCGACCACCGCGATGATGACCGCGATGTACAGCCAGTGCGTGCGGTCGCGCTTGGCCCGTGGCGCCTCGACCGCCTCGTCACCGGCCTTGGGATCTGCGTTCATCGGCGGTTCTCTCCTCGTGTACCGGGAACATGGGTGGTTAGGATTGTGAAACGACGTGGTGATGACCGTCACGATTCTGTTCATTACGTTCACCGATGCCGGGGGAATAGCCCGATATGGGGCTTTGCCGAACCCGAACGTCGGAAGACGAAGCTCGACAGGCAGATGAGGGGCCGAGCATGCGGTGGTATCCGCGGACGCTGGCCGGCCAGGTGGCGGCGCTCGCGCTGGCCGTCGTGGCGGTGGTGGTCGTGGCGGGCAGTGTGCTCGCGGCGATCGACGCCCGGGTCGACGGGGACCGGGCCGCCCGCGACGAGGTCACCGCGGTGGCGGTCAGCCTCGCGCAGGCGCCCTCGACGGTGTCCGCACTCACCTCGCCGGACCCGAGCGCGATTCTTCAGCCGGTCACCGACCGGATCCGGCGGGAGACGGGCATCGCCTTCATCACCGTGCTGGGTCCCGACCGGACGCGCTATACCCACACCGACCCGTACCTGATCGGGGCGCCCTACATCGGCAGCATCGATGCGGCCCTCCGTGGCGAGACGATCACCGAGACCTACACGGGCACCCTAGGTCCGTCCATCCGGACGATCACGCCGGTCCGGCGACCCGACGGCCGGATCATCGGCATGGTGGCAGCCGGTATCACCCAGCGGTCCTTGACGTCGGCCTGGCGCGGGGAGCTCCCTCGGATCGCCGTCACCGCCGTCGCAGCCCTGTTGACCGCGGCCGCCGGGGTCTGGTGGATCCGGCGACGGCTGTTGCGGCAGACCGGCGGACTGGCCCCGGGCGACCTGCGACTGATGTACGACCACCACGACGCGGTGCTGCGCGCGATCCGCGAGGGACTGATCGTCGTCGAGGCCGGCCGGCCGGCGCTGGTCAATGCCGAGGCGCAACGTCTGCTCGGCATCGGAACAGACACGCCCGCAGGCGATCTGCCGGACTTCCTGACCCGCGGCGACGGGGTGTCCGACGAGTTGCACGCCGAGGGCGGACGGGTGTTGCTGGTCAGTCGGTCGCCGGTGTCCGGACGACGCGGCTCGTCGGTCGTCACGATCCGCGACCGGACCGAACTGGCCGAGGCGATGGGAGAGTTGGATTCGATGACCCGATTCGCCGAGGCGCTCCGCTCCCAGGCGCACGAGTCGGCGAACCGGCTCCACACCCTGGTCGCACTGGTCGAGATGGGGCGGTCGGAAGAGGCGGTCCGACTGGCGACCACCGAACTCGAACTGTCCCAACACCTCATCGACCGGATGACCCAGGCGGTCGCCGAACCGGCGCTGGTCGCGTTGCTCCTGGGTAAGAGTGCGCAGGCGGCCGAACGGGGAATCGCATTCTCGCTCACCGAGGATTCGCAGTTGAGTGACGACGCCACCCAGATCCTGTCACCGCGCGAGATGATCACCGTCGTGGGAAACCTCGTCGACAACGCCCTCGATGCCTGCGATCCGGGCGACCCGTGGGTGGAGGTCGGGGTCGTCGGCGACCACGAGGCGCTCGAGATCGTCGTCGCCGACAGCGGACCCGGGATGGACGACGAACTGTTCGGCCGCGCGACTGCGCGCGGTTACTCCACCAAATCCGGTGGCGACGACGCCGGACGCGGACTGGGCCTGGCCCTCGTCGCCCAGGTCGTGGCGCGGCATCACGGGACGTTGACTGCCGAGAACACCTACGGGTCGGTTGTCTCGGTGCGGATACGGGCTGGGGTGAAGCGGTGATCCGCGTGCTGATCGTGGAGGACGAACCGGTCATCGCCGAGGCACACCGCGACTATCTCGGCCGGATCGGCGGATTCGAGATCGTGGGCGCGGTCACCACCGCGCAGGAGGCGTTACGCGCCGCGCGGGCACACGGCGTCGACCTGGTGCTGCTCGACCTCGGTCTGCCCGACGCCCGCGGCACCGACCTCGCCTCCGCGCTCTCCGGGGTGCGCCCGGCCCCGGACGTCATCGCCATCACCGCGCAACGCGACCTGCCGACCGTGCGCGACGCGATGTCACGCGGGGTGCTGCTCTACTTGCTCAAACCGTTCACGTTCACGGCCTTCCGCGAGAAGATCGAACAGTACCTGCGGTACCGGGAGGCGTTGACCGGCGAGGCGGAGGCGGTCAGTCAGCGCGACGTCGACCGAGCACTGGGCGAGTTGCGTTCCGGCGACTTCCGGCGGTCGGCGAAGAAGGGTTCCGCTCCGCAGACCGAGGATGCGGTGTGCCGGGCCGTGCGGGACAGCGCCGACGGGCTCACTGCGTCGGAAGTCGCTCGCGCACTGGGATCTTCGCGGGTCACCGCATGGCGCTACCTGGAACGACTCGCCGACGACGGCGTCCTCGACCGCGACACCCAGTACGGTTCGGCGGGACGGCCACAGGTGCGGTATCGGTGGAGGCGGGCCCGTCGGTGACCGCCATCGGTACGCGGAGATGGCGCTGGTACTGGACAGACGGCGTAGACTGAAACTCATCGGGCTGCACGCCGAGGGAATCACCGTTGGCGGCCCCGGTCACTTCGGCCGCATCCAGACGGCGACCGAGTCAGGCGAATGCCATGATCACCACCACTCGAATTCTCGACTCGCTTCCGCGCAGCCGCCTCTTCGGGCACATACGCGACTATCACCGCGCCCGACCGGGTCACTCATCGAGGCCTCAGACCATCGTGAGCGGAATCCAAGAGCAGGATTCGCGCGATGTGCCGGGCGACCTCCTCGCCGAATGGGATGTCCAGTTCCATCCCGCGACCAGCGCCGAAACGAACGAAGCGAACGAAGTCGTCGGTGACGTCCTCGCTTGCCGGACCCTCCGGCGGGCCCGCCATTCACGGACCGAGGTTCTCGATGCCGACTCGCACCCGGTGATTCTGCTCGCCACAGATGTTCTCAAGGTCCGTGCCGGGGACGTCTGGGAAAAGGTGACGAGCACTGTCGAGGGTGGCGGAACCCTGTCAGATGTCCTGTTCGAAAACCAGAGACGGGAACCCTGATGTCCACACGCCTCGATCTGCCTCCCATTGCCCGCCGGCTCAACGAGCGACTTCTCGCGCGCTCCCGGGCCGGCCGAACCGATGACGACACCGCGGCCATGGTCGGTGACCTGCGTTCTCTGATCGTCGACGCGGTGACCGAGCTGGAGAATGACATGATCATCAGCAATAACCGATCTCGCAGTGCCGCAACGCAATCGACTGATTCTGCGGTCCCCTCCGACTCGTCGGGAGCCGGAACAACCCGGCGGTCCCGGAACCGAGAAGAGAGCTGATGTCGTGACAGTCATCATCGGAGTCATCATCCTGGTCGCCGCGGTGATCGCGACGGCGGCCGGATTTCTCGCCAACAACGGCAGCGCGAACGGCCTCGCACCTGACAGCTTCGCCGTCTTCGGCTACCACGTGAGTAGCAGGGCATGAACGCGCCGACCACGCACCCGCCTCGTCAGTTGCGGTTGCGGCTCAAGCCGGCCGATTCGGTCCGGGGGTCGGTCGATGGCGCGTGGTGGCCGCGATCCCGGGACCTGGCAACGGAACTCCCGGATATCGCGCAAGCACTCGACACCCGGTTGCCGCGGCTCGAACGGGTGGGCTACCGGATCGCCGACTGGGATGCCGCGCCGGACCGGAAGATTGCGGTCGACGGCCGGTCGGTGCACTTGGAGGGCTTCACCACGTGGCCGCCCGGGGTCGTTCGATTCTCTTGTCCGAGTGGGACACTCACGCTTGCCGTACTCGGTCCTGACACTGACTCGGATGCAGCGCACGAGACGATGATGCGTGCCGCCGAGCGGACCAACACCCAGTCGGCGGAGACTCTCATCGCGTCGGCGGCCGCTGTCGACGGACACCGGACCGGTCACGCCCCACCGGCGTGGGACACCCACGAGAAGCCTGCACCGATCGGCTGATCGGGCGCAGACTCGAGGTGAGCCGATGGGGCGGAGCCGGTCGCTAGATCTCAGCCCTGCGCGTCGAACTCGCGTGCCCGCAGCGAACGTGCCACGCCGTCACGGCCTTCGGAGATCAGCCGCTTGAGGGCAGGCGGATGATCACCCGCGACGAACTCCTCGGCGAGGTCGAGGGCCTGCTGCGTCATCGCCCAGCTCGGGTAGAGGCCGATGACGACGGTCTGGGCGACCTCGCTCGAACGGCGTGCCCACACCTCGGGGATCGCCTCGAAGTACTTCTCGACGTAGGGCTCGAGCAGCTCGCCCTGGCCGGGACGCGCAAAGCCCTCGATCATGGTGCGGGTGTAGATGTTCGACAGCGAATCGTCGTCGATCGCCTGCGACCACGTGTCGGCCTTGGCCTCGGGGAGCGGTCGCGACGAACGTGCCGCGGCGGCCTGCCGGGTGCCGGTGGCGGTGTTGTCGCGCTGGGCCTCGGCGTCGATGGTCGGGGTCGAAACCGCGTCGGCATCTATCGCACCGGCGGTCGCCAACGCGCGCACCAGCTTCCAGCGCAGGTCGGTGTCGACGGCCAGGCCGCCCAGACCCTGCTCGGCCGGGTCCGCGCCATCGAGAAGTGCCCGTGCCACGTCGATCTGGTCGTCGTTGAGCTTGCCGGCCAGCCAGGTGTTGACGAAGGCGAGCTGGTGGTCGGAGCCCGCATCGGCGCCCCGGGCGAGTTCCAGCAGGCGGGCGCTGAACGCGGGCCGGCCGGTCGAGGACACCCAGGTGGGGTCGGCGTAGGACTCGATCGCGGTGGTCGCCTGCATCAGAACACGCTGCACCACACCGATCTCGGTCTCCGACGCGATCCCGCGCTGCACGAGTTCGACGAAGTCGCGGGCACGCATCTCGGCCTGACGGGTCATCTCCCAGGCCGCCGACCACACGAGGGTGCGCGGCATGGAGTCGGTGATGTCGCCGATGCGGGCGGTCGCGGTCGCCAGCGACTCGGGGTCGAGGCGGATCGACGCGTAGGTGAGGTCACCGTCGTTGAGCAGCACCAGGTCTCCGCGGTGCACGCCGACGAGTCCGGGCACGTCGGTGCGCTCACCCTCGACGTCGAGTTCCACGCTGTGGGTCTGTTTGATGGCGCCGGAACCGTTGTCGGCGTAGATGCCGACGCGGAGCCGGTGCACGCGGGTCTCGCCGGCGCCCGGCGCGGCGCCGTCCTGGACGATGGTGAACCGGGTGAACGCCCCGGACTCGTCGACCTCGAAGTCGGGTCGCATGACGTTGATGCCGGTGGTGCGCAGCCACTGGTCGCCCCAGTCCGACAGATCACGACCGGACGACTTCTCCAATGCACCCAGCAGATCGGAGAACGTCGCGTTGCCGAACTTGTGGGCGGCGAAGTAGTCGCGCAGACCCGCGAGGAAATCGTCCACACCGACATAGGCGACGAGTTGTTTGAGCACCGAGGCGCCCTTGGCGTAGGTGATGCCGTCGAAGTTGACCTCGACGGCGGCGATGTCGGGGATGTCCGCGGCGACCGGGTGGGTCGAGGGCAGCTGATCCTGCCGGTACGCCCAGGACTTCTCGACGTTGGCGAACGTCGTCCAGGCGTTGGTGTACTCGGTGGCCTCGGACTGGCAGAGAACCGAGGCGAAGGTGGCGAAGGACTCGTTGAGCCACAGGTCATCCCACCACTGCATGGTGACGAGGTCGCCGAACCACATGTGCGCCATCTCGTGCAGCACGGTCTCGGCGCGACGCTCGTAGAGGTACTTGGTGACGCGCGACCGGAAGACATAGTCCTCCAGGAAGGTCACCGCGCCGGCGTTCTCCATCGCGCCCGCGTTGAACTCGGGCACGAACAGCTGGTCGTACTTACCGAAGGCGTAGGGGATGCCGAAGTTCTTGTGGTAGAAGGCGAATCCCTGCTTGGTCTCGGTGAAGAGCCGATCGGCGTCCATGTGCTCGGCCAGCGAGGCGCGGCAGTAGATGCCCAGGGGGATGTCGCCGTGGTCGTCGGAGTAGACGTCGGTCCACTCGGCGTACGGCCCGGCGATCAGCGCGACGAGATAGGTGCTCATCGGCGCGGTCTCGCGGAAGCGATGGACACCCGGCTCGGCGGCGGCGGTCTCGACGTGTGCCGCGTTGGAGATGACCTTCCAGTCCTCCGGCGCCGTGACCGTGAGCGTGTAGGTGGCCTTCAGGTCGGGCTGGTCGAAGCAGGCGAACATGCGCTTGGCGTCGGCGGTTTCGAACTGCGAGTACAGGTACACCGATTCGTCGGACTGGTCGACGAAACGGTGCAGTCCCTCACCGGTGTTCGAATAGGCGCAGTCGGCCACCACGGTGAGGGTGTTCTCCGCTGCCAGCCCGGGCAGGGTGATGCCGACGGATTCGTCGAAGCCGGAGACGTCGAGGTCGACGCCGTTGAGCGTCGCCGAGTGCAGCGTCGGCGCGACGAGGTCGATGAAGGTCTCGGCGCCCTCGGTCGCGGTGAACGTGACCGTCGTGGTGGATCGGAACGTCTCGGTGCCGGAGGCGCCCTTCCCTGCGGTGCCGGGCGCACCGTTCCCGTCGGTGAGGTCGAGTTCGATCTGGTAGTTCGACACGTCGACGATCGCGGCGCGTTCGCGGGCCTGGTCTCTGGTGAGGTTCGGGGCAGTCACGCAGGCCAGCTTATCGAGAAGGGCGGTGCTCAGCCGTCCGACAGCAGATCGGCGGGCTGCAGGATCGCTGTCGCGAGGGCGGCGAGCGCTGCGGAGATCCCCGGTCGTGCGCGCAGTTCCGGCACTTGCACGACGTCGCCGGACACCCCGATGAACGCGCGGGTGAGACCTGCGGCGTCGCTCTCGGACAGCTCGGGCGACCGGGCGCGGATGGCGACGGCCCATTCGGCGATGTACGCGCGCTGGGCGGCACGCAGCGCATTCTGGTCGGCCTCGGGCAGGTAGACGAGGTCGCGGGTGAAGATGGGGATGATCCGTCCGTGCACACCGAGCGATTGCCGCACGTGCAGTGAGATGAGCACGTCGAGGGCGTCGCGGGGCTCGACGCCGTCGAGGGCGTGGGTCGTGAGGAAGAGAACGCCTTCGAGGGCGCGGACCAGGATCGCTCGCAAGACCTCGGTCTTGCCCGGGATCTGTTGGTAGAAGGTGGCGACCGAGATGTCGGCCGCCCGCGCGATGTCGTCGATCCGGACGTCGTGGAATCCCCGCTCGGCGAACAGGGCGGTGGCCGCGTCGAGGATGCGCTCGTGCCGATCGGCGGGGCGTCGGGTGGCCGGCGTCGGGGGTGAGGCATCGGGTCCGGGCGCGGGCAGCTGGCAGCCGACGATCGACCGGGCGACGGCCCGCTGGATCTGCATCACGTGCGCCGGCGGCATCGTCCCGCGGATCACCGAGGTGTTGGAGTACAGGCTCAGGACGGCGAATCCGAGCAGACGGGCGTCGACGGCCGGCAGGTCGGGTCTCACAGTGGCGACCTTGTCGGCGATGTAGTCGCCGAACTTCGTGAAATAGACCCGCATGTCGGCGAGCTGGGCGGGGTGCAGGTGCCGTTGCTCGCGGCGCCAGAGGATCGACACGTCGTGGTTGGTGGTCTGGTCGCCGAGACGATCGAGGAACCGCCACAGCTGGGCCTGCGGCGTCTCGCCGTATGCGTCGGCCTCGCGGACCAGATCGTCCACCAGATCGACCTGGGTCAGCAGCGCCTGTACGAGGATGTCGTGCTTTCCGGGGAAGTGGCGGTACACCGCGGGCCCGGTGAGACCTACCGCGGCACCGATCTGTTCGATGCTGACGTTGCGGTACCCGGCATCCTGGAAGAGGGTCGTCGCCGCCCGGACGATCTGCTCGGCCCGGAGGCCCCTGGGGTTCGCCCGCCCGCCCGCCGGACCGGGACCGGAGTCCGGATCGTGAGGCGTCGACGACATGGACGTTTCCTTCCCGAGAACGGTGGCGGATCCGCGCGGTGACCCTCTCAACGAACGGTAACCGGATCCGGCGCAGAATTTCGCCGCTCACATCACAAACCGGGAACAGCCAGGCCCGTGCCGATGTTGAGCACGGTTGACGGTGCCGCCGGTACGGTCGAGATCGATCACCACTTCTGAGAGGACGTCGACGATGTCAGAGCAGGGCCAGTCCACCACCGATCGGGTCGACTTCTGGTTCGATCCGCTCTGCCCGTGGTGCTGGATCACCTCCCGGTGGATCCTCGAGGCCGAGAAGGTCCGGCCGATCGACGTGAACTTCCACATCATGAGCCTGGCCGTCCTCAACGAGGGCAAGGACATCCCCGACGAGTACCGCGAGGCACTGAAGAACGCGTGGCGGCCGGTCCGGGTGATCGCCGCCGCGGCCGCGGGGAAGGGCGACGAGATCCTCGCATCGCTCTACGCCGCGATGGGCACCCGCATCCACAACGAGGGGATCGAGGACTTCGACGAGGTCATCGCGGGCGCGCTCGCCGAACTCGGGCTCGACGCCTCGCTGGCGGAGGCCGCCGACTCCGAGGAGTTCGACGAGGCCATCCGTAAGAGCCACCACGAGGGCATGGACAAGGTCGGCGACGACGTCGGCACCCCGACGATCCACGTGAACGGTGTCGCCTTCTTCGGCCCGGTGCTGTCACGCATCCCGCGCGGCGAGGACGCCGGCAAGGTGTGGGACGGGGCGCTCGCACTCGCGTCCTACCCGCACTTCTACGAGCTCAAGCGCAGTCGCACCGAAGAACCCCAGTTCGACTGAACCACAGTCTGATTCGCCTCCCGCGAAGCCGCTGCGTCGAACCTCCGCTCAGAACCTGGGCGGGGGTTCGATGCCGTTCGGGAGCGAACCGGGCGGGACCGTCGCCGGGTGCGCCGGTGGTGGCACGGCCACGACGTTGCCGCTGCCGATGTCGCGCACGATCTGGCGCGGCCGCAGCAGCATCGCGCCGGCCCGGGTCCGGTTGCGGAGCGCGGCCGCGCGCCAGGTGAGGACCGGGTGGGTCGAGATCGCGTTCACCAGGTGCACGAAGAACCCGCGTTCGTGGGTGGCGCGGTCGGCGAACTCGTCGAAGTCGACCGCGGACAGCATGTACTTGCCGGCGGCCAGGACGCCGATCGCGCCCGGAGCGCCCGCCGGCTTCGCGTAGTAGCCGTAGTTGTCGGCGGTGTACTCCTGCGCTCGTGAGAGTGCGCTGCCGAGCAGGGGGATGCTGGTACCGAGGACCGTCGCCAGCTGACGCCAGTACGACGTGTGACCGGCCGCGATGTGCCCGACCTCGTGGCCGATGATGAACTCCAGGGCCTCGGGACTGCGAGCGGCGCCGCCGACCTCGAACAGGTCGGAGTAGACGACGACGAACCGCCGGAATCCGTGGCCGGAGGCGAAGGCATTGATCTGCCCGTTCCCGAGTACGACGTAGGCGTCGGGTACGTACTCCAGTCCGTAGCGGGCGGCGGCCTCGACCAGCATCCGGTAACCGTCCGGGAACTGGGTGGGCGTCATCTGCACGCCGTTCACGCGCGGCGTCGCATAGGTGAGACCGCGGATCACGAACAACACCAACGGAAATGCCAAGGCGGCCAACAGGATCTGGTCCAACATGCCGAGGGCGACGAGGACCACGATCGCCGCGTATCCCACCGTCGTGGTGAGGATGACGAGGACGAGGACGGGGATCTCCCACGGATGCAGCTGCGGGCGTGCGGCGAAACGAGCAGCGCGAAGCCAGCGTCGTGACGGGTCGGGAGGTGTCTCCGGGAGCGGGTCGGCGACCCCGGGCACGTTCGGGATCGGGTTCGGCAACGCTCGGGGGATGGGCGCAGGCGTGTCCACGCCCTCAATCTATAGTGGCGCCATGCGTGTCTATCTCGGTGCCGACCATGCCGGATTCGAACTCAAGAACCAGATCGCCGACCATCTGAAGGCGAACGGACACGAGGTGGTGGACTGTGGCGCCCACGTCTACGACGCCCTCGACGACTATCCGGCATTCTGCATCGACGCCGCGGCCCGGACCGTCGCGGATCCCGGCAGCCTGGGCATCGTCCTCGGCGGCAGCGGCAACGGCGAGCAGATCGCCGCGAACAAGGTGCCCGGTGCCCGCTGCGCCCTGGCCTGGAGCGTCGAGACCGCGCAGCTCGCGCGCCAGCACAACAACGCACAACTGATCGGCATCGGCGGCCGCATGCACTCCACCGAGGAAGCCCTGGCCATCGTCGACGCCTTCCTGGCCACCGAGTGGTCGGATGAGCCGCGCCACCAGCGCCGCATCGACATCCTCGCCGAGTACGAGCGCACCGGCGTGGCCCCCGAGGTCCCGCAGCCGCCGGCCTGATCGGTGCCCGAAGGTCACACACTGCACCGGCTCGCCCGCCGGCAACAGCGACTCTTCGGCGGCCGCCGGGTCCGGGTGACCAGCCCCCAGGGACGGTTCGCCGACGGTGCGGCCGCCGTGGACGGGATGACCTTCCACGCCGCGGAGGCGTGGGGTAAACATCTGCTCCACCGCTATCGCGACGGTCGTACCGAGCAGATGGTGCACATCCACCTCGGCCTCTACGGCGCCTTCACCGAACTGACGGCGCCGCTGCCCGAGCCCGTCGGACAGGTCAGGCTGCGTATCGAAACCGAGGACACCGGCACTGACCTGCGCGGACCGACGGCGTGTGAGATCTACCACCCCGTCGACCTCGACGCGCTGATCGCCCGTCTGGGTCCCGACCCCCTCCGCCGCGACGCCGACCCGGAGCGCGCCTGGGCGGCGATGTCCCGGTCCTCGCGTCCGATCGGCGCGCTGCTGATGGACCAGAAGGTCATCGCGGGCATCGGGAACGTGTATCGCGCCGAGGTCCTCTTCCGTGCCGGAATCGACCCCATGCGGCCCGGAAAACGCCTTCTCCGAACCGAATTCGACGAGATGTGGCTCGACCTGGTGGCACTGATGAAGGTCGGTGTGCGCCGCGGACGGATCCATGTGATCCGTCCCGAGGACGACCACGGGGCGCCGGCGTATGCCGCGAACCGTCCGCGGACCTATGTCTACCGCCGGGCGGGAGAGCCGTGTCGGATCTGTGGCACCCCGGTCCTGCTCGCCGAACTCGAGGCCCGGAAGCTCTACTGGTGTCCGGTTTGCCAGGAGTGACGATCCCCTCAATTGATGTATGGATAGGCGAACCTCAGTAACATCGCGGTAGTTCGGGATGCATGGCATCCGCGTCGCAATCTGTGGGGGTAGCGTGTCGATCGCCGAGGAAGCCCGTCTCCATGCCGGTCTGATCTCGCGCGGGGAGGTGTCGCCGCTGAAGGACGTGCCGTTCCACGGTGCATCCGACGCGCCGATCACCCGACGCGTCCTCACCGGCGGTGATCTGTTCCCCGAGGCCGAGAAGCGCGTCGTCGCTCACGAGATGCGAGCCGTCTCGGCCGCGACCCGGGACTACTGTGAACCCCACGTGCACGACTGCCCCGAAATCAACATCCTGCTCTCGCTCGACCACCTGGTCTATGAGATCACCCTGGGCGACGAGTCGTACGTGGTGGAGGCGCCGGCGAGCATCTACATCCCGGCCGGCCTGACCCACAGCGCGAACGTGATCGAGGGGAGCGGTTTCTTCATCGCGATCATCGAAACCGCGGACTACGTCGCCAAGCCGCCGCCCGGCGCCACCTTCTGACGTCCGTTCGTCGCGAGCTCCCGCCGCCGATCTCAGCGAACCCACAGCGTCGTCTGACGTCCGCTCACATGTGCGGTCGTCACGATGGATGAGGTGTACAGCGACGAGCAGGCCCTGCACGACGTCCTCGGCGACGCCGACCAGCCGGAGATCACTGTCCTCGTGGTCGGCGGAACCGGTGAGTCGTACCCGGGTGATGTCCGCACCGAGGTGACCGGACTCCTCGCGGGGGTGGCCGACGAACTCGACGATCGATTCTCCAGTCGCTGGGTCGCCTATCCGGCCAGTTACGGCCCGGCGCCCCATCCCGGTGGCATGAGCTTCGCCGACAGTGTCGCGATCGGCGCCCGGCGGTTGTCCGAGCTGCTCGAGCGGACCACGGGGCCGGTGGCGTTGCTGGGATATTCGCAAGGAGCCGTGGTGATCCGGGCGGCGCTAGCCGAGCTGGGGACACGCCGTCATCACGTCGTCGGGCGAGTACTGGGCGTCGGACTCGTCGCTGACCCGCACCAGCCGGCGGGCGTCATACCCGGTTGTGACGGATGGGGTGTCGCGGGTCCCGGTGAACAGCTACCGACAGGCCTGCCCGTGGTGTGGGTGGGCGCTCCCGACGACATGATCTGCAACGCGCGTGCCGATTCCCTCGTCCGCGACATCGCCGACCTGACACGGGCGATGACGTTCGCTGCGCTGGGTCGTTGGGGAGGCAGTGCATTCGGGGTGCTGCGCCGCAACGCCTTCCAGAACGCCCGCCGCACCGCGGTGCGCCCGTCGCAGTGGCGGCGAGACGTCCACCGACTCGCATCGGCGTGGTGGGAGATCCGCTGCTACCTGCCGTCGATGATCCGGTTCCTCGGTGTCGTGTGGACGAATTCGCCGGGCGGACGCCACACCTCGTACCGGCACGAGCCGTACCGGCGCGGTTCCGTGACCGATCCCGCATCGACCGGATGCCAGGTGATCGCGGGCTGGTTGCAGGTGCAGGCGACGTTCACAACACTCGCTGCTGATCCCGCGGATGACGTCCGCGCTGCGTGACGATCAACCGCTTCGACGACGAAGGCCGGTCACCGTGTCGGTGACCGGCCTTCGAGGTCGGATGTCGCGGAGGTCAGTCGCCCTGGAACTGACCGCCAATGGTGTTGCGGACCACGATCGGGGTTCCGCGCGGGACGTTGTCGTAGACCCACTTGCCGAACTCGGTGGTGACGTTGATGCAGCCGTGGCTCACATTGCTGTTGCCCTGCTGCGCGACGGACCACGGCGCCGCATGGATGAAGATGCCGTCCCAGGACATGCGGGTCGCGTACTCGACGTAGGTGCGGTAGCCCTCGGCGGAGTCGACCGGCACACCGTACGTGGACGAGTCCATGTACATGTCGCGGTACTTCTCCTTGGTGTAGTAGACACCGTTCGGGGTCGGGTGCTTGTCCGAACCCATCGAGATCGGCATGGTCTTGACGACCTCGCCGTTCTTCCACCAGGTGATGGTGTGGGTGTTGTCGTCGGCCAGGGCGATGTACCCGGTCGGGGTCTTCACGTTCGGGATGGCCGGACCCGCGGGCTTCTCCGGGGTGGTGCTGCTCGACGGCGGCTCCGGGGCCTTCGGGGTGCTCGGTGCCGGCGGCGTCGGCAGTCCGGGGATCACAGGGATCTCGACCGGCGGCAGGCCCGGGATCACGGTGACGGGTGCAGCGTTCGCAACGCCGGGGAGGGCGAGAGCCATGGCCAGGACGCCGACGACGATCCCGCTGAGGCGTCGAGTGGAGCGTCGACGAGACCGCGAGGTCGGCACTTTGTTGGTCTGCACTAGTCGTACCTTCGGTTCGATGAATATCTCGCGCATTACATCTGAAAGCGCTAATCCATCGTTACACAACCGTTGTCTAGCGGCCAAGGAGTGCGGACGTCTCATCGGCGCCACGATCGCGAACGGGGGGTGCGAGCTGGCAAAAAGCCGTGGTGAACGCATCGACCATAGCTCGTGTGACGGTAGTCACACTCGGATGACATACTGCGCCGATCATCTCATTGGCGTACATCATCGCCCCAGTTGTGGCGATGTCAACAGGATCGGTTGTCCCACTGGGGCGTCGGGGATCAGGCAGGTTGCGGGTGCTCCGTGCGCACGTGTCGCACGGGCTGCGCACATGCCTCGTCGCGACAGACGAGCATGACGTCGACGCGTTCGAGTCCCGTCTCGGATTCGGTGACGTCCCTGCGTATATAGAGCGGCGCGCCGCAGGTCTGACACTTTCGCTGGGTTTTCGTGTGTGAAGAGGGCATGCACCCACCCTACGCGAGTGTGTCGTGGGTCACAGCTAGGTTTCGGCTTCGCGAACTGCTCAAACATGGCTGCCGGGCGGAGGAACGTATATGTCGGCACCCGGGAAGGAGAGGGCGCGTGCACGAGAGTGCACGCAGGTCGGGAGACATTTCCGCGCGGAGGGGGGTGCTGACGTCTGCGAATGGAAGACCGAGAGCAATGAACCGACCCTTGACCACCTTGACGTTCGCTGTCGCCACCGCCACCGCCGGGCTTTTCGGTGGCGCGGCACTTGCGAGCGCCGACGCACCATGCACGATGCCCATCGCCAACGGGCAGACAGCTCCGTGTCCGCCACCCGTCATCTCGACGGGTCCGGGGGAGAACGGTCCGCTGAAGGAAACCCCGACGACACCGCCACTGCCGGAACTCCCGCCGTTCTACGACTATCCGTACGACTTCTACGAGTTCGGCGACGGCTTCCCGTTCTTCGAATTCTGAGGTCTGCCGTGATCCGCGGTAGCTGACCGGCCGGAGAAACGAAACGACCCTGGTCCGTTCGTCTTTCGACGGACCAGGGTCGGGTCGTGTCCTCGACCGGGATCGAGGACTGTGGTGGAGCGGGTGACGGGAATCGAACCCGCGTAGCTAGTTTGGAAGACTAGGGCTCTACCATTGAGCTACACCCGCGTGCGATGAGTGACTGTACATGGCGGCGCGCCGGATTTCTAAATCGGGATGGGTGGCGCTGCGTCCGGCACCCGTTGGTCGCGTCGCAACAGGCGCCACGTACTATCTTCTGTTGGCCCTGATGCGCGGTCGGCCGTGAGGCCTCCACCGCGTGCGCAGGACCGCGGGATGTGGCGCAGCTTGGTAGCGCATCCGCTTTGGGAGCGGAGGGTCGCAGGTTCAAATCCTGTCATCCCGACTTGTCGATTGTGGCCGTGTGGGTCACGGGGGCACACCACCCGAAACCGAACTTTCATCACCACCGCAGATATAAGGAGCAGTAGGCGTGAAGAGCACTGTCGAGCAACTCACCCCGACCCGAGTGAAGCTCAATGTCGAGGTCCCGTTCGAGGAGCTGTCCGCAGACTTCGACCGGGCATACCGGTCGTTGGCCCAGCAGATCCGGATCCCCGGCTTCCGTCCGGGCAAGGCGCCCGCCAAGCTGATCGAGGCCCGCGTCGGTCGCGACTCGGTCCTGGCGCAGGTCGTCAACGACGCCATCCCCGCCAAGTACTCGGAGGCCGTCGCCGAAACCGAGACCAAGGCCATCGGCCAGCCGGAGATCGATCTGTCGGAGCTGAAGTACGGCGAGTCCGTCACCTTCACCGCCGAGGTCGACGTCCGCCCGGAGATCACCCTGCCCGACTACTCGACCCTCTCGGTCGAGGTCGACGCCATCGAGATCGACGAGGCCGCCGTCGACGAGCAGCTCGAGGGCCTGCGGGCCCGCTTCGGCACCCTCAAGGGTGTCGAGCGCGGCATCGAGAACGGCGACTTCGTGTCGATCGACCTCGAGGCCACCGTCGACGGCGAGCCCGTCGAGGAGGCCACCACCGAGGGCCTGTCCCACGAGGTCGGCTCCGGCCAGCTCATCGACGGACTCGACGATGCCCTCATCGGCCTGAAGGCCGGCGAGAGCAAGGAGTTCACCACCAAGCTCGTCGCCGGCGACCACGCCGGTGACGAGGCACTGGTCAAGGTCACCGTGCAGTCGGTCAAGGAGCGCGAGCTCCCCGAGGTCGACGACGAGTTCGCCCAGATGGCCAGCGAGTTCGACACCGTCGAGGAGCTGCGTGCGAGCCTGGCCGAGCGCGTCGAGCAGTCGGCGAAGCTCGAGCAGGCCAACAAGATCCGCGACGCCGTGCTCGAGAAGCTGATCGAGACCGTCGATGTCCCGTTGCCGGAGAAGGTCGTCGCCGAGGAGATCGAGGGTCAGCAGCACCAGATCATCCACGCTCTCGGTCATGACGACGAGCAGGTCGCGAAGTTCCTCGAGGCGCAGGGCAAGACCCGCGAGGAGTGGGACGCCGAGGCGCGCGAGGAGGCCGAGAAGTCGGTCAAGCAGCAGCTGCTCCTCGACGCGATCGCCGATCAGCAGGAGACCGAGGTCAGCCAGGACGAGCTGACCCAGCAGATCATCTTCACCGCGCAGCGCTACGGCATGCAGCCGCAGGAGTTCATCCAGCAGCTGACCCAGGCCAACCAGGTCGGCGCGGTCTACGCCGACGTCCGTCGCGGCAAGTCGCTGGCCGGCATCGTCGGCGAGTTCACCGTCACCGACACCAAGGGCGCGACCGTCGACACCGCCGAGTTCTTCGGCGGCAACGACGAGGACGCCGAGTCGGACGAGGCGGCCGACGCCGACAACTGAGTCGACCCGGAACCTCACCACGCATCACCGATCGCCGGTCCCCGTTCGCGGGGGCCGGCGATCGGCGTCGGGTGCACCGTTCTGCATTCGCCGTTCACTGTGACGACCCGTTCTGCTCTCAGCGAATAGACGTGTCCTCGGGAGTGCCGGTGGGTGTGGATTGGTTAGTGTCGGTGAGGACGCCATCAGAGAAGAGAACATGTGCGACGCCCGAGACGGCGCGCACAGGTCATGACAACAAGGCAAAGGTAGGAACCCGTGAGTGAGCCGACCATCCACACACCCTCGATGAGTTCGGGTGTGGCTGGGTTGAACCTGACCGATTCGGTGTTCGAGCGTCTGCTGCGCGAACGCATCATCTTCCTGGGCACCCAGGTCGACGATGACATCGCCAACCGGCTGTGCGCACAGATCCTGCTGCTCGCCGCCGAGGACCCCACCAAGGACATCCACCTCTACATCAACTCGCCTGGTGGCTCGGTCACCGCGGGCATGGCCATCTTCGACACCATGCAACTCGCCGAGTGCGACGTCGCCACCTACGCGATGGGCATGGCGGCATCCATGGGCCAGTTCCTCCTCGCGGCCGGCACCAAGGGCAAGCGCCATGCCCTGCCGCACGCGCGGATCATGATGCACCAGCCGTCGGCGGGTATCGGCGGCACCGCGGCCGACATCGCCATCCAGGCCGAGCAGTTCGCGCTCACCAAGAAAGAGATGAACAAGCTCAACGCCGAGTTCAGCGGTCAGCCGCTCGAGAAGATCGAGGCCGACGCGGATCGCGACAAGTGGTTCACCGCAGAAGAGGCCAAGGAGTACGGCTTCGTCGACAAGGTGATCTCGCGTCCGGGTCAGTGACCCGGTCGATCGCGCGACCCAGCCACCCTCGAGCCACACCTACTCATTTGGAGCAACAGATGACCAACTCCCTTTCCCTGGACGGCATGCCCGCCGAGGTCGCCGCCGGTATCCCCGCGTCGGCGTTGGCGCTCAAGAACATCGAGGCGCGCTACATCCTGCCGTCGTTCATCGAGCACACCCCCAACGGTCAGCGCCAGTACGATCCGTACGCCAAGCTGTTCGAGGAGCGCATCGTCTTCGTCGGTACGCCGATCGACCAGGTCGTGTCCAACGATGTGATGGCGCAGCTGCTCGTCCTCGAATCGCAGGACCCGGATCGCGACATCACCATGTACATCAACTCGCCCGGCGGCAGCGTGCCCGACATGCTCGCCATCTACGACACGATGCAGTACGTCCACTGCGACATCGTGACCGTGTGCCTCGGCGAGGCGGCCTCGGCCGCGGCGATCCTGCTCGCCGGTGGAACCCCGGGTAAGCGTGCGGCCCTGCCGAACGCGACCGTGCTGATCCACCAGCCGCGCACCGGCGGTGCCTACCAGGGTCAGGTCTCCGACCTCGAGATCCAGGCCGCCGAGATCGAGCGCATCCGCGACCGGCTCGACGAGATCCTGTCCAATCACACCGGCCAGGACAAGGCGAAGATCCGCAAGGACACCGATCGCGACAACATCCTGACCGCTCACGCGGCCAAGGAATACGGAATCATCGACGAGGTCTTCGAATACCGCAAGAAGTCGATGAAGAAGTCCTAGCGACAACCCACAACCAGCACAGAAGTCGCGGGGATTTTCTGTCGCGACATTTGGCCTTATCGGTCGAAGTTCGAGCGGTGCGCGGGTACCGTCGGGTTACTGGGCATTCGGAGGTCGTCAGATCATCCGTGCCCGACTGCGCGCGACGCGACGGACCACGACGACAGTCCGGCAACGAGGAAGTAGGTACTACGCGAGATGGCACGAATCGGAGACGGTGGCGACCTGCTCAAGTGCTCTTTCTGCGGGAAGAGTCAGAAGCAGGTGAAGAAGCTCATCGCCGGCCCAGGCGTGTACATCTGCGATGAGTGCATCGACCTGTGCAACGAGATCATCGAGGAGGAGCTCGCCGAGAACGGCGACGTGAAACTCGACGAACTCCCGAAGCCCGCGGAGATCCGCGACTTCCTCGAGAAGTACGTCATCGGTCAGGACACGGCCAAGCGCACGCTCGCGGTGGCCGTCTACAACCACTACAAGCGCATCCAGGCGGGGGAGAAGAAGGACTCCCGCACGGGTGAGACCGTCGAACTGATGAAGTCGAACATCCTCATGCTCGGCCCGACCGGTTGTGGCAAGACGTACCTCGCGCAGACGCTGGCCAAGATGCTGAACGTGCCGTTCGCCATCGCCGACGCCACCGCCCTCACCGAGGCCGGCTACGTGGGTGAGGATGTCGAGAACATCCTGCTGAAGCTGATCCAGGCCGCCGACTACGACGTCAAGCGCGCCGAGACCGGCATCATCTACATCGACGAGGTCGACAAGATCGCCCGCAAGAGCGAGAACCCGTCGATCACTCGGGACGTGTCCGGTGAGGGCGTGCAGCAGGCGCTGCTGAAGATCCTCGAGGGCACTCAGGCATCGGTGCCGCCGCAGGGCGGTCGCAAGCACCCGCATCAGGAATTCATCCAGATCGACACCACCAACGTGCTGTTCATCGTGGCGGGTGCGTTCGCGGGTCTCGAGAAGATCGTGTCCGAGCGAATCGGCAAGCGCGGCTTGGGGTTCGGCAACGATGTGGCGAGCAAGGACGAGGTCGACACCACCGATCAGTTTGCCGACGTCATGCCGGAGGACCTGATCAAGTTCGGGCTGATCCCCGAGTTCATCGGCCGTCTGCCGGTCGTCGCCTCGGTCACCAACCTCGACAAGGACTCGCTGGTGAGCATCCTGTCGGAGCCGAAGAACGCACTGGTGAAGCAGTACACCCGCCTGTTCGACATGGACAACGTCGAACTCGAGTTCACCCAGGACGCCCTCGAGGCGGTCGCCGACCAGGCGATCCATCGCGGCACCGGTGCTCGTGGTCTGCGCGCCATCATGGAAGAGGTACTTCTGCCGGTCATGTACGACATCCCGAGCCGCGACGACGTCGAGAAGGTCGTCGTCACCGGTGAGACGGTGCGCGACAACGTGTTGCCGACCATCGTGCCGCGCAAGGCCTCGAACGACGAGCGCCGCGACAAGACCGCCTGACGCGATCTCTTCGTAGACGACGAGAATCCCCGCCCGGATCGCCGGGCGGGGATTCTGTTCTCTCGCCTGAGGTCCGGCGGGTCAGGCCGGTTCGAGCCGGATGACCACGGCCTTGGACACCGGGGTGTTGGATTCCTTCGCCACCGAGCCCAGCGGCACCAGCGGGTTGGTCTCCGGGTAATAGGCGGCCGCGTTGCCCTGCGGGGTGTCGTACGCGACGATCTCGAAGCCGCGCACGCGACGCTCTTCGAGGCCGTTCTCGCCCTCGAACTCCGACACGATGTCCACGCGCTGGCCGTCGTGCAGTCCGAGTGCGGAGAGGTCCGCGGGACTGACCATGACCACATGCCGGTTGCCCTTGATCCCGCGGTAGCGGTCGTCGTGGCCGTAGACGGTGGTGTTGTACTGATCGTGGCTGCGCAGCGTCTGCAGGATGAGACGCCCCTCCGGGATGTGCACCCATTCGAGCGGATACGTCGCGAAGTTGGCCTTGCCGTTCGGGGTGTCGAAGGTCCGGTCGTCGCGGGGTGGATGCGGCAGGACGAAACCGTCGCTGCGCCGGACACGGATGTTGAAGTCCTCGAACCCCGGGATCACCCGTTCGATGCGATCGCGGATCGCGTCGTAGTTCCCCTTGAGTTCCTGCCACGGAACCGGATGATCGGCGCCGAGGGCGGCGGTGGCCAGGTCGCAGACGATGGCGACCTCGCTGCGCAGGTCGGCCGACACCGGCGGCAGCGAGCCCCGGGACAGGTGCACCACCGACATCGAGTCCTCGACCGAGACACGTTGGGCCACACCGTTGATGACGTCCCGGTCGGTCCGTCCGAGCGTCGGCAGGATGAGCGCCGCGCGACCGGTGACGGTATGCGATTCGTTGAGCTTGGTCGACACCTGCACGGTCAGGGCGCAGCGACGCAGCGCGTCTGCGGTGGCCTCGGTGTCGGGGGTGGCGGAGACGAAGTTGCCGCCCATCCCCATGAAGACCCGCACCTTGCCCGCGGCCATCGCGTTGATCGCCGCGACGGTGTCGTACCCGTGCTCGCGCGGGCTGACGATCCCGAACTCGGCATCCTGTGCGGCGAGGAAGGATTCGGGCATCTTCTCGAAGATGCCCATCGTGCGGTCGCCCTGGACGTTGGAATGGCCTCGCACCGGGCACAGTCCGGCCCCGACCTTGCCGATCATCCCGCGCAGCAACAGCACATTGGTGCCCTCGGCGATCGTCGCGACCGCGTGACGGTGCTGGGTGAGTCCCATCGCCCAGCACAGCACGATGCGCTGCGAGGTCCGTACGGCGTCGGCGAGGTCGACGATCTGGGCTCTCGTCAGTCCCGTGATGGCGGCGACCTCGTCGATGTCGACGTCGTCGAGCAGGGCGAGGTAGTCCTCGGTGCCGGCGCACGACCCGGTGAGGAACTCGTGGTCGAAGACGGTGCCGGGGTTCGCCTGCTCGGCGTCGCGTAGCAGTCGGGCGACGCCCCGGAACAGGGCCATGTCCGAGCCGAGCCGGACCTGGAGGTAGTCGTCGGCGAGTTTGGTGCCCTCACCGATGACGCCGCCGATCTTCTGCGGGTCCTTGAACCGCATCAGGCCCGCCTCGGGCAGCGGGTTGATCGCGACGATCCGCGCCCCGTTGTTCTTGGCCTTCTCGAGGGTGGCCAGCATCCGTGGATGGTTGGTGCCGGGATTCTGGCCGGCGATGAGGATGAGGTCGGCGGCCTCGAGGTCGGGAACGGTCACCGACCCCTTGCCGATGCCGATGGACGTACCGAGCGCGGCGCCCGACGATTCGTGGCACATGTTCGAGCAGTCGGGGAGGTTGTTGGTCCCGAGGCTGCGTGCGAGCAGCTGGTAGACGAAGGCGGCCTCGTTGCTGGTCCGCCCGGAGGTGTAGAAGACGGCCTCGTCGGGGGAGGCCATCGCGGCGAACTCGTCGGCGATGATGCGGTTGGCGTCGTCCCAGCTCACCGGGCGGTAGTGGGTGTCGCCGGGGGCGAGATACATCGGATGCGCCAGCCGGCCCTGCTGCGAGAGCCAGTAGCCGCTGCGGGTGGCGAGGTCCTCGACGCTGTGGGCGGCGAAGAACTCGGGGGTCACCGAGCGCTTGGTGGCCTCCTCGGCGACGGCCTTCGCGCCGTTCTCGCAGAACTCGGCGTGTTTGCGGTGGCCGGGGGTCTCCGGCCAGGCGCAGCCGGGACAGTCGAATCCGTCGCGCTGGTTGAGTTTGACGAGCGTCTGCACGGTCCGCACCGGGCCCATCTGCTCGAGTCCGCGCTTGAGCGCCACGGCCACCGCGGGTACGCCGGCGGCCCAGGTCTTCACATGCTTGCGGTGGACATCGGTGGGCTCGTCGACGCGGGGGCCACCATCGGGGGTATGGCTCATGATGTCCATCTTGCCTCGTCGAGGTGATGGATCACGCACACTGGGTGTTGTGACTCAAGACACGGGATCAGACGGTTCGAAACTGGCGGCGATCGTTCTGGCCGGCGGGCGTTCGCGGCGGATGGGCAGCGACAAGGCGGCACTGGACTGGGAGGGTGAGCCGATGCTCGCCCGCGTGGTGCGGGTCGTCGCGCAACGGTGCGATCCGGTGCTCGTCGTGGCCGGTGCGACGTCGGCGGCCTTCCGCGGCATCGACGACATCCGGGACCGCGCGGCACCCGGCATCGACCGGTCCAGGGTGCACTGGGTGACCGATGAGCAGGAAGGGGCCGGCCCGCTGGGCGGGCTGGTGGCAGGCCTGGCCAAGGCCGCGGCCGACGGCGCCGACCTCGCTTT